>NZ_JBHUGI010000032.1:0-589335 GCF_042681925.1 Sporosarcina siberiensis
ACCATAAAGAAATACATTTCTGACAATCTACTTAATCATTATTCTATTTCTGAATCACTTAAAAGCAAAAAAATATTAATTAATCTGTTTTATAAATTAAATAAAAAAGAAAAAATACATAAAAAAACATTTTTAATATGTTTCCACTTTAAACACTTTTGTTTATACGCGTCTTTATGCCTATTAAGCAAAGCGGTATTTCAATAAATAAAATTTCATACCAGCAAAATAAAATTCTTAAATTTTACACTATAGATTCTCCCTTAAGGCAAACCAAATTGTTTACTTATGCTTTTAAATTTTCTATTGATTGCAAACAGAAATTATTTGAATGATATTAATGTTGCAATAATTTAATTTAATATTTAAATATCCAAACAACGGAAAAGAATGGATCCCAATTTAATAAATGAACAACCCTAAGGTACGGTTAAATCATTATTTAATGTAGTCATATGGAAATAAGAATACCCTACTATTTAACAGGTCTAATAATTTATAAAAAAGCAACCAATGAGTAATTCTCATTAGGTTGCTATGCTTAAATATTGGAATAGTTTTCTGATAGTGGAATTTATCTTAAATTACAAATGAACCTAATGACAGCCATTTCTAGTTTTTTTTTTTAAACGCGCTCACCTGCAAGGCAAATTAACAACTTGATATTGGTGATAAAATTACTTAGTAATTTATTTCTTCTTGTTTCCCCTTTTATTCGGGATCTAGATCATATAAACGTTATATTTTTTCTAAACATTTTAATTATTAACTTTTCCTTTTCGTATTATTTTCCCTCTTTACTTTCGAATCAAATTCCGTTGCAAATTCTTCTTTTTGTTTGTCATTTGAATTGTTGTTATCGGCTTTATCCCTACCAGTATACGCTTCAAATGGATTATGCGTTCTTTCGTTCATTGTCTTTTTGTTGTTTTTATTTGCCAAAAATGCTCACCTCCTAGACGTTACTATGCTCTAGAAGAAGCTGTTTTATTCTATTTTATCGAAAGTGTTTATAGTGCAAACACATTTAATTAAATTAATAAAAAGATTTTTCGAATAATAGGTTTATGATTTTTTTACTTGGGTATATATTTAGTACAAGGCAAAACTACCGAACGATGAATCTGTTAGACGAGTAACCTTTCAGAGGATTCTACGGATGAAATGCACTGCCTTGGCGGAAAATTTGCTTTACTGACGAGCGATACATTTTTCAAGAAGTAGCGTATCAATTAGTAAACAGTTACATTTTTTGTGCAAGTGCAATATAAGACGTGGAAGTAAGCGTATGATCGCGTATTTAACACCTTGCGACAGCTGAAACCGGTAGTACAATCAAACTGAATAAGCACGACGGTACTGATTTAATCGTCAGAAAGAACAGTTTGTATGATGTCAAACGACAAATTTTCCGTAAAAGATCCCATTTATTTATGGGCAAGAAAAGGTACGTTCCAATTGGAACGTACCTTTTCTGCGTGTAATTCAACTAGTTAAACCAAAGACTTCAATCCACATAACAATTTCTTTAAGCGTTAAATCGAAAGAGCTACTATCCTTATATTACTCGAGCTCACTCAAGTAAATCGACAACTGGGCTAGACCAGCTTGTAATACTTCTGTAGAGCATGCGTAACCAATTCTCACGGTTCCTTCTAATCCGAAACAACTTCCAGGCGCCAAAAACGTACCACTCGCTTTAAATAAATTGATACAAAACTCTTCTGATGATATCTGTGAATCGTACTTTAGAATAGCCGTTGTTCCCGCTTTAGGCTTTATATACGATATTTTTTCTTCTCCCGCAATCCAATCGTCTAATATCATTAAATTATCACGAACAATTTTCAAATTGCGTTCCATCATTTTGTCATAGTTTGATAGTGCATGTACCGCTAATAAGTCATCTAATAGCCCGTTGCTAATAGTAGTATAATCTCGTCGAGTCATACATTTCCCAATCACCTCTTCTGGTCCAGCAATCCACCCAAGACGTAGACCTGCTAGCGAGAGCGATTTTGACATACTACTTGTACTAATCCCTTTTTCGTATAAATCAGCAATTGCAGGAATGTCACTATCAGGTTCTTGCCATAACCCCCTATATACTTCGTCGCATAGTAAATACGTATCGTTTTTTCGTGCAATTTCTACAATTTTCGTTAAGTAAGACGCATCCATAACAGAACCTGTAGGATTATTTGGGTTGTTAATAATAATTAGTTTTGTGTTGGAATTCACGAGTGATTCCAGTTCTTCTAAATCTGGTAAATAATTATTTTCTGCAGTAAGGGGGAGCCTTTTTACTTCTGCTCCAAAAGATTCTGGTACTGAATGAAGCTGTTGGTATGTCGGATCTACACAGACTACTTCGTCCCCCGGTTCGATTAGTGCATATAGTACTAAAAAGTTTGCACCTATTGCTCCATTCATTGATAAAATATTTTCATGTCTCATTGTTTTATATAGTTTTGCAACGTTTTCTTTTAATGCTGGTGAACCCGTAATGTAACCATATGTTAGTCTTTTATCGGCAATTTCCTGGAAAAATGTATCATAACAATCTCCTGCAATTGTAACTAATTCTCTAATACTGATTGAATCCACACATGTTTCTGCTAAGTTGTAAACAGCATCATGTTCATATTCGTTCATCCATTCTTCTATAGCAAACGGTTTAATTTTCATTTTTAAATCATACCCCTTTACGTAATAGTTTTTTGATACGTAGCTAACTCCGCCACAAGCATTTCATCCACTTGGACACCTAAACCGGGCAATTCCTTAAACTGCAAAACATCGCCTTTAAATAATACCGAATCCACATCTCGTGAAAGCATAAGTGGCCCAACAAGTTCATTGGATTGAATAATCGTTCGCGAAATGGCTAGATGAGCCCCTGCCATCGTCCCAATTGCCGATTCTACCATCGAGCCCACTTGGCACGGCATTCCCGCCGCTTCTGCTATACTGGCAATCGCCAATGCGGGGTATATACCGCCAGCTTTCATCAATTTAATATTTACCATATCCGCTGAACGATTTTGAATTACATTTAACAATTCATGCGTGCTGCATATTCCTTCATCAATCATTATTTTTGCATGGGAAACACGACGAATCTCTTTTAGTGAAATAATATCTGTAGCCAAAACAGGTTGCTCGTACCAATCTACTAAACAATCTTTCGTATTTTCGATAACAGAAATCGCACTGATCCGATCCCATCCTTGGTTTGCATCCACACGCAACTTGATTTCATTAGGAATCGCATTTCGAACTGCGCGTATTCGCTCAATATCCGTTGCTGCATCTGTTCCTACCTTTATTTTGATTGTACTAAATCCTTCATTGACAATACGACATGCGTCTTCTGCCATTTCATTGGGCGATTTAATACTAATGACTTGTGGAACAGTAAGATAAGGGCGCGCTTTCCCACCAATTAACTGGTAGACCGGTTGGTTGGTTATTTTTCCCATCAGGTCATATAAAGCACAATCTATTGCAGCTTTTGCAGATGGATTTCCCAATATTTTTTCATTCATTTTTTGATGAATAAACTCAATTTGGAAAGGATTTAAACCTATTACTATAGGAGCCAATTCATGTTCTAGAATTTGTAATACAGTATGCCAGGTTTCTCCTGTCACATGTTGATCGGGAACTGCCTCACCCCAACCAAATACACCATTAGCCATTTCAATCCGTACCAAAATGACGGGCATATCAACGTATTGGTCGTAAGAAACAATAAATGGTTCTATTAGGGGCAAGCTTAATCCGAATACATCCACTTTTACAATAGTCATTGAAGATACCCCCCTCAGATAAGATTCACCGCTAACACATCACGATTGTCTTTCAAAACTGATATCACTTTTTTCGCTGTTGTAATATCTTGAATGGATAAACCCGTTGAATCAAAAATTGTAATGTCTTCATCACTTTCTCTTCCTTGCTTGTAACCTAAAATCACTTCGCCCATTTCAATTAAATCTCTTTCCAGCACTAAACCATTCCTAATTGCGTGCTGTACTTCACCTCTTTCAACACATTGGTTAACGCTATCAACTATTATTTTAGATTTTCCAAATAATTTGGTCTCAAGCTCTTGCTTACCGGGCATGTCCGCGCCGATGCATGCTAAATGTGTTCCTGGTTTCACCCACTCACTTTGTATGAGTGCTTTTTTACTAGAAGTCGTAGTAATGATGATATCCGCTTGAGAAACACATTCTTCTATATCTACAAAAGTAGTGTAATTTAATGGGATTTCCTTTTTCATGTCCTTCACATATTGTTTCGCTTTTTCTTCACTTCTTCCCCAAACAAACACATCTTCCAATTCAAATACGCGTGCCAGAGCTTTTAACTCCCATCGCGCAATTATTCCTGTCCCGATAATCGCAACTTTTTTTGAAGACTTTCTTGCTAAATATTTGGCCGAGACAGCGCCAGCCGCCCCTGTACGCATATCTGTTATTAAGCCACCTTCCATAATTGCGAGAGGTACCCCATTTTTCACATCAACAAGTATAATTGTAGCTTGTCCATTAGATATGCCGTAATTTTCATAGTTATTTGCATATCCGCTCGCTATTTTCACACCGACCACTTCATCGACAAGATCATATCCAGATTTAATGTCAATTTCTCCGTGATATTTTTCTATATCAAATGAAAGAACTGGTGGCAAAATAACTTTATTGTCGGAAAACATTTTATACGCTTCTTCTACAGATTCAATCACATCGTCCATATTTAACACTCTTGAAATTTGTTCTTTTGTTAAAATAATTGTATCCACTATCAATGGCCCCCATTTTCAAATCGATTGTAAAACTCTGCGATTCTACCTAAATCTACATTTCCTCCGGTTGCAAATGTTAATACTTTCTTTCCTTCTATATTAGGTATTAGTCCTTGTTGAAGTGCAGCAATGCCAACTACTGCAGACCCTTCCAACATATTGTGATCATTTTTCGCCATATAGTACATCGCTTTTGCAACGTCCTCTTCTTCTACTAAGACGATGTCATCAACAATTCCTTGAGCTAAATTTAAATTCCCTTCTGTTATTCCTCCGTGCAAACCTTCCGCATAAGAAGATGAATACTCAACGTCAACCAACTTCCCAGCTTTGAAAGAGTAATACCAAGGTGGGGAGGCGTGCGTTTGTATCCCAATCACTTTAATGTTTGGATTGATAGCCTTTGCCACAAGCGCAACTCCGCATAGTAAGCCACCCCCACCAGCAGGTACTAGTAAAACATCAAAATCTGGAATTTCCAAAAACGCTTCTAATGCAGCAGTTCCTTGTCCAGCAATAACTAAATCGTCTTCAAAAGCATTAATAAAAACGCGTCCGGTTTCTTCTGCTAGTTGAATTGCGTGCTCCTCGGCCTCATCATATATATATCCATAAAGAACCAATTCGCCACCATGACGTTTTATTCCGTCTAACTTTGTTTGTGGTGTTGTGGTAGGTACAACAATTTCCGCAGAAATTCCTTTAAGCCTTGACGCATAGGCAACTGCTTGAGCATGATTGCCCGCCGAAGCAGTAACAACGCCTTTTTTTAATTCCTCTGGAGTTAAAGAGTCAATCTTATTTAAAGCACCCCTGGCTTTAAAAGAACCCGTTTTTTGTAATGACTCCATTTTAATGTATACTTGGGCACCTGTTTCTATTGACAGGAGATCCGAGTAAATGAGAGGAGTATGATTAATTCTTCCTTTTAAACGATTTGCTGCAATTAATACGTCTTGAAAAGTGACTTTTAGCAATATGAACCCTCCAAATTTATATTATGATGATGGATAATCTAAGACGATTTTAATAAATAAATGAATTGTGGATTGAAAAACATCCTCATCCAAATCGAATTTAGCGTGATGATGTGGATATTTACTTTTATCTCCTTTCATTCCAACAAAAATAAAAGCTCCAGGTTTTTCATTTAAATAAAAAGCAAAATCCTCTGCAGCCATAACAATATCGATTAAAGCAAAAGAATTTTCTCCAATATGATTTTTAATTACTTTCTCTACAAAATTGCTTTCCTTTGCATCATTGATAAGAGGGGGCGTTCCATCAATAAATTCTACAATTTGATCCGCCATAAATGTCGCGCAAATTCCTTTTGTTTGTTCCCTCACTCTTCTTTTCATAAATTCCCTATTCTCTTGCGATACTGCCCTAATCGTTCCGTAAAGTTTTACAGTTGAAGGAATAATATTATAATTGGTCCCTCCATCAATTCTTCCTACTGTTATAACGGAAGGTTCCCCAGGGTTAATTTGCCTACTTACAATCGCCTGATAAGACTGTATTAAATGAGTCGCGATATAAATTGGATCAATCGTTTCATGAGGCATTGATCCATGTCCACCGCTCGCATTAATTGTCACTTCAAATTCATCCGTTGAAGCCATCATCGGTCCATGTGTTAAACCTATTTTCCCTTTTTGTAGTCCTTGCCACAGATGTACACCAAAAATAGCATCTACATCATTCAACACGCCGGACTTAACAAGCTCCAGTGCGCCACTTGGCGACATTTCTTCTGAGGATTGAAAGATAAACATCACATTATGTTGAACTAAACTACGATTCTCTGACATCCATTTTGCAACAGCTAAAAGCACTGCAGTATGACCATCATGTCCACATACATGAGCCACCCCCGGTATCTTAGACATATACTCGGACTTCTCCCCATCTTCTTGTATCGGGAGTGCGTCAATGTCCGCCCGTAATGCTATTGTCTTAGAACCAATCATCCCTGGAAGGTACGCTACTAAACTTGGATAGGGAAAATCGAGAATTTCTAATCCAAGTTCCGTAATTATCTTTTTTATATACTCGTGAGTCTTGAATTCTTTTCCAGACAACTCTGGATATTGATGTAGATGTCTTCTATGGGAAATGCTCCATTCGGATAGTGAGTGGAGCTCTTTCGTTTCTTTCATATACACTCCTCCTTCAAAATGGTCCATACTGTATGGACTGAGCGATGATTAAAAACACAAGTGCAATTCCAATTTGAAGTAATAAAAATGGAAACACCCATCTAACCCACTTACTCCATGGAATTCCCGCGAGGGCCAATCCTGCCATAAAGTATCCAACCGTAGGAAATATAATATTCGAAAGACCATCCCCAAGTTGATAGGCCAAAACCGCTGTTTGTCTCGTTACACCTATTAAATCTGCCAGGGGTGCCATGATGGGCATAGTTAAAGCCGCTTGTCCACTACCTGAAGGAATTAAAAAGTTGAAGAATAGTTGGAAAATGAACATTCCAATTACACTTAATACAGCTGGTAAATTCCCGATAAGTCCTGACGCATAATACAAAATCGTATCCATTAGGAACCCGCTTTTGAATATTACCAAAATGGCTTGAGCAAACCCAATGACTAAAGCACCTGGTATCATTTCACGTGCGCCATCTAAGAAACTGTCCGCTATATTAGAAGGAACTACTTTGCCTATCAATCCAATTACAATTCCAAAGAATAAAAACAATCCCGCAATTTCCGTAATATACCACTCTAGTTTTAACACGCCGTAAATGAGTACAATAAAATTCAATAAAAACGTATATAGTACTAGCTTATGCCTAGTATTCATCTTGAAATTTTTATCTGGCTCGATACTCGTTGTGACAGGCTCATACTTTCCATAGAACCCTAAACTTGGATTGTTTTTAACTTTTTTCGCATGCCTTAATACATACCATACTGCAGTAATATATAGAGTAGCCAAAAGAGCCAAGCGAAGTCCAATTCCCGAAAATGTTGGTAATTCAGCAATCCCTTGCGCTATACCAACTGTAAATGGATTCATAACAGCCGCTGAAAATCCGACGGAAGCACCAAGTGTAACAATTGCAAAACCAGTAAAGACATCAAACCTTAATGCAATTGCTAATGGAACTAATATACCGATGTAAACCAACGTCTCTTCAGCCATCCCCATTAACGTACCGCCCGCAGCAAAAAAGAGCATTAAGACTGGTATTAATAGTGTGGCTTTATGCGATAACCTTAATGCTATTAATTTAACTAAAGCTTCTAATGCACCAGTAGCTTTTAAAATACCAAAGGCTCCACCTACTATAAATACAAAGAAAATAATACCTGAACCTTCAATCATACCTAAATGGATACTGTTAAATATCTCCATAAACCCGACCGGAGATGATTCAACAAATGTAAAGGTTGCAGGATCAACAACACTTCTACCATTGACATCGACTCTTTCATAAGACCCAGCTGGCAATATATACGTTAATAATGACGCGAGAAGTATAACGAAAAAGATTAGAACAAATGCATTTATCCCTTTAGATTCATTAATATTTGTTTCTTTAGCTGTTGGTTCTTTCCGTTTCATATTATATCCCCCTCTTTTGTATTAAAATAGAGTAAACAAGTGAGTTTAGCTTGTACATAAAGCTTCGGCTAATGATCCTTTCATTTTTTTGAATTTCGGTTACTGAAAAAATGCGAACACTCTAGCTCGAATTAAATTTGCTGTTAGAAAATCAATTAATTCGGAACTGAAAGCAAAGAAAAATTAAAGATTGGTAACTTCTTACTCCTCAAAGAAGTGTTTACTATCCATATGAAATAAACAGTTATTTAATGCATCGTGTTAAAATCTAATGTAAAATTTCAAACGCAATTTGCATTTAAACAGTACAAAAACGCACACAATGAAATATTGTGTGCGAATCAAAATGAATATGAGAATTTAATATCTCCACTAATTATAGTGTTGTTTTTAAATAACTCTGGAATCTTTGAAATTTAATGAGTCTTTTATGCCGTTTTGAATTATCAAAGTATTTAACTTTGTCAATCCTTATCTTTTCCTTTTCGTATTATTTTCCCTCTTTACTTTCGAATCAAATTCTGCTGCAAACTCTTCTTTTTGTTTGTCATTTGAATTGTTGTTATCGGCTTTATCCCTACCAGTATAAGCTTCAAAAGGATTATGCGTTCTTTCGTTCATTGTTTTCTTATTGTTTTTATTCGCCAAAAATGCTCACCTCCTAGACGTTACTATGCTCTAGAAGAAGCTGTTTTATTCTATTTTATCGAAAGTGTTTATAGTAAAAACACAATTAAATAAATTAATAAAAAATCTTTTCAAATAATAGGTTTAAGATTTTTTTACATGGGTATATATTAAGTACAAGGCAAAACTACCGAACGATGAACCTGTTAGACGAGTAACCTTTCAGAGGATTCTAAGGATGAAATGCACTGCCTTGGCGGAAAATTTGCTTTACTGACGAGCGATACATTTTTCAAGAAGTAACGTATCAAATTAGTAAACAGTTACATTTTTTGTGCAAGTGCAATATAAGACTTGGAAGTAAGCATATGATCGCGTATTTAACACCTTGCGACAGCTGAAACCGGTAGTACAATCAAACTGAATAAGCACGACGGTACAGATTTAATCGTCAGAAAGAACAGTTTGTACGATGTCAAACGACAAATTTTCCGCGAATAAACCCCATTTGTTAATGGGCAGAAAAAGGCATGTTCCAATCGGAACATGCCTTTTCTGTGCGTATATACATTACAACTAGAATGAATTAAGATTTAGTACCTTTATACTCCATCAATTCTTTATGATATTTATTCATCGAGGAAGTGGACACTTCAAACCATTCAGCTATTTCCTTAAGCGTTAAATCCAAAGGGTTAAAATACCCTTCATCTATTCCGAATCGAATCGCACCCGCTGCTATGGCTACTTCTTTTCGGGCGTTCGGTTGTAGTTCTACTAAATAGTCCTCAACCATTTCCAACAACTCATCTGATTCCCGATCGTTTTTTTCTAAGAAGTCCATTACATGATCAAGAACGCCGGTTTCAAACTCGGTGAATTCCCCGCCTTCAAAACCGTCTTCTCCAAGATTCTTCCAAAACAAAACACTGTTGTCTTTCCAATAAGTATCTAGAGTCTTATCGGATTCCAATTCATACTGCTTTGCAAAGTTCTTAAACACTTCTTGATGATCTACTGGAAAGAATATTAAACTAGAAACCGCTAAAAAGCGATTCGAGATGGATGTTCCATCAGGTAATATGAAGCAATACACATTTGCACCTAAAGATACTGGCTTTTCACTTTCACGTCTTAATTCGATTGTCTCGTTCCCAAATATCGATTTAAGAATTAAATATTCACTATCCACTTGAATTACTTCGCCGATGAATATTCTAGGCTTTCTCCATGTTTCTAGAACATTTAAAATGGAAGAGCGCATTTGTTTTTTACTTACCTTATCCAAATAGCCTGTCCATATATCTGTACGGTAATGGAAGAAGAACTCATCAAGTACAATCGCTTCAATCATTTCTTCGTTGATAGCGATTTGTAAAGAACTCTTCCATTTGTTGGCCAATTCTGTGTACTCAGGAATGTCTTTACGCACTGGATATGATTCATAAAAGTTTTGTAAAATCCGTTCCAATTCTTCAATATGCATATCTTTTACTTCGACTACCTCTTTTGATTCACAACATTTTTTGTATTTTTTGCCGCTACCACATGGACAGCGATCATTACGACCAACCATTAAAACACTTCCTTATTGTATTTACAAGACACTTCAGTATAACACTGCATGAAATATCTAGGTAGAATTTATAATTCTATATTTCGATAAATTAATTTTATGTATTTTCTAAAAACAGATACGTGTTACAATAATCAAAGAACTTAAAATAATCCCTTCAATTCAAATCCTTTTATACGAAATTAATTTAAATTAGGGAACTATGGAAAGAAAGTGTGAACGAATTGAATGAACTCTTTATAATTTTAAAGGATATTATTTTACCTGTATTTGTTATTATAAGTGTTGGTTTTCTTATGCAAAGAAAGTTTAATTTGAACGTGCAAACTCTGGCCAGACTGAACATCTATTATCTAGTCCCAGGCTTTATCTTCGTGAAATTATATACTACGAAACTTTCATTTTCTATATTTTATTCGGTTATTCTATTTTTCGTTTTGTATGTATTAGTACTTTATCTTGTTTCATTGATTTCAAGTAAAATACTAAAGTTAAAAACAGGTGAGAAAACAGCTTTCACGAATAGTGTGCTCTTTTACAACTCGGGAAACTATGGGGTTCCTGTCAATGATTTAGTGTTTAAAAGCGATCCCTTTGCGATGTCTATTCAAGTTTTAATTCTTACTTTCCAAAACATATTCTTATTCTCCTATGGTATATTCACATTGCAATCGGTAAAAATCGGTAAGATTAAAGCAATGTTGGCTTATTTTAAGATGCCTGTTTTATATGCGATGCTGTTAGGTATTTCTCTCAATATTTTTCACATACCCATTCCAAACTTCATTTGGATTCCTGCGAATTATACCGCGGATGCAATGGTTGCACTTGCATTACTAACTTTGGGTGCACAAGTAGCTACTATTAAATTTAAAACGGGTTTATCTACTGTATATGCGAGCTTATTCCTAAGACTCATACTCGGTCCTGTACTAGCATTGGGACTTATTTTATTATTTCGGATTGATGGAGTTATGGCACAAGCATTATTAATTGGAGCAGCTATGCCGACTTCGGTCAATAGTGCGGTAATTGCGCAAGAATATGATAATCATCCAGAATTAGCGGCACAAATCGTACTGTTTTCCACAGCGTTAAGTGCGATTACAGTATCGATTGTGATTTTTCTCTCAAAAATATTATTTTAACTTTTGAAGTAAGAATATAAGTCAAAACAATAAATACACATTTGAAGGATGATGAGGTCCTTCAAATGTGTAAATGTGAATTTCCGATGTAGAAGATTTTTTTCTTATGGCTGGTTTTGTTTTTAAACGATTAACTACAATTTATCGCTCTCTACAAAACTTACATACTTGAATCGTTGTGTTAGACTCTATTTTCAAATTGTATAATAACTTAACCCCTGTTCTATGGCAGCTTGGACATTCCCCACGGCACATTGAAGTATACGTTTTCAATCTTTTCCCACGGTTATTTTTCGCCATGTTCATCCCCCTCAAATAACACTCATCTCTCTCTTTAGTAAATGATGGAATGAAACAAATATTGACAAAAATTTCACCTATATTTTTTTATATTTCAGTTGTTAATCAACGTACAATCCAGTTCCTTCAATAACCATTTAGGAACGACAAATCTTGCGGTCATGAGCGGGTCAACGATTTGGCAAATTTCACTTTGCCCTGCTGCGCTTATGAGCATTGTGATTTCACTTAAAGGAAGACCGGTTTTGTCGACAATACGTTCAATCATTTCGGTTGCTGCAAGTTTAGCTGCCTCATCAAGCGTTTCAGCTGAAACAATTTGTGTGAATACGTCTCTATTTTCAAGCATCGGATGACTCAGTCGGTCCCCTTTAAGAACTTCCAATTTAACAGTAACTTCCCCGGGCACTTCAACTCCTGAAACACTCACTTCCCCGTCACCCATTGCCGCGTGTAAATCACCAAGTGCAAAGAGAGCACCTTCTGCAAACACTGGGAAGTATAAAATAGCTCCTTCGCTAATCATCTTATTATCCATATTTCCACCATGTGCACCAGGTGTCCCACAATTTACACCGTTTCCTTCAGGAGCAACGCCAATGACACCAACCATTTTATTTAATGGGATTTCAATATCATTAAAATGGACCTTGCCATCTTTAATCGGTAAAATCTTAGACTCCATTTGTTCTATTTTGTGACCCATTACACCTAAGCCTGGCCCTACAACCATGACCCCTTGTTCACCTATTTCAATCTGCTTAATCGTAACTTTCAAAATATCTCCAGGCATTGCATCTTCTATAAAAATCGGACCCGTTGCAGGATTGATCTTATCCCAATCAATTCCACCTACTTCGGTTTCTGGAGTTTGAATTTGGTTTTGGAAACAATCGTAAGCTTCAATTTTCACCGTTGTTCCAGATGCAATTCTTGTCGTATATGGATTGAATTTATTGAACTCATAAATAATTCCTGATTCAGCAGTAATTGTTTTCATTTAGAATCCCCCTTTAAAATATATGCTATCACAATTATACATAGTAACCAATAACACTACTGACAAGCACCAAGCAAGATTACACCTATAAACAGAACCTTTTCAAAGTTCATACGTCTAAAAGAGTAGTACTATGTGAATTATTTTAAATAAAGAATAACGAATCCATTAATAGATGAGGCGATGAAGCAATTGGGAAGACATGATAAAAACACTAGGAAACGTAAGAAGAAAACCGGCAGAAATATCGGAATTGTAACTGCACTACTCCTGTTGGTGGGGTTTTATTGGTTCTATCAATTCAATGAAGGTTTATCTTTGTCAGAAGATGGATCATTAAAAGATAAAAATGATGAGTTCGGTATTTTTGATGGGCCAGAGCCGCAATTCGGGGAGATTAATATTCTTTTACTTGGCTCCGATGCACGTAAAGAGGAAGATGGGCGATCGGATACGTTAATGATTGCACATTATAATCAAGATACGAAAAAAATGAAGATTGTTTCTATTATGCGTGACACCTATGTCGAAATCCCCGAATATGGTATGCATAAAATGAATACAGCGTTTACGCTTGGTGGCCCCGAGCTCGTGAGGCAGACGATTAAGGAAAACTTTGATTTGGATGTCCATTATTATGCGATGGTCGATTTTAATGGATTCCCGAAAATCGCAGATATTATAGCACCCGATGGTATTGAAGTAGATATCCCATATGCGATGTCACATGGTATTAATATGACGTTGAACCCCGGTGTGCAAAAGTTAGATGGTGACCAGCTCTTAGGTTATGTTCGCTTCCGTCATGACCATAAAAATGACTTCGGCCGAGTCGAGAGACAACAAGAAGTCATTTCTAAATTGAAAGATGAAGCCGTTAGTGTGCACAGCCTTTTGAATCTACCAAAACTTCTTGGAGCAGTAAATGGATACGTGGATACGAATCTTGAAAAAATGAAAATGCTTTCGATTGGTAAGGGTCTTATCGATGAAAGTTCTGGAAAGATTGAAACGTTACGTCTTCCTGTCGATAGTTCCTATTCAAATAAACGAACGAATGTTGGCGAAGTGTTAGACATCGATTTCGAAAAAAATATCGATGCGTTGACTACTTTCTTGGATGATTCAGTAGAAACGAAGATAACCGACGAGGATTAATAAACTTCCTGAATTCACTTGCAATTGCGTTTGAAAACAGGTATGGTTATATCAATTAGAAATTCTCTTATTTCAAAAACTTTTGAAGTAGGGATAGAGGCGCGAAAACCATCAGTACACATTTCGAGGATATTGAGATCCTATGACATATGTGGAAAGGGGAATTTGCCGAAGTGAAGAGAAACTCATTTTCTCGGAGCTGGTTCTGTTGTTGAACAAACACAGAATTGTCATATAGGAAACTATATGGAGGGCTATCTTATGCAAAGAAATTATTCTTTATTTCTTATGCAACAACGATCCCTCGTTGTTGCATTTTTGCGTTCATTTACTACCTGCCCTCCCACCTCTAATTTTTAAAATAAATTATAGGATGTGGAGAAATTATGAATTTCGGACAAGTTTTAACAGCAATGGTAACTCCTTTTGACACGAATGGAGAAGTAGATTTTCCAGCTACAGAAAACTTAATCAATCATTTAATTGCAAATGGGACTGATGGTTTAGTCGTATCTGGAACAACCGGAGAGTCTCCGACGTTAACAAAGGAAGAAAAAGTAGAATTGTTTAAATTTACTATGGAAATTGTGAATGGTAGAATCCCAGTAATTGCGGGTACCGGTTCGAACAACACAAAAGAATCTGTTGAACTTACAAAACTTGCAGAATATGCAGGGGTAGATGGTATTATGCTCGTTACACCATACTATAACAATCCATCTCAAGAAGGATTGTATCAGCATTTCAAAACAATTGCGGAGTTCACATTTTTACCGATCATGCTTTATAATGTGCCAGGTCGCAGTGTAGTCAATATGTCTGTCGATACCGTCATTCGTCTATCAAAAATCCCTAATATTGTTGCCATTAAAGAAGCAAGTGGTAATTTAGTTACTATGTCGGAAATTATTGAACAGACACCAGACACTTTTTCTCTATATAGCGGTGATGATGGTTTAACGATTCCAGTATTATCGATTGGCGGAATCGGTGTCGTTTCCGTAGCTTCTCATGTTTTAGGTAATGAAATGCAAACGATGATTGAAAAATTTAATAACGGCAATGTCAAAGATGCAGCTAAGGATCATCGTAAACTCCTTCCCATCATGAAGGCATTATTTGCCGCTCCAAACCCTTGTCCTGTGAAAGCGGCTTTGAATTTAAAAGGAATCCCAGTTGGTGGTGTTCGTCTCCCTATGATTCCATTAAACAACGAAGAACTTAACGCATTACAGCAAGCACTTAACCTCAATACAAAAGTTCTTTCATAAGTATAATTTGTTGAAAAGAGTGAGCCAATACGCTTACTCTTTTTTCTTTTCATAATCTTTTTGTGGTTACATCCCCTATCAAACTTTTTGCAGAACTCCCTAAATACCGCTACTGCATTGATAAGATGAATGAGCCACTAGATCGAAAAGTCAGTAATCAAATTACTATTTTATGAAAGCGTTTACGAAAAGACTTTACAAACTTTTTATAGTGTTGTAAAGTTACTCCATAGTTATAATATTATAAACAACTATACAGGGGTGGGATGCATGAAAATTGATAAAACAGCAACAACACCTCTCTATTCTCAAATAGAGGTGATTCTAGAAGATAAGATACTTACAGGAGTTTGGGACGAAGGAGTTCAAATCCCAACGGAAATTGAATTAGCGAATACGTATGATGTTAGTAATATTACCATTAAAAGAGCCATTATGAATCTAGTCGATAAAGGGATGCTTGTTCGACAACGTGGTCGAGGAACATTTGTTACCAATTTACATGTAGAGAAAAACATCCATAAATCTGAATTTATTCGTTCAGATGATGAAATTAGTAGTTCACACGATTTACTTGAGTGGAAATTTAATCAGTCGTATCCTGCTATATCTAAAAAGTTAGGGTTTTCTTCTGAAGCTGAATTCGTCTATGTAGAGCGAATTGGTTATGAGGAAGAAGAAAAGGTTTCTCTGGAGTATACGTACATTCCACAAGAAATTTGGCCACCTCATGAAGAATCTCCTAATAAGGATGTATTTATCTATGATTTACTTAAAAAGACATGTGGCATTACACTAGCACGTTCGAAAAATTATTTTTCTGGAACAGTCCCCAATGAAAATGAGGTAAAGCTGCTTGGTGTTCGACCAAACACTCCACTCTTTGTATGGGAGCGAATTACCTATTCTACAGATGGCAATCCTGTTGAATATTCAAAGTTTATTATGAAACAGGATAAAGACAAGTATTATTTGGAATTGGATCTAACATGAAATTCAAGAATTTAGATGATAGTAGTACTTCTTCACTTCCTCTAAATAAATTGCTTGATTTCACTTGATTAGAAACTAGAAACGGGTTCGTTTCTATACACCTTAATGTTATAATGTTATATTTTTATATACAATCAATCAGGAGTGTTCATGTTTTATTGACGGAACATTCTACCAATAAAAGGATGGTGGACTGAATGGAAAAGCAAAAGAAAAAGTGGAATTTTAAAGCACCAACTACAACTGGATTGCTTATGATTATTATTGTTTTAGTAGCACTATTAACGTATATTGTACCCGCGGGTCAATTTGAACGTCTTATGGATGATAAAACCGGCAGAGAGTTAATTGTAGCCGATAGCTTTTCATATACAGAAGCAACACCTGTTGGTCCCGGAGGAGTATTGGCATCTTTGTTTAATGGAATAGTCGGCGCTTCCGAAATTATCGCCTTTGTATTGATTGTAGGTGGAGTTTTTGGTGTTATTGTAAAAAGTGGTGCTATTAATGCAGCATTGGCAAGACTCATTCACCGGCTTAAAGGCAGAGAATCAATATTCATTATTATTGCTATGACTGCATTTGCTATTGGTGGCGCAACGTTTGGAATGGCAGAAGAGACATTACCCTTCGTGGCAATTGTTCTAGCTGCAACGATAGCAATGGGTTATGACCGCATTATCGCGGTTTCCATAGTAGTTGTTGGGATTTATGCTGGATACTCTGCGGGGCCTCTTAATCCCTTTAACGTTGGAATTGCTCAAGCTATTGCTGAATTACCGCTCTTCTCAGGAATTGGCTTACGAACCATCTTAATGATTGGTGGATTGATTATTGCAATTCATCACACGTTAAAGTATGCAAAAAAAGTTAAATTGGATCCCAAAAAGAGTCTTTTAGCAAATGAAACAGAAAAAGTTGAAACAGATTTGTCAATCCTGGACAATCTAACAATGACAAAAAGACATAAGTGGATCATGGCTGTTTTAGGTTCATCACTTGTTGTACTTGTATTTGGGGTACTGAAATACGGATGGTACCTTGCGGAAATTTCCGCGCTCATGTTACTTATGGGGATTGTAGTTGGTATTATCGCATTCAATGGTAGTTTCAATCAGTTTACAGATGAATTTATGAAAGGTGCCGCTGATATGACAGCTGCTGCACTAATTATCGGACTTTCAAGAGCCATTCTTGTTGTTATGGAAGAAGGACAAATTATAGATACATTTGTTTATGCCGTATCTGTTCCTTTAGGTAGCTTAAATAGTGTATTTGCTGCTTGGGGAATGTACTTTTCACAAGGGCTCATAAATTTCATTATCCCCTCTTCTACAGGACAAGCCGCTGTTGTAATGCCTATTATGTCATCCTCAGTGACGTTATTGGTATTAATCGTCAAATAGCAGTCCAAGCATTCCAGTCAGGTGACGGATATTGGAACATGATTACACCTACACACCCTGTTTTAATGGCTGCACTTGGAATTGCAGCGGTACCATTCGGCAAATGGATACGTTTTGCTGGACCACTCGTTCTGAAATGGACAATTTGGACAATGATTATTTTAGCAATTGCTGTATGGATTGATTGGGGTCCGTTTTAATTTACCTTAATATGTTATAATGTTATAAGTATATAAAGATAGACTTAATCAAAATTAATGGACTTTAAAATAACTCAAAAGGAGTAGTTATAAATGGCAAAAAGTATGAAATGGACGATTTTAGGTGGCGGTAACGGTGGCCAAACAACAGCTGGTCATTTAGGGATGATGGGCTTTGATGTCACATTATACGATATTTTTGAAGAAACGATTGAAAGCATAACAAAACAAGGCGGAGTTTATCTAGAAGACGCATTGAATGGTTTTGGAAAAGTTCGTCGTGCAACAACAAATATCGAAGAAGCACTACAAGATGCGGACATCGTGCTTGTTACAGTACCAGCAACTGCACATACAACTGTTGCTAAAGCATGTGCCCCTTACTTGAAAGATGGTCAAATCGTCATCTTAAACCCAGCGGCAACATTTGGATCATTGGCATTCAAAAAAACACTTAAAGATGAAGGTTGTACTGCAAATGTTACATTGGCAGAGACGAATACATTGTTGTATGGTTGTCGGATAATTGAACCCGGTAGAACGCAAGTATTCGGTCTAAAAAGTAGAATACTAATTGCAGCCCTTCCAGCAACAGAAACGGCAAATGTAGTTGCAGCTGTTCAACCTGCATTTCCACAGTTTGAAGCTACTGAAAGTATCCTAGTTACAAGTTTTGATAATACAAACCCGATTTTACATCCTGCAACAACACTACTTAATACAGGTACAATTGAATCTGACCATGAATGGCACTTCTATATCGATGGATTCACGCCATCCATCGGACGATTTGTTGAAGCTATGGATGAAGAACGACTTGCAATTGGACGCGCTTTGGGACTTGAATTACTCTCATGTCGTGAGCAAATGGAAGTAGAGTATAATGTATTTGAGAATAATCTAGCAGATTCAGTACGTAAAAACAGTGTATATCAGGATATTAAAGGGCAAAAAACGCTCGACACACGCTATCTAACAGAGGACATTCCAATGGGACTTGTTCCATTCGTTGCTCTTGGAAAGTTGCTCGATTTACCTACAGAACGAATGGAAGTAATTATTTCCATGGGGCAGCTTGTACTTGAACGCGATTTGATGAAGGATGCAAGAACACTTGAAAACCTTGGCATTGAAAACATGACTCCTAAAGAGTTTATAAACTATGTAAAAACTGGTGAACAGCGTTAATTTAATAAATAATTAAAAAGAGTGAGCAAATATGCTCACTCTTTTTATGTATTCTTTTTTTCTTAGAATAACAAATCTTAGTATTATCAATTAGTGCTACTTGAAAAAAATTTACCTCGTTATTAATTCACTACTTTTCAATATAATACCGGGATAACCCATTCGACGAGCAAGCTGCGTAATATGGGGTTGTTCAAGCTTTGCCTGGCTTAGAAGTTGTTCCTGGCCATACGCACTACGTGTTTCTCCGTCGAACACTACACACCCTTCGCTCAAAATTATTGTACGCTCGAAGGTATTCGCAACAAAATCCATATCATGTAAAATACATAATACTAACTTACCTTGTGTGTATAACTCTTTGATAATCTTAGCCAACATCTTTTTTCCTTTATGGTCTTGTCCCATAGTTGGCTCATCGAAAATAACAATTTTTGTATCCATTGCTAAAATCGAAGCTACAGCAATCATTTTCCGTTCAGCAAGACTTAAATCATATGGGTTTTCATCTTCTTTACCAGTAAGGCCAACGAGCTCTAACATTTTCATTGCATTGAGTTTTGCTGTTTCTGTAGATTGCCCAATATTTAATGGACCAAACATTACCTCGTCAAGCACATTATTCTTAAAGATTTGATCGTTGGGATTTTGAAAGATAAGACCAATTGTAGCAGCAAGTTTTGCAGCAGTACTGTCAGCTGTCTTAATGCCATCAATAGTTATCTCACCTTTACATGGTTTCAATAGAGCCTTCAACAATTTTACAAATGTAGATTTACCCGCTCCGTTTTGCCCGATAATTGCTATCGGTTTACCACTCAATGTACTATCGATGCCCTTCATAATAGCTATGTCTTTTACATAGTTAAAATGAAGATTCGAAACAACAATCTCAGCTGTTTGGAAATCGGCTGTATTTTGTTGGTGAACTTGTAGAGTGAAATTTTCTAATCCAGTCGTTGGAATCTCTTCTAATACAATAGGTAGAAGATTCGTTGTGTCTTGAGTCAGCCAAAGTGATCTAGCTGCCGATGTATAGATTGGAGGCTCAATTCCATATGTACTCAAATCATCGCGTGAAAATATCTCTGTAGGAGTACCTGCTTGTATTAATTTCCCTTCATGCATTAAGAAGATGCGGTCTGAATAGGCAGCAAGTTTTTCGACCTTTTGCTCGACCATGATAATTGTAATTCCTTGTTTAGAAAGTTCACCCACGACTTTAAAAACTTCTTCAGAGCCTTGTGGATCAAGCTGAGAAGTGGGTTCATCAAATATAAGAATATCAGGTTTCATGGCGATTACGCTGGCAATCGCAACACGTTGCATTTGACCACCCGAAAGAGAAAAAGGGTTTTTATCCCGCAACTCTTCAATATCTAGTTGATGCATACACTCTTGAATACGACGGTGCATTTCATCCCGTGGTACACCTAAGTTTTCAAGCCCAAATGCAATTTCATCGTAGACTGTAAATTTTGCCCCAGTCATTTGGGAGAACGGATTCTCGAATACGAGACCTACTTTAGCTGTAATATCACTAATTTCTTGGGTATACACTTCCATATTACCAATAAAGACATTTCCGCCATATGCTCCTTTAAAAAAATGAGGAACTAAGCCACTAAGTGCATAGCAAAGTGTTGTTTTTCCAGCAGTGTTTTCACCAGCAATACCAATGAATTCACCTTTTTTAACAGTAAAAGAGACATCATTTAGTGCGAAATTTTCACGTGTTGGGTATTTATATGTAAGATGTTCCACTCGAATACTACTCATAGAATAACCCTCCAAATAATTACCGCAATCAAAATTGCTACTAACAGAAACTTTACAGCAACTCCATATTTAAAACGAATCGATTCGTGAAGAAAAGTTCGTTCACTTTTTGAGTTGAACCCTCGAATTTCAAGAGCAATCGAACGTTCTCGAGTATCATTGAGTGAATTTAACACAACTGGACTTAGCAGCGGGATGAATGACTTGATACGTGCTACTAGATTCCCCTCAGTTTCCATTCCTCGTGAGCGCTGAGCGTCCGTTATTTTTCCAGTCATTGCAATCATCTGCGGGATAATCTGCAAAACTGATAAAAGAACATAGCCTATTTTTGGCGACATCCCTTTACGAATAAGCGATTCTACTAAATCATCAGGCTTCGTAGTTAGGACCAGTACCCCGAATGCACATACCATATTTAGAACGCGAAGTGTCAATAACAATGCGAACGAAAAACCTTCTTTGTAAATAGGAAGTGACCCAATCGTAAACAATACAGTTGCACGATCAGGGTGAAAAAAACCTTGCACGACAACAATTGAAAAAATGAGTACTAAACTAAGTCCCATAATTGGAATAATGTATTTAAACACTCTTCCAACAATGAGCAATAATAGCGTGAATGCAAGGACACCTATGACAAATAGATGATTCGGTAAAATATACGTCACTGCCACTGAACTAAAAACGAATAGTAGTTTTGATAATGGATCGACGTCGTGAATAATCGAATCTTTTTTCACATAGAGCGTCATATTCTTCATAGTATTCCTCCTAAATTACAGACGTTCGATTTCTGAACGACTATCGTACATCTGAGTTACATTTTTTGGTAAACCTTTAAATATCAAAAAGCTGATTAAAACAGTAACGATTTTATCAGGTACATCTACAACGACACTATCGGCAAATGAAGCTAACCATAGAGGTAGGTCTTGGGCAATCATCGTTGCAAATAATGCATCTCCCCAAACGTTACCTGTTTGTCCGCCCCAAAACATAATATTCAGCGGGGTAGAAACTGTCGCTGCTATCAATCCAACGACAAGTCCGAGGACAAGTGCTTTTCCAATCGAAGCAATCCATCCTTTGTAAGCCATAATCCCAACGACAAGACCAATGACTCCCGATGTTATCGCGTAAACAAATGAAACCGGACTAGCTGTAAAACCATAAATAATATTATTAATAATTCCCGTTAGTGCCCCAATAATCGGACCCGCTAACATACTAGAGAGTATTGTTCCGATAGAGTCTAACCATAATGGTAATCTTAATATCTCTGCAAATAGTTTTCCGAGATAGTTAATACCAATTGCTGCCGGAATAAGGACGAGTGCAGCTGTTGAAAATTTAAGAGACCACATACTTTGTTTCTTCATAAAATAGTTCCTCCTCTTATCTATTTAACAATCTTTCTCGCATAAATATTCCTCTTCCTCAAGGTGTCTTTACACAAGACAAGACCTATTATAGACCATATGATTTCAAATACATAGGTTTAAATTTAAAAAGCTGCTTAATATAAAAAGGACCTGAACCGGCCCTAAAATAGTTTTCTTTTATACAAACTTCTGTCAATCGGTCTCTACTCTACTGAAATCATGCTCTTAAAAAATCACGAAAACCTCTGGCTACATAATAAGATTCTGCTCCGTTGTGATACACAAAGATATGGTCATAGCTAACCTTTACTTCCCCAATTCCCTGCCCATACCCTTTAGAAAATCGAGTCCGAATTTCAGTCCACGATTAATATCATCGTCTTTTAATAACGTCATAAGTTGGATAACCCCAACCTTTTCATCATTGTCTCTATACAATTCCGCCTCATTTAAACCACTTCTTACACTTTCCACAAGTTTAGATGTAATCGCCGGATCTATGGATGACATTACTGCAGAAGCATTCATTACGTGGTTGATTAAATTAGTAATGGGTTCTCTTGAGACTTGGTCTACAGCAATTTTTGCAATTTGTTCTTTTGCTTTTACCATTGCCGCTACAGCATCCAAGACGCCAATATCATTCAGTTCCCCTGTTATTGATAAAATCTTTTCCAGTGCCTCATCCTGTTTGGCAAGTAACGCCTGAAGTTCCTCTAGTTTTTGTTCTTGAATTTGTTCTGGTGTATATTGTTTCTTCTTAATAGAAGTAATTGGAACCGCCATCCACTTTCACCTCTCCTCTTTTTGGTCTGTGAGTTGTACATATCCAGGGCGCGCCCATTTACGTTCAACTTCAATACCTTTTGTTGGATTTCTTTTTTTATTTCTATGATTGGTAGATGGTAATGGATTCTCACCTTCTTTTTGCAGTAATTCCATACGTACTTTTGTTTGCTTAAATGCCGGAGTATTCGTTCGCTCATCCGTTGCCGGTCCAGTTAAAAAATTAATGGCAGACTCTTTTAGAACTGAATTGAGTGGCAAAAATAGTTCGTTTCCTTGAACTCGATCCGTTACAATTGCAGGTACTTTCAGTGCACCGTACGGAGAAATCAGCCGCACGATTGAGCCCGTAAGAACCCCACGCTCCTCGGCAAGTTCTGGCGACAATTCAACAAATATCTCTGGAACTTTCGATTGAATTCCAGCTGATTTATTCGTTAAGTTTCCTTCATGGAAATGTTCAAGCAATCGACCGTTATTAATATGCAAATCAAACTCAGTCGGGAATTCTACCGGCTCTATCCAATCAGACATTGCGAATCGAGCTTTCTTATCTGGGAAATTAAATCCGTCTACATAAAGCAATGGAGTACTTGAACCATCGTGACTTCCCCAGAAGAAACTATTCCAATCTTTTAGAACTTCATAATTTGCCTGACTAAACAAAGGCGACAAACTCGCCATTTCATCAAAAATATCACTTGGATGACTGTAGTTCCAATTCGCACCCAATCGGTTCGCGATCTCTTGGACAATCCACCAGTCTTGTCGCGTATTCCCTAGATTCGGCAACGCTTTATACAGTCGTTGTACACGTCTTTCTGTATTTGTAAAAGTCCCATCTTTTTCAAGGGAAGGCACAGCTGGCAAAATAACATCTGCATACTGAGCAGTTCTTGAAAAGAAGATGTCTTGTACAACTAGAAAATCGAGATTGGATAATACTTGGTCGACATGGTTCGCATTCGAATCGACTAGCGCCATATCTTCTCCAACAATATACATTGCTTTCATAATTCCTTTGTCCGCTGCACGTATCATTTCGACACTATCCATACCTGGTTTGTTATCAATCTCAACGCCATATGCTCGTTCAAACTTTTGACGTGCATCGTCATCACTGACATGCTGATAACCTGGAAGCCAACCGGGTAACGAGCCCATATCACAAGCACCCTGAACATTATTATGTCCACGTAATGGATAAGCCCCAGCTCCTGGACGTCTGTAATTCCCTGTAGCCAACAATAGATTTGAAATTGCTGCGGATGTATCCGAACCCCCTGTATTTTGTGTTACACCCATTCCCCATAAAATACATGTACCGTCCGCATCCCGTATCATTTCTGCAATTTCAATTAATGTTTCCTTCTTGATACCCGTCTGCTCAAAAGCATAATCCAACGTATATTTAGTTAATACTTCTTGAAAGTCTGAAAAGAAATTAACATTCTCTTGAATGAATGCTGTGTCATGCCAGCCTTGGTCAATCATGTATTTTGTAACGGCCATTAGCCATACTTGATCGGTTCCTTGTTTTGGTCGAATAAAAATGTCCGACCGTTCAGCCATTTCATTCTTCCTAAGATCTGCCACTATAAGCTTTTGACCGTGTAATTTATGCGCCCGCTTCACTCGTGTCGCAAGTACAGGATGTCCTTCTGCTGGATTCGCACCAACAATAATGACAAGTCCGGCTTTTGCGATGTCCTTAATCGTTCCGGCATCGCCACCCATACCAACCGTTCGAAACAGCCCATCTGTTGCTGGAGACTGACAGTAACGAGAACAGTTATCCACATGATTTGTTTCAAACACTTGTCGAGCCAGTTTTTGCATAACATAGTTTTCTTCATTTGTAATTTTAGAAGAAGAAATAAAACCTACACCGTCTTTTCCATGTTCTTTTCGAACAGTTCCCAATTTCTCAGCAACCAAATCAAGAGCTTCCTCCCATGAAGCTTCTACAAATTCATCACCACGACGAATTAAAGGTTGAGTTAAGCGCTCCTCACTGTTAACAAAATCCCAGCCAAACTTCCCTTTCACACATGTTGAAATCGCATTGACAGGTGCTTCTGAGACTGGCTCAATTTTGAGTATTTTACGATCCTTCGTCCATACTTCAAAAGAGCATCCAACACCGCAAAACGTGCATACCGTCTTCGTTTTTTCAGTACGCGTTTCACGCATTGCAGCCTCCGCGTCCGATATTGCCATAATACCGCTATAGCCAGGCTCCACGTCTTTTATCAAATCAATCATAGGTGTCATTATTTCTTCAGGCATACTCGTCATAAAACCAGCTTCACCAAGCATAGTTTTTTCCATTAATGCATTACACGGGCAGACTGTTATACAATGTCCACATCCTACGCAAGAAGAATCATTAATTTTTGCTCCACCATCCCACAGAACGATTGGGCGGTCTCGTTCCCAGTCCATCGTTAGGGTCTCATTCACTTGAAGGTTTTGACACGCCTCCACACACTGACCGCAAGCTATGCACTGATTCGGATCATATCGATAAAATGGATGAGAAAAATCCACCGAGTCCACAGAACACTTTGGTTCAAAAGGATATTTCTGATGTTCAATTTCCATCAAATCTACAGTATTATGGATTTTGCAATTGCCGTTATTATTATCACAAACTGTGCAATAGAGTAAATGGTTTTCCAGTATACGATCCATTGCTTCTGTTTGAGCCGCTTTGGCACGCGGCGAGGAAAGTGATATACTCATCCCTGAAACCGCTTTCGTTGAACACGAACGAACAAGTTTTCCATCGACCTCAACAATGCATGTATCACACGTTTCAATCGGGTCCACTTCAGGTAAATGACAGATTTGGGGATGTTCAATTTTGTAATGGTTCAAAACTTGAATAATGGACAATCCATTCTCAAATGTATAGTTTTCTCCGTTAATTTTTAAAGTCATGAAATACCTCCTTTTAATAAAAAAACAATTAAATTCCCTCTTGTTGCACTCATTATAGTTGATAAAATGAGATTTAACAATGAATCTCTTCACTATTGATAGATAATTCAATATACTATTAGATATTAGACTAATACTTTTATATACAGATTTCTTCTAGATGGAGGGTACTTAAATGAAATTATTTAAAGAAAGAGTTATTTCACATTACTCAAATGGGCATTTCATTAAAAATGACGATTTTGTAGCCGTGGAACATGCAGTCACGATACGTATCAACAACGAAGAGTTTATGACGATTGTTTGTTCTCCAGAATACATCGAAGACATGGTTATTGGTTTTCTAGCCTCTGAGGGCGTTATTCCGAGGTTTTCGGATATTCAAGGAATTTCGATATCCGAGGACTCTTCCAAAATAGACATTCAAGCAACGAAAAAGTATTCTTTTTATGAAAAAATGCTTGGTAAACGTTATATCACTTCTTGTTGTGGAATGAGTAGACAGGGTTTTGTGTTTGCACATGATGCACTGACCGCAAAGAAAATGAATGACATTTCAATCACCCTTACTCCCCAAGACTGTTTTTCATTAATGAAACAAATGAATGATACCGCAGATATTTTTCAAAAAACTGGTGGTGTTCATAATGCTGCGCTTTGTTCCTCTGAGGGGGTTATCGTATCTCGAATGGATGTGGGTCGGCATAATGCTCTTGATAAAATTTACGGTCATTGTTTACGAAACAATATCCCTGTTCACGATAAAATCATCGTCTTTAGTGGACGGATTTCGTCGGAAATCTTATTAAAAGTAGCCAAAATCGGCTGCGAAATTGTGTTATCTAAATCTGCTCCTACAGAACTGGCACTCGAACTGGCAGAGGATTTAGGCATCACAACTGTTGGTTTTATACGCGGGGAATCCTTTAATTTATATACACATCCTGAACGAATACGTAACGATTAATTAATTTTCCGTGAAATTTATACTACCGAAAATAATCTTAGAAATTGATCTTTCCGTACTGTTGAATGCGTAGAAGCCGTGTCTATTAATATAATTTTAAATACTAAACTTAGTTTCAAAATAAAAAACCTTTACATTTTTCGTAAAGGTTCCTAGTTTGTAATTCCCAATCGCCTTGCTTCCTTAAGCCAATGCGGAAATTCATTAAACAGCCGATTGTAGAGGTCTTCGTCGCTGATTCGATCTAAATCATCCAGAGCGAAGAAGTTGGCGTTATCTACGACACGACCTGATAAGTTATCTAACTTTTGCAATACACCGAACTTCGCATTCCCTATTCCGACAAACTGCCAAAAAATATTTTCCTTCGCGCTATCAATTAGTAACTTTGAAATCTTTTTTTCTTCATAAATGCCGCCGTCGCTAAAGAAAACTACATATGTAGGAAGGTTTTTATCGGGTTCTTCCACAGTGAATTTGTGAATTACATCAGCCATCACTAGTGGTTCATTGTTGCCAACTCCAACTCCGCCAAAAATACGAGGTTGTGGATACGTTTTTTTCACATAATCCTCATAGTCCTTTTCTGTAACACTAGGTGCCCGCATAAATTTACTTCCAAAGAACCAAACGTCCAATTCGCCATCATCATCTATACTTGCAGCAATTGCTAGCACTCTTTCAAACGCAAGCTGTACGGTCCCTTTCGAATACAGATTACTCATCGATCCCGAAGCATCAAATACCACCGCAACTCTAGCTTTTTCTGTAGTGAGTTTGTTTTTCTCTAGAGAAATGGTTACTTTCTTCTTTAATAAATCAATCTTCGTCAGATTTATAGTTGATATTGGCGCTGGTGTTGATTGAATTACTTTAGACGGTAATTCTTCCGCAACCTCTTCTTCTACAACAACTCCATGTGCTTCAGCTAACGGCTTTAGACCTCCATTAAATCCTTTGCCTATCGCTCTAAACTTAAACCACTCTTTATATCGATAGACTTCAGCTAATACTAGGGACGTTTCATCGCCTAATTGGTCAATGTCAAACTGAACTTCACTGTTAAAGGACTTTGCGGAAATTTTCAGGTTTGGTATATTTTTTAAAGTACCTGGCCCATCTAATGTCACTGCAAATACACACTTCTGTATTTTGGATTGTTTTAGAGATTTCAGGGAAAGAGAAAATGTTTTAACAGTTGGTGTCGTTTCAAAAAGTTCTATCAAACTTGTAGGATCTTTCGGTTGGTTGTAAAAGATCATATACTCATCTGTTGGAACGTTTCCATCCACATTGACTAGAAAGCAACTTACATCTAAATCAGCTGCGGAACTGCCCCACTCCACCCTAATCTTAAGAACATCATCCACTGCAATTGGTGCATTAGCACCTCTAATTAAAGCAACACCCTTTTTCACCATCGCTAAAACCTCCTTATGTAGTCTACTAATGATAATCTAATTTGTTCTTTAGCCTATCGAAAATCAGTATTCTACTTCACCCGTCCAAGAAGACATACCTTCCGAAACGTTAACTAAATCATAACCCTCTTTAATTAAAAGTTCACTCGCTACTATTGAACGACTGCCGCTGCGACAAATAACTATATACGATTGTTTTTCATCCAAAACTGATCGCTCACCATTCTTTAATTCAGATAAAGGTGCATTTATCGCACCTATAATATGTCCTTCCGCAAATTCATCCACCTCACGGACATCAAGAACAATTGCTCCATCGTCTTGCAGCTGCTGAACTTCGTCAATATCTACGGTTACATATCCTTTTTCCGTCCCGCAAGCCGCTAGCAGTAATAAAATCGCAATAATCAGCCAACCAATCTTCTTCATTAAAATCTTCTCCTTATACGTCCATCTACTTAGTTTTCTTTATATTATCATGTGATGCATTCGCTATATGGAATCACTCCTTTGAAAAAAGAGCATTTTCTACATGGTCTTTGGTTAACAAAAGAAGGGTTTCTTGCTTGTCGCAAAGTCGTTCCATATCCAACGGTTCAAAAATCGAATGATCAAACCGCTTCCATACATATTCACCCATTCGGCGAACTTCTTTCAACGTCTCATTTGAATCTTGACGGCTGCGGGTGATGTACAACAAAGCATCCAACATCGCGTGCAATATACTTGCATCTTGCCTTCCGTAAAAACTCATTTGGCTGAACGCAGCGTACAAATAATCATTTAAGCCAAATTGAGGTGCAAATAAACACGCTCGGTTCTGACTTGTATATGATATCATCATGCCACCTGACGAGTGCGATGCTTGCTCAAGTACTTCCCCCATAGAGTGTATGCATCTTACCGCTGTATTCGGGTCGTTAATCCCCGGTGACAAAGCACGAAGTCCAATCTCAGCAATTTTTTCAATTCCATATTCAATGTCTTGTAATGTCGAACGTTCTTCTCCAACTGCAAAACACGAAGAGACATTGAAGTCAGGGAGTTCCTGTTGATGATAGACCATGGCTACAATGCTTTTAGTTCCGACAAACGAACCAACCGGCGCAATAATATCTATTACTACTTCATGTTCTTCTGCCCATTCCGTCAATTTTTCAAAGTTTATAAACTGGACATAACCAAAAGCATCACACCTGAATTCTGTCATAGAAGAACTTGAAGTGGCAAATGGAGGCTTTTCTTTCATGATCACTACGGCTTCATCTTGAGCGGTGCGCTCATTGGATTCAATTGTTTTCAGAACTTCAGTTGTAAGCTCGCGAATAAGGCGGCTCACTTGAACAGATCTTCCTACCTTGTGAATGAAATACGCAAAAAATGCTAAACAAATGACTGCGATTATTACCGCGACAGAAGCAGAAATGACTTCGTGGTAACTTGTTTCTTTGCGCATAAATAGTAGAGATAAAATAGAATACACAAAACCGCCCATAAAGATCCCTAGAACGCGTTGTGTGGACGGTGCATTTAAAAAGTTTTGAAGAGCCCTAGGGGAAAATTGAGATGAGTACATCGTCAATACGACCATAATTGTTGAAAACGTAATCGTGGTCATTGTTAGCAATGCTCCCGAAATCGTTCCGAGTATCGTTTGCGCCAAGTCTACAGATGTCCGCATATAAGACGGTATATAATCTATCACCTCTGCATTGAATTTCGTATCAATGAGCACTGTTCCTAACGCAAGAAGTGAAGCAAATATACTATAGACACTTGGGACAAACCAAATGCTTTGTCGCATTTTCAATACTAGTCTTTTAAGCATTCAGTGCATCCTCCTCATCTATTTCTCTGATGTTTTAACTACCCTATTATACCCAAAAAAAAACAACTAAAGGAGCTTTTCACTTCGATTAATTAGATGTTTTCAATAAATTGTTGTATGGTATCATTTTGTGACTACTGAACTAGATTAATGTCGAAAGGAAGTAATTTCTAAACTGTTTACAAGATACCAAACAACACCGATAGGAATTATCCACATCGGTGTTGAAATAGATATATTTTTTCGCAATTGTAGATATTCGTACTTAAAAACAAATCGGGATCACTGACCCAATTGACCTACAAAATTTTCAATTCTATTTAAACCTTCTTCGAGGATTTCCATTGAGTACGCAAATGAGATTCTAATATAACCCTCTCCTAATTCAGAAAAAGCACTGCCAGGAACGACAGCCACATGTTCTTTTTCAAGAAGTGCATCAGCAAATTCTGTTGATGTCATGGAGAACTTTTTCACGGATGGAAATATGTAAAATGCCCCTTTAGGCTTGCTTACATCGAACCCCATAGACGCTAGACGTGAATATACATAATCCCTTCTTTTTTGATATACTTTTTTCATTATTAACGGATCATCAAATCCATTGGTCAACGCTTCAAGAGCTGCATATTGACTAATGGAGGAAGCACAAGTCGTACTGTAAACTTGAACTTTGAATGCCTCTGAGATTAAGTACGCTGGCGCAAATAGTAAACCAATTCTCCAACCAGTCATTGAATGCGATTTGGAAAGACCGTTTATGACAACAGATTGATTTTTCAGTTCAGGAACAGCTGCAATTGAATAATGATCCTCTTCATAATTTAACTCGCTATAAATCTCATCCGAGACTATGAAGATGTCTTTCCCTTTTAAAAGTCGACCGATTTCTTCCAATTCTTCTTTATTAAGAATAGCACCAACAGGATTTGATGGATACGACAGAATTACACATCTCGTCTTTGGCGTCAACTTTTTTTCTATTAAATCCGCGGTCATTTTAAAATCGTTATTTGTAGTATCTACGAACACCGGAACAGCTCCACACATTTGTATCAAAGGGTGATAACCAAGATAGACGGGACCTGGTAATATGACTTCACATCCCTCTTCCAAAATCGTTCGTAGGACGATATCCAAAGCTTGTGTTGCTCCGGTTGTAATCAATACTTCATCTTCCCAGTTATAGGACAGGTTGTATTTTTCATTCACGTATTTACTTGCGGCTTTTCTAAGTTCGGGTATTCCGGCTGTATTTGTATAAGATGTTTTATTTTCGTCAATTGCTCGTTTACCAGCCTCTTTAATATGTTCAGGCGTAAAAAAGTCGGGTTGCCCAATCGTTAAATTTATCCCATCCTTTAATTCTGAGATTCGTTGGGAATACAATCGAATAGGGGATAATTTCACCTCTTGAACTCTTTTATTAAGTAGATGCTTCATACTATCTTCTCCTTCTTAACCATTATGTACTTACACCAAATTCTTAAAGCTTTTCTTGCTGGAGATAAAATTAGTTTTCCAGCTTAAACTCACCGTTCATTACCCTAATCCGATTTTATTGTCTAATAATTCAATTATATATTGACGCCAAGTTAATATAACAACCAAAACATTAAGAGTCAATAGATATCAGAATATTTAAAGCATATTTAAAGAAAAAAACACCTTTAAAACAAAAGAACTAACCTATTATTCTTTCTCAAATATTAGCGATACATTAGATTACTTTCTGTAATATCACATAAATGCAATCTTGTTTTATTATTGAATCTCATGTTGAATTTTACTAGTGAGATGATTCAATTTTCGGATGTCGCTTTCTGAATGATTAAGAAAAGAGCTGCCCAATCCAGTTAAAACCGGATCGGACAGCTCTATTTTTATATTTGTAAAACGTATTAACTTTTATTCCTCAATTTCAACATTCCAAAATACTGCGCCTTGGAAAGTGTTAAATCCTTTTACTTTGCTCGTTTCACCATATAAAGTGTTAAATCCGCCTAGAATTGATATCGGCATATGCTTCTCCCATGCGTAACCTTGAAGTTCATCCCATAATTGTTTAGCTTCTTCATGAGTAGAAGATGTTCCAATCTTTTCTGCCAAGTCCAGTATAGTATCATCCTGCACTCCCAACCCATAAGTAGGGCTGACTGCTAATAATTGTGTTGGAGTTGTTACTGTTCCAAATGTGGTGATGAAAGCATCCCAATCACCCGGCTTATTTTGCTTTTCCGAAAGTGTCGGCCAATCAAAAACTTCTAGTTTTACATTTACTCCGATTTTCGTTAATTGATCTTGAATGACTACTGCAGCATTGTAAAGATGCGGATAGTCACGTGTTGTCATTAGTTTAAACTCTTCGTTATTGTAACCTATTTCCTTTAATAGTTTCTTTGCTTTTTCCGGATCATTCTCATTATAAAATTCGCTTCCTGCTTCGCTTCTCCAGTTTTCAATATCTCTTGTCATATATCCCGAATCCAACCAATAAATATCTTCGTTTGTAAATCCACCAAACATAATTTCATTTACATCAAGTGATGCATTGATTGCTTGGCGCATTTTGACATTAGATGCCGGACCTTGCACTTTATTATAGACTAAGACAACTTCTCCAACTTTCTCCAAAACTGGATTCATGTCCGAATCTTCGAGTAATCTATTATAACCATCGTATTGCATTGCATAAGCAATATCATATTCTCCTGTTTGCAAGCCTGCAAGTCGTGTAGCTGCATCTCCAACAAAATCAAAGTAGAGATCATCGATTAAAGCTTCTTTGTTACCGGAAAGCCCATCTGCTTCACCTTCTACTGCTTGATAATCGTCGTATTTAGTAAAATGAATGTATTGGTCCGTTTTCCATTCAACAATTTCGAAAGGACCCGTACCGATATATTCTGATACTCCAGCTTCCGCAGTCGCTGCTTCAACAATTTCTTTCGGCATTATTGCAGCCGCCATTTTCGCTGAAGCCATTGTATCCAAAGCTAGTGCTGAAGGCTTTGCCAACTCTAAAGTAACTGTGTAGTCATCCTTTGCTTCAAATGTAGCATCCGTAAAAATAGACCCTGTAATGGAAGACTTTTCAAGCCAACGGTTCATCGATGCTACTACATCGTCCGAAGTCATTTCTTTACCATTATGAAACTTTACACCTTTTCTTAAATTAAATGTATACGACTTACTGTCATCACTTACATCAACTGATTCGGCAAGCATTGGAACCGGTTGAAACTTTGAGTTTGTTGTAAGTAGTGTTTCAAACATAAGCCTTGCGATATCCCTAGTGGAGGTAGAGGTTGAAGTTGGTTGGTCCAGCGTAGGTGGCTGCGCAGATAATGCTACTCTTAATTCTCCTCCACCTTTTTTTGTTTCTTCCCCTGCTTTTGTATCATTCTTTTCTTCACTAGTTTCAGGTGAATCCGAACTACACCCTCCAAGAACAAGCATTAAAGCAAATAGCATTATTATGTAAAGTTTATTTTTCCCAAGAATCTTCATACAATTAATCCCCCAAATCTTTATAGTTTTCACTTGTTCACTCTTTGGCTTCCTTTCTATGTATTTTGTAAATATTCTTACATAAACCTCAACCTAAATGCAAGCTTTCTAGAAATCATCCCAACTATAGCTCAATAATATGATGAAATATTTAGAATAAAGGTTGTTGATTAGATAACATAACATTAATCACGGTGCGAGTGCAAGTTGAATTTTCTGATTGTATTTCTATTTTAAATATAGCGAATTGAGGTTCATTAAATAAATTACTGTATTTTAACTATTCTATATATTTGGTGGACTATTATTATTATCTGAATTATACTAAATATTGTAGTTAACTGAGTACTACTACAATACGTAAATTAGGAGTGGAATTTATGAGTAATGTTATAGAAAAAGTTAAAATTCAAGGTGAACGTTGGTTCCCATCAACAACTTCTTTTGCAGACAATATGGAAGAGCTATGGGGAGACTGGTATTGTGATTCAGAAATCGGAAAATTAAGAGATGTAATTATGCGTAGACCCGGGAAAGAAATTGAATTTGTAACACAAGAAAACTATGCCGATTTTCGTTGGAAAGGACCAATGGATGTAAATAAGGCAAGACAACAACACGATGCGCTAGCTGATATTTATAGAGCCCATGGTGTAAATGTCCATTATGTAGAAGAACAAAGAGCTGATCGACCGAATGCACTTTTTATGAGAGATCAGGTATTTATGACACCCGAAGGAGCTATTGTTTGCCGTAACGGTATATCCGCTCGGCGAGGCGAAGAACGCAAAACTGCAGAAGCTTTGGCTAAATTAGGTGTGCCAATTATTAAAACAATTAATGGAAATGGCTGGTTTGATGGCGCTTGCGGTATGTGGATTGACAGAGAAACGGTTATTTTAGGTACTGGCGCTCGTGCTAATAAAGAAGGAGCGGCTCAAGTTGAGTCCGAATTAAGAAATATTGGTGTAACAAATATTATCAATTTCGAAATCCCTTATGGACATGCACATTTAGATGGACTCATGAATATTGCCGATAGAAAAACAGTGGCATTGTTCCCGTGGCAAGTTTCGTATAATGTTGTAAAGGAATTCCTAGATCGTGACTTCAAAATTATAGAGGCCACTAACCTCGAGGAAATTAAATGGGGTTCTTGTATGAATTTTGTAGCATTAGAGCCTGGGAAAGTTGTTGCACCTGCTGGAAACATTGAAATGAAAGCAAAATTAGAAGATGCGGGTGTTGAAGTAATTGAGACAGAAATTGATGAACTTCTCAAGGGCTGGGGAGCACTCCATTGTATGACCGCATTTCTAAAGCGGGATCCAATAGGAAAACTCTAATCAGTCTCAGACTCTCTATTAAAGAAGCCAAGCAACTATCAATTAAAATAAAACTGCCCTTTAAAGATGAAAACCTGTTAAAATAACTTACTCTTGGCATGCAGAATACTAATGCGATTTGGACATAAAAAATGGTCTTTCGCAACTACATAGTTGCGAAAGACCATTTATTATAAATAAACATCAAACCCTTAAAGAACCACGGAATCCTCTGGCCGCATAATAAGAGTCTGCGCCGTTGTGATATAAGAAAACATGGCCGTAACGGAAATCACAAAATAAAGCACCCTTAAGTTTTCGTATATCTGAAGGTGTTTGTATCCAACTTGATGTTTTTCTATCGAACTTTTCAAGCTTTTGTAGCTGACGATAACCTTCTTCGTTTAAAAGTTCAATCCCCATGTCGTTTGCCATGGCCATCGCACTGTTTTCAGGTTTATTCTTTTTTCTCGAATCCAACGCTTCTTGGTCGTAACAAACACTTCTTCGACCAATAGGACTTTCAGCGGAACAATCGCAAAAAATGTATTCATCTTTTTCAACGTCATAACCGATCACATCCGGTTCCCCACCAGTTCGCTCCATTTCACTCAGAGACCTTATTTTCTCGGTATTTGCCTCCAATTTGGCTTGTATGTTTACCCACTCCATATTCGGATGGCGATGACTATTGTTTTCAAAACGATTTTGTAATATCCTCATTAAATCTTCAATTTGATTTTGTAATAATTCTTCTCTTATTGAACCTTCATTTCCACTCATCGGAAGCGCCCCTTTTCACTATAGTTACATTAATTATATCCGACATGTTCAAAAATCGGTCATTTTTTTAGAGTTTCACGGATGTTCTTGTTGAGCTTTTGAATGCCGACAATGGGAGTCGATTGATTTACTAAACTGTATTTGTCCTTCAGGGAGACAATGCGCGCAACACTCGCATCGATTCTTGACTCAGATATCTCTCCTGAAGCGACGGCGGCTTTTAATGCCTCTAGTACAGCTATCGTTTTCACGGGATCATGCGCGACTAAAAGGATGTCCGATCCAGCTTTAAAGGATTCAACAGCTGCATGTGCAATACCGTAGTGATTTGTAATTGCTTTCATCGTCAAATCATCCGTCATTATAATGCCATTGAAACCCAGCTCATTACGAAGCAAATTAGTGATGATTGGTTCCGACATCGAGGCGGGACTTATTTTATCCAACTCTGGCAATAAAATATGTGCAATCATAATTACGTCTGCGTTTTCCTCTATTGCTTTCTTAAATGGAATCAATTCCAATTGCTCAAGTTCCATCATTGTTTTATTCACCTTTGGCAGTTCCAAATGAGAGTCCACTGATGTATCCCCATGTCCTGGAAAATGTTTGACAACCGGAATAACATTCTCTTTCTCGATGCCTTTCATTGTCTGGACACCAAGTGAACTGACCACTTTGGGATCCGCACTGAACGAGCGATTTCCAATAACCGGATTGTTCGGATTGCTGTTCACATCGAGCACTGGTGCAAAGTTCATATTAAAGCCAAATTCTACGAGCTCCATACCGAGTGCACGTCCGATGTTGAATGCATATTGTGAATCATTCACTTTTCCTATTTCTTCGCTTGTCGGTAACTTTTCAACTTGTTTTGGCAGTCGCGAAACACGTCCACCCTCTTGGTCAATACTGAAAAACATCGGCAAGCGATTTGATTTGTTCGCATCTTTTAAACTGTTAACAAACTGCACCGTTTGGTCGGGTGTTTCAACGTTATTCGAGTAGAAAATAACTCCGCCAATTTTTTGCTGTTCGATGAGTTGCCTTGATGCAGCGTTGATATCCGTTCCATCGATTCCCGCAATGATGAGCTGTCCGATTTTTTCATCTAATGTCATTTCATCGAGCATCTTTTCCTGCATGCTTTCCACTTTTGTCCAAACAGCGATATGGTCGACTGCCGGGTTTGGAACCCCGTCCGTTGGTTTGGGTAAAATCCACTTAAGTTGGTAGACATCTGTAACTTGATACACTAAAATGATTTGATCGTGGGTATCGTCATTAAAAGTCCTAATCTTTTGAGGATCGCCTTGCATTCGTTTGATATCCTCGTAACGGATGGACGGAAGCGGCTTACCAGAATAGCGAATGTCAAAAACCAATTCATCCACTGCACCAATTACTGTTTCGTGCTCCGGATAGTCAATATATACTCCGTTTTCCGTCTCAGCACAATTAGCGGGAGAGGATTGGGTTACCCACATACTTTCTACTTCATTCAGCATCGTTACCCCTACAGTGCCCATAAAATTTGGTACGGTGCCGAGTTTAGCTTCATTCACGATTGAAGTGATTTGCTCATCTACTGTTACGGTAGGTTCGACATGTGGTTCTTCAACTAATTCGTTTGACTCTTCTGGAATCGTTTTATATGTAATACCAACAATTATAGCCACAATGAGAAATAAAGCGAATGCACTATAAAGTCCTTTTTTCATGGGTCATTCCTTCTTTTTTACACGATTTTGATTAATTTTAAGTGAATTTGTATTTTATATAGTATCGCCCAACAACCTTTTCACTAACATAATATACATTTGTAAAGTAATCATTATACTATTTGGTTAAAATGGCAACCGTATTCGTTATTATATTGTTTGTAGTAGCTAAATTAAAGTATATCGAAAATTGAAACTTTTAAGCAACAGGAACGTATTAGTAAGAGCAGTTAAGTATTGGAATTAATTAAGGAGAAGATATTTGTGTTGTTTCCAATGATTTCTACAATAGGTTTACTAATTGTTATACCGGCTGTGTTTCTTTTCACACTTTGGAAAACCTCATTTACAAGCAAATTTGAATGGATAGTAGATGCAGCGTCGACTACTGCTTTTGTGTTCTGGGTTTTCCAATCTGGAAACTGGGCATGGATCGGGTACTATTTCCGTTATTTATTAGTCATCATTCTTATTTATGTTTTAATTCATTCCTGGAGAAAAGTACGAGCTTCGCCATTCAAAATTAAGTATAACAGCCCTCAAAAGTTTACAATCGGTATGTATCTATTTCTAATTGTTCTATTCGGTAGCTATAATGTGTTCGCCATTACCAGTTATTCTACTGATGATCCAGCAATCGAATTACAATTTCCGCTTAAGGGCGGCGCATACTATATTGGGCAAGGTGGAAACCATGTACTCTTAAACTATCATCAGGAGTACCTTCCACAGCAATACGCTTTGGATATTTTAAAGGTAAATGCATTGGGTATTCGTGCAAATGGACTATATCCCAAAGATCTAGACAAATATCAAATTTACGGAGAAAACCTTTATAGTCCTTGCGACGCAAAGGTCATCGAAGCACAAAATGGGTTGCCCGACTTTACACCTCCGGATTCAGATCCGGAAAATGCAACTGGTAATTACATTACTTTAATCTGTGATCATTCGGACGCAACGATTTACATTGCACATATGCAAGAAGGCAGTGTGATGGTAAACCCGGACGAGATGGTGAAAGCAGGTCAAAAAATCGGTAAAGTAGGAAACTCAGGAAATACGAGTGAACCACATCTCCATATTCATGCTGAAAAAGACGGAGTTGGGATACCTATTCAATTTAACAATAAATTTCTTGCGAGAAATAATTTGATGCGTTAAAAAAGTGGTTATGTCTGAAAAAAGACATAGCCACTTCTTATTTTTGTTTTATCATTGACTCAAGCTTTCCTATTAGACAAGCATATAGTGCATCCTGTATGTAAATAATCTTTGAGCTTCATCTCCAAATTTCTCGAAACATTTTAGCGACCAAAGTTGGATTCTGTGCTTCCATGATTACTGATACAACAGCAACACCTGCTATTCCTGTTTCTCTCAATAAACTCACATTTTCCAGTCCAATCCCACCAATTGCCACGGAAGGGATTGAAACAGACTGCGTAATTTCTTTAAGCATTCCCTTGGGTAAAACTTTTGCATCGCTTTTCGTCCCTGTAGGAAATGCCGCTCCAACACCTATATAGTCGGCTCTATCTTTTTCCGCTGCCAGCGCTTCCTCTACAGTTGAAACGGATACCCCCACAATCATAGATTCAGGAATAATCCTTCTGATAGCAGTGATTGGTAAATCACTTTGTCCAACATGAACACCCGCTGCTTTTACCGCAAGAGCTACGTCGATACGATCATTTATAATAAGTGGAACTTCATATTGATCCAACAGTTTTTTCAAGACTTTTGCTTTTTCATGGAAAACAGCACCATCGCTTTTCTTTTCCCGTAACTGCACAAGTGTAACGCCACCTTCAATTGCTTGCTCTACAGTTGTAAGTAAACGTTCCAAAGGGACCGCTTCTTCTGTAACTAAATAAAGGGTCAAATCAAGATTCATGAATCTGCACCTCTTCCTTCCAAGTATCACCATTCATTATGAATATTTCATCCATTAATTTTACTTTATATGTTCCGATTCCTTCGTCTTCTTGAAGACGTTTCTTAGCCTTTTCTCCAGCCAAGCCCATCAAGGAAGTTCCAGCAATTGCTGCCAAAAAATAATCCTTTGTTATCCCTATAAAGCAACCTATCAAAGAAGTGGACATGCAACCCGTGCCAGTAATACTCTTCAACCAAAAGTCGCCATTTGTGATTTGAATCGTTTCCGTACCATTTGATATTGTATCGATTTGTCCACTTATGACCACAACACAAGAATAGGACACGGCTGTCTTTACGGCAAGTTCCTTCAAAGAAATTTCAACGACTCCTGCATCTACTCCGCGAGTCGTTGAAGCACCCCCCATTAGCGAATCTACTTCACTCGCATTCCCACGAATCACCGCAACGTCCACTTGCCTTAGAAACTCCTTCGCTTTTTCCTTGCGAAATGTTGTAGCGCCAACTCCCACCGGATCAAAAATAATTGGAATTCCAATTTTATTAGCTGCTTTCCCCGCTAAAATCATTGCCTTAAATACTCCAGATTGAAGCGTTCCGATATTAATCACAAGCGCATCCGCTAATTTCACCATTTCTTCCACTTCTTCAATACTTGATGCCATCACAGGAGATGCACCAACCGCAAGTGTGACATTCGCACAATCATTAACGGTAACTGCATTTGTAATTTGATGTATTAAAGGATTTCTCTTACGAATCATTGAGTAAAGGTCTATCACCTCTTCTTTATACATCTCGTTTTATTCCATTTGCTTTTTCATATAAATCATAAAAATGATTTGTAGGGCCATAACCTGATCCAAGTTCCAAACTATGTGTTATGGCGGTTGTAATATACGCTTTCGCGGACTGCACAGCTTCTAACATGGTTACGCCTTTTGCCAAATTTGCAGCGATAGCCGATGATAATGTACAACCTGTTCCATGTGTATTCTTCGTTGCAATTCGTTTTGATTTAAACCAATGAAAGTCAACACCATCATAATAAAGATCATTGGAATCACCTACCAAATGACCACCTTTAATGAGCACTGAGTTAGGTCCCATTTCCCTTAGTCGAATGCATGCTTTGTACATATCGTCTTCCGTTTGCACCGCATTCCCTACCAATACTTCTGCTTCTGGAATATTTGGCGTAACGAGAGTCGCTATTGGAAGAAGTTCTTTAATCAATGCATTGACAGCGGAATCCTGCAACAAATAATGCCCCCCTTTTGAAATCATTACTGGATCCAGTACGATGTGCTGTGGTTTATATTTTTGCAAGGTCTTAGTTACCACTTGAACTGTTGCGGCATTTGCGAGCATTCCGATTTTAACTGCATCCACTCGAATATCATCAAAGACAGCTTCAATTTGATCACGTATGATGTCAACGTCAATGTTTTGCACAGAACGCACTTCCATTGTATTTTGTGCGGTGACTGCCGTAATGACGGACATTCCAAACACACCAAGAGCTGACATTGTTTTGATATCCGCTTGAATACCCGCCCCTCCTCCAGAATCAGATCCTGCGATTGTTAGTGCTGTTTTCATAGAGATGTCCTCCAATTGCTTTATTTTTAATTAAAGTTTTCAGTAACACATAGGCAATTATTGCACCTGTGAAAGAACTAATCATAAATGCAGGAATGAAACCGAACAGCGTTAACTCTTTCCCGAATAAAAATACACCTATTGGATAAGTCGCAATAGCACCAAGTATTCCCGTTCCAAATACTTCTCCAAAGAAGGCAAAACCGATTTTTTTTGTTTTCACAAATAAATAACCAGCCAAAAGCGCACCTATCATACTGCCTGGATAAGCAAATATAGAACCTGTTCCAAGTATATTCCTTAATGTTGATGTGACAAATGCACCCGAAACTGCATACCAAGGACCTAATAAAACGGCTAATAACAAATTTGATAAATGCTGTACAGGAAATATTTTCGTGAAACCTACTGGTATATAGATTAAATGACTCGATAATGTCGTTAAGGCAACAATTACAGATGTCAACGTCAGTTTATATGTTTTATTCAACGAATTCACATCTCTTTCATCTACTTTGGCATTATATTTTTATAGACTTCAGTTGCATCGAATTTTTCCTGAATAATTCCAACATCAAAAAGCCAATCAATAACACCATTCCAACTACCTTCCTCCTGATAACCAAATGGAAGGTTTTCCGCATACATTAAAGGCAATAATACTTCTAAACTTTGCATCTCTATTTCTTTATCCAAAGGGAAACTATCATTTTCATGATCTAATAATACTTGTAATGCTTCTTCAGGATTTTCATTTACGGCTTCTTGTCCTTTTGCCAATGCTCGCCAAAACTTTTCAAAGGACGCTTTCTTCTTTTTCAAAGTATCTTCACCGGTAACTAGGATTAACTCATAGTTCTCAGGGACACCATACTCAGAAGGTGGAATCATTACCATATCGTGTCCCTCTTTATTTAATATGACGAATTCGTGGTTACTATAGGCACTTGTTAGCGCATCAACGTTATCCGTAGCGATTGCAGGCATTAAGTTCCAACCTACATCAACCATTTTCACCTTACTCGGATCGCCGCCATCTGCTTTGATCATCGTTTCCACTACCGCTTCACTAATTGATGAAGAGGCATATCCAACTTTCTTATATTCCAAATCTTTTGGAGACAAAATCCCACTCTCTTTCTTGAACATAATTCCATTTAAAGAATGTCGAACAAGCGTGGCTAGAGAAACCACAGGTATATTTTCACTTCTTGAAAGTGCTACTTGCATTTGATAACTAATGGCTAAATCTACTTTTCCAGTAGCCGCAAGCTTCAGTGGATCGTTAGTTTCAGCAGGCATTTCAATCGTGACGTTTAAACCTTCATCTTCAAAAAAACCTTTTTCTTTCGCATAATATATACTGGAGTGAACTGCATTCGGATACCAATCGAGCATTATTGTTAAGTTTTCTAATTCATTCCCTTTTGCACTGCCGCTGTTTCCTTTTTGCGAACAACCTGCAAGTAGGATAAGAAGTGCAATAACAATTATTTGAACCATCCAAGACCTTTTTCTCATCTTCTCTCAATTCCCCATTCATACATTTTTCCATTTTAAAAAGCGTCTTTCTAAAAGAGATACAAAACCAAATAATATCATTCCAACAATTGACAATAACGTAATTGCTGCAAATACACCTTCGGAATTTAAATCTCCCGACATTCTTCGGCTATAATATCCAAGTCCTTCACTAGCACCGAGCCACTCGCCAATTGTTGCGCCGATTAAGGCTGAAACAATCGCAATTTTCAACCCTGAGAAAAAGGAAGGCAGTGCTGTCGGGAAATGAAGTTTTTGAAACAAGTGTTGCTTTTTCGCACCCATTGAACGAAACAATTCGACGTATTCTTTATCTGTTGAACGTAAACCATCAAAAGTTCCGACAACTATCGGAAAAAATGAAATTAGAACGGTGACCGCAACTTTACTCCAAATTGTATAGCCAAACCAAAGTACAAAAATTGGCGACAAGGCAATAATTGGGATTGTTTGTGAAATAAGTACGGCTGGATACATAAGTTTTTCAATCGTTTTCGAAAAAAACATACTGACCGCCAAACCGGTTCCGCCGATAACAGAAATTGTAAACCCAATTCCAAACTCCAGCATTGTAGCGCTTAAGTGTATAAAGATTAATGGTTTCCAGTTGCTATAAATTGCGATCACTACATTCGATGGAGCTGGTATAATATACGCCGGTACAATCCCTTGTCGCACTATCAATTCCACTACTAAAAGAACAATACATGCAGACGCAGTAAATAGTGCATAGGATTGCAGCCATTTTTTAACCATAATCATAGGCTATTTTCTTCTCCAATTCCTGCCTTTGTCGGACTAGTTCGGTCGAATGTTGCATTTCCTTTGTTCGCGGTCGCGGTAAGTCTACCGAGATTTCTTCCAAAGATCGATTCGAGGAAAGCAGCACAATCCGATCACTCATATAGACCGCTTCCTCAAGATCGTGCGTGATGAATAAGACAGTTTGATCGAGTTCTTGCCAAATTGACAGTAGCCAGGTCTGCATCTCTTTTTTTGTTAATGCATCTAAAGCGCCAAAAGGTTCATCAAGCAGTAGTATTTCTTTTCCAGTTAAAAGAGTTCTCACAAAGGCCGCCCTTTGTCGCATGCCTCCTGATAATTCTTTAGGGAGGGCATTTTCATATTCTAGAAGACCAACACGGTCCAACCAGCCGCGAGCTTTTTCTTTCGTAATGGTCAATCCCTTTTGTACTTCTCCAGCAATCATTATATTGTCTATAATTGTGCGCCATGGAAGAAGAAGATCACGTTGAGGCATATACCCTACATCACCCAGTTCAACTGACTTGCCATTCACGGAAATAGTACCTTTTTCTGGATGAAGAAGGCCGGTGATCAACCTTAAAATCGTGCTTTTTCCTGTGCCACTTTTACCAATCATAGAGACGAACTCTCCTTGACAAACCGTTAAATTAAGTCCCGCTACTACTTGATTTCGCTCTTTTTTTTCATTCACGAATGAATAACAAACATCTTTTAGCTCAAGAGTCACCTTCTTTGCCTCCATTTCCATAGATAAGTATGCCTAGATTAAAGAAAGTCGCTTCGTGTTCGAATACCGATAATTTTTATTCAAATAGGCCATTCTTCTTTTGAGTAGTTCATTTCCCAAAAGAGATATTCATATTTCGATGTCATTTGGAAGTGTTTCTCAATTTGCGCAAGCTCACGTTCTGGTTTTCCTTCTGTCAATTGATCCATTAGTTCAATTAACCATTTTGCTCCTGCAGCAAACTCTTCCGAATCATACGTCTCAATCCATTTCGCATATTTATTCGAAGCCATTTGGTCTCCGTATTGCGCTCTAAGTAACTTTCCGATTTCCCAATAATCCCAAGCACATGGTAGTAAACAAGAGACGAGTTCAACTAAAGATCCATTTTGTGCAACATTTAACATATAACGTGTATAGGCGAGATTTGTAGGAGTTGGCTCTGTTGCTTCAAGTTCTTCATGCGAAATACCAAACTCCGCTGCAAATGATCTGTGCAAATCCATTTCAAAATGAATTGTGTCGTTCAATGTTTTTGAAAAGTTTTGCATCATTTTTAGGTCTAGGGATTTTTGTACACCTACGGCAAATAACTTTGAGTAGTCCACCAAATACACGTAATCCTGTTTCATATAATAGATAAACTTATCCTCTGATAGTGTTCCTTTTCCAATTTCCTGAACGAAAGGGTGCATATGGCTTTTCTCCCAAATTGGTTGTGCATTTTCAAACAGCCTGTCTGTGAATTTTTTCGTTTTTATAGTTGTCATGATTATTCCTCCTGTGTATTTTTTTAAGTTCTTATTTTTTCACATTGCACCAGTTCGTTATGAAGTGCATAAGGGTTTTCGTGAACGTCAGTAATTCTTCAATGTTTATTTTTTCATCTACAGAGTGAGCTTCTTCAAGTTTCCCAGGACCGTAAATAACACATGGAATTCCAGCTTCACCAAACCAACCTGCATCTGTGACAGTTTTAGACATTCCAATCTTAACCGGCTTATTTTCTACCTGCTCATGGCATTCAGCCAGTAGCTGTACGGCTAAATGATCTGCATCCATCTTGAGTGCAGGAAAGATTTCTCCGCGTTCCTCAATCATTGATTTTCCTCCCCAACAAAATTGAAGCGGGTTTTCTCTTAACCAAGGATCTGCCATTGCCACATGCTTTAAGTGTTCTTCAATTTCGTCTGTCACCGATTGATACGTTTCATCTGGGTAGAAATGTACCGTAATCCATAACCTACATTCATCCGCAACAAATGCCGCATGTCTGCCCCCTTCAATAACTGCAGGGTTTATTGTGTTCGTTCCTGGTACAAATCCCGGGTATTGTTTTGTCACAGCCCAATGTCGTTCCAAATCCTGCAAACCCGCAATAACCTTCATCATTTTCTCAATGGCACTTGCGCCTTTGACTGTTCCGCCAGCATGTAGCATATTCATTCGCATGGCATCATGAAAAACTTCCTTACTTTTAATCGTTATCCAGCCAGTGATTACTCCACCTTGCCCGTGAATTTCACGATCACTGCCATCGATTACAAGTGCAAAATCTGCCGAATAACCCTTCTCTGTGCAAGATAATGTGCCTGCTTCACCCGCCTCTTCTCCAATAACAGTTTGGATTTGCAAATCCCCTTTAAGTTCTATATTCAATTCATTTAACAGTCTTACTACGAACAATGTTGCAGCAATAGCACCTTTCATATCAGACGTTCCACGACCGTAAGCAAATCCATTTTCATTTGTCATTTCGAAAACCGAGACCGTCCATTCCGCTTCATCACCAACTTCAGCTACATCAATATGACCATTGATGATTAAACTGTTATAGAGCGAACCACCAGTCCCTTTTTTCATTCCAACAACATTTGGATCTCCCGGAAAGACATCCCAACTCGTCGTTTCAAAGTTTTCTTTTTCTAAAAAGGCCTGTATATATTGCTGTACCTCGCCCGTATTTCTTGCAGGCGGACTTACTGTTGGAAAACGAACTAAATCTGCAAGTATTTGCAACAATTCCTCTTCACGCGTGTCTATTAACCTAGAAAATTCACTTTTTAACCGAATCATACAAGTCCTCCAATTATTAAAGTTATTTTAGGCAATATAAAAACCGCCTTCCATATTCGGAAAGCGGCCGTTGTCTACATATATTAAAAAAACCTGATTGTAGGGTGTCAGCTGCTTCCCTACGCTAGTACTAACTAGATCAGGTTCAAAGGGTTTACATCACCGATGTGTCTCAGCCTACTCAGGCCCCCCTAGCAAAAATATTCAATTGGTAAATCTATGAAAAACTCATTACTTAATTCTTCTATAGAATATCACAATACAAATAATATTCAACCATTTTGTAGATATAAATACTATTTTATAATTAACATCATTAATATAGGTCAATATTAATTTTCATTTAAATACTATTGGCTTCCTATTCCATTGAACATTAAATTTCTTACAAGAACTAATTTAATGCGTAAAAAAATGGCTATGTCTATCTTTCAGACATAGCCACTTCTTATTTTTTTAGTCCATCATTTCTCCAAGGAGTTCATATGAACGGAGTCGTGCTTCATGGCTAAATGTACCTGTGCTCACAATAAATTCATCTGCTTTTGTTGCTTGCTGGAAAGCTTCCAATTTCTTTTTGGCAGTTTCCGGGCTCCCAATAATTGTTGATGGAGAATTGAGCATTTGTTCTACCGCAGCTTGCTCAAATGCAGACCACGTAGCTTTTTGATCTTCTATTGGTGGTGAGAATCGAGTAGGCGTTCCTTTTCGTAAGTTTAAAAACATCTGCTGTGTTGATGTTGCTAGATAAAGCGCTTCTTCATCTGTATCCGCAGTTATTAAACTGATTCCCATCATAACATACGGTTCTTTCAACACTTTAGAAGGTTTAAAGTTTTGATGATAAATTTGCAAAGCTTGCATAGCAAATTGTGGTGCAAAATGACTCGCAAACGAAAATGGCAAACCGAGTTCTGCAGACAATCTGGCGCTAAAATCACTTGAGCCAAGAAGCCAAACCGACACATCTGCACCACCACCAGGTACCGCTCTCACACGCATTGTCGGGTCATCTTCAAAATATGCTCGCAGTTCTGCCAGTTGTTCTGGAAATTGTTCACCGCCGCTATTGAGAGAACGACGAAGAGCATAAGCTGTCGCTTGGTCAGATCCAGGTGCACGTCCAAGACCAAGGTCAATTCTACCCGGATATAAAGCATCTAGTGTACCAAACTGTTCAGCAATCACTAGGGGTGCATGATTAGGCAACATAATTCCACCGGAACCAATACGCATCTCTTTTGTCTCACCCGCAATATGGCCCATAATAACAGATGTAGCGGAACTCGCGATTCCTGGCATATTATGGTGCTCTGCCAACCAATAACGATTAAAGCCCCACTCTTCAACATGTTGCGCAAGATCCACACTATTTTTAAATGACTCTCCCGCATGACTTCCTTCATTAATCATTGCTAAATCTAAAACGGACATTGGCATCCCGTTAAACTTCTTTGCATTCTCTCTAATCACTGTACCTACTCCTCTATTGATGAATTATTTTCGACTGAAGCACATCCATGTTTCTTTACCCACTTTACAATCGCTTGTATAATTTCTTCTGTCTCTCTACCCATATCCGTAAGTTCATATTCGACTTTTCTCGTACCTGGGCCTGATGTTTTTTTCAAGACAAAACCTTGCGTTTCTAATTCGCGAAGACGTTCCGTTAATAAACGATCTGAAATTCCTGAAATTTCTTCGGCCAATTCAAAATAACGTTTTGGTCCGTCCAATAAACGATAAATAATCACACCGGTCCAACGCTTACCAATGAACTCAATTGTACTGTGAAATGTGTCACACGTTTTTTGCGAACTAGATGACTGGCTTGTTTCTTTACTATTCATGATCCACCCTCCGTTTAAACTAACATAAATCATTCATATCAAAAAATAGACAAACAAGCTTACTTATAGTAATCTTTAATTAACCTTACTATAAGTAAGTATAAAGCTTTAAAGCTTTTATTGCACAGAATACACTCTAGGAGGAAAATAATATGAATAAAACAACTCAACAAGAAATCCATTTAGCGAACCGTCCGGTAGGATTGCCGACAATGACGGCCTTCGATTTTGTCGAAAAGGCAATTCCAGTTCTAGAAGAAAATGAAGTTTTAGTTCGAACACTTTATCTTTCAGTCGATCCATATATGCGTGGACGTATGATCGATGCTAAATCGTATATACCGCCTTTTCAATTAAATGAAGTAATTACGGGCGGAGCCGTGGGAGAAGTAATCGATTCGAAATCCGATGCATTCAAACGCGGAGATGTAGTAACTGGCAATCTCAATTGGGCAGAATATACAGCTGCATCTGACAAAGCAATTAGAAAAATAGACCCTACCCTCGCTCCGATAACTACACACTTAGGAATTCTGGGCATGCCCGGCTTAACAGCATATTTCGGATTGCTCGATATCGGTAAGCCACAAAAAGGCGAAACAGTAGTTGTTTCAGGAGCTGCTGGAGCTGTAGGTTCGGTTGTTGGTCAAATCGCAAAATTAAAAGGAGCAAGAGTAGTCGGTATTGCAGGAACTGATGAAAAAATAGACTACTTAATTTCTGAACTTGGATTTGATGCTGCAGTTAATTATAAAAAAGACAGTTTTGCAGATGATTTAAAAGAGGCTTTACCGAATGGCGTCGATGTTTACTTCGATAATGTCGGCGGTGTTGTAACGGATGCGGTATTTACGCATTTAAATAAATTTGCTCGAATCCCACTTTGCGGAGCAATTTCTTCTTATAATAATGAAAGCAAAGAAGTAGGACCACGTCCACAGTCAGCGATGATAAAAACAAGCGCGTTGATGAAAGGATTTACAGTTGGTGACTATACGGCCGATTTTAACACTGCCGCAACTGATTTAGGTACATGGCTGTCCGAAGGAAAACTGAAATATGAAGAAACAATTGTCGAAGGCTTCGAACATATTCCAGATGCATTCCTAGGACTTTTTAAAGGAACAAACCTCGGAAAAATGCTTGTAAAAATTGCAGATCCAGAAGTTGCCGTTCTTTAATATGTGATTAATAGTTATTAAAAAAACGTGAAGTTTTCATCCATTTGGATGGGCTTCGCGTTTTTTGCATTTTATAATTTTACAGTTTGGATTTCGTCTCCTCACTAAACCTCATTTCACCCACTCTTATTTTTTCCAATCAAATAGTGTTTTACAAAACAAGTAATCCTTCACAGATAAAGTGAAACCTTTTTCATTCAATAAAGTCTATATCTCTAATGAGGAGTGAGTAAATGAAATTTAAAACAAAGTATATAGTACCAACAGTATTTCTTTTAGTGTTTTTTAGTATATTTTTAGTTGCTTGCACAGATAACGATATAGAACTTAATGACGGGGATACCCATTTATCCGAGGAGTTGAATAATACAATATCAAATTACATCGTCCAACAATACTCCACCTCTTCCCTCAATACAGAAAAGCAATTTGAAGTTCATAAAGTATACGGTACAAGTGAGAAAAACGATGTAACCACTGTCTATTTTTGGTCTTATTACGGTGGTTTTAATAAATCAACTGGAGCGGAAAATCAATCTGGACATTCTCTTCCCGCAGTAATGCAACTAAAGAAAGAGTCGGATCACTATACTGTCGTTAAATACACCGAACCTGAGGATGGCGATTTTTATCAATCCTCTATTAAAAAAATGTTCCCTAAGAAGTACTTGAAGCGGGTGTATAACGATTCTGGAAATAGTAAGGATTTAGAAAAAGAAATGGACGTACTAGTGAAGCAATGGTTGGCCGAATAAAAGTAAACCTAGAAAACAAATGGTTTGTACATTACTTACTGGTTTTTCATAATAATCACATCGGTTCTGCATAAACAATATACCTCTGTGGTGCATTTCCGATATACCGAAAAGGATAGCATGTGGATAAAGTCAGAATTTCTTCTGGCGCCGTAGAACGGATCACCGTGCGATCATCTGCATCCACAATTTCCTGGTCTGTGACGACATATGTAAAAGAACCATGTTGCATTTCCACAATTATTTTATCGCCATTTTGCAATTTATCCAATCCAGTAAACACAGTATCTCTGTGCCCAGATAATAAAATCTGGTTATTTTCTCCAGGATATACGGTTCCTGAATAATGACCAACACCCCGCTTTAAGACATCCTCATTCGTCCCTTCCACAATCGGGATTTCTTTATTGATAATAGGGATTTGCAGGATGCCAATCGTTTGTCCGTTCTCGAAAGATAAGTCTGGGGTGGAGGAATTTAAAGTAGGTTGTTCCAAAACTTCCTTTGCTTCAATGAGTGCAGCCTTTTCTGACTGCTGATCAGTCTTTAACTGACCGATACCGTATACTAGGAGAAACAATCCAGCCAAAAGCATAATAAAAGCTATTTTTTTCAGCAAAACTCAGCGCCTCCTGTAAGCAATATTCCCTAAAACACATGCTGATTCAAACGAAAAACAAACAAGCCGCCAACGCACGATACATCATGCATAGGCAGCTATTTATCTCTATTTTTATATAATGCCGAATTATTTCAATGACTCCTGTGCTTCTCTTATACGCCTAAAATGTCTGACAATCATCAGTACCATTCCACTTACAATTAGTGCAGAACCAAATAACATCAGATTAAATATATTCGTAGAAGTTGCAGGCAGATTTGATGGGCTTAAGTTACCTAAACTGTTCGTTCCTTTTAGTCCACTTAACTCGCTCGACTCAGTTAAATCACCTAATTCTCCCAACTCGTTTGATTCATTTGACTCGCTCAATTCTCCCAACTCGCTTGTTTCATTTAACTCGCCCAATTCTCCCGACTCGCTTGATTCACTAGATGTATCTAATTCACTTAATACGACTGGAATAGGACTGTCACTATCAATCAATCCTTGTGTGCTTGCTTGAACTGAATCACTATTTTTTCCCTTTACAGAAAAAGTGAATACAAATTCAGACTGAACTCCTTGAAAGTCATTTCCAAGATGCTCCGGGAAACGAATAGTAAGCTCTAGACTTTCCTCTTTGCTACTTTTAAGTGATCTTGTAGGTATGGATTTAAATCCAGCCATTTTACCTTGATATAATTCCTTGTCTCCAGCTTTCACTTCAAGTAATAATTCATTAAATAGCTTATGATCACCTTTGTTTTGCAACTCCATATGGTAGTCAAAATCATTGTTACCAGAATTTTTGACAGTAATGGAACGCGGTGCCCAGTCTCCGGGCTTCATATTGCTAATATTAAACAGTGTATCATTTGGTGTGAGGCTGATATCGATATCCTTCTTGTCTATTCCATTTTCACCATCTGCAAGTACACTCGACATAGGATAGAAACTTATTGCACTGATCAATATAAGAAAAGTAAAAGGTCGTAACAATTTAATCATTTTGAATACCTCCTTATTATTCCGGGTGATCGATTCAGGAAGAGCTTTTTTCGCCATCTTCCACCAATATATCCCCTTGTTTTTTTTGAGGCAATTCAATTTGTGCCAGTATTCTCCAAATTGTAAATCCGGAGTAGATAAGTAGAAGGAACCCAGGTATTAACAATAATAGAGCACCATTTTTTGACTGAGTAAAGTTAATGAAGTATCCTACTTTAGGCATCGTAAAGCCAGTGTAAGACGCAACTATATTGCCAGCCTGGACTGGATTCATGTCCTCCGCATTGTTATTATCACCCTTTGTCCGGTACAGTACCGAATCTCCACTTTTCATTACTTCTGTAATTCTGTGAGTGATTAAAATCTCTTCTTCTTCCATAAATGTAATAACATCACCGACAACAAAACTATTTTTATCTACTGCCGCTTTTACGGCGATGATTGAGCCTGTTTCAATTCCAGGTTCCATGGATCCAGAGAGAACCGTTTTTAGTTGGTAACCGAAAAGTTGTGGTTCACCACCAGAAATTTTCGAGATGACAACTATTAGTGCAACACAGATCAATAGTGTCATTAGTATGCCGGTGACAATGCTATTTATCCACTTCATTGCTTTATTCGTTTTCGATTTCTTTCTTCCTCTCAATCGTATCACTCTCCAGCTATTTATTTTACTTTTATAATTCTACATTCTTAATTATCTGTCTCTTCATCAGAATTAGTTATTGCGGACTCGTCCACAACCTCTGGGCTCTTATCTATTTGTTCGATTATAGGTTCTTCCTTATCTTTTGGCTTTTCCTGCAGTTTTTCAGTGCTTTCATTCTTATCTCTTTCTTTTTCTTTTTCTAGTCCATCATTCTCATTAATAGGTTCATCTTCTTTTTCTATTTCTATTTCAATTTCTTCGCCTTCTATCACTTGACCCTCTTTATCTTCATCTTCAAATTCAATTTCAACTTCATCTACTTTAGGATCCGTTTCCAAATTTATACAGTCTATTAAATCCGTTTCACTTAAAATAGCACCATCTTCGTTTTCACAGATTGCTTCATCTATTATTATTATCAAATCGTTTGAATTTTCTTCATTACCCTCACAGATACCTATATTTTCCTCGCCTAAAATTAAATTTTCTTCATTTATAATCAGACCTTCTTCAGTTTCTATTATTTCACCACATTCATCCAGTTCCGGAACTACCCATACACCAGCAGTGATCCCCTGACTGATTTCCGTCTGGCTGCTGAGAAACGCAGAAGTTTCATTTGACATAAAGCTAACTCCAAAGATGGTTGTATAACATATAAGTGCTATTTTCAAGTTAAAAATAATAATGCGGTTGTTTTTCTTATATCTGCGTCTTCGCTTTCCTCTCAAACAAGTCCCTCCTTTAAAATCTAAATAAGTGTAAATCACTTAAATTTATTCCTCAAAACACAATAGAATCTTATATATTCAGGATTAGATTTAAGGGGAAATACTAGAAGTTTGATAAAATAAAATATGGGAGGAGAAGGCTCTCCTCCCGGTGTGTATATTATTTTGAAGCTCCAGCTGTTTGCTTTGCATCAAACTTCCATTTCAACTCTAAAGTGGCATTTTGGTAAGCGTTTTGGTCTTGATTGTTTTCATTGAATCTGAATTTCACGTACAAGTTATCCGTGTCACCAGCTTCAAGGCCACTTCCTTCCCAAAGCTGGAAGAATGTTTTATTTTCTACTGCATCTGCTGTCATTGATTTCAATTCACTTAATTTCTTGGATGTAATTACATTACTCAATCCAAGAACGCCGCTTTTATCTTCATTTCTGAGAAAATCCACCACAATGTGTTCTCCAAAACCTGCTACTGATTCAGTATAATCTGTTGTTAAAAGCACTTTTGAAATGTCAAGACTACCTGTATTTTCCAATGCAAAAGTACGATCCATCCAATCACCAGGCTTAATTTTATTTACACTAATAATTGTCTCAGGATTTAAAGTTAAATCCAATGTACCTGCAGCAAACTGATTCACACTTGTTTCAACATCATTGAAATAAGCATATGTTCCTCCACCGATCATACTTACTGCCAATGCCCCAGTTGCGATACTCATTGCTAGCTTCTTTTTTAAACTCATTTTTATTTCCTCCTATGATTTTGTATTTTTTTTAACGCTTTGCTTGCTCTACCCATTCAAACCTCTTTAAATAGTTACTGCGATGATTCCTGTTTCTTTTAATAAGTTAAAGATGATTGCATGTACCATTTTCATAGACCGGAAACTGTCTCCAGCTTCCTATTTGTTACCTTCTGTCCAAAATGAGGTCTTATCCCACTTAGAGAAGTTTTCGACGGCATCGCTCTTTGTATACAGCGATAAAAGAAGTAATGTGCAAATTTCAGTTCAATAATAGCTACTATTAGATTTAGGTGCTTCTTTACACCATCCATCTCCTCCCTCAGACTTTGTTGTTGTTCGCTATGAATTTGGAACTATACCCAGTATACCCAGGGCGAACTGATTCCTCCTCCCTCTAGCGGATACTCTTTATGCAAGTTCTTATTCTACTTAAGGATGATTCTTACGGTAGACTTTGGTGCCATACAACTTTCCTTTTCCATAGTAGGAGTTTTAATTATTCTAGTTATACAAATTGAAACTACACAGAATTCCGTGTTAAGCTTATGGAATATGAACAATGTTCTAAAAATTGAGAGGGGAATACACTTATGAATTTGATTGAAACAACATATCAGCTTAACCAAAAAGCGAAGCATATCGCGAAGGTTGTCTCTGTGGATAACGCAACCATGACAAATATCCAACTACGCGCAGGCGAAGATATTGTTGAACACAGTTCAAAAAATGATGCTTTCATTATCGTGAGGAAAGGAAAAATTCGCTTCATCGTAGAAGGCGAGCCCGTGGTTGTAACACCTGAGAATATGTTGCACATGATTCCGCTTGAAAAACATGATCTCCATGCGATTGAGGATACCGATTTAATACTCATTCAAATCAAACCATAAACTTAATTATCTCATCAAAAAAACCGTCCTAGAATACTACTTCTAGAACGATTTTTATACTAGATAATCAAATAATTTACGATTTATACTTAAATCTTATGGTCAAATCCGTAAGAAAATAATTTAAATTTCACTAATTTAACCGGAACTTAACTTTATACCATTATAGTTAGTACTCGCAGTAAAATACGTCTAACTAGGAGCTTGGTATGATGAATAAACTTTTTTTACTTCTATTTCTAAGTATATTAATGATTGCCGGATGTTCTTCATCCAAATCGCAAGTCGATACAAATGAAACCACACCTATTTCTGAAAAAGAAACGGAAAAACCTACTGTTACCGAAGAAGCTGATGCGGAAATAGTATCCGAGGAAATTGAAGTAAGGATTCCAGGCAGACATGTTGGTGACGCGGATCCAGAATCCGTCGTTAGAGAGTACAAATCCGTTGGCATCGAGGAAGTCAACTACAACGAAAAAGAAGATTCCTATTCTTTAATAATGACGAGTAACATGCAAGGAATCTTTTTAATGGCCATTTCAAATAATGTGAAAACCTTAACAAGTGAAGCCGTCGAAGATGGGTATTATCCAACTTTCAAACAGATGAACTTTAACGATGATTTTACAATGTTAGAAGTTATCGCTGATGAACAGATTTTTAATGAAGAAACGGATGGCCTAGTCATCGCTGAAATCGCTGATAAGATGACCTATTATCAGGTATTTAACAAGGTTCCAGATAATAAAGTTCAATTGGATGTTACTTTAAAAGATGAATCTTCAGGGAAAGTTTTTGATAAATTAACCTTCAATTAAAACGATTTTCCACTCCAACTTAATTTGAAAACCGTTCCATTATTTTCAGCACTGGTCCATACAAAAAAGCATTCCGAATAATGGAATGCTTTTTTGTATAGCATCTATTTCATTATGTTAAGCCAATTTAGCTAATCTCTTCTCTTCAGACTTATCCACAACTTTCGCACCGATAATATCTCCGATTACGTTGGATGCCGTACCACCCATACCAATAATTGCGTCTACTCCCGCGATGAGGGCTACAATTTCAAGCGGGAGTCCAAACATTGTCAGAACCGCCGCCAGAGTTACAAGACCCGCAGCTGGAACACCTGCCGTACCAATAGACAACAATGTGCCTACTAGAACAATTATGAATAGATCTGGTGTTGACAACTGTAGATTCGTAATGTTTGCAGCGAAAACAATTGAAACCCCCATTCGAATAGCTCCACCGTCCGAATTGAAAATAGCGCCTAACGGAATGGCAAAGTTTGCGACATTATCCGATATACCCGCTTTTTTAGCAGACTTCATAGCAATTGGCAATGAAGCAATACTACTAGACGTGAAGAATGCCGTCGTATAGGCTTCTTTTGTTTGTTTGAAAAAGGTCACCAAAGGCGTTCCGGACAACAGTAAAAATCCTGCATATACGAAAATCCATAGCAACAACAATCCCAAATAGAAAACACCTACAAAAGCAAATAAAGATTTTAACGTACCCCATCCTTGCCCACCAAATGAAGAAGCGCTTATCGCAAAAATCCCAATTGGCATATAGAACAAAATTCCTCGTAAAAGCGTATAAAAGAGTTCACTCAAAGCAGTACTGAATTTTTCAAGCATTAACCCGTATTCATTCATTTGCACGTCTTTTGAATTTTTCATTATTGCGATAGCCGTACCTATAATAATTGCAAGGAACATAATCCCCATAACATTACCAGTACTAAAAGCTGTCACAATATTATCCGGCACAATATTCAATAATACATCTGAAAAATTAGGTGCCTTCGGTTGGTCTACTGTTGTATTTGGCAACGTTAAGTGTTTCCCTGGCTTAATCCACAAAGCCAACCCAAGGCCAATTAAAACAGCTGCGGCAGTCGTAAGTGCATAATATAAAATCAGCTTCCAACCAATTCGCCCAAGTTGCGAAGCACTCATTTTATTGACAGCTAGAACTACTGTAAAAAAGATCACTGGAATTGCAATCAATGTTAGTAAATTGATAAGCAATGTCCCAAATGGTTTTAATATCTCAGCTTCTTTCCCAAAAATTACACCAACGATGATTCCTAATATAAATCCAAAAGTCATCTTGGCTATGAAAGGTATCTTTTTGTACCCGTTCCATACCTTTTTCATGCACTCTCCACGCTCTCTTTAATAAGTATTTAGTAATATAAGTTGATAGTTTATTGTAGCATAATATCTTTTATTTCTAATGTATATAAACTCATTCTGATAAATTATTTAAAATAAATTCATAAAAAAAGGTTTACATTTATTTCTCACGGGTATATTACTAATACAAGGCAAAACTACCTGATGATGAACCTGCAAGACGAGTTACCTTCAGGCGATTCTGAGGATGAACTGCACTGTCTTGGCGGAAAATTTGCTTTACTGACGAGTGGTACATTTTTTTAGATGTAGTATCAAGTAGTACGTATTAGATTTTTTGTGTAAGTGCAAGTAAGGTATCTAACAAGTAGGTAAATGATCGCGTATCTAACACTTTGCGACAACCGAAAAATGTTAGGTATATCAAACTGAATTGGATTCGACGGTAAAGATTTAATCGTCAGAAAGAACAGTTTGTATGATTTTCAAACGACAAATTTTCCGAGTACGCATCCCAGATGTTTTTGGGGAAAAGCATGGTCCATGTGGATCATGCTTTTTTTATTCATAAACAAATAGCAATCATTGGAACCGTTCTACTTCTTATGTTTATGTCTGCAGAATATTTTCAATTAAATGGAATAAAATTCTTGAAAATGGAAGTCTTTTCATTTATAATTGATGAATCATATAAACAGATGTGAAATATTTTTTCTTAGGAGCGTGACATTATGAGGGATTTTACAAAAGAAGACATTCGAAAATTTGTTAAAGAAGAGAACGTGAATTTTATTCGTCTTCAATTTACGGACATTTTAGGTATGAACAAAAACGTTGAAATCCCCATTAGTCAGCTTGAAAAGGCACTCGACAACAAAATGATGTTTGACGGGTCATCCATCGAAGGTTTTGTGCGTATTGAAGAATCAGATATGTATCTGCTTCCTGACCTTAATACATGGATGGTATTCCCTTGGCCTTCTGGTAAAGGTAAGGTTGCTCGTCTCATTTGTGACGTTTCGCTTGCCGACGGAGAACCGTTTACAGGTGATCCCAGGGGCAATCTAAAACGTGTATTGAAAGAAATGGAAGAGCTCGGATTCACTGAATTCAATCTTGGGCCAGAACCAGAATTCTTTTTGTTTAAACTAGATGAAAATATGCAACCAACAATGGAACTAAATGATACTGGTGGCTATTTTGACCTTGCACCAATGGATCTTGGCGAAAACTGCAGACGTGACATTGTTTTAGAACTGGAAGAAATGGGCTTTGAAATTGAAGCTTCCCATCATGAAGTAGCACCTGGACAACATGAAATTGATTTTAAATATGCGAATGTTGTTAAAGCTTGTGACAATATCCAAACGTTCAAACTTGTCGTTAAGACGATTGCACGTAAACATGGTTTGCACGCGACATTCATGCCAAAACCATTATACGGTGTGAATGGGTCAGGTATGCATTGCAACGTTTCGCTCTTCAAAAATGGTGAAAATGTTTTCTATGATGAAACGGGTGTACGAAAGTTAAGTACAATTGCATATCAGTTTATGGCTGGCGTTCTTGATCATGTAGAAGGTTTTACAGCAGTGACGAATCCAACAGTCAACTCGTATAAACGACTAGTTCCGGGATATGAGGCCCCTTGTTACATTGCCTGGTCTGCTCAAAATCGTAGCCCACTCATAAGAATTCCCGCATCAAGAGGCATTAGTACTCGTATTGAAGTTCGTTCGGTCGATTCTGCTGCAAACCCTTATCTCGCGTTGGCCGCGATACTGAAAGCTGGCCTAGACGGCATCAAACGTGAACTTGAGCCACCTAACCCAGTTGACCGTAACATTTACGAGTTGAATCCTTCAGAGCTCATAGAACTTGGTATCGGCACATTGCCGACGGACTTAGATCATGCACTTATTGCACTTGGTAAAGATACTGTTATCCAAGAGGCTCTTGGCAAACATATTTACTCTAATTTTATGGCAGAAAAGAAATCTGAATGGGATCAGTACAGAATAACAGTACATCCTTGGGAAGTAGATCATTATATGAAAATGTATTGATCAAACTTTCAACTATTTATATAAGCATGGCCTAAGTGGGCCATGCTTTTTCTATGCTCAGTTTTTATATATACATTATTTTGATACAGTAACTCGAATCTCAAATATGCTGTTTATTATTTTATATTGCTACAATTAATAAAAACAGATACAATAGAATTCTGATTAACATTTGGTCTCAGTAGCTCAGGGGATAGAGCAACAGCCTCCTAAGCTGTGGGTCGCAGGTTCGATTCCTGCCTGGGACGTATTCTAAAGTCTTGCACTTATTTGCTCCAAAGTTAGAGATGCACCCTAACTTTGGAGCATTTTTAATATCGTTGAATATAGCTTCGACCAATAAGTCATGTTTGAGAAATAATAACTAAAGGTATACATCTACAAGTAAGGTTGTTTAATTGTGTTTTTTTAAAGGAGGGATATCCTTGAGATCAATTCTAGGTATAGTTATTTCAATTCTTGTAATTGTTTTACTTCTGAAGCTAATAGGCGTGCTGTAAACGGACTTATATTACAGTTTTAAATTAAAGAATCTATTTCTCTCCAGGAATCAATTCAAGATTCGCTTGGTTCCTGGAAAGAATTGTTTCTATGGTCTATACTTCATTTGAAAGGATTTGTTTTTTATGAAATGGTTTGGCGGAATACTCGTAAATGCACTATTGTTTCTTTTGCTTTCTTTTCTCATTCCAAGTTTTGTAGTTGAGACTATTGGTACAGCGATACTTGCTAGTATCATTTTAGCTATTGTTAATATGCTCGTTCGGCCACTTCTTATATTCTTTACATTGCCCGCAACGATCGTAACGTTCGGTCTTTTTTTATTCGTCATAAATGCTCTAATGCTTTTACTTACAAATAAATTAATGGGCAGCGGATTTGTTATTGAAGGCTTTGGAACTGCACTGCTTATTGCACTCTTAATGTCATTATTAAATATGATGTTGGATAGAACATTATTAAAACACAAGAAAAACAATCGTTAAACATCAATAAATACTAGGAGATTTTTAATATGCAAATAATCAAAGGGAAAACTGCTTTAATTACAGGCGCCGGAAGAGGAATTGGACGTGCTACAGCAATCGCGTTTGCTAAAGAAGGCATTCATGTTGGTCTTGTAGGTAGAACTTTTGAAAACTTGGAAAACGTAGTGAAAGAACTTGAGCAATTTGATGTGAATGTAACGATGGCTGTTGCTGACGTTACTGATAATGATGCAGTCAAAGCTGCAGTTGAACACATCACATCCGAACTCGGACATATCGATATATTGATTAACAACGCCGGAATTGGAAAGTTCGGAAAGTTTTTAGAACTTTCACCTGAAGAATTCAAAAATATTATTGACGTTAACTTAATGGGTACATACTACGTTACCCGGGCTGTATTGCCGGCAATGATTGAAAAAGAAGCAGGAGATATCATTAACGTCGCTTCAACTGCAGGAGAAAAAGGTGGACCTGTTACAAGTGCTTACAGCGCATCTAAATTCGGTGTTCTTGGCTTAACAGAATCGTTAATGCTCGAAGTTCGAAAACACAACATCCGCGTAACGGCATTTCTACCAAGCACGGTTGCAACAGACCTTGCCTATGCAGAAAATCTGACTGATGGCAATCCAGACTTCGTCTTACAGCCTGAGGATCTTGCAGATTTAATGGTTGCACAATTAAAGTTGCATCCACGAGTTCTCCTTAAATCATCCGTCTTATTCTCAACAAACCCTCAATAAAAAAGACCAGGTGCCGCCACGACTTGTAATCTACAAATCGTGAGCGTACCTGGTTTTTCTTTTATAGTTTTTCTTTTATAGCTTTTCTTTAGCTGTTACTGGTTTTTCTTTTCTAGATGGAAGCATATTAAAGACAATATTGAGAGTAATCGCCGTAATACTCCCTGCTACAATCCCGTTGCTCGTTAAAATTTGCAAACTCTTTGGCAATAATGCGAATAAGTCAGGTGCAACTGTAACACCTAAACCAATTCCAACTGAACATGCAACGATCAACGAATTTTCTTCGGACGTATTAATTACTTTACTTAACATTTTAATCCCTTGCGAAATCACCATTCCAAACATTGCAATCATTGCCCCACCCAAAACAGCAACAGGAATCACTTGTGTCATCGCTGCAATTTTAGGGACAAATCCTAAAGTGATTAACATCACACCCGCTATCGCTATAACTTTACGCGACTTCACACCGGACATTTGAATGAGTCCAACGTTTTGAGAGAATGTCGTATACGGTAACGAGTTGAATATACCTCCAAGTACAGTAGCAATACCTTCTGCTCGGTACCCTTTTTCCAAATCCTTTTGCTTAATATCTTTCTCACAAATATCCCCAAGTGCAAAGTACACACCCGTTGACTCTACTAGAGAGACCATTGCAACAAGAATCATCGTTAATATCGCTGTAATTTGAAACGTTGGTGGACCAAAATAGAACGGTTGAATCATATGTAAGTAAGATGCATCTCCAACTGGGGAAAAATCGACTCGATTCATAAACATTGCAACAACTGTACCAGCAACTAATCCAAGTAAAATGGAAATTGCACGGATAAAACCCGTAAAAAACTTATATATAAGAATAATTAAGAGAAGAGTACCGAATCCTAGACCGATATTTGTAAATGAACCAAAATCTGCCGCTCCTGGCCCACCACCCACATTGTTAATCGCAACGGGTATTAATGTAATTCCGATAATCGTTACGACTGAACCTGTCACAACAGGAGGAAAAAAACGAACAAGACTTCCGAAAAATCTACTGATAAAAATAACGAAAATACCCGAAACGATTATCGCTCCGTAAATCGCGGAAATTCCATAGTCCGAACCAATCGCAATCATTGGACCGACAGCTGTAAACGTACACCCTAAAACAACAGGAAGCCCTATTCCAAAATAGCGGGTATTCATAATTTGAAGTAGAGTTGCGACTCCACACATTAAAATATCAATGGAAATTAGATATGTTAATTGAGTCGGTGTAAGTCCAAGTGCACCACCAACAATTAATGGGACAAGCACTGCTCCGGCATACATTGCTAATACATGTTGAAGTCCCAAAGCTGATGATTTCAGTGAATTTTTCACTTGGAAAGATCCTCCCCCAAGAATTCAACTTTCCCATTTGCTAAAGAAGATATAATAGCGAGCGACTCTACTCGAATGCCCTTGTCTCGAATGATTGCTCCACCCTTTTGAAAGCCTTTTTCAATAACGATTCCAACACCTGCTAATTTTGCACCCGCCTGCTCAACAATATCGATTAACCCTAAAGCAGCTTGTCCATTAGCTAAAAAGTCATCAATCAGCAAAACAGTATCTTCACTTGTTACGAAATCTTTTGATACCGAAATATCGTTTGATTCATTTTTGGTAAAAGAAAAAACACTCGCTGTATATAAATGATCTATTAAAGTTAAAGATTTCTGTTTTCGTGCGAAAATAGCTGGAACACCTAATACCAATCCTGCCATCATTGCTGGAGCAATTCCAGACGATTCAATTGTGATTACTTTAGTGATGCCTGCGTCTTTGAAACGTCTCGCAAATTCCTCTCCTACTGCCTGCATTAAAGGTGGATCTATTTGATGATTTAAAAATGTGTCCACTTTTAGAACATTCTCAGACAATACACGACCTTCATTCTGAATTTTATCTTTTAGCAATTTCATTTCAACCGTCCCCCATCTCTTTTTTAGGAAATAAAAAAACCCGAGTGATTATACATCCAATTGAACTCAAGTAGTGGATGCAAAATCATTCGGGCTATTGAATCGAATGAAAATGAAAGAGAACATGCATAGTACTTAGCATGAATTCTTTCATTTTTTGCTTCCCATAGTCGATTTATTTACGGTAAATCGGTAGAAACTTGCGGGCCATATTCCCGCGATTATATGAGTGTATATTATGTAGTTGGTGTAATTATAGCATGATGTTCTTGATTTTCAACAGCATAAATAATATCCTATCATTCCAATAATTCTCACTTTATTAATCAATTACTAATTGATTTATACACAAACAAAAAAACCGGGTTACCAGACCCGGTTTTTTGCTTCTCTTCATTTTTAAAAGAAGAAAAGCAAATGGCTTACTACTTGCGTTCAAAAGTTTCCCTCTGGAAACTTTATCTATACTCAATTTATAATAGATTCAACTTATTGTCAAAGGATATACAACATTAACCAATATTCATTAAAATTTTTATCTAAATCTAAAAAGAACCAGAAAAACATCATCTGGTTCTTACTATATTTTTATTCCTTTTTGGATATATTCGTGTGTAATGGTGGTGGAATAATCCAGCCTTTTTCTTTATTCAGGGCTAATAACTTACCCCCAAGTTTTGCTCGTTCCATATGAAATTTGCCAAACATCATTGCAATGTCTTCCCGCAAACACTGCCCCATCACTTGGCTACATGACACCAGACCTTGACCTACGTTCATAGAAACCGCCCCACTAATCTCGGGATCCATAAAACGAACACCGACAGGGATATCATCTAAACTTGCTGACGGTCGTTCAGGTAAGGTTGGTGGCACAGCAATTCCATTTGCAATTAACAGCTTACCCACTTCAGTCGCTTCAGACCGCATCATCTTAACGGATTCCTTTAGAAAATCGACCAGATCTTTATCACCGGTCTGATTAATAAAAGCTTCATATGCACTCACCAATCCATTATTCGCACCCATAAATGCCCAACAACCAATTATTTCTCCGTAATGCATCGGTTGGTCTTTAGCGTCGCCACTTAAAATTCCCATGTATACACTCCTTTAAATTTCACAAAGTAATCTTAAAATACTATGTGTCATCTGTATTATGGGCAAATGAACGTTTCCTATACAGTTATTCTGGAATTGTTGGTTCAATGACCATACTTAGTTCATCATTTTCTAATTTTACATAAAAAATTTGAAATCCTTTATTTTTTATCGCTCATTCACAGCATTAGATGACTGAGCTTTAGAAAAGTACTGTTATTCTGTGTTTCTTTCAGTAATAATGGTAAGTAGTACACAAAGGAGGTAATACTTAATGTGCCTAATTAATTTTCACATTAATGAACACCCAACATATAAAATCATTTTAGCGGCTAATCGAGACGAATCCTATTCTCGCCCTACTGCCCCCGCACAGTTTTGGAGTGATGAACCCACTATATTAGCAGGACGTGACTTGTTGCAATCTGGTACGTGGCTTGGAATCACTAAGACAGGTCGGATTGCAGCACTTACAAATTACCGCGACCCATCACTACCAACAAACGGAAAAATATCTCGCGGCGAAATCATTCGAAACTATTTAGCTGGTAACCTCTCCCCAAAAGATTATTTAACAGCTTTGAATGAGGAGAAGGACCTCTACACCGGCTTTAATGTCATTGTGGGTAATCCAGATGAACTTTTCTATTACAATAACTTGGAATCAAACATAGTGGAAATTGAAGAAGGCACACATGGACTTAGCAATCATTTCCTAGACACGCCTTGGCCAAAGGTATTAAACGGTAAGAGAATGTTGAGAGAATATGTATTGCAGAATGAAACAGTCGAGGAAGATCAATTGTTTGAGATTTTATCTAAGGAGGATTTAGCCGAAGATCAAGATTTACCGAGTACAGGAGTTGGAATTGATTTAGAAAGACAATTATCTCCACTGTTTATCAAAACAGAAAATTACGGCACACGCTCTTCTACTGTTTTAACTATTGACAACGATGATAAAGTTACTTTTATCGAACGAACGTATGATAAAGGATTGTTTAAAAAACAAAACAAATTTGAATTTAAGATTGATAAATAAAAACTATGAGAATCCGTTGTTCAACGAATGATACGTTAAACAACGGTGTTTTTATGTGAAATTCTTCTTTAAGTTATCCGGATAGGTGCACAGTTCAATTAAAGTGCCATCTGTAGATATAGGATTAATATAAATAAGTCTTCTTCCACGTGCATTTGTGCGAAGTGTGTCCTCAAGGAATCGAACCCCTTTATTTTCAGCATCAAGTATCGCTTTATCCAAATCATCAACGCGATAGGCCATATGATGTACACCTTTTCCTTTTTGCTTGATAAACCGATCAATCGGTGAATTCTTATTCGTTGGTTCGAGTAACTCAATTAAGTTATCAGCAGTCCGAACGACAGCTACATGCACCTCAACACCAGGTGCTTCACTTGTATAGCGGTCCTCTACTACACCACCGAGTACTTCAAGATAGAAAGGAAGAGCTTCATCGATACTTCTAACAGCAATTCCAACATGATCATAAATAGCTTCCAATTCAATGCCCCCATTTAATTTCCCTTATTTTCAACTGCCTATAACTTTACCACATGAATTATTGAATTCTTTTAAACTAAACTTAATGAGGACATCAAAAAACAGCATTGCTGCTCAAAGCAATGCTGTTTTTTGCAATTGAATGTTAGAAATACTAGTTAAATAAGTGACATGCAACAAAATGATTCGGTTTTTCTTCTTTCATAACTGGTTTATCAACTTTACAAACATCCATGACAAGTGGACATCTCGTATGAAAAACACATCCAGAAGGTGGATTTAATGGTGATGGTATTTCACCTTGTAAAATAATTCGTTCTTTCTTCGCCTTTGGATTGGGAAGTGGAACTGCAGATAGAAGGGCCTGAGTATACGGATGTAATGGTGTTGCCAATAAACTATCCGTTGGCGCTTCTTCAACAATATGACCTAAATACATAACCCCAATTCGATCAGATATATGACGTACAACACTAATATCATGAGCAATAAAGAGGTAAGTTAACTTTAAATCTTCTTGTATTTCTTGCAATAAATTAATAACTTGAGATTGAATAGACACATCCAAAGCAGAAACTGGCTCATCAGCAATTATTATCTTCGGATTCACAACAAGCGCTCTCGCTAAGCCAATTCTTTGTCTTTGCCCACCCGACAGTTCATGTGGAAAACGATAATAATGATCCAATTGAAGTCCAACTTTATTTAATATATCCATAGCAATTTCAGTTCGTTCTTTCTTATTACCTATGGAATGAATAATCAAAGGTTCTTCAATAATTTGACCAATTCGTTTTCTTGGGTTTAACGAAGAATATGGATCCTGGAATATCATTTGAATTTCCTGTCGCATATCGCGCATTCCTTCGCCTTTTAACTCAAACAAATCCTTACCATTATAAAGCGCTTTCCCATCTGTAGGTTCAATTAATCGTACCAATGTACGACCAATTGTACTTTTTCCACAACCGGATTCACCAACAAGACCATACGTTTCTCCTTCATAAAGATTAAAAGAGACATCATTTACAGCTTTTACATATTGAGTTTCTTTCCCTATTTGTAACAGTTCTTTTTTTACGGGATAATATTTCACCAATCCTTGGACTTCGAGAATTGGTTTTTTCAGCTTAGCATCTTCAATAGGAACTGCTGTTTCAAGAGAGATTGTCTCAGACATATTGTCCCTCCTCTTCTAACGCGATTTTAGCGGCATGCCAGCAACGAACTTTTTGACCATTCGGATGGAGTTCTAAATCCGGCATTTTCTCTCTACATAAATCATCCGCAAACGCACACCTTGGAGCAAAACGACACCCTGAAGGAACATTATTAAGTGATGGAACCATTCCTTTTATTACGTGCATTTTCTGCGTACGATCTCCATCTAGTTGTGGAATTGATTTCATTAAGCCCTTTGTATAGGGATGTAGTGGCCGTTCGAAAAGAATATCCACTGATGCTTCTTCTACAATTTGACCTAAATACATTACAACGACTCGCGTACATAGTTCAGCAACAACACCCAGATCGTGAGTGATGAATATTACACCCATTCGTTGTTTGTGATTCAAATCTATTATGAGTTCTAAAATTTGTGCTTGAATCGTTACATCGAGTGCAGTTGTCGGTTCGTCAGCAATTAACAACTGAGGTTGACAAGAAAGGGCAATTGCAATCATAACCCTTTGTTGCATACCTCCCGACAATTGGTGTGGATATTCTTTCACTCGTTTTTCAGGTGACGGAATACCCGTGAGTTTAAGCATTTCAACCGCTTGCTCATACGCTACTTTTTTCGAGACATTTTGATGTAGTAATATTGATTCTGCAATTTGATATCCAATCGTATAAACAGGATTGAGGGAACTGAGTGGATCCTGGAAAATCATAGCGATATCATTACCACGAATTCTACGCATTTTACCATCCGATAACTTTAGCAAATCCGTTCCTTTAAATAGAATCTCACCTTCATAATCAGCTGATCGTTTTTCATCGAGCAATCTTAAAATCGATTGGGATGTTACACTTTTTCCACATCCAGATTCTCCAACAACTCCAAGTATCTCACCTTCTTCAACAGTAAACGAAATTCCATCAACTGCTGTAATGCGTCCGCGTTCTGTATGAAAATGTGTTTTAAGTTCTTTTAACTCTAAAAGTGGTTGTTCCCGCATTGTAAACCTCCCCAATCTTTAAAACTTTATATTTTCAAATAAGAATCTTTACTTTTTCGCATGATTTGTATGTGGATCTATTAAATCCCGCAGGCCATCACCAAGTAAATTCAAGCCGAGTACGGATGCTATTACCATTATTCCTGGGAATACAGTCATCCACCAAGCATTGAATATTACTAGTTTTCCATCGTATAAAATATTTCCCCAACTCGGATCCGGCGCTGGAATACCTGCTCCTAAAAAGCTTAACGCGGCTTCTGTAATGATTGCATCCGCAAAAATAAATGTTGCAGAGACGACGAGTGGAGAGATTGTATTCGGCATAATATGTAACCAGATAATACGCATAGTACTTGCACCTTGTACTTTTATTGCTTCAATATACGTTTGCTCACGAACTACAATAGCCGCAGAACGTATAACGCGTGCAATATAAGGTGTGAATACAATGCTTAATGCGATGATTACGTTGCTTGTTTTCGGTCCCAATGAAGCCATTAGTGCAATAGCAAGCAAAATTCCTGGAATCGACATTAAACCATCGCTAATGCGCATTAGGATATGATCTAGAACTCTATAATAACTTGCATACAAGCCAATAACCATACCCATGAAGGATGAAATTGCGGCTACTGAAAAGCCAACACCAAGTGTTACTTTTGAGCCGTAGATAATTCTAGTAAGTAAATCCCGTCCAAATTCATCTGTACCAAGCAAATGTTTTGCACTTGGCCCTTGCAGACGATCCTGAACAACCATTTCATATGGGTTATAAGGCACAAGAAAAGGTCCAATAAATGCAACTAATGTTAAGAAAATAATTGTTATTCCACCGGTTACCATCAATTTATTTGAAGTTAAGCGTTTAAAGAACAATTGTCTTTGTTGCTTTTTCATATCATGTTTTAACGTATTAAGTACCTCATTACTTTCTGTTGCTTTCATCCCCTCTTCCTCCCTTCTATTTCCGTTCTAATCGCACACGAGGATCAATAACGCTATACAATAAGTCAATCACTAAGTTAATTAAAACATAAGATAAAGTGACGAATAAAACGACCCCTTGAATAACTGCATAGTCTCGACGTGCCACTGAATTAATAATCAGTTGTCCAATCCCAGGAATGTTGAAAATCGTTTCAGTAACAACTGCACCGGCAATCAACGTACCAAAAGATTGACCAATTACTGTCAAAACCGGGAGAAATGCATTACGTAATGCATGACGATACACAATATTGCGTTTCTTTACACCTTTTGCTGTTGCAGTTTTAATATAATTTGTATTTAAAACATCCAACATGGACGTACGTGTCATTCTAGCTATAAGCGCCGCTTGAATGGATCCTAACGAAATTGCCGGCATTATTAAATACTTAAAATGATCCCAAACACCCGCACTTAATGGCTTATATCCTGCCACTGGTAACCATCCGAGCTGTACACCGAACAATAAGATTAAAAGAAGTCCAAGTAAAAAACTTGGTACAGACATTCCGAGTAAAGAAAAACCCATTATTGACGAGTCTGCTAATGTACCTCTACGAGTTGCAGCGATGATACCAACTGGAATTGCAATGACTAGAGCTACAATTTGAGCCAGTATAGCAAGTGATACAGTAGGTTTTAAATGTTCAAAAATAGCTTCTGTAACTGGTTCTTTCATAAAAAATGAAGTACCTAAATCACCTTTCATTACTCCAAAAACCCATTGGACATATTGCTCATAGATTGGAAGATTCAGTCCAAGTTGCTCTCGCAATTCACTAATTTGTTCTGCTGTTGCTTCTTCACCCAACATAACTGCCGCAGGATCGCCTGGTGTTAAATGGACAATCATAAATATGACTATCGAAACAACAAACAAGACAGGTATGAGTGAGAGAATTCGCTTCAATATATAACTACCCATGAACTAACCCCTCTCTACTATAAGTTTTGGTTTTTTTAAAATTGGCGGGATAAGAGTGTTCTCATCCCACCATATTATTCATTTGATACATTCGGTTACTTACTTGCTAGAAGAAACGTTCCAAAGAATTGGTCCAGAAATAAATTGGTACCCTTCCATGCCTTCTTGCATTCCAGTAACGTTTGAATTGTTACCTAATTTTACAGTTGTCACTTCATCCCAAAATATTTTGTGGAAGTCTGGAGAAAACTCCTGTGCTGCTTCTAATGTAGGTGCATATAAAATTTTATCGTTAATATCAGCAAGTGCAGGGCTATTCGGCCATCCCATATATTCTGGGTTCAAAAATAGCTGTTGCACCGGAAGTGGTCTGAATGCAAACTCATCAATCCAGATATCCCAGGCATTTTCATCCTTCGTTAACTCTAGTGCAGATGCAGCATCACGAACATCTAGCTTCAGATTAATGCCTACAGCTTCGAGTTGTTGTTGAATAACTACAGCACTATTATAAAAACTTTCATACTCCCTAATCGTAAGTAGCACGATTTCTTCACCGTTGTATCCTGCTTCTTTTAACAATTCTTTTGCTTTTTCTGGATCAAATGAATTGTATTCTTCACTACCTTCATCTGTGTACCATCCACTTTCTTTGTCTTTCACTAGAGCATGATCTTTAACAAAGAATTCTTCATTTGAATACGCTGAAATGAGTACGTCTTCAACATTTATTGCTGCGTTTACAGCTTGTCTCATTTTCTTATCTGTGAATGCACCTACTTTATTGTTAAACATTGCAACGAGTAGTGAACTTGGAACAATCTTAGTTTTCAAGTCATCATTCGAATCTAATAGTTTTACGTTATCCTGCGGGATTGCAGTAGCAACGTCATATTCAGCAGACATCAGTCCTGCCACACGAGTAGATGGATCCGTTAAGAAATTAAAGAATATATCGCTTGAAATTGCTTTCTTTTCGCCAGACAAACCATCTGGAGCTTCAGTACGCGATATAAAATCACTATATTTCGTTAAATGAATATACTGATCCTGCTTCCACTCTTCAAACTTGTATGGGCCAGTCCCAATATACTCATCGACACCATCCGCACTTGCAGCATCGATAATCGATTTAGGCATTATAGCAGCAAACTGAGTCATATCAGCAAATATGAACATATCTAGAACACTTGGTTTAACAATATGTGCAACAACAGTTTTTGCATCCGTTGCCTCATAAGTTGTTCCATCTATAAATGTTTTTGCTGAAGATGAAAGTCCTTGCCATCTTTCCATAGAAGCTACTACATCATCTGCTGTCAAATCATCACCGTTATGAAATTTAATTCCTTCACGAAGATGAAATGTAACCGTTTTTCCATCTTCACTAATATCATAAGACTCTGCCAGCATAGGCTCTACTTCTAATTTTGAGTTGTACGTAACGAGTGCTTCATAGATATGTTGTGAAATATCTCTTGCTGCCGTCGCTGTTGTCGTAACAACATCTAAAGTTGGTGGTTGAGCAGGAACTGCCACTTGTAATTCTCCGCCTTCTTCTACTTCAGCGTTATCTTCTTTTTCTGTGTCTGTTGTTTCTGTTTTATCCTCTTCTTTTGACTTATCAGCTTCTTCTTTATCATTCGAGCAAGCTACAATAACCATACTTAAAGCTAATAAAAGCATTATGTACATAAAACTTTTTAGTTTCAATTTACAAGTCTCCTTCTATCTTTTTGTGATATTCGAGCAATGCCCCGCCAAGAGTTTTTGCAGCAATCAACATTGCACGTTCGTCAATGTCAAACTTTGGATGGTGATGCGGGTAGGTGACGCTCCATTCAGGGTTTTCAGCCCCAGTAAAGAAAAACGTCCCTTTTACATGCTGCAAATAATATCCGAAATCTTCACCTCCCATACTAATTTCCATTTCATTAACAGCGTCTACACCTGGAACAGTTTCTGCAACTTGCGCCAAAAACATAGTTTCCTCGTGATGATTAACTACTGGTGGATACCCTCTATTATATTCAAAACGATAATCTACACCTGCTGCGATACATGTTCCTTGAACAATTCTTTTCATTTCTTGCTCAATAGAATCATGTATTTTCACATCTAATGTTCGCACTGTTCCATTCAAAATAGCCTTGTCCGCAATAACATTGGGTGCATTTTTTGCAACAAAATTCCCTACCGTTACTACTACAGAATCGATTGGATTTACCCTTCGACTTACGATTTGCTGTAGAGTTGTCACTAATTGCGCACCTATAACAAGTGCATCTCTTGTCAGGTGTGGCTGAGCCCCATGTCCTCCTTTCCCCAGGATTTCAATTTCAAAAGAAGCGGATGCCGCCATAATTGTTCCACTTCGATATTCAATCGTCCCATATGGAAACGATGACCAAAGATGTGTCCCGAAAATCACATCAACCCCCTTTAGACAACCGTCCGCAATCATTTCAATTGCCCCGCCAGGATATACTTCCTCAGCATGCTGATGAATGAACACGACATCCCCTTGAAGTTCGCCTTTCATACTATTTAACACTTTTGCCAAGACAAGCAGCGTTGCTGTGTGACCATCATGACCACATGCATGCATTACGCCATCCACAGTTGATTTATATGGGGCATCGGTTTCTTCATGAATCGGCAACGCATCAAAATCGGCACGTAAAGCAATTGTTTTTCCAGGTTTCTCACCCCTAAGTGTCGCAACAACACCACGTCCTCCAACCTCAGTGCGAACCTCGTGTCCAAGCGAACGATGATAATCTGCAATGTAAGCAGGTGTTTTAACTTCCTTATAGGATAATTCCGGATGTTGATGTAAATAGCGACGTATATGTATCATTTCATCATAAAGAATATCTAGTTTTTCGTATAAATGATTCTTCATTTCAAGACCTCCCACAATAAAGTGTAATACGAATGATGTTACTAATAATCCTTAATAACAATTTTGTTCTTAGTTACTGAAACCGTTTACATTGGTTTAATTGTTACACAATAATGTAGTACAGTATGATTGATTGTATACTAAAAGTCAGAAACTTTCAATATGTTTAGAAGATTACATTAAATTTTATTGATTTAATTATCAGTTTACAAAACTGTAATTCTTAACTATATGATTATCGATCTAGTTTGTAGTTATTGATTAATTTAATCTATTGTACTATTTAGTTATCCGAATTGACAATATTATTCGAATAAAGTAATTATAGAAACGCAAAAAAACTTACCCAATTGAAAATAGGATAAGTTTAAATATTACTTTCGATTAAGTTATTTATTCACTGAACACATACAATAGCTACATTTTGAAACTAACCAAAACAATTCCATCAAATTTATATGCTGTTTTGAAAAAAACATAATAGAAATTTTTCGCATTTGAGTAAGATAATAGCAAAAGCAGCGGCAACCGTTCTGCCGCTACTCTCCATTAATACTTATCTCCAGTGCCTTCGTATTCGTTAAGAAGCTCTTCAAAACTTTTGTTTTTTTCACGTTCTTCACTTTCTTTACGAATCTGCTTTACACGCTCTTTCTCAACGGCTTCAGCTTCCGATTTTTCCAGATCACTCAACTCTTTTTTTGCCGCTTTTAATTTCTCTAATATATCGTCACCGAGTGAATCCGATAAAGTTAGAGTAGCATCCTCTTTTTTTACTGGACGAACGGGTTGTTTACGTTTTTTAGCCATTTCATCATCACCTTCCAAAAGTTAAGGACGTTTTACGATTGTCGCTACACCTTGTCCGCCACCGATACATAATGTCGCAAGTCCTGTTTTTGCATCGCGACGTTTCATTTCATGTAGCAAAGTTACAAGTATTCTTGCACCACTCGCACCAATAGGATGACCCAATGCAATTGCGCCACCATTGACATTTAACTTATCGTGATCAAATCCAAGTTCTTTATCAACAGCAATGGATTGTGCTGCAAAAGCTTCGTTTGCTTCGATAAGATCGATATCAGCAAGTTTCATATCGGCGCGTTCGAGTGCTTTTTGAACCGCTTGAACTGGTCCTAATCCCATAACCGATGGGTCTACTCCAGCTCCTGAGTTCGTTACGATAGTCGCGAGCGGTATCAGACCAAGCTCATCTGCTTTTTCCTTAGACATAATAACAAGTGCCGCTGCACCATCGTTAATACCGGAAGCATTACCCGCTGTAACACTACCGTCTTTCTTAAATGCAGGACGAAGCTTGCTCAACTTTTCTACAGTCGACCCTAATTTTACGTATTCATCTGTATCGAAAAGGATCGGTTCTCCACGACGTTGTGGTATTTCTATAGCGACAATTTCTTCTTTAAATGTTCCAGATTCTATTGCAGCAGATGCTTTATTCTGTGATTTCGCGGAGAAACTATCTTGCTCTTCTCTTGTGATTGCATAACGATCGCATAAGTTTTCTGCTGTAATCCCCATATGGTAATCATTGAATGCACACCATAAGCCATCTTTTATCATACTATCCACAACTTTTTGGTCACCCATTTTATAACCCTCACGACTTCCTGGTAATAAAAATGGTGCTTGACTCATATTTTCCATTCCGCCTGCAACGATAATATCTGCGTCGCCCGCAAGAATGGCTTGTCGTGCAAGTTGTATTGTTTTAAGACCAGAACCACATACTTTATTAATAGTCAGTGCAGGTACAGTTACAGGAAGTCCCGCTTTAATTGCCGCTTGACGTGCCGGGTTTTGTCCAAGTCCTGCTTGTAGTACATTACCCATAATTACTTCATCTACGAGGTCAGGTGAAACACCAGCACGCTTTAAAGCCTCTTTAATAACAACTGCACCGAGATCCGTTGCTGGTATATCTTTTAGTGATCCAAGGAAAGATCCAATTGCTGATCTGACCGCGCTAACAATTACGACTTCTTTCGACATTCTAAATCCCCCTTATAAAAGTTGCTTGAATAGACATCCCTTCATTACAATATAAATAAGGAGGGATGATATGTTCATTTTACCAGAAGAAGTGACGTTAATCGAGGTTGGTCCACGCGACGGTCTACAAAACGAAAGTAAACATGTTCAAGAGAAAGATAAAATCGCATTTATCCATGCACTACAAGAGGCAGGTATTACCGAAATGGAGCTCACGTCATTTGTGTCTCCAAAATGGGTACCTCAAATGGCGGATGCTGCTCATATCGTTAAAAAAACAAAAAAAGTAGGCAAGCAAATTGTTTTGGCTCCGAATGAAAAAGGAGCAAATCTTGCCTTAGAAGCAGGCGCACGTAGTATAGCAGTTTTTGTTGGTGTTAGTAATTCTTTTAATAAAAATAATATCAATAGAACGACGGATGAAAGCATAGAAGCATTAAAGCCAGTTATATTGAAATTAAAAGAGCAAGGCATCTATGTTCGTGCTTGTATCTCCACAGCATTTTATTGTCCATTTGAAGGTAAAATAAATCCCGATTCGGTTGTCGAACTCTGTCTACGATTTATTGAAATGGGAATAGATGAACTAAGTGTTGCAGATACCGTTGGAAGAGCAAATCCTCGCGAAAGTTTTGAGTTATTTAAAAAACTAATCGACGAACTTCCAAATGTTTTACTGACTGCTCATTTTCATGATACGAGAAAGATGGCATTAGCCAATATTTTCGCTGCTATGCAAGCAGGAATTGACCGATTTGATAGTTCTGCAGGCGGACTAGGAGGATGTCCTTTTTCGCCTGGAGCAACCGGAAACGTCGCTACAGAAGATGTCGCTCATATGATGGACTCGTTGAATATACATACAGGTATCAGCGTAAAAAAAGTTTGTGAAGCTGTTGCTGTAATCGCCCCCCATGTCTCGCATCCAATTGACACTGGGATGTATCGCTTGTTTCTAAACGCACAACTATAAAGAGGAGGTGACTCTTTTGAAAAGACGCGTTCTGTATATTACAGGTGTTTTTTCAAGCATTATTGCAGCACTTACCACTATTTTCGGGGTTTTCCTAACAAATCAGCTGATGTATTTAAAAGTCAAAGATCCAGAATTCATTATGAAACGAGAAATTCTTGCAAAAAGGTTCGATGAGAAATGGTATGACCATGTAAAGAAAGTTGAAATGTGGATTGACTCTCCAAATGGCTATCGACTTAGAGCGATTTATCTTAAACCACTACCAACTCGGCAAACCATCATCATTTGTCACGGTGTCACTGAAAACAAAATTAACTCAGTGAAGTATGCTCGGTTATTTGAAAGACTTGGGTTTAATTCCGTTATCTATGATCATCGAAGGCACGGGGATTCCGGCGGAAAAACTACGAGTTTTGGCTATTATGAGAAATACGATTTAAAAGCAATAGTTGAAACCATTCGAAATGAAATCGGGAACGATTCATTGCTGGGCATTCATGGCGAATCCATGGGGGCGGCAACAACAATTCTTTATGCAGGAACTTTTGAAGATCTTGCTGATTTCCATATCGTTGATTGCCCATTCTCAGATTTCACGGAACAAATACTTCATCTTATGAGGAAAGATACTCCCCTACGGAATGCAACAATGCTTCGTATTGGAAACTTATTTATGAAGATACGTGATGGCTATTCTTTAAAATTAGTCTCTCCGAAAGAAGTAGTCGCCAATATTACAAAGCCAGTCTTATTCATTCACAGTTTAGAAGATGATTTCATTCTTCCTTATATGACAAAAGAATTATTTGGGGCTAAGCGCGGAGATAAAATGCTGAAGTTATTTAAAAACGGTGCACATGCAAAGTCCTTTAATGACAATCCAAAAAAATATGAAGAAGTCGTAAAAGAATATTTAAAGCGTTTTAATTTAATGGAATAAACTAAACAAAACATCCGTTGGAATACGTTGCCAACGGATGTTTTGTTTAGTTATTTTTAAGATATATCAACCTTTTATTTGTCTGTTTGTTTTTTCTTCTTTTCCAAATACTCTGTCCGTATTTTTTCAAGTTGCTGCTTTTTATCAAATTGGGCCGGTATATTTTTTTCATGATACTTTGTAACCGATGCCCGACCTTTGTTATCCAATTGATATTTCCCCACTTAGTTCACCTACTTTTCTTGTCTTTCAAGAGAATCTAATCAACAAATATTATATACCTTATTTTACTGCAGTTAAACTTATGAACATACTACAAATCTTGCATATCAGTGAAATATTAAAAACGCAGTAAAACATTTCATCGTCAAATCTGTATGTTTAATCAGTCGATTTAAAATTAGCTGATGCATTTTAAAGTCACCAATTGAATCGCTAGTTTCCAACCAAGCAAAAACCACTTTTCCGGGTTATCTTTCACCAGTAAAAGTGGTTTATTGCTTTACAGAAGAAAGTTTAACCTGAGAGAAGTGTTGACAGGTAATCTCTTTCTATGAACTGTTAGTGAGTAGCTAAAGAAGTAGCTTAATAAAGAATCACCCCGCCAATAGCTTAAGCTAAGACGAGTGTTTAATATTATTTTTTAGCTTTCTCTTTACCTTTTACTTTAGGTTGTTTCTCACTCGCTTTATTCATCTGATTCATCATCTGGTTAATCTTCTTTTGAGAAGGTTTTTGTCCCATCTGCATCATCATCATTCGCAACATTTCTTCATTAATCGGCGGGTTATCTTTCAAATATTTCATCATATATTGACGTGCAATGAAAAATCCTAAAGCTACACCTGCTAATAACGCAACAACAATTAATATAATTCCTAGCGTCAAACTCATCCGCCATACCTCCTTCACCTAAGTAGTTCAAGTAAACGTCACCAAGAAGGATTATACAACAGATTGAGTCGTTATACTACTTATTTAGCGAAATAATGCTTCTTCTTGTCCACGCATCTTCATATATTTGACTGGTTTTAACCAGCCCCATTCCCCATATCCGTCCATTACTGCGAAAAACCTATTGCCAGATTCCGAGAGTGCAACAAATAAATCAAGATCAAGCATTCTAGAACCATCACAATATACATTCAAAGCGTACGAAGAAAGTGAAATGGATATAGATCCTTTAACAGGATGAGTTAATTTGTACTCATTATTATTAAATTCTACGATTGGAAATAACTTTCCGAGATTATTTAAGATTGCCTCATTAATAGCTTGTCTTTCTAAAACTTCACATAGATAGTGCACTTCAGGTAAGTTTTTGCTATTTTCCGGGTTCTCTGTAAGTAAATCATATAATAGCCTTTCGCGTCCAATTACAAATGGCTGGTACATTTCTTTCACCTTATATATTTCGTATGTTCGCACTTATCGCCACCCCCTATTTAAATCGTACACCTTTAGAACTGAAAAGACTGTCATATTACGGAGTGAAAACTAACTATTATTGTCACAACAAGATGAATTCTAAGTATTCTGTCTAAACCGAGTAAAGAAAAACTGTTCCTAATTCCGTAACACGGATTCAGGAACAGCACTTTTTCGTTATTCGGCAAGTAATGCCTTTACTTTAGAGATTACATTTTCTTCATTAAATCCATACTTATCAATAACTGTATCACCAGGTGCGCTTGCACCAAATGTATCAATAGTAATTAAATCGCCTTCGTCACCAATGTATTTATGCCATCCAATTGAAGCACCCATTTCTATTCCAAGACGCTTTTTAACATTTTTCGGAAGCACACTTTGTTTATATGCAATCTCTTGTTTTTCAAATAAATCCCAAGAAGGCATAGATACAACAGATACGTCGATGCCTAAAGCTTTTAGTTTTTCTTGTGATGCAACTGCAAGACTTACTTCAGAACCTGTTGCAATCAGAATTGCATCTGCAATTTCTTTACTTGCTGGAGATACAATATACGCACCTTTTTTAACGCCTTCCATTGCAAGCTCTTCTGTTTTCGCTAAAACCGGTAAGTTTTGACGAGACAAGATTAAGCATGTAGGTGTATTGGTAGATGAAACCGCAATATTCCATGCTGCTGCAGTTTCATTCGCATCTGCAGGACGTATAATAGATAGTCCTGGCATTGCGCGAAGCGCTGCTAAGTGTTCTACAGGTTCATGCGTCGGACCGTCTTCACCGACGGCTACACTATCATGCGTGAAGACGTATGTTACAGGTACGCCCATTATGGCTGATAAACGTATCGCTGGACGAACGTAATCGCTGAACACAAAGAAAGTTCCTCCGAAGACATGCAGTCCACCGTGAAGTGCCATTCCATTTAATGCTGTACCCATAGCAAATTCACGGACTCCAAACCAAATATTCCGGCCAGAATAGTCGGACGACAAGAAATCTCCAGCGCCTTTTATTGTTGTTTTATTAGAACCGGCTAAATCTGCGCTACCTCCGAATAATGACGGAACGGCTTTTGCAATCGCATTGATTGCATCACCTGATGCAGACCGAGTTGCATGAGAAGTACCTGCTTCATAAGTCGGTAACGATTGTTCAAATCCTTCCGGTAACTTACGCTCAATTGCATCTTTAAGTTGCTTTGCTAAGTCACTGTACTCTTCCTCATATTTCGAGTAAAGATCATTCCATTGTTTTTCTTTTTGTGCACCTTGTTTTTCGGCAGCTTGACTGAATGTTTCATAGACTTCATCAGGTACATGGAAATCCTCTTCAAAAGTCCATTTGTAATATTCTTTTGTTAATTTCATTTCCTCTTCACCTAGAGGCATACCGTGTGCATCTGATTTACCAGATCTGTTTGGTGAACCGTAGCCAATTACTGTTTTAACTTCAATAATTGTTGGCCCGCCTGTATTGGATTTGGCCGTTTCAATCGCATTTGAAATATCGCCAATCTCGTTTCCATCTTCTACGCGGATGTAATTCCAACCGTATGATTCAAAACGTTTACGAATGTTTTCTGTAAATGACATATCCAAATCGCCATCAAGTGAAATATCATTACTATCGTAAAGTACGATTAATTTATCCAATTGCAGATGACCTGCAAGCGAGATTGCTTCCGCCGCAACGCCTTCCATTAAATCTCCGTCTCCACAAAGTGCATACGTATGATGATCTACAATGTCTAATCCGGGTTTATTGTAAGTAGCAGCTAGATGCTTTTCTGCCATTGCCATTCCAACCGCCATACCGATACCTTGACCGAGTGGCCCCGTAGTCGCCTCGACTCCTACTGTATCGCCGTATTCAGGATGACCTGGTGTAGAAGAACCCCATTGTCTAAACTTCTTAATTTCTTCCATAGGAAGACCATATCCTCCTAGGTGGAGTAAGCTGTAAAGAAGCATAGATCCATGACCAGCAGAAAGTACGAAGCGGTCCCGATTGAACCACTTTGGATTTGCTGGATTATGATGCATATGTTTTGTCCAAAGCGTATAAGCCATAGGAGCAGCACCCATTGGTAATCCCGGATGCCCAGAATTAGCCTTTTCGATTGCATCGATGGATAGTGTTCGGATTGAGTTTACTGCAAGTTGATCAATTATTTCAGTCATTTGAGTACATCCCTTCTAAATATCAATTTCATTTTTTTAGCAACCTGTTCACTTTTGTCAAAGGGTTACTTTTTCAGCTGAAGTTCGACCCCTACTGAATTAGTAACTAACCAAAAAAATGTCTTGAAATATGTTGAAACTATTCTACACATACAAGTTTAGACAACCTATGAGCTAAATACAATACTGAATGCACTTCTGACACTTAGTTGAGATATTTTCCATCACGTAAACGCTTTACCTTATCTGGCGTAACATCGTTTCCTTCCGGATCAAGTACCTTCACATGTTCAATAGTATCACGCATTGAAGCACGGAATGACTCTAGATACTCTTTGCGTAAACGCGTTTGTTCTTTTGCTTCCTCGATTGATAATCCAGTTGTTTTAGCCTTATTTGCCAGGACATTAATGCGATCGATTTTCTCTTTAAATTGCAATTTTATTCCTCCATCTTTAATATAGAATGATTAAAACGTATACAAAAAAAGCAGAAAGTGCAACAAATCAGCCTTCCTGCTTTTTTTGATATTCAATATATCTACGATGAACGGTCGCTTTACTTACGTCATGTCCAAGCCCATTAAGTACACTTGTGATTTCTTCGTATGTAAGACCTTTAACCCTAAGGGAAACAATTTCACTAATCGGTATTTCAATTCGTTCTCTGCCTTCCATATTTCCTTTGTTTTTCAAGTTCCTCTCTGGTCTATAGCCCTTCTTAACGGCTCTTTTCATACCACGACGTATTTTGGCATTATGTAGTTTTCGTTGGTATTCCTCGACTATTGATAGGATTTCTAAAAGCATTGTGTCCATTTCATTTAAAGCAATTGGACCTTTATCGCTATGTGAATAAACTTCTGTGTTTGTTTTTTCAAGGAGATGCAGGACGGCCATACGTGCATTTCCACGTCCAAGTCTCGTTTCATCTTGGATGAGTACTGCATCAATTTCCTCATCCCGAACATATTCAAGTAAATCTAATAATCCTTCGCGATCAATGTCAAAACCACTATGCCGATCTGTAAATGTTTTCTGATTAATAAAACCTAGTTCTTCTGCCATTTGTTCAAGCTCTTCCTCTTGCCTAGATAAAGACTTATCTTGTTGTTCTTTATCTGTACTAACCCTACAATAACTAACGCTTTTTTTTACTTGGTTCATTATTTATCACCTGATGCTAGTTTTGCAATGTCCATATTTTCATCTTTCACCTTTTTTATAATGGGCATTTTTAAATCATCTCCAATTCGTAAATTAGTTGTCGAAAGGTTGTTCAAGTCCATTACTTTTTGAATCCACTGCTTTTTCGGTGTGTTTTCGGAGTAATAAACGGATAGTCCCCATAGTGTATCACCTTCTGAAATAATTATTTCTTCAAATGCAGGCTCACTACCTATTTTATTTGTCCCTATAAATGTAAATGTTATACATAAAGCAATTACAAGAAGTAAATAACTATTATTTTTAATGAAAGTCATCATTTCTCCCCCTAGCGAATGTTTGTTCGGAATACATGTTCTCATCATAATTCACTTTTTTTCAAAAGTCAACATCTATTTAGAACCTGTGTTTGCTTTTTTGAAAATCGACTGTTATACTAAAACTAATCAAAAGATTCCGTCCCAACAGGCATTATCACTGTAGGATGGTTCTAGTAAACTATTAATTGAGAGGTGATTCTTATGAAAAAAATATCTAAACGACAAGAGGATATTATGAGTTTTATTAAATCCGAAGTTCTGCAAAAAGGATATCCACCATCTGTTAGAGAAATTGGCGAGGCAGTTGGACTTGCTTCCAGTTCTACAGTTCACGGACATCTTGCCAGACTAGAAAGTAAAGGATTTATAAGAAGAGACCCAACTAAACCAAGAGCTATTGAAGTACTCGATCCTGAAGGATTGAATGCCTATAAACCAGGTGTTATTAATGTTCCACTGGTGGGTAAAGTTACAGCAGGTTTGCCGATTACAGCGATTGAAAATATTGAAGAGTATTTCCCGCTCCCTGAATCATTTGGTACATCCGAGGATAATTTATTCATGCTGGAGATTGTTGGTAACAGCATGATTGAAGCCGGTATTTTAAATGGGGATCATGTTGTCGTTAAACAACAACAGACTGCACAAAATGGTGAAATTGTTGTTGCGATGACAGATGATGATGAGGCAACTGTGAAACGATTCTTTAAAGAGAAAAACTATTTTAGATTGCAACCGGAAAACTCTTCTATGGAACCTATTATTTTAGATAATGTATCGATTTTAGGTAAAGTTGTTGGGGTATATCGGACAATTCATTAATTCATAAGAAAAAAAGGAATCGTTCTCACAAAATGTGAGAACGATTCCTTTTTTAATTTGTTTTGATCAGATTTTCTTTTACAAGCTTAGCAATTGAAGACAAGACCGCTACTTTTACATGTTCATATGTAAGTCCACCCTGTACATAGGCAGTAAATGGTGGCCGAATTGGGCCGTCTGCTGTTAACTCAATGCTTGAACCTTGTATAAACGTTCCTGCAGCCATTATAACGTCGTCGGTGTAACCAGGCATATAAGACGGTTCAGGTGCGAAGTGTGCATTAATAGGCGAGTTTTCTTGAATCGATCTGCAAAAAGCAATCATCTGCTTAGCATTTTCAAATGAAACTGCTTGGATCAAATCGGTTCGTTTCACTGAATAATGTGGTGTCGTTTCCAAACCAAAGTCCTCTAGTAATGCTGCCGTAAAATGCGCACCCTTTACCGCTTGACTCACAACATGTGGTGCAAGAAAGAATCCTTGGAACATTTCACGAAGCGTGTCTAGTGAAGCACCAGCTTCAGCACCGAGTCCAGGTGATGTCATACGGTAGCCACATTGTTCTATAATATCTGCTCGACCCGCAATATAACCACCCGTTCGAACGAGTCCCCCACCAGGATTTTTAATAAGCGAACCCGCCATTAGATCAGCGCCCACATCCGTCGGTTCCTTCTCTTCTACAAACTCACCGTAGCAATTATCAACGAAAACAATAAGTTCCGAATTGATCTCTTTAATGTTTCGAATCATCACTTCAATTTCTTCTATCGTAAAAGAAGGACGATCAGAGTAACCTCTAGAACGTTGAATCGCAACCATTTTTGTTTTGCTATGAATATTATTTATGACTTCTTCAAAATTAACTGAACCATCTAAGTTTAGATCAATGTGTTTGTAAGTGATTCCGTAATCATACAAAGAACCAGTATCTTTGCCTTTTCCAGATACAATCGATTCCAGTGTGTCATATGGTTTACCTGTAATATACAGTAATTCATCACCAGGCCTTAATACGCCGAATAAGCTAATGGAAATTGCATGCGTTCCCGAAATGATTTGGTTTCGCACGAGACATGCCTCTGCTCCAAATACTTCAGCATACACTTTTTCCAATACATCTCGACCTTCATCATCATAGCCATACCCTGTAGAGCCGTTTAGATGGAAATCACTCACCCTATTATTTCTAAAAGCAGCAAGCACTTTACTTTGATTCATAAAAGCGGTTTTTTCGATGACACTAAAATAAGGTATCAGTTTTCGTTCGATTTCCTCAGACTTTGTGAGCAATGCATTATTTTCGTCAGCAAACATTATTTATTCCTCTTTCTTTTTACATATTCCATTCATTATCTTATCACTTTGCTCGTTGTCGTCAATCTTTTATGCACGTCAAGTTGCTTGTTTTAAAGATTCTGTTACTATAAATAAAATGGTTTGAAACGGAGGAAGTCGATTGGCCTGGGATGTCTTGAGTTTAATTGGCACAGTTGCATTTGCGGTTTCAGGTGCAATTGTTGCGATGGAAGTAAAATACGACTTATTCGGTGTATATATATTAGGTGTAGTTACCGCATTTGGAGGTGGCGCACTGCGTAATTTACTTATTGGTGTTCATACGGACACATTATGGGAGCAAGGATTTTTATTTAAAGCGGCACTCATTTCAATCACAATTATCTTCTTATCTTCTCATAATTTGCTGTCCCACTGGGAAAAATGGGGAATCTATTTTGATGCGATTGGATTAGCAGCCTTCGCTGTTCAAGGAGCGATGTTCGCAGTAGAACTCAATCTTCCTCTAAGTGCTGTAATTGTTGCTGCAGTTCTAACAGGTTCAGGTGGAGGTATTATTAGAGATCTTCTTGCTGGAAGAAAACCTCTCGTTTTTAGAATTGAAATTTACGGAGGCTGGGCAGCACTAGCGGGTTTAGTCATTGGGCTTGGTCTATTTGAAGGGGACGTTGCACTTTACATTATTCTCGCGCTTACAACGACTTTACGAATCCTCTCAATTATTTATAAATGGAGATTACCATTTCGAACAATGCCTGATTAAAAAACGGAGTAAGGATTACATCCCCTACTCCGTTTTACATTTGTTATTCTTCTGGATTCAGTATCACATTTTTTGATGGAAGAAATGTTGATATTGCATGTTTATAGATGAGGTGCTGTTTGCCATCCGCTTCAATAAGTACTGTAAAATTATCGTAAGATTTGATAAGTCCTTTTAATTGAAAGCCGTTTATTAAAAATATTGTGACAAAAGTGCTGTTTTTCCTCAATCCATTCAATACGATTTCCTGTAGATTCCCCTGTTTCATACGCGAGCTCCTCCTGTTGTAAAACTATATTCATTCACTCTTTTATATCTTTCGCTTTTTATCGTTAATATCCTTCAATATTCCAATAATTATTACTTTTGTTCCTAATTTTGCATCATACCATGAAATTTCTAGCTTATTCCTAAAATAGGTCAATTGTCTTTTTGCATAGTTCCTAGTATTTTTTTTAATTAATTCAATCGATTCCTCAAATGTACTATGCCCTTCGATGTATTGATGAATCTCTTTATAGCCAATCGCTTGAACGGACTGCATATTCCGAATCCCCAAATTCCATAAGTTTTCCGCTTCTTTCAAGAGTCCCTTTTGAATCATTACATCCACTCGTTCGTTGATTCGCTCGTATAGAATTTCACGATCTACATCTAAACCAATAATAAGATGATCATACAGAGGTTGTTTACCTGCATCGTTTTCATGGTCTTCCTTAGTTCTGCCCGTCACTTCAATTATTTCTAGTGCGCGGACAAGTCGTTGATGGTTATTAGGATGGACCTTTTCTGCACTTAATGGATCTAAGGTAGCCAATCGCTTGTGTAAAATCCCACTTCCGTATTCTAAGAGTTCCTCTTCTAGACGTTTTCTAACCAAAGGGTCTGAAGCTTCTTCAGTGAACCGAAAATCAAACAATACAGACTGAATGTAGAGCCCTGTGCCACCTACAATTATAGGAATCTTTCCACGATCTTGTATGTCTTTTATCCAATTACGAACCTCAGTCTGATACTGAGCAACTGAAAACGTTTCATTTGGCTCTTTAATATCAAACATATGATGTGGAATGCCTTCCATTTCTTCGTTAGTAATTTTTGCGGTCCCAATATCTAATCCTTTGTATACTTGCATTGCATCACCGTTAATCACTTCTCCGCCTATAGCTTTAGCTAGTTCAATACTAACAGCAGTTTTACCGGACGCAGTGGGACCAACTATAGCGATGACTTCTGGACAATTTATCATCGACTTTCCATCCACTCCCAAATCATTTGAAAGACCTCATCTGAATTTGTATCATTCACTACTTCATGTCGACTTTCATCATATAACATAACGGTAACATCCTTAATTCCAGCATGGTCGTAGCCTTTCGCAACATCCCATATAGCTTTCCCATAATTCCCGACAGGATCTTTCAAACCCGAAAACAACAATATGGGCAATGTCTTTCGTATTTTTGCAATCTCTTTTTTCTTATGAATAATTCCAAGACCGTCAAATAGATCTGAGAAAAACTGTGTCGTTGGTACGAATCCACAATACTTGTCTTGCATATATGATTCTATAACTTCGGGATTTTTTGATAACCAATCAAATTTAGTCATAGGGTGGTCGATTTTTCGATTGAACCCGCCAAAAACTACTTTGTCTAGCAGTTCATTTGGCTGATCAAAACCGTGTGTTCTTCCTAGAACCTGAACGAGTGCTTTTCCTCCGTAGCGTGCCAAACCAGGATCCCCTCCCGTACCCGAAAATACCGCACAATCAATTCCATCACCAAATTTTTGAATATACCGCCGACCAATGAAGGATCCCATACTGTGACCAAAAAGAGTGAACTTCGGAGTGGAGTAGACATTCTGAAAATATGTAACGATTTCAAATGCATCATCAATCATGCGCTCAAAACCACTATCTTCAGCAATATATCCTTGGATACCATTGATTTGCGATGTTCTCCCATGTCCTCTATGATCGTGGCTCGAAACAACATATCCCTTTTTCACGAATTCAGTTGCAAATTCAATATACCTTCGACTATGCTCCGCCATACCGTGAAGTATATGAAGATGACCTATAGGTATTCCTTCAGGTTCCATAACGTATGCATAAATTGAAAAACCATCCGACATTTCCAATGACATTTCCTTCATTATCTCAGTCCCCCTTTATGGCACTATATCTCATTGCATTATGTTCAATGACTTCAATATTTATCCAACTAGTTGTTGGAATTCATCAAAGTTTAAAAACCCGTGCCGCCTCAACTGCTTTTTTCCAACCTTTGTATAATTCGTCCCGTTCGTCTTCCGCCATTTGTGGTGAATACGTCTTTTCTTTTGACCAAAGCGATTCAACCTCTTCGATTGATTTCCAAAAGCCTGTTGCAAGACCTGCCAAATATGCAGCGCCAAGTGCAGTCGTTTCTTTATATCTCGATAATTCTACATCTGCCTGTAATAGATCACTTTGAAATTGCATTAGAAATTCATTTGCAACCGCTCCACCATCCGCACGTAAGATACCAATTTCCATCCCTGCATCCATTTCCATCGTAAGAAGCACGTCTTTTGATTGATAAGCTAAAGATTCAATTGTTGCACGAATGAAATGTTCCTTCTCAGTACCACGAGTTATCCCAAAGACCGCACCACGAGCGTCAGAGTCCCAGTAAGGGGTTCCAAGTCCTACAAAGGCAGGAACAACATAAACACCCTCTGAAGAAGCGATACGAGTTGCATAGGCCTCTGCATCCGAGGAATTTTGTATCATTCGAAGCCCATCTCGTAGCCACTGCACGGCTGACCCCGCAACAAAGACACTTCCTTCAAGCGCATAAGTAACTTCACCGTTCAGCCCCCATGCAATTGTCGTAAGTAAACCATTATCTGAACGAACCATTTTATCGCCCGTATTGAGGAGCATGAAACAGCCTGTTCCATATGTGTTTTTAGCCATGCCTTTTGTGAAACACGCCTGACCAAATAAAGCACATTGCTGATCCCCGGCCGCACCTGCTATAGGAACTTCTACACCAAAAAATATGGTTGGATCGGTATTCGCATAAATTTCGGAAGAGGGTCGAACTTCTGGCAACATAATTGGTGGAATTTGCAACAATTCACAAAGCTCCAAGTCCCACTTCAATTCACCAATGTTGTAAAGCATTGTCCGGGATGCGTTGGAATAATCCGTTACATGAACTTTCCCTCCAGATAATTTCCAAATTAGAAATGAATCTATCGTTCCAAATAATAAATCTCCTGCTTCTGCAAGTTGTTGAGCACCTTTTACATGATCCAGGATCCACCGAACTTTTGTTGCTGAAAAATACGGATCCAGTCTCAATCCAGTTTTTTCGTGAATCTGTTTTTCATGACCCGCTTCTCGAAGACCATCTACAATTTCTTGCGTTTGTCTGGATTGCCAAACAATCGCATGATAAATCGGTGCCCCAGTTTTTTTATTCCAAACGACGGTTGTTTCACGTTGGTTCGTAATGCCAATGCCATCAATGTCTTCTGCTTGCTTTCCACTTTCCGTCAACACGGTTGCTATAACGGCTAGGACAGAGCCCCATATTTCATTTGCATTGTGTTCAACCCAACCCGGCTTTGGGAAGTATTGCCTAAATTCACGCTGCGCAGAATGCACCATATCGCCTTCACGGTTAAAGAGAATGGCCCTTGTACTGGTTGTTCCCTGATCGATTGATAAAATATAATCTCCCATCGTAGACCCCCCTTTTACATCACTCTTTTGAACATCTTCTCAATTTCATAAGTTGTAAAATGGACGAGAACCGGTCGCCCATGTGGACACGTAAATGGATTTTCAGAATCCGAAAGATCTTTTAACAATCGCTCCATATCCCCAAGTGTTAAATAGTGATTTGCTTTAATTGATTTTTTACAGCTCATCATAATTGCAGCATCTTCTCGAAGTTTACCAATATCAATCTTCCGGGAAGTCAAAACTTGCTCAATGATATTTTCAATGATTTCAGATTCCTCACCTTCTGGAAACCATGATGGAAACTCCTTCACTACATATGAAGTAGGTCCAAACTCTTCTAAAAAGATTCCTACTTCTTCAAACAAAAACATGCTTTCCTCAATCTTTGTCTTGTCGTCTGCTGAATAGTGAAACATTAGGGGAATAAGAAGAAGTTGGCGTTCTTTATTATCCGAGTCTTTTAATTTGTCTCTAAAGAATTCATATTTAATTCGTTCTTGTGCCGCATGCTGATCAATCATGAAAAAGCCGTCTTCATTTTGGGCGATAATATACGTTCCATGAACTTGACCAACAGGAAAAAGCGTAGGAAATCTTTTTTCCGGTTCGACTGGTAACTCATCTTCTAATTCCGGACTTTCATTTACTATCCAACTGTCTTCCACCGTAACATTCTCGACTTCGCTATACGTTGTTGGTTGAATTGTAGTATTGGCCGGAATTGTCGGACGAGCATGATTTATGTTTTTCCACAGATTCCCCTGTTCGGAAGGCTTCGAGACTACTTTTTCTTTCTTCACCGCACTTGGAACAATTACATTTTGACGAATTGCTTGTCCAATTGCTTCTTGTATAAGTGATAACAATTCCCCTTCTTTACTCATCCGGATTTGTTGCTTGGAAGGGTGTACATTGACGTCCGTTAGAATGGGATCTCCCACAATATTTACGATTGCAATGGGCAAGCGCCCGATTGGTAAATACGTATGAAATGCATCAAGGATTGCCCGATCGATAGCGTAGCTTTTCACCCATCTGCCATTGACCATTAGTGTTATATAATTTCTAGAAGCTCTCGTTTGCTCAGGGAGCGATACATAGCCACTCACTTTGTAGTCTGCATTACTTCCTTCAAATGAAATCATTTTTTTCGCCAAACCGATACCGTAAATATCTGAGAAAACACGTAATTGATCGCCACTTCCAGATGTTTGTAAAATCGTTTGACTGTAATGCGTTAATTTAAATGCGATTTCCGGATGACTTAGGGCAAGTCTATTCACAAGTCCAATAGTATGCCCGAGTTCCGTCTGAATTGTTTTCATGTATTTAAGTCGTGCAGGCGTATTGTAAAAAAGTTGCGAGACCGTAATATCCGTTCCTTTTCGAAGGGCAGCACTCTTATGTGAGATTAAATGTCCTCCTTCGATATGAACTTCTGTACCCGTTGTTTCGCCGTCCGATGTCCATAAATTAATTTTCGTGACAGACGCAATACTAGCAAGAGCCTCACCGCGAAAGCCTAATGTTCGAATCCGAAACAAATCATGCTCATTCATTATCTTACTCGTTGCATGACGTTCAAATGACTGGACAGCATCAACCGAACTCATTCCTTTTCCGTTATCCGTTACACGAATCTTCATGAGACCTGCTTCTTCTAGTGCAATCTCAATAATAGTGCTGTCAGCATCAATCGAGTTTTCAACAAGTTCTTTGACTATAGAAGCGGGACGCTCTACAACTTCGCCAGCCGCAATTTTATTCGATAATAGATCGTCCATCACTTTGATGATATTCACGCTAATCATCCTTTCTTAATGCTTAGCTTCTCTTTCAATTCAAAAACGTATTGTAAAGCGAGTAACGGCGTCATATTGAGTACATCTTTTTCTTGTAAGTTGTTTAGTACTTCTTTTTCTTCAGTTGTAATCGAGTCGCCAGACTCATTTTGAATATCAAAAAAGGCTAATTGCTCTGGTTCATTAAAATGTTGTGGTGCTGTTTTCTCGCTTTCGAATCTTTCCAATAATTCCTTTGCACGCTTCAGTAAAGGTTCTGGAAGTCCTGCAAGATCTGCAACGTAAATTCCGTAACTTCTATCAGCAGCGCCTTTCATTACTTTATGCAAAAAGACTACTTTTCCATCTTGTTCCATAGCAGCAACATGCACATTTTCAAGTCTCGCTAACTCGTTATCAAGATTTGTTAGTTCATGGTAATGTGTTGAAAATAGTGTGTTGGCACCAATTTCATCGTGAATATGCTCCATCATGGCTTGTGCAAGCGACATTCCATCGTACGTTGATGTACCACGACCGATTTCATCAAATAATAACAAGCTTTTTTCAGTTGCATTGGCAATCGCATGTTGAGACTCCATCATTTCCATCATAAATGTACTTTGACCCGATGCAAGATCATCCGCAGCTCCGATTCGAGTGAAAATTTGATCGGTTACAGGGAGAAGTGCTGTGTCGCAAGGGACATAACAACCAATTTGGGCCATTACAACGGTGAGAGCTATCTGACGCATGTACGTACTTTTACCGGACATATTTGGACCTGTAATGAGTAACATATTCGCATCATCTGTTAAGATGCAGTTATTTGGAACATATAAAGAATGATCCATCATTTTTTCCACAACAGGATGTCGACCATTTTTTATTTCCAACGCTTTACCTTCGTGGAATACCGGTTTTACGTAGTTTTGATTTTCGGACACAGTTGAAAATGCTAAAAGTACATCCAACTCACTTAAAACAGATGCTAACTTTTGTATTTCTCTTATATGAACTTTCATCTCATCGCGAAGTGTGCTAAATAAATCGTATTCAAGTTCAAGACCTTCAGACTCCGCATTTAAGATCAAATCTTCCTTTTCTTTCAGTTCAGGTGTTATGTAACGTTCTGCATTCGCCAGCGTTTGTTTGCGTTCATATCGCTCTAAATCAGCTAAATGAATATTGGATTTTGTAATTTCAATATAATAGCCGAATACTCGGTTATACCCTATCTTTAAAGTTCTAATACCTGTTCGAACACGTTCTTCTTGTTCTAATTCAGCGAGCCAAACTTTACCGTTTTTCGCTGCATCGCGATATGTATCTAGCTTTTGATGATAACCATCTTTTATTACGCCGCCATCTTTTATTGATAAAGGAGGATTTTCTGCAATTCCATCTTCCAATTTACAACGAATTTCATCGCATAAATGAATCCGGTTGGAAAACTCACCCAGTAATGATCTGCCGGAATTTGCAAGTGCTGTTTTAATATCGGGAACTTTTCGAAGTGAATTTCGAAGTTGTGCAAGATCTCTACCGTTCGCACTTCCCATCGAAATTCGACCCGCTAAACGTTCAAGGTCATACACTTCTTTTAAACTTGTTTTCAACTCATCTTTCAAGAAGTATTCTTCAATTAATTCAGTTACGGCTTCGTTTCTTTTTTCTATTTCCTTAATGTCCGCCAGAGGTTGATGTATCCACATTTTCAGTTTTCGAGCACCCATCGCTGTAACTGTTTCGTCTAACAACCAATAAAGGGACCCTTCTTTCGTACTGTTGCGAATGGATTGAACAAGTTCCAAATTCCGCATTGAATTCGCATCTATGGATAATAGAGCCTGCTTTTGGATGAATTCAAATGGACGTATATGTTCCAGTGCATTTTTTTGCGTCCTTTTCACATATGTAAAAAGTTTACTGCATGCTTCCAGTACATCCTCCGGAACAAATGCATCCGTTTCTGGAATTTCTTCACCGTATTCAATAGATAGAACAATATTACGTTTACTCATGCTGCCGCTTAGTGCTATATGCAATCCTTCTCCAACAACAACTTCTTTCATTCCAAGCGCTTCAATTTCAGAGATTAAGGTACGCTCGTCTCCAATTACATATTGTACTTTCCCTTCACCTGTTGATAAATCGAGATAGGCAAGTGCATATTTATTATCCTCGATACAATCTGCTGAACCGATAAAATGATTCGTATTCGTATCAATACTTTTTCCTTCCGTCATCGTGCCCGGTGTTACGATACGCACAACACCTCTTTTAACAATTCCTTTTGCAGTTCTAGGGTCTTCCATTTGTTCACATATTGCTACTTTATGTCCTTTTTGCACAAGTGTTTCGATATAACCTGCAGCCGCATGATACGGGACCCCACACATCGGAATTCGATTGCCACTGCTGGCATCACGACTTGTTAAAGTAATTTCAAGAATTTGAGAAGCTTCTTCTGCATCTGTAAAAAAAAGTTCATAGAAATCGCCTAATCTGAAGAATAGAAAAGCATCTTCATGGTCCGCTTTAACTTTCAAGTATTGTTGAATCATTGGTGTGTGTGTTGTCATTTTTTAACCTCGCTACATAAATTATTTTCGTTTTTACGATTTCCCTTTATTATACCAAACTAAATGAATAATAGTGCAAGCACCTCTTGTTTGCTTGCTCATCTATCATAAATTAATATCGCTTCATTCGTAAAATAAAAAAAAGCCGGATAAAATTTCCCGGCTTTTAGAATGGTTTCGAATCTCTTCCTCTTCTCGGATCGGACCCTTCAGTGTTTACTGGTTCTTGCATCGATTTCTTTTCAGGTTCATGTACTAGATGATTCGATGATTCATCATTATACGGCCACTCTTCTTCGAAGTTAGTCGGATGAACCGAGATAGCAACTTTCGTTTCCCCAACTACTTCAGCAAGCAGTTCTCGTTCAACAGAGATAATGAACTTTTCACCGCAATCTGAAATGATTGCTTCCGTACAGTTGGGATGTTGCAAAACATTTACAAGAATATCCTCTTGACCCGACGTCGGCTCATCTCGGTAAGACAATCGAATTTTATCCTTGTACGGAATTGTTTCGGTAAAAACAGATGTCTTTGAATGGTCATGGTGTGAATACCAAACATTAATATCGAATTTTCCTGTAACCTCGATATATCTACCGCTTTTTTTCGCTTGATGAGTATGGTTGATCACCCAGCAACCAAGTATACTCGTTGGATTGTTTGGCGGTCTTAATGTCTCTTTTGACTCAGTTCGTTTTTTTCCTTTAGCAATAACTGCCTTAGTTACAATTTGACGTAAATTTTTCAGCTCTATTCCTCCTTCGTTTAGTTCAATTCATCTTATGCGAAAGAAGCCCAGAGCGTGAAAAAATCGGTAGAAATAATTTCCTACCGATTCGTCATATTGTATTAGAGTTTTTCATATGTAGTGTTTTTCACATATGACCCAGTTTCACCACGTAAAACATTACCGTCTGTAGATTTAATGATTTCGTCTGTGACACCATTTGATATTGTATTCGAAACGAGTTGTAAAAGATCATTTACTTCACCTTGCGAATCTTTGAATTCCTGAACGATTGGAACTGCATCGATTTCAGTTTGAATTTTTTCTATTTTACCTTCAATAATGCTTAATGCTTTTTCTTTACCATATTGCTGAAAATTCACAGCTTGTTTTTGTAGAGATTTCAAGCTTGCAATATTTTCTCTTACTTTTTGATTTTCATTGATTTGTTCTTCTGCACGTTTGTAAAACTCAACTTGCTCAGTGTTTGCAATCATTAAAGCAATTTCGCGTGCCTTTGCAATAATTTCATCTCTTGAATACTTTTTTTCCATTATAATAGCACCTCTTCTTTTTCTACTACGCTAATAAATTCACCATCAAGTGACCATGATTTAGCAGCTGTTATTTTTACATTCACCAGTTTTCCTATTGTTGAGTTTGGAGCGACAAAGTTAACGAGTTTACTTTTACGTGTATACCCTGCTAACACTTGATCATTTCGCTTACTTTCTCCTTCAACAAGAACTTCAACGATTTGACCTTCATACTTCATCATTGCTTCTTTCGAATACGCATTGACGAGACTATTCAGCGTTTGAAGACGCTCTTTTTTAACTTCCATTGGAATATTGTCTTTCATTTTAGCTGCTGGTGTACCATCACGCGGTGAATAAATGTATGTGAAAGCCATTTCAAAACCAACTTCTCTATACAAAGACATTGTTTCTTCAAACTGTTCATCTGTTTCATTTGGAAAGCCAACTATAATATCTGTCGTCAACGCAACATTTGGAATCGCTTCTTTAATTTTTTTGACAAGTGTCAAATATTCTTCTCGAGAATAAATTCTCCCCATAATTTTCAACATGGATGTTGAACCTGATTGAACAGGTAAATGGATGTGCTCGACAAGATTTCCGCCTTTTGCTAGGACAGCGATGAGTTCGTCATCAAAATCACGCGGATGGCTTGTAGTGAAGCGCACTCTTGGGATATCAATTTTCCGTAGATCATTCATAAGATCTCCGAATAGATATTCTACATCATCAAAATCTTTGCCGTATGCATTGACGTTTTGTCCAAGCAATGTAATTTCCTTATATCCATCGGCTGCAAGTTGTCTAATTTCATGAATGATATCTGCTGGTCTCCTGCTGCGTTCTTTACCACGCGTATACGGAACAATACAATATGTACAGAACTTATCACAGCCATACATAATGTTTACCCATGCTTTGATATTACCATGACGAACTTTTGGAAGGTTTTCAATAATGTCGCCTTCTTTTGACCACACTTCAATAACCATTTCTTTCGACATATAGGCTTCATGTAAAATATTGGGCAATCTATGGATATTATGCGTTCCAAAAATCATGTCCACTTGATCATACGTTTGCAGGATTTTATTCACAACAGATTCTTCTTGTGACATACATCCACACACGCCAATTAATATATCCGGATTTCTTTGTTTCAATGGTTTTAGATGTCCTAGTTCGCCGAATACTTTATTCTCAGCATTTTCACGGATAGCACATGTATTTAATAATATAATGTTTGCATCTTCAACAGTATTTGTAGGCTCATAACCAAGTCCCATAAAAATACCCGCCATTACTTCCGTGTCATGTTCGTTCATTTGACAGCCGTACGTTCGAATGTAAAATTTACGACCTTTTCCCATACCTAAAAATCGTTCTTCAATCTTAAAGTCGTCGTGATAGGCAATTTCTTCTTGACCACGTTTCTTCGCGTCTTTCAAGGATGGTTCCGTATATACCGTTTCAAAATATTGACTGTAGTCTTTTTCTTTATCACCTAAGCCTGGTGAAAGATCTGGCTTTATCAGTCCTGATTTCAAGCGTTGTTCTTCATTCATAACAATTCCCCTTTCCCATTTCCTTTTGGGAAGTTTATATTCATAAATATCATTATACGTAACTCTGGGTCCACTGTACAAGAAGAGGCCTGATTGTCGGTACTTTGTCACAGTTCAATTCATGTGAAAGTGCATACGCTTGCATCAAAAAACCATGGGAAATTAATTTCCACATGGTTTTTATATTTCTATTCATCTTAAAATGCCCTATTAGCGTGTTCGTTTTTCCACAAGGAGCTTAAGTGCCGTCCGTCCCTCGCCGTTAATGGTTATATCGGTGAATGCAGGAGCACATATTAAATCAGCTCCACTTGGTGCTACAAAGCCTCTTGCAATTGCAATTGCTTTTACTGCTTGGTTTAACGCACCCGCTCCAACTGCTTGCATTTCAGCATACCCCTGTTCTCGTATTACTGCGACGAGTGCACCAGCAACAGAATTCGGATTCGAGCGTGACGATACTTTTAATGGATTCACCATTTTTCCCCCTTATTTTTCGATGTCTATGGAGCGGAAATCTCCATAACCCATCCTATGAAAGGAGACGTTCGTTTAGACGCAAGTTAGTTTTGAAATGGTCGATCATCGTTAATGGAAACTCTTTCAACATGAATGGCTTTACCAGTTGTATCATCTATCTCGGTAAATAAACCATTCAACTGCGTTCGTCCCTCTTTGGGAACTTCAAAGCGAACCGGCATATTTGTTTTGAATCTATACAAAACATCTTCTTTTCGCATGCCTAGAATTTCATCATAAGGGCCTGTCATTCCAGCATCTGATAAATAAGCAGTTCCTCCAGGCAATATGCGGTCATCGGCCGTCTGGACGTGCGTATGCGTTCCTACGACCACCGAGGCAAGTCCATCAAGATGCCAACCCATCGCAATTTTTTCGCTTGTAGCTTCCGCATGGAAATCCACAAAGATTAGTGGAGATACTTGTTGTGCTTCCTTTACAAGTTCCGTTGCTTTTTCAAATGGATCACCATGTGGTGGTAAAAAAGTTCTGCCGTGCAAGTTAATGATTGATAACGTGATGCCGTTCTTAGATATTGTCGTCATTCCTTTTCCAGGAGCTTCATCAGAAAAGTTTGCAGGTCGAATGAGATAATCCGTTTCATCAATAAAATCAAAAATTTCTTTTTGATCCCATGTATGGTTTCCCATCGTTACTATATCTACTCCCGCACGCAATAAATCATCAAAAATCGACTTTGTGATTCCTCTACCAGAAGCAGCATTTTCACCATTTACAATTACAACATCTGGAGCATATTTCTTTTTTAAACGGGGTAAATACCTATAGATCATTTCACGTCCAGGGGAACCTACGATATCGCCAATAAATAAAATTTTCATTAATAAACCTCTCTCTTTTAAAAGAAAAAAAGGCACCCGGGCCGAAGTGCGCGGGTGCCCCAATTCTTATTTTGCGTATTCAACCGCTCTTGTTTCACGTATGACCGTAACTTTAATATGTCCTGGATAATTAAGTTCCTCTTCAATTCTTTTTCGAATATCACGAGCAAGTCGATGAGCTGTAATGTCATCGATTTTCTCAGGATGTACGATAATTCGTACCTCACGCCCAGCTTGTATTGCAAAGGATTTCTCAACACCCTCATAGGACTCTGAAATCTCTTCAAGTTTTTGTAATCTACGAATGTAGTTTTCAAGTGTTTCACTTCGTGCACCCGGTCGAGCAGCAGATAATGCATCCGCAGCAGCTACAAGGACCGCAATAACTGAAGTTGGCTCTGTGTCCCCGTGATGGGAAGCGATACTGTTAATAACAACAGGATGTTCTTTATATTTCGATGCCAGTTCAACACCTATTTCAACATGACTTCCTTCAACTTCATGGTCAATCGCTTTTCCGATGTCGTGAAGTAACCCAGCACGCCTTGCAAGTACTACATCTTCTCCTAACTCAGCCGCTAAAAGCCCAGTGAGGTATGCCACTTCTGTTGAATGTTTCAATACGTTTTGACCATAGCTTGTACGGAAACGTAATCTACCAATAATCTTAATTAAATCCGGATGAAGATTATGAATGCCAATATCAAATGTTGTCTGTTCACCAGTTTCACGAATAAGCTCGTCCACTTCACGTCTTGATTTGTCTACCATTTCTTCAATTCTTGCTGGGTGAATTCTTCCGTCTTGTACAAGTTTTTCAAGTGCGAGACGGGCTGTTTCACGTCGTATTGGATCGAATCCAGATAGAATAACTGCCTCTGGTGTATCGTCAATTATTAAATCGATTCCCGTTAACGTTTCAAGTGTACGAATATTACGGCCTTCACGACCAATAATTCGTCCCTTCATTTCGTCATTCGGTAAATTCACAACCGACACAGTTGTTTCTGCAACATGATCTGCTGCAAAACGTTGTAAAGCAATTGAGAGAATTTCACGCGCTTTTTTGTCTGACTCTTCTTTTGCGTTTAACTCCGCTTCTTTTGTCATAACAGCGATATCTGTAGCTAGTTCTTTTTCCACTTCGCTTAGGATGAGTTGCTTTGCCTCTTCCCGTGTGAGTGAAGATATTCTTTCAAGTTCTGTTTGCTGAATGGCGACCATTTCTTCCGCCTTGCGTTCCATCTGTTCATTTTGCTGTTGTCTTTCGGTAAGCGCTTCTTCTTTACGCTCAAGACCCGCTTCTCTTTTGTTGAGAGCATTTTCTTTGCGGTCAAGATTCTCTTCTCGTGACATGTGACGGTTTTCCTGTTTTTGCAGTTCTGCCCGTCGCTCACGAATCTCTGTTTCCGCTTCAATTCTCAGTTTGTGAGTTTCATCCTTCGCTTCAAGTAGTGCTTCTCTTTTCATGGCCTCCGCTTCTCGCATCGCCTCATCGACGATTGTTTCAGCCGTGTTTTTAGCACCCATCACTTTTGAATCGTTCACTTTCTTATTAACAAAATAGATAACAACGGCACCGACGATGAAACCAACCAAAGCGGAGATGATCATCACTAGTTCTAATGACATACAGGTCACCTCCTCTTGCTATTCTTTTCATTTTCAGTCGACTCATATATTAAGTATCAATATACTGCCAATTCAATTCGTTTATGGATTTACAAATATACATCCTAATTGTATCTATGTAAAAATCACATGTCAAGGATTCGAAAAACCATCCTTATCCTGTTTATATCAAAATTTAATAAGATTCTATGTTTTTTGTTCAATGAGCCTAGCATGAAGTCCGAATTGGTATTGCGGAATACGTTTAACGAAAACAAAAAACATCGGTTCTTCCCGTATAGGAGGGAACCGATGTTACTCAATTGTATAAATTACTTTTTTTCTTCTTCAACAAGAAGCAGTAGTTCCTCTTCTTTATCATCGACGTCATGTCCTTCAATAATTGCTGCTGGACCATCAAGATTATAGAAGTTTCTAATTTTCTTGTCAATTTCAGCACGGATATCTACATTCTCAGCTAGGAACTGTTTTGCATTTTCACGACCTTGTCCAAGACGTTCACCCTCATACGAATACCAAGAGCCACTTCTTTGAACTACTTCTGCTTCTGTTCCAAGATCAACAATTTCTCCTTCTTTAGAAATTCCGAAACCATACATAATATCGACTTCAGCTAGACGGAAAGGAGGTGCAACTTTATTTTTCACGACACGAATTCGAGTCTTGTTACCAACAATTTCATTACCTTGTTTAATCGCTTCTCCTCGACGAACATCAATTCGAACCGATGCATAGAATTTTAGTGCACGTCCACCAGGAGTAACTTCAGGGCTTCCAAACATTACGCCTACTTTTTCACGGATTTGGTTGATGAAAATAGCGTTTGTATGCGATTTATTTATTGCACCTGATAACTTACGAAGTGCTTGAGACATCAATCGAGCTTGGAGACCAACGTGTGAATCTCCCATTTCGCCTTCAATTTCTGCTTTTGGTACTAGAGCAGCTACGGAGTCAATAACTACGATGTCAACTGCCCCACTGCGAACGAGTGCTTCACAGATTTCAAGAGCCTGTTCACCCGTATCCGGTTGTGATAATAAAAGTTCATCAATATTAACACCAAGTCGTTTTGCGTATTCTGGATCGAGTGCATGCTCAGCATCAATAAATGCTGCTTGTCCTCCAGCTGCTTGTGCCGCTGCAATTGCATGAAGTGCAACAGTCGTTTTACCAGAACTTTCAGGTCCATATATTTCAACGACACGACCGCGTGGATAACCACCCACTCCGAGTGCAATATCAAGTGCAAGTGATCCGCTTGATACCGTTATAATACCACGGTCTGTCTTTTCTCCCAATTTCATGATAGAACCTTTACCAAATTGCTTTTCAATTTGTTTTAATGCCATATCGAGTGCTGCTTTACGATCTTTCAAAATAGTTCCTCCCTCAAGGTGAATTTCTGTTTTTCTTACTGTCTCTACTATACTTCTTTAATGAGAAATATTCAAGCTAAAAGCGAACACTTATTCGATATACTTTTTAAAATCCAATTTTAATTGAGAGTATCGCTGAAAACGGGTTTTTAATTGAGAATATGAATCAAAATTTAATTTTGAGCCTTTTTATCTTTCAAAAATTGAATGAGATAATAAAGTGTAAATTGGGACGCACGCAACCGATTCGTATTTCTGAGTCCTGATAATGAAAGTTTATATGTTTTTGGCGCTTCTCCTAGCGCAACAATACCTATCCAGACGGTACCAACTGCTTTTCCATCATGGGGATCAGGACCTGCAGCACCTGTTATTCCAATACCTACATCCGTTCCGAACTTCTTCATGACACTTACTGCAAGCGCCGCTGCACATTCTGAACTTACAACACCATACTTAGTCAACAAGCTCTCTTCTATTCCTAGCTGTTTCACTTTCATATCGTTATTGTACACGACAACTCCACCAGATAAAGACGAACTAATTCCTGGTTCATCCGCTAGCTCTGCCATAAACATTCCGGCCGTCAAACTTTCTGCTGCTGCCAATGTAAGATTGCTTTCACCCAGTAATTCAGCAGCTTTCGATGACAATGTGTCTTCATCTATTCCATAGATGAATTCACCAACAATGGAGCGTATTTCTTTCTCCACAGCATCAATTAAAAGATTTGCCTCGATTTCAGATAAAGCTTTTGCGGTAATTCTTAAAGTGACCGCACTTTTACTTGCTAATGGAGCAATTGTTGGATTGGTTTGTTTTTCCAATAGATCTTGAATTCTAAATTCAAGTTCTGCTTCACCAATTCCGTAAAACTTAAGTACTCTAGATTTGATAAGCTCTTTTTTTCCTAGAACACTAAATAGATATGGAGTCGCTTCTTTGGTGAACATTGGTTCCATTTCATGTGGTGGACCTGGTAGAAGTAGGTAATGGGTACCTTCATTTTCAACAGCCATTCCTGGTGCCATTCCTGTATGATTTGCCAAAACCTGAGCCCCTTGAAAAACGAGCGCTTGTTTTTTATTGTTTTCAGTCATCGTTCGGCCACTTCGCTCAAAATGTTCATGAATATAACGAAGTGCGGTATCATCACTCACAAGAACCGTTCCAATTTGTTTAGCTATTGTTTCTTTTGTTAAATCGTCTTTTGTCGGACCAAGCCCTCCTGTAAAAATCAAGACATCCGCTCGGCCTTTTGCAATCGTAATTACTTCCTCTAAACGTTTAGGATTATCACCAACAACTGTATGGTAATTCACATCTATCCCAATTTCCGCAAGTCTTAACGAAATAAACTTTGCATTGCTGTTTAATATCTGACCAAGTAATAACTCTGAACCTACTGCTATAATTTCTGCTCTCATTTACTTTTATCTCCTTACATCGACTCAATTAATACTCGTCGGTTTTTATAAAAATAATCTACACCTGACCAAATTGTAAAGAATAGTGCAATATATAACATAATCAACCCAAAAGGAATTCCTATTGATTCAAAAAATATGTTATTTAATAGTAAAGATGAAATCGCAATAATTTGAGTAGCCGTCTTAATTTTTCCAAGTTGGTTGGCTGCTACAACTTCTCCGCCACCTGCAAGTATTAACCTAAGGCCAGTTACTGCAAATTCACGGCTGATGATGATAATAACAACCCAAGAAGGCGCAGCACCAAATTCAACTAGAATAATCAATGCTGCCGAAACCAATAACTTGTCCGCCAACGGATCTAGAAATTTCCCCATATTTGTCACTAAATTATATTTACGTGCGATATAACCGTCTAGCCAGTCCGTTATGGATGCAATGATAAATATCAATCCGCCAATTAAATGACCCATTTCAATTTCAGTTCCCATAATAACTAAAGTGCCAAAACCGAAATCAATAAGCATAAATAACATAAAAATTGGAATTAAACACACTCGTAAAACCGTTATTTTATTTGGTAAATTCAACGATAACACCCTTTCCATTCAATGAAAATAGTCATCTATTAAAGATGACTATTGCTCATTCTCGTATTTAATAATAATGTTTTGTGTAATGCGGTCGCTAGCGTATTCCAATAGCTCACCATTCACATAGATTTCAGTACTCTCGGAGCGCCCAACACGTATTCTAACAAATTCAGTCGCTGTAACGTCGAACTCTACCTGACCACCAGATGTCATCGTCCTTGCTGGTGTCATCCATTCTTTTCTCGTTTCATCTAAAACGCCAATCCAAGAATCTCCGGTTGTCCGAATCTCCAATAAAAATTGCTCTGCATTTGCTAATGTATAATTTGAATCTTCCCCACTTATCGATACGTGTGTGAGTGTTTGTAAAGCTTTCTCGGGCTCTACAATTTCTGGTTCCTCTTCTTCATCACTTTCAGTTTCCACGTCAGGTGGCTTCACCTCAGACTTGTCACTATCTTCCATTGTGATTCTGTCCGGGTCGCCAACATCTTCTATAATCGGTTTTTTAGACGCAGTATTCAAAATTAAAAAATAAGCAACGGCAATTATTACAATAATAAAAAGTGCTGCTGTAATCTTCGGCATCAGTTCACTAAACCTGCTATTACTTCTCGAAATACTTCTTCTGTTTAATGCCGGAGTAGTATGTTGTTGTTTTTCTTCATCAAGTTTTTCAGTTGAAGCATTTTCCCTGTATAAAGAAAGCATCTCATCAGGATCAAGATCGACCGCTTCAGCATATTGCTTAATAAACGCACGAACGTAAAAAGAACCGGGCATCATGCTGTAATCTTCATTTTCGATACCTGAAAGATATCGTTTTTGAATTTTTGTTATTGACTGTAAATCATCTAACGTAAAGCCTTTAGTTGTTCTCGCCTCTTTAAGACGATCACCTAATCCGGTCACCAAAAACACCTACCAATCAAAAGTTGAATATATTAAATCCGCCTGCACCTAAATCTGCTGCCATGTTGTTCTTTTCCAAGACTTCATATGTAATCTCTTCGTCTGGAGTCGTCCGAAGCTCAATAATATAATCAAAGTCTTCAATATTATACTCTGAATGTTGTACAAATATATCAGGATGCTCGACCACTTTTATTGATGGTAAGTTCATCATTTCTCGAACAAGTTGCAAATGTCGTTCGTCAGGTGCTTTACGCGACACAATTCCGTCTAAAATAAATATATTATCTTTAGAGAATTCATCACCAGCAAGAGTATTTCGAACAGTTTGCTTGATCATTGTTGAGGAAAGAAAAATCCATTTTTTGTTAGCACAAACACTTGCTGCAACAACCGACTCTGTTTTTCCGACCCTCGGCATACCTCTAATTCCAATCAATTTATGACCATCTTGCTTAAATAACTCCGCCATAAAGTCGACTAAAATCCCCAGTTCACTCCGAAGAAAACGAAACGTTTTTCGATCATCTACATCACGCTGTATATAACGACCATGACGAACCGCTAAAATATCGCGCAATTTAGGTTCCCTTATTTTTTTCACTTGAATTGTTTCCATTGTAGATGCAATCAGTTCAAAACGCTCTATTTGAGCATCATCTTCAGTCGTAAGCAACATTCCACGATGCCCACCATCAACACCATTTATCGTTACAATGTTAACACGTAACATCCCAAGTAATGAAGCAATATCACCAAGAAGTCCTGGACGATTCACTTGAATTACATATTCACAATACCATTTCCCCATACGTCCCACACCCCTTCCAAAAGTAAATGCATATAAACTTTATAGAATTCGGATTTATTAATTCGTACACCTAATAATAGCGGATAGAGTAGATTAAGAAAAGGAAAAAATAAAAAGGGTAATTTTGCCCTTTTTATTATATATACCAACCGCCGTTAATCTTCAATATTTCTCCAGTCATATAATCCATATTCCCACTTAATAGAAAACGAACCATTTCCGCTACATCTTTCGGTAAACCTGTTTTCAATAATGGAATTTCACTAATAACCATTTGTCGGTCCTCAGAAGAGATTTCAGCGTTCATCGTTGTTTCAATCCAGCCTGGTGCAATCCCGTTTACACGTACTCCGGAATAAGCAGCTTCTTTTGCGTAGGCTTTTACAAATGTATGCTGTGCACCTTTAACGGCCGAATACATTACTTCACTTGCTGCACCTGTATCTCCCCAAATGGAACCAATAAAGATAATATAAGACGATGTAAACTCACGTAGTTGTGGTGAGATAAGAGCAATAAATTGAGCAGGATTTTGCATATGAACTTTCCACAATGCATCCATATCTTCAGGCGTTGTTTCAGTCAACAACTTATTCATCGACTGCCCATTCGCCACAACAACTGCACGCACCTTCTTCATCTGTTGGCTTAACTGTTCCGCTCCGCCTGTTTTCGAGAAATCGCTTTGACTTAAGATAAAATCCAATTCGGGATAGTTTTTATTAAGCTCTGTTTGTAAATGTAGTGCTTGTTCTTCATTACGATTGTAGTGAATATAAAGCGACCATCCACTTGCAGCAAGAGTTCGGCATATTTCTTGCCCAATTCCACCTGTCGCACCTAGAACAACGCAGTAGCCTTGATTAGTCATTCTGTTTTTTCTGCCGGAACAACAGTGAAAACTGTGTGACCATCTTCATTACTGAATGTATCAAAAGAGGCTTTTAAATCCTCTATCGTCATTTTTTCAAGTACCGGAACTACGTCGAATAGGTTCATGTCATTAAATTTATAATGAGTAAACTGATTTGCAATAAATTCAATTGAATTTAATGAACGCATAAATTGACCTATTTTTTTCTTCCTCATTCGATTAAGATCAGATTCTTTAATTGGCCAATCCTTTGCAGCATTTTGAAGTGTTGTACGGATTGCCTCTTCAAGAAGTTCAGGATTTTCTGTATCCGATACAACCATCGCGAAACCAAATCCTCTTTCAATTGTAAAATCATACGAAAAAGATTCATCAATTAAACCTTCTGCATATGCTTTTGTAAAAAAGGCAGATGAACGATCAAACAATGCATCCAGCACAAGGCCAGATGATAGTTCTTGAATAATCATCTCTTCCGCCGAAAGATTCATTTTAGAGCATTTCATCCCGTAACTTAGTTTTGGCTTTGTAACATCCATTGTAAGAGTTCTTTTTTTGATTGCCACATTATTAGGTTCTTCTGGGAATTTCCGCACAATATCGGCAGCTTCAGAAAAGGTTTTGCTATCTTGATTTTTTTTAATATGATTCATCATTTCTTCAGGCTCAACTGCCCCTACTATAAATAACACCATATTAGTCGGATGATAGAACGTTTCGTAACACATATAAAGATGTTCAGCTGTTATGTCCTCGATGGACTCAACTGTCCCAGCAATATCAATTTTAACTGGGTGATTATGGAACATGTTTTCAATCGTTCCAAAGTATAGGCGCCAATCAGGCAAATCATCATACATCGTTATTTCTTGTGCAATGATTCCTTTTTCTTTATTTACGGTTTCTTCCGTGAAATAAGGTTCTTGGACAAAGTTTAGCAATGTCGTTGTATTTTCGTAAAGCTTATCGGTTGCTGAAAAGAGGTAGGCAGTGCGAGTGAAAGAAGTAAATGCATTCGCAGATGCACCTTGCACACTAAATTCTTGAAACACATCCCCATCTTCTTTTTCAAACATCTTATGTTCTAAAAAATGCGCAATCCCATCAGGAACTAAAACTTCTTCATCTTTTCCGTTAGGAATAAATGCCGAATCAATTGAACCATATTTTGTCGTAAATGTCGCAAAAGTTTTAGAGAAACCACGCTTCGGTAATATATAGACGTCTAGACCGTTCTCAAGTTTCTCATTATACAAAGTTTCCTGTAGGTTTTCGAATTCAATTTTCTTCATTATTTGTAGCCTCCTTACCTGATAGCAAATAAACAATTTCTAATTTAAGTGTGGAAGCCATTTTCTTAACGTCTTCTTTTGTAACCGCATCCCATTTTGAAATGAGACCTTCTGCAGTAAAGTTTTCGTCTAACTCTTTAAACTGATCGAATACTTCAATTTGTCCACGAGCCGAATCAAACGTACTGCGAATTCCATTATTCAGAAGGGCTTTTGTTTGTTCGAGCTCTAAATCGGTAATGTCTCCATTTTGCAACACGGTGAGCTGTTCAGTAATGAGTTTAACAGCCTTCTCTTCGAGTTCCGCATCAATGCCTGCCATTACATAAACAAGCCCGTAGTGGGAAGAATATGAGCTTGAAGCGTAGTAGGCCATGCTTTCTTTTTCACGAACATTTATAAATAACTTACTATGTGAAAATCCACCTAAAATTCCGTTTGTCACTTGCATAGCTGTATAATCCGGATGATGGAAGGTAATTGGTGTTGAGAAACCCATATGCAACTTCCCTTGTTTCATGTCCTGCTTTTCACGAATTTGTTTATAGTCTTTTTCCCTTTATATATGGTTGCCCACTAGCTTTCGGTGCATTTGCTCTACCGATAAATCCTGCAAGTGCAAGAATCGTCAAAACGTAAGGCAAAATGTGGAGATAGACCGTTGGCACATTGGCAAGAAACGGAATACCCGGTGCACTGATCGCAAGAGCTTGCGCAAATCCGAAAAACAATGCAGCTCCCATTGCGCCAATAGGATGCCATTTACCAAAAATCATAGCAGCAAGTGCCATAAATCCTTGTCCATTAATCGTCGCATGTCCAAAATCATTCGTCATTGTTTGCGAATATATCGCACCACCGATACCCGCTAATCCACCAGAAATGATAACGGCAATATAACGAAGACGAGTAACGTTAATCCCCATCGTATCGGCAGCCATCGGATGTTCTCCGACCGCTCTAAGACGCAGGCCAAATGGTGTCTTGTAAATTATAAACCAGGCAATGAGTGCAACCATTATAGCCAAAATAGATGAACCGTATATTCCTTTAAAAAATAAGGGTCCGATAACCGGTATTTCATGTAAAATTGGAACATTGAATCTTGGAATGCTTTTTTGAATAAAATCAGTTTGACCTTTTCCAAAAATCATTTTTACCGAAAATAAGGCAACCGCAATTCCAAGCATGTTGATTGCCACACCCGATACAACTTGGTCTGCACGGAATGTGATCGACGCCACCGCATGCAAAATCGAGAAAATCGCGGCTACAAGCATTGCAGCAATAAGTGCCAACCACGGTGTCCATGCACCAAAAGTATCCACATACATTAAATTGAATAGAATACCAATGAATGCTCCCATTACCATAAGACCTTCAAGACCTATGTTTACTACACCTGAACGTTCTGAGAAGACGCCTCCAATTGATGTGAAAATAAGAGGAGCGGCATAGGAAATCGTAATCGGAACTATAAAGTACAGTAATTCAAGAAAACTCATGTCACTTCGCCTCCTTTTTCTTATTCAAACGGCCAAGTGCCACACGTATAATGTATCCGGACGCAACAAAGAAAATTATGAGTGCAATAACGATCGAAACAATTTCAAGCGGTATTCCCGCAGCATTTGGCATGTTTCCAGAACCGTACTTCAATGAACCAAATAGAGTTGCACCAAAAACAACGCCTAATGGTGTGTTTGCACCAAGTAACGCTACTGCGATACCGTCAAATCCAATTCCTGTGAATCCACTTAGACTCGCCATATAACCAAACGTACCAAGTGCTTCCATTGCACCTGCAAGTCCTGCTAAAGCACCAGAAATCACCATTGACAATACAATGTTTTTATTCACATTCATTCCTGCATATTTTGAAGCATGATCATTAAACCCTACAGATTTAAGTTCAAAACCAGTTTTTGTTTTTTCGAGTATGAACCAAGTAACTCCAACCATCGCAAGCGCAACGAAGATTCCATAATGTAACGTTGAAAAGTTCGTGAGATTCGAAAGGAATTCCGAACGAAGCGATGCAGTCGGATGAATTTTATCCGTTTTGTAACTTCCAGATACCGCTTTAATAAGAGCGTTAACTACGTGAAGAGCAATATAATTCATCATAATCGTAACAATTACTTCGTGAACACGAAGCGTTGCCTTCAAGATACCTGGTACTAATCCCCACAAAGCTCCTGCAACGGCAGCGGCTATGAGCGCTAGTGGTAAATGAATCATTTTCGGAAGATCAAATGCCACTCCGACATATGCTGCTGCGAACCATCCGACAATCAGCTGTCCTTCAACACCAATATTGAACAATCCTGACCGAAACGCAAAAGCAACTGCAAGTCCTGCTAGAAGATAGGGACTTATTTGACGAACTGTTTCTCCCATTGAATAGACGTTACCAAAAATTCCATCGAATAATGCAATGTATCCTTTTACTGGGTCATAGCCGCTCGCTACCATGACAATCGCCCCAACTAATAAGCCTAGGATTATTGAAATGATTGGTACGAGTAAATTAATAACTCGATTAGACATTTCTGTCTTCACCTTCTTTCAATACAACTTCGTCTCCAACAACAATCATTTGGTCTTTTGAATGTCCAGCCATCAGTAAACCTAGTTCAGATTCTGTTGTTTCCTCAGGATTCACAATATCAATTATTTTTCCATCTGAAATAACTGCGATTCGATCCGAAACGTTCATTACTTCATCGAGTTCAAAAGAGATTAACAAAACTGCTTTTCCATGGTCTCTTTGTTCAATTAGTTTTTGATGAATAAATTCAATTGCACCGACATCGAGACCTCTTGTTGGCGTAGCAGCAATTAACAAATCTGGATTCCGGTCAATTTCACGACCTATAATAAGTTTTTGTTGATTCCCACCGGATAATGAGCGAGCTAGAGCATTTTCACCTTGACATCTTACGTCATACATTTCAATAATTTTTTTAGCTTTTTCAGATACTTTTTTATAATCCATAATCCCTTTTCTGGATATCGGTTTATTATAGTACGTTTGCAACACAGCATTGTACCCAACTGTAAAATCAAGAACTAGACCATGTTTATGTCGATCTTGGGGAATATGACCAATCCCGGTTTCAGTAATTTTCCTAGGTTTTTTTCCAGTAACATCGTTTGAATTGATTGTTATTTTTCCACTCTTTACTTTTTGTAGTCCTGTAATTGCCTCAATCAGTTCAGACTGTCCATTTCCATCGATACCGGCAATCCCCATAATTTCACCTCTGCGAACGGACAAATTAAGCCCTTTCACTTTGACAACTCCGCGGTAATCTTCTACAAAAAGGTCTTGAATCTTCAACACTTCTTCAGTTGGAAATGAAGGACCCTTTTCCGTTTTGAACGTTACTTGTCGTCCTACCATTAACGTAGCAAGTTCTTCGGGATTCGTTTCGGCAGTCGTCACCGTTCCAATTCCCACACCTTTACGAATAATCGTCACACGATCCGATACATCCATAATTTCCTGAAGTTTATGTGTAATGATAATAATTGATTTTCCTTCTATGATTAGCTTTTTCATTATCGCAATTAATTCATCTATTTCTTGTGGTATAAGTGAAGCCGTTGGTTCGTCAAATATAAGAATATCCGCTCCGCGATAAAGCGTTTTCAATATTTCAACTCGTTGTTGCATACCTACGGATATATCTTCTATTTTTGCATAAGGATCCACATCCAACCCATACAGCTTAGAGATTTCAGCAACTTTTTTTGCCGAATCCTTAATGTTGATCATTCCCATTTTCTTAGGTTCATTGCCTAAAATAATATTCTCTGTTACGGTAAGGTTTTCAACGAGCATAAAGTGTTGATGAACCATTCCTATTCCAAGTGAATTCGCTACATTCGGGTCTGAAATGTCTACTTTTTTTCCACGAACACGAATTTCCCCACCCTCTGGTTGATATAAACCAAACAGAACGTTCATTAATGTTGATTTCCCTGCACCATTTTCACCTAAAAGTGCATGAATTTCACCTTTTTCTAATTGTAGAGTGATATTATCATTCGCTACAAAATTACCGAATTCTTTTCGAATATTCAGCATTTCTATGACATATTCCAACGGGTTCACATCCTCACAACAGTGTATTTTCAATAGTATAGTTTAAAATAAATACAAGAAAAGGTTCCAGAAAGGAATCTTTTCTTCTATTTATTTTTTAATAGTATACCTTACAAAAATGAAACCATGAAGGCCAAACAAAAAGAAGCCCTCATGATTTCGTTTTTTGTTAATTAAAGTATACTTACTTTTTTGCTTTAGGATCTTTATTTACAACAATTTCTTCACTAACAATTTTCTCTTTAAACGTTTCAATTTCTGCAAGAATATCATCAGGAATTGCACCGCGTGAATCAGCAAGTTCGATTCCATCATCTGCTAAACCATATGTTGTGATCGTGCCGCCTGGGAATTCACCCTTCGCAGCAAGTTCTGCAGTTAACTTAACAGCAATATCTACACGTTTAAGCATTGAAGTAAGTGTAATGTTTTCGTCGCCAACTTTACCTTCTTCGTATTGGTCAGAGTCCACACCAATTACCCATACGTATGCATCTTTATCTGCCGCTTTACGTTCTTTAGCTTCTGAGAATACTCCGTTACCAGTACCACCAGCAGCGTGGAAAATAATATCAACACCCGATGAATACATACGGTTTGCTGCTGCTTTTCCATCTTCAGCTTTGTCAAAGTTTCCTGTGTACTGTACGTCCACTTTAATATCCGGATTAACTGCTGCGACTCCATCAACAAATCCTGCATGGAAGCGTTCAATTACCGGAATTTCCATTCCACCAACAAAACCAATTTTATTCGATTTCGTCATGCGTGCAGCAGCAACTCCAGCAAGGAATGCTCCTTCTTGTTCTTTAAACATAATACTTGCAACGTTTGCAACTTCTGATTCTTCATCCACTAAACCGAAGTTTGTTTCTGGATTTTGCTGTGCAACGGTTTCAATTGCATCTTTCAAAAGAAAACCAATACCATAAATGAGGTCGAAATCACGATGAGCAAGTCTGTTGATATTTGCTTCATAATCAGCCATATCGGTTGATGTTAAATAATCATATCCGCCATCGCCTTTTTCAAGTCCATTTTCTTTACCATAATCTTGGATACCTTTCCAAGCAGATTGGTTGAACGATTTATCGTCAACCCCTCCAGTATCTGTTACCATTGCGATTGAAATTGCGCCTTCATTTACTTCAGGTGCTGTAGTCGTGTCTTCTTTTTCTGTATCTTTTTCTGTATCTTTTGCTTTATCTGTTCCACATGCGCCTAGAATTGTCCCGGCTGCAAGTAGAAATGTAAAAGCAAGACCTAATTTACGTTTCTTCATCGATAGACCCTCCCTGTTTTTCTAATTATATTAGTATGACGCTAAAGCGTCTTATACCCGTTTTCGTACGACGTGAAAGCTAAATTTATCCGCTCGAAAATAGTTTTTCGAGTACAAAACCATTTCGCCATCTTCACTGTAATGATGTTGAAGTAATACTAAGAGCGGCACGTCGACACCACATCTTAATATGGACGATGCTTCATCGTCATACCCTACTGGCTCTATATGAGTAACGGCTTGATCAATTCGGATTTTTCCGGATTTTTCAATCGCATCGAAAATCGAAACATTTAACAACTCTTCTGTTCCTGTTGGTATATTTTTAGATAGTACACGGTCTATGCAATACACAACTGGTTCTCCGTCTGCGGTTCGCACACGTTTGATTGTTACAAGATGATCTTCTTCATTACAAGTAAATCTTGTCTGTTCTTTCTCGCTAGGAGTTGACTCAGAAACATCCATAAATATTGTTCCTGGTTCCATTCCAACATTTCGTATCATTGCAGAAACACTTGTCAAATGTTCAATACCTGAAGTAAATAGAGGCTTTGGATTTACAAATGTTCCAACACCATGTTTCCGTATGATTACTTTTTCTTCTTCAAGAAGTCGAAGCGCTTCGCGTAGTGTAGCACGGCTCACACCAAGCTTTCGGGCTAACTCGAATTCAGATGGGAAACGTTCATTTTCTTTAAAGATGCCTTTTTCAATATCATTCTTTAATCGTTCGATCACTTGTAAATATAAAAGTCTCTGATCTGTTTTTATCATCATTGCACAATCACCTCCAATTGAGGTCAGACCTCTGATGTTAAACTTCACTACTAATCAACCATACTATATCACTTTTTACTCAGAAAATAAACAAGCAATTCACTAATTTTTCTTCCACGGCTTTAATGACACTGATTTGACATAGTATTTATAAGTGGGCATCCACTTCGTTTTTACTCAACAGTACTTTTCTAGGTTTGCTGCCCTCTGGTGGACCCACGACACCCCGCATTTCCATTTGGTCAACAATACGTGCTGCACGTGAATAACCCACTCTAAAACGACGTTGCAACATGGAAACAGATGCTGTTTGTAGTTCCGTTACAAGACTTACTGCTTCATCATACAATTCGTCGGTTTCTTCATGTGGTCTCACTTCCACAACTTCAGTCGGAATCATCTCTTCTTGGTACTGTGCTTTTTGTTGTTCAATTACGAAATCCACTACAGCCTCAACTTCGCTATCTGACACAAATGCACCTTGAATTCGGACTGGTTTCGATACACCAGCGGGAAGAAATAACATGTCGCCCCTTCCCAAAAGCTTTTCAGCCCCTCCACTATCTAGAATCGTTCTTGAATCGATAGCCGATGAAACAGCAAATGCAATTCGGGACGGTATATTCGCCTTAATAATTCCTGTTATAACATCAACACTTGGACGTTGTGTAGCAATGATTAAGTGGATTCCTGCCGCCCGTGCCATTTGAGCTAGACGCGTAATGGAATCTTCTACATCATTGGATGCTACCATCATTAAGTCAGCCAGCTCATCCACAATTACAACGATATAAGGCATCCGCGGATGTTTTTCTTCATTTTCTTCATTCCAAACATCAATATGTTCATTGTATCCTTCTATATTTCGTGTTCCTGTATGAGAATATAATTCATAACGTCGTTCCATTTCTGAAACAACTTTCTGTAGTGCTTGGGACGCTTTTCGCGGGTCCGTCACAACGGGTGCTAAAAGATGTGGCACACCATTATACACATTCAGCTCAACCATTTTAGGATCAATCATCATCATTTTGACCTCGTGAGGTTTCGCTCGCATTAGAATACTGATAATAATTCCGTTGATGCACACACTTTTCCCGCTCCCGGTAGACCCAGCGATGAGAACATGCGGCATTTTATTAAGCTCTGTTAAAATTGCCTGTCCAGTAACGTCCCGGCCGAGTGAAATCATTAGCTTGGATTCCGGACGACTGTTTTCTTTCGCTTCAATGACTTCACGAAGGCTAACAACAGCTATATCTTTATTGGGTACTTCAATTCCAATCGCAGACTTACCTGGAATCGGCGCTTCTATTCGAATTCCACTTGCAGCTAGAGCTAGTGCGATATCATCGGACAAGCTCACAATTCGACTGACTTTGACACCCGTATCCGGCAATACTTCATATTTTGTTACAGCAGGACCTAAATGGACTTGTGTAACACGCGCCTTCACACCGAAACTTAAAAATGTTCGTTCCAATTTTTGAGCATTTGCCTGAATTGAGTTAAACTCCTCTGATTGGTCATTCATCGGAGTCTCCTTTAATAAACTAGGGGGTGGTAAAATATAAGACTCATTTTCTTCTTCACCCGTAACCCCAGTTATGGAAACATCAACAGCATTTTCTGCATCTATTTCCAAAGCAGGTTCTTCACGTTCCGTTTTTTCGATTCGTTCAGTGAATGCAGAAATAATTGGCTGAGACGGTATCTCCATAATCTGAATCATTTCATCCTCAGGTTCTTCCTGTGGCTTTTCTTCTTTGTTTACGGGTTTGCTCGGTCGATTGGAACGAGTTTGTTTCGACGGTTTCTTTTTCGCAGGCGTTTCTCTATTCTTCAAAGATTGTTTAATTGAATTTATAAAGTCAGGAAACTTTTCTGCAAAGTACGGAACTAGAGCTTTCCCGGTTAATAAAACAAGTCCAATTGACAGTAAGAGAACACCTGCAAGAGTAGCTCCAGCAGAATCGAAAAGAGAAAAGAACATTGCAAATAAAAATGCCCCAGCCATACCTCCACCTAGTGCTCCGCTTCTAGAAGTAATGCCATCATTCGTCACAAGTATGTTCCATGTTTCTTTTAAAACCGAATCCGACATAAGAACTTGGCTTGTAGAAAGTTCTTTAAAGAGATACACATGACTGAATAAAATGAAACTTGCTAGAATAAACAAACAACCGACAACAATTCTATTTTTCCATCCTCCGGCTTTTCTATTAATCATTAAAATAAGAGCTTGTATAATAAGTATAAGAGGAATTGCTTTATGCCAGTTCCCAAATATCATCATTGAAAACGAAGTCAAACCTTGTCCGACCGTTCCAAATTCAAAAATAATAATAACCGCTAACCCAAGCATTACAAGTCCAATGACTTCGTAAAATAATGGATGCATTCCCTGTGGTTTTTTCTTTCTGCCTTTACTTGCTGTCTTTCGACTGCCCCTCTTTTTTGGCATTTGTCTCCTCCTTTCTAAGTTCCAAAAAAGGATTTCCTACCGCACAGACGGCAAAGGAAATCCTTCGAAGCGATTCTATTAGAAACGTAGATCCTATTTAAGAAAAAGTCTACCTAATTAGTATTCCATTATAATTGGAATAATCATTGGGCGTCTTTTCGTTTGTTGGTATAAATATGAACTAAGTGTGTCTCTTATCTCTTGCTTTATGTTTGTCCAATCGAAAGACTTTTTATTCACATGTGTCTCAACAATTTTTCGAACAAGTTTACGAGCTTCTTCTAACAGCTCTTCAGATTCACGAACATAAATAAATCCACGCGAAACAATTTCTGGTCCAGCTGCAATGCGTTTTTGCTTACGGCTTAGTGTGATGACTACTGTAAATATGCCATCTTGCGATAATAGTTTACGGTCACGTAGAACGATATTCCCAACATCGCCAACACCTATTCCATCAATTAAAATATTCCCTGCTGGAACACGTCCACTCATGCGCATTTTATCTTTATTGTACTCAACGACATCGCCTTTATCGGCAATAAAGACACTTGTCTTTGGAATTCCCGTCTGTTGAGCTAATTTCGAATGTGCAATAAGCATTCTGTATTCACCTTGAACCGGTATAAAATACTTTGGCTTCATAAGGTTTAACATCAATTTCAAATCTTCCTGACTTCCATGACCAGAAACGTGAACATTCTTACTTGAAGTAAGTACAGATGCACCAGCTTTTGCAAGATCATTCATTGTCTGGAACATAGAAACTTCCATACCAGGTGAAGGTGTGAACGTAATTAAAACAGTATCTGTTTCTTTTATTTGCAGTAGTTGATGATCTTTACGAACAATTTTGGATAGAGCATCAAGTGGCTCCCCTTTGTTCCCTGTTACGATGATTACAACTTTATCATCATCATACTTTTCAATATCTTCAACAGGTACTACAATATCGTCTTCAATTTCCAAGTAACCTAAATTCTTACCTACTTCAAAGTAGCTTTCAAGACTCTTTCCGACAACAGCGACTTTCTTACCTGTCTCTACTGCAGTGTCGAATACTTGTTGGATTCGAATAAAGTTCGAAGCATATAAAGCAACTAGAATACGGCCTTCTGCTCCGTGAAACGTTTTTGATAAATGTGCTTCAATAACAGATTCAGAAGTTGTATATCCAGGACGTTCAGCTTCCGAAGAATCTGACATTAGTACAAAAACACCTTGCTCACCAATGGCTGCCATTTTCCCAATATCCGGACGATATTTACCTTTCGCGGATTGGTCAAACTTGAACTCTCCAGTGTGAACAATTGCACCTTCACTTGTGTTAAAAACGATTCCTAGTGAATCCGGAATACTATGCGTTGTATTGAAAAATGTAACATGTGTACGCGCAAAATTCATCCGACTTTTATTCGTTACTTCAAAAAACTTTACAGCTGTAGGTGACGGCATTTCTTTCAAATGCTCTTTAGCAAGCGCGATTGTTAGCTTCGATCCGTAAACCGGAGCTTGTACTTTTTGAAGCAAAAATGCGATTGAACCGATTGCATCTTCATGACCGTGTGTTAAAAAGATTCCTTTTACGCGTTCTTTGTTTTCTACAACGTACGTAATGTCTGGAACAACGATATCGATTCCAAGCATTTCTCCTTCAGGAAACATAAGCCCGCTATCTACGATAAACATTTCTTCATCAATTTCAACAACGTACATAGATTTCCCAATTTCTCCAACTCCACCAAGTGGAATAATTCTTATTGACTCATTTTTTATTTTTGACACATAATTTCCTCCTATTTCTTTCCCGTTCAGATTGACTGTCTTTTATTATACGGGACGAAGCGGTCCTGTACAAACATTAAAAACACAAGTTCGTGAAAATACATATTCATATCTGTTGAATTGTACGTTAAAAGGCTATGTATTGTCGTTCAAACAAAAAAAGCCGGCAACTAAAACCGGCCTAATTTAAGCGAAAAGCGTACGGTTCTTTTCGTATTCTTTCCATATATGATCAAATTCAGCATTGCAATCTCCATAAGATATCAAAGGCAATCTCACTCCACCTGTACCTATGTTCATTTTTTTAAGTGCATACTTCAAAGGAACAGGATTCGAAGTTGCAAATAACCCACGGAATAAAGGTAGTAATGCACGATGCATTGCAGCTGCTTCCGCATTGCGACCAGCTAGAAAGGCTGCGATCATCTTTTGCATGTCATTTCCAACAATATGTGCGGCGACTGAAACAATTCCGTTTCCACCTATCGCAAGAATCGGCAATGTTAACGCGTCATCACCGCTGTATACAGAGAAGTTTTGATCCGTTTCGGTAATAATCGTTGCAATCTGTTCTAAGTCGCCACTTGCTTCTTTCACAGCCCGAATGTTTTTCACTTTTGAAAGAGCAACAACTGTTTCTGGCAAGAGATTTACAACAGATCGCCCCGGTATATTATACAACAGAATCGGTAATGAAGTTTCCGAAGCAATTTCGGTAAAGTGAGCATACATTCCTTTTTGACTCGGTTTATTGTAATAAGGGGTAACAAGCATTATCCCATCCGCGCCTAGTTCTGTCGCTTTTTTAGTCAACTGTAGAGACTCACTTGTTGAATTCGTACCTGTACCTGCAATTACTGGAATTCTTTTATTTACGGTTTTAATTGTAAATGCTAGAAGTGCTTCTTTTTCTTCGACCGATAATGTTGGAGACTCTCCAGTTGTTCCATTCACTACAATTGAATTTGTACCATTTTTAATTAAATGTTCAATTAAAACGCCCGCTATTTCGTAATCAATTTTTCCCTCAGTTGAAAATGAAGAAATCATTGCAGTTGAAATGCGACCCATTTCCATACAAATCAGCCCTTTTCATTAATGAGACATTCTGCGATTTGAACAGAATTTAATGCGGCTCCTTTTAACAAGTTATCCGTTACAACCCACATATGAAAACCATTTGGATGATCGGGATCTTTCCGAATTCGGCCCACAAATACAGCGTCTTCTCCTTCGGCAAATAGTGCCATCGGGTAGGATTGCTTATCTGGATTGTCTTGTAGAACAATTCCAGGTGCATTTTCTAACAGCGCTTGGATATCGGCTACAGATGTATCATCGTTTTCAATTTCAAAATAAATCGATTCGGAATGTCCAGAAACAACTGGAATTCGTACACATGTCGCAGAAACTTGTAATTTATTATTTTCAAAAATTTTCTTGGTTTCATTGATCATTTTAAGTTCTTCTAGCGTGTATCCTGAAGTATCGAAAGCATCGATTTGCGGAATTGCGTTAAATGCAATCGGATAGAAACGCTCCCCAGAACCTGTTGGCAATAAATTGGCTTCATTCGTGGCACGACTTTCAAACTCGGCACTTTGTTTTTGAAGCTCATCAATGGCTTCAATACCGGCACCGGAAACAGCTTGATACGTCGAAACAATTACCCGACTTAAACCTAGTTTTTGTCGTATCGGTTCAAGTGCAGTTACCATTTGTATTGTTGAGCAGTTCGGATTCGCTATAATACCCGAATGCCTTTTTAATGCCTCAGGATTAACTTCCGGAACAACGAGCGGTATATCCGCAGTCATACGGAAAGCACTTGTATTATCAATTACAACTGCTCCTCTATCAACCGCCTCACTTACGAACATTTTGGAAATATTTCCTCCAGCACTAAAAAAAGCGATATCAATTCCATCAAATGATTCTGGAACTGTCTCTTCTACAATAAATTTTTGGCCATTTGCCGTAATTTCCATTCCTGCGGATCTTTTAGACGCTAGTAGTTTAATTGAATTCATAGGAAAATTTCTTTCCAATAACTTTTCAAGGATTTTTGTTCCAACCGCACCAGTCGCTCCGACAATCGCTACATTTACTTTTTTCATTCAAATTCTCCCCTTCAGCACTTAAGCAGTTCTAATGGAGAAATTATAGCACAAGACTGGACATGATGTATCAAAACATTCATTTTTTTTCGTGTATGATGAGTAAAGGTTGCAGCTGTCTTTTTTCTAGAGCAGCTACAGTAGCTGGGACCATCAGTGAAAAATCTGAAATAAGTGAGTTGGGTTTATTGAATGGATCATCCTGCCCAAATGGAATAAAAAAGACGTTTTTCATGTTTAGGAGCTTCATAATATTGACACCGTTTAGTCCAAGTGCATCATTTGTTGAAATGCCAAGTAAAACTGGACTACCGTTACGGAGTGTCGCTTTAGCACCCATTAATACCGGTGAATCGGTTGAAGCATTGGCAAATCTACTTAGTGAATTTCCCGTCATTGGGGCAATAATCATACAATCAACAGGTGCTGTTGGACCAAATGGCTCGGCTCCAACAATTGTAGATATAACTTTTTCTCCGGTCGCTTCTTCAATCCTTCGAATCCATTCCTCACCCGTTCCAAACCTCGTCGCAGCTGTGAGGACTGAATGAGTAATAACTGGTACAACTGTTGCACCGGCTTCGATGAGAGAGTCGATGACCGGAATAATTTCATCATACGTACAATGCGAGGCTGTGATACCTAAAGCTATACGTTTTCCTTGTAGCATGAACTTCCCCTTTCATCTTCTATACATCCTATCAAGTGCATCTGCCAAAGCAGTTGCTGCATCGAAAGGAAAATGTATCCCCGGAAGTCCAGGGAGTATTGTATAGTATTCAAATACCCGACTATCCCTTAGGCAACCGGGTGCTGACGCAAGATCAAAGATGCGGAGTTTTGTTGCACTCCCAGGGGAAAACCACTGTGATGGGATTGTATTAACCAGACAGCCTTCCTGTACTTCAAAATTACTTGTAAGTCGCTGAGCGTTATAATGATTCGAAAGCGCCTCGCCAAGCTGTGTATTAGAACGTGCAAGAATCGTAATGTCTGCACCAAGAGAGGACAGAACATCCGCTACCATTTTTCCAACTTTACCAAAACCCGCGACATAAAAATGTTCTCCCGATACAACTCTCTTCGTCCGAGTATAGTATTCCGCAATAAAACCTTCTGCTGTCAGTCTTGCATTTCTCCATACAAATTGTTCTTCTTCCAAAAAAGATTGTATTTCCAGCCCGGCATCTAAAAAAGGGCGAAGCCATTTTTCCTCTGCTACACCCACAAATAACTTCGTTTCTTTGTTTAGAATTTGTACCGGAAAATCACTTTTCATTTGCAAGATTGGAAAAACAATATGATTGGGCTTAAATTCAATAATTGTCTTTTCTAATTCTGAAGTTACAACATCCGATCCGACATATCGGCATGAATGACCACGCACCGACATGATTTCACTGCAAACTGCAATTCGGCGATCTGAACCAATGAATAGCCATCGTTTTTCAATCATCAAAACCGGCCTCATGCATCGTGGTCGCCTTCGTAAACAAAATTCGATGCTCACCTATCAAAACAATTTCTTTCCAAGGGATAAACTCCTCAGACTGTTCCTGCCGGCCTTTAAAAGAAAAACGGCCAAATTTCTTTTTTATTTCAAACCCTATAATTTCTCCTGTTGTTGTATTAAATATGAGATCTGTATCTCCCAAAATTCCATATCTAATCCCATCCTCCACTTGAATTAATTCTTTTTGAGCAAGTTCTGAAAGTAACATTGTCATTCCCCTTTCCTTTATCTTCATCCAGTATATGAAACGAAGTTGAAAAGCTGACTCTATTTACATTTAGAATTTAATACGATGTACAATTTCTTTAGGTCCAATAATAGAATTTGAGCGTTTATTCACAAATATTGATTGGGCCATTCGAAGAATCCCCTCGGCATTTACTCCATCAATTCGAGAAATCACTTCATCTATTGTTAGGTGTCTTTTTAGTAAGAGCTCATTATTGCCATTTCGATTCATTCGTGATTCTGAACTTTCAAGACCAAGTATAAATCCACCTTTTAATTGTTCTTTTGCATTTAAAATCTCGTTGTCTGTTACACCTTTTTCAAGAATTGAGTCAATAACATCATTAATTGTGCTGTACAATTCCGATAGTTTCTCAGGTGAAGTTCCAGCATAAATTACAAACGCACCTGAATTAATATAAGACGAGTAATACGAATAAACCGAATACGCAAGACCACGTTCTTCTCTCACTTCCTGGAATAACCTTGAAGACATCGCACCGCCAATAATGCTATCCAGAATTGCTAAGTCATACATATTTGGATCCCCTAATGAAATCCCTGGAAAACCAATACAAAGCTGTGCTTGTTCGATGTCCTTTTCTTTAATCCAAACACCTTCGAAAAATTCTGGAATTTCTAAATCCATTTCCACATGTTGCTCTTTCGATTGAAATGAACCAAATTCTTTTTCAATTTGTTGAATCAATTCCTCATCATAATTTCCCGCTACTGAGATAACTATTCTTTCAGGCCGATACATGCGTTCCATAAAATTTAATATCATTTCCTTATTAAATGTTTCAATCGTTTTCTCTTTTCCGAGAACAGGTCTTCCAATCGAATGATTTCGGTACATATTCTCCCAAAGGATTTCATGCACATCATCATCTGGTGTATCTTCTACCGCCGCTATTTCATCAAAAATTACTGATTTTTCTTTCTCAATTTCCTCGTCAAGAAATGTTGAATTGAAAAACATGTCTGCTAGAATGGATAACGCTTTTCCTGAATGATTATTAAGTACTGTTGCAAAAAAACATGTTGCTTCTTTTGATGTGAACGCATTGATATCTCCACCAATTCGATCGAACTCTTCAGCAATCATACGTGCACTTCTAGTACCCGTCCCTTTGAATAACATATGTTCAATAAAGTGTGCAATTCCACTTTCGACCTCTTTTTCATCAGCGGAACCTGCCTCTATCCATACTCCAAGTGCTACTGATTGAACATAAGGCATATGTTCATGAATAATCCTTACGCCATTCGCGCAAATTTGTTTCTCTATCATTCGCGGATTCCCCCTTAAATTTATTTGTTAAAGAAAGAAAAAGCCTCCTAATTCACTTTATGTGAAAAGAGGCTTTTCAATGTAATTATTATGCGCTATTTATTCGTTTTCTTTTTCGGCAGCTTTTTTCTCTTCTAGTAAAACAACTTTTCTAGAAAGGTTTACACGACCTTGATTGTCGATTTCAATTACTTTAACGAATAGTTCTGCGTCCATTTTCAAAACGTCTTCTACTGCTTTTGTGCGTTCTTCTGAGATCTCAGAAATGTGAAGAAGACCATCTTTGCCTGGGAAGATTTCAAGGAATGCACCGAATTTTTCAATGCGCTTCACTTTCGCCATATAATATTCGCCAACTTTTGCTTCGCGAACAATATTTTCAATCATCTTCTTCGCTTTATCGTTCATTTCGTTATCTGGCGAAGAAATGTAAATCGTACCATCTTGCTCAGTATCGATTTTCACGTTTGTAACTTCAATGATTTTGTTAATCACTTTTCCACCAGGTCCGATAACGTCTCGGATTTTGTCTGGATTGATTTTAATCATAATGATTTTCGGTGCATATTGAGACAACTCTGTACGAGGTTCCTCAATTGCCGTATTCATATGTTCAAGAATGTGCAAACGCCCTATTTTAGCTTGTGTCAATGATTCTTCTAAAATTTGACGAGACAGACCATCAATTTTGATGTCCATCTGTAGTGCTGTAATTCCTTTTTTAGTACCTGCTACCTTAAAGTCCATATCGCCAAGGAAATCTTCCATTCCTTGAATATCCGAAAGAACTGAGTAGTTGTCCCCTTTTTTAACAAGTCCCATTGCGATACCCGCAACTGGAGCCTTAAGTGGAACACCCGCATCCAACATCGCCATTGTCGATGCACAGATTGAAGCCTGTGATGAAGAACCATTCGATTCTAACACTTCTGCTACGAGACGGATTGTATATGGAAACTCTTTTTCATCTGGAAGTACAGAAAGCAAAGCTCTTTCTCCAAGTGCCCCGTGACCAATTTCACGACGACCCGGTCCACGAATTGGACCTGTTTCCCCAACACTAAAGTTCGGGAAGTTATAATGATGCATAAAGCGCTTAGACTCTTCAATACCAAGTCCGTCGATGATTTGAACTTCTCCAAGTGCACCTAATGTACAAACGCTTAGTGCTTGTGTTTGTCCACGTGTGAAGAGTCCTGAACCATGTGTTCTTGGTAGAATTCCAACTTCAGAAGCAAGTGGACGTATTTCATCCAAGCCACGACCATCTGGACGAATCTTTTCGTCAGTGATCAAACGACGAACTTCATCTTTAATGATGTCATCAAGAATACCCTTCACTTGTTTCATTGTTGCATCATCTGATCCATTTTCTTTGTAGTGCTCCATAACTTCAGCTTTCACTGCATCAATTGCATCTGCACGGGCATGTTTTTCATGCGTTTGAATTGCTGAAATAAGTTTCGCTTCGCAGCTCGTTTTGATTTCAGCCATCAGCGTTTCATCTAATTCATATAAAGCGATTTCCATTTTCTCTTTGCCGACTTCTGCAATGATTTTTTCTTGGAATTCGATCAATCGAACGATTTCACTATGACCAAACATGATTGCTTCTAGAATAATGTCCTCAGTTACTTCCTGAGCACCTGCTTCAACCATGTTGATTGCGTCTTTTGTGCCCGCGACAACTAAATCCAATTCACTTTTTTCTAACTGATCTGGTGTAGGGTTGATGAGAAACTCACCGTTAATACGACCTACTTGAACACCAGCAATTGGACCTTCAAATGGAATATCCGATACAGAAAGTGCAAGTGATGAACCAAGCATTGCCGCCATTTCTGATGAACACTCATGATCAACTGACATAACAAGTGAAATAACTTGTACATCATTACGGAATCCATCTGCAAATAGAGGACGGATTGGACGGTCAATCAGACGGCTTGTTAAAACAGCCTTGTCTGAAGGACGACCTTCACGTTTAAGAAAACCACCGGGAATTTTACCGACAGCATACATCCGTTCCTCATAGTTTACTGTTAATGGGAAGAAATCAAGACCTCTTGAATTTTTTGATGCAGTTGCAGTCGAAAGAACCGTTGTATCGCCGTAACGAACGAGAACTGCTCCATTAGCTTGTTTTGCAAGTTGACCTGTCTCCACGATAAGCTGTCTACCTGCCCAATCGAGTGTGTATACTTTTTTACCTGTCATAATCGAACCCCTCTCCGTATTCCAGTCTAAACCGTATACGTTGTATGTATTATTATTAGTGTAATTGAAAGCCCTAAGTGAATACAAGTTTTTATCATCAATAACCACCATCAAGGCGCATTGTTACAGTATAGCACTTTATTCAACGTTCTAGTAAATATTAAGACAAAATGATTAAGCAATCTTTTACGTTAAGCTAAAACCGACTTATTTGGGTAGTCCTATATAAACAGAATCCAGAACACCGTTGCTTTCCGTTCCAGGCGGACGCGTTCCACTGTCGAAGAATAAAAACCATTCTTCTTAGGGGCGGGCGTTGAGCCAATCGAACAACGAAGAGTTCGATTTGCCGTACTTCTGCGTTAATTTGCAGAAGTTAAGGCAGCTGTGCTCGCAACGCTGCGCTTTTGCTTGCAAAAGTCGTTCTACGTAACGCCTTTCGCTATCGCTCCACTGCGGGGTCTCAACTGTCCCGCTTCATCCCGCTGGAGTCGCCTTTAGCCGCGGGCCCACACGAAGTGGGTCATGCAGTCGTTACGACAGGACGTCGTGGTTTTAGACTGCCTTGCACTCCAAGCAACTATGATTGTAGAGTGAAAATGGAGAGTTTATATAGAAGATCTTTTCGTACCTAATTTTATATTAGAACGTAAAAAAAAAAGCGAGCACTAGGCCCGCTTTAATTGTTTTCTTATTAACGGCGTAGGCCGAGCTTAGCAATAAGATCACGGTAACGCTGAACTTCGTTGTCACGAAGGTATCTAAGCAATCTACGACGAGTACCAATCATTTTCATAAGACCACGACGTGAGTGGTGATCCTTCTTGTGATTAGCCAAATGTCCATTCAGGTTATTGATATCTTCAGTAAGGATAGCGATCTGTATGTCTGCAGACCCTGTATCATTCTCATGAGTTTTGAACTCATTGATCAATTCATGTTTACGTTCTTGTGTTATAGCCATCCTATTCACCTCCTATTTCAAAATATCCCCGGCTCCCGAGCAAACGTTGGTGATTCGCCTTGCAAAGGAGCGGTTCGTGCTCTTCGCACTCATTTATAATACCACTCACATTACACAATTGCAACAAATACTAAATTGCTGTAAGAGTTTCAAATGCGGTTGATTTGTCTTTGCCTATTTGTTCGACAAGTGCATCAATTGAATCAAACTTCTTTTCATCACGAATATGACTGATCCAATCAACCATCACTTCTTTGCCGTACAAGTCACCTTCAAAATCCAAAACATGGACTTCAACAATCGATCTTGTGATTTCAGGGTTGCTAAATGTTGGTTTTACTCCGACATTACAAACTCCATTATACGCGACTCCATCCACGAACATACGGACCGCATAAACTCCGTTCTTCGGTAGGACAGAACTTACATCAGGCAATACATTGGCGGTTGGAAAACCAAGTAAACGACCTCTTTTTTCACCATCAACAACTATACCAACTGTTCGGAATTGACGGCCTAAAAGTAATGCCGTTTTTTCAACATCCCCTGCTGATAATAGCTCTCGAATTCGAGTTGAAGAAATTTTTTCCTCACTATCCGCTACTTTCGGAACAACAGTTGTACCGTATTCGCCATCTGCCAGTAGTTCCATATCTAACATTGTACCGGCACCTTTTGAACCAAATGTAAAATCAAAACCGGCAGTGACATGTTTAACACCGAGTTTTTTAATAAATACATCAATAAATTTTTCAGGCTGTAATGCTGCAAGTGACCAATCAAACGTGACGATAAACACAGCATCAATACCCATTGACTCGAGAATCCTAAGTTTTTCAGCTTCTTGAGTAATGTAACCTACTTTGTTTTTTCCATCCCCAAATAGATGTGACGGATGTGGATTAAAGGTCATCACTGCGGATTGTATTCCGAGTTCCACCGCTTTTTTCTGGGCTTCCATAATTACTTTAGAATGCCCTTTATGAAGTCCATCAAAAAAACCGATAGCCATCGAAAATTGTTCGTCTGTAGTAATTTCTACTTTATCTGGATAGTGCAATTTATAAACTTCCAAATTAGTTCCCCCTTACAATATTCAACGGAAACATCTTATCCGGCTTCATTAAACCAGGCTTTGTTGGATGTTTGATATAGATGGCAATTGCTTTTTTATTATATGTAAAAACGACTGCTTGTTCTTTTTGGAAAATGGAATGTTCTTCTAATACTTGGCCATCTGCTATTTTAGTATACAACTCATCACTTATTTCAAGAGATGGAAAGTCAAGAAGTGCATCTTCTAGTGGTTTAAGGAAAGATTGGATTTTATCTTCTTGTTTTAACTCGGCAATCTCAGCAAGTGTCCGACAATCAGATTGACTATACGTTCCCGAAATTGTCCGGACAAGAGAAGCCATATGAGCAGGGTATCCTAGAAGTTCCCCTATTTGAACTGCAAGTGTTCGAATATAAGTTCCTTTTCCACAAGAAATACGGATTTTAAATGTAATCTCTTGTCCACTATAGACAGTTTCAGGATTTATTAATTCAAGTTCATGAATGCTCACCGTTCTAATAGGTCGTTCAACTTCGATTCCCTGACGTGCATACTCATACAACTTACGTCCGTTCACTTTGACAGCTGAATACATTGGTGGAATTTGTGTAATGTCTCCTGTGAGCTTCTGAAGCGCTTTTTCAATATCAGTAACGTTGATTGTCTTATGAGAAGAATCTGTTTGGACAACAGCGCCATCTGCATCTTCCGTTTCCGTAGAAGTCCCTATAGAAACAACTGCTACGTACTCCTTACCCATATCCGTAATGTACTCTGCTACTTTTGTAGCTTGGCCAATACAGATTGGTAAAACGCCTTCTACACTCGGATCTAATGTTCCTGTATGACCCACTTTTTTAGTACCAAGAATTTTCCGTAATTTAAAAACACAATCATGTGAGGTCATCCCTTTTTCTTTCCAAAGGGGTAGTATTCCATTCATCTGAAAACTCCTTCAAAACAATGATTTATATGTAAGAAAGGAAGTCGGAAAGTCCTGTTGGACACCGACTTCCCTAGTGTTATTCATCTTTTTCATTTTTCACTTGACTCAATAGACTTTCAATTCGACTTCCATATGCAATTGATTCGTCAAATTTAAATTCAATCTCAGGCGTAATTCGAAGTCTAATACGTTGGCCAATTTCTGTGCGGATAAATCCTTTAGCTTGTGAAAGGCCTTTAAGTGTTTGATCCTTCTCTTTTTTACTACCAAGAACAGAAATATAAACAGTCGCTTGTTGAAGATCTCCAGTTACTTCAACATCCGTTACAGTGACGAAGCCAATTCTCGGATCTTTTAACTTTTGCAAGATAATATCACCGAGTTCTTTCTTCATTTGTTCCGCGACACGATTCACACGTTTTGACATGGATGGTCACCCCAATTCCCTATCAGTAATATTCTAATGTAAGTTCGGATAATTCCCATTCTGGATTGGATTCCAAAAAGCGAATTGCCCTTCTTACTTCTCGTTCGGCCGCATCTTTTGATGAAGCCGTTGCAACGAGAGCAATTGTCGTTCGCTGCCAAAGGTCTTGATGATCGATTTCTGCGACGGACACATTATATGAATTTTTCGTTCGATCTGTCATTCGCTTTAAAACCGATCTCTTTTCCTTTAAATTAGCGACCATCGGAATGAAGAAACTACATTCCGCATAGACAATCATGTACGTTTAATTTCCTGCATGATATAGGCTTCAATAATGTCGCCTTCTTTCATATCATTGAACTTCTTAATTGTAATTCCACATTCATAGCCTTTTGCAACTTCTTTTGCATCGTCTTTAAATCTTTTAAGTGTATCAAGTTCACCTTCAAAGATAACGATGTTGTCGCGAACGATACGAACGCTTGAATCACGTGTGATTTTACCATCGATTACATAACTACCTGCAATTGTACCAATTTTAGAAACAACAAATGTTTCTCGTACTTCAGCTTGACCGATCACTTTTTCTTCAAATTCAGGATCGAGCATACCTTTCATTGCAGATTCAATTTCTTCGATTACTTTGTAAATAACGCGGTGTTGACGAATATCAACGCCTTCTGCTTCTGCTGCACGTCTTGCATTTGTATCAGGACGTACGTTGAAACCAATTACGATTGCGTTAGATGCTGCAGCAAGTGTAACATCTGACTCATTGATTGCGCCGGCTCCAGTATGAATTAGCTTCACATTGACACCTTCGACTTCAATCTTCATAAGTGATGCAGCCATTGCCTCAACTGTACCTTGAACATCTGCCTTGACGATAAGATTTAATTCTTTTACATCGCCGATTGTCATTTGTTCGAATAAGTTATCAAGAGTAATACGTGTTTTCTCTCCACGTGATTCTTGGATTGCTTCACTTGCTCTTGTTTCACCTATTTGACGAGCTGTTTTCTCATCTTCAAAGACAACAAAACGATCACCCGCTTGAGGTACGTCACTTAATCCTGTAATTTCAACCGGTGTTGACGGTCCAGCCTCTTTCACACGACGACCAATGTCACTTATCATTGCACGTACACGGCCATATGTGTTCCCTACTACAATTGGGTCACCAACATGCAGTGTTCCATCTTGTATTAGTAGTGTTGCAGCTGATCCACGACCTCTATCTAGTTGCGCTTCAATAACAGTACCACGAGCGCGAATTTTAGGGTTCGCCTTAAGTTCTGCAACCTCAGCAACAAGTAAAATCATATCGATTAATTCTTCAATTCCTTCACCTTTAAGTGCAGAAATAGGTACGAATATTGCATCCCCACCCCATGCTTCTGCAACAAGGCCGTGATCCGTCAATTCTTGCATAACGCGGTCTGGATTTGCTGTTGGCTTATCCATTTTGTTTACTGCAACAATGATTGGAACGTCTGCAGCTTTTGCATGGTTAATCGCTTCAATTGTTTGTGGCATAACGCCGTCATCTGCAGCTACAACCAATATTGTAATATCGGTAACTTTTGCACCACGTGCTCGCATGGTTGTAAAAGCAGCGTGACCCGGTGTATCTAAGAATGTGATTTTTTTGCCTTTATTTTCGATTTGGTATGCACCGATATGTTGTGTAATACCGCCTGCTTCACCTTGTGTTACTTTTGTATTTCGAATTGAATCTAAAAGAGTTGTTTTACCATGATCGACGTGACCCATAATTGTAACGACGGGTGGACGTTCGATTTCATTAGCTTCATTCTTTTCTACATCAACTTCTTCGAAATACACTTCAAGGTCTGTGTAGTCAATACGAATTTCTTCTTCTACTTCCACACCGTATTCAGCACAAATCAGCTCAATCGTATCTTCATCTAGTTCTTGATTGATTGTTGCCATAATCCCTAACATGAACAACTTTTTAATGATTCCTGAAGGTTCACGGCCAAGTTTACGACCTAGTTCAGCAACTGTTAGTGATTCATAGAAAGTGATTTTTTCCGGTAATGGCTTCTCCACTTTTGGAATTGGATTTGCAGGACGGTATCTTCTTCTACCTTGGTTAATACCTCTTGCAGGTGGACGACCGCCACGACGATTCGGCGCCCCACCTTGTGGAGGACGACCGCCTGTTGGTCTAGGAGCAGTTCCGCCACCAGTTGAGCTCGTAGGAGCGTTGGAGTTTGGACGACTCGGACCACCTGTTGATGCCGGACGACTAGGTCCACCCGTTGAGGCTGGACGACTAGCTCCTCCCGTTGACGCTGGACGACTAGCTCCACCCGTTGATGCCGGACGACTAGGTCCACCCGTTGACGCTGGACGACTAGCTCCACCTGTTGATGCTGGACGATTAGCTCCACCCGTTGATGCTGGACGTTTAGCTCCACTTGTTGGTGCTGGACGATTTGGTCCAGGAATTTTAGAGTTTTTAGCTACTTCTTTTTGTTCGCCACTTTTCACAATTGGTGTTGTTTTACTTTTACTACCAAATGATTGATCAAGTTTCGAAATCGCTTCAGTATCTATTGTTGACATATGATTTGTTACAGAAACATTTATTTTTGTAAGCTCATCGATAACTTCCTTGCTCGACCGATTCACTTTTTTCGCGTATTCATGTACACGTATTTTCGTCATTGGCTCACCCCCGGTTATATTCGTTGAGGAGCTCGGATAATTTCCCGGCAAAGCCGGCATCCGTAATTGCGAGGACCACTCGCGATTCTTTCCCAATTGCATGTCCGATTTCTTCTCGATTACCAAAGACATGCATCTCAACGTTGTTAAATGAACATTTATCAGTAACTTTTTTAATCGTATTCGCAGATGCGTCATTTGAAACGATAACCAAACGCGCATTTCCGTTACGAACTTCTCGTATTGCTAATTCTTCACCCGTAACAAGCATTCTTGCACGCGTCGCCATTCCAAGCATTTGAAAAATCTTTTTAGCATCTTTCATTTTAATGCCTCCCGACGAATTGCATGCAGAAGTTCATCATAAATATGATCAGGTACAGCTGTTCCAAGCTGACTTTGTATGGAACGGTTTTTACGTGCTTTTTCGACTGCCTCTTCGGATTTAGACACATATGTCCCACGACCGGATTTCTTACCTGAAAGATCGACTGAAATTTCTCCTTCTTTCGGAAGAACAATTCGAATCATTTCCTTTTTAGGAAGCATTTCACCAGTTGCCGCACATTTACGTAAAGGGACTTTTTTCATTTTCGACATGTGTAATCACCCTTTCTTTATCAGGCCTCGTCGTCTGAGTATAAATCGATTGTAACATCTTCAGTATCCGTTGACGTTTCTTCCTCGAAATAAGGATCTTCCGAAATCTCATGAGTAACTATGACTTCAGCGCCTTCTGGTGGATAGATACCAAGTTCACGAGCATCTGTTTCACTTTTAATATCAATTTTCCAACCCGTTAGCTTAGCAGCAAGTCTCGCATTTTGTCCTCTTTTACCAATTGCTAGTGATAATTGATAATCTGGGACAACGACAGTCGTTGATCTTGCATCTTCACTTACTTGAACGTCAAGTACTTTTGAAGGACTTAGTGCATTACCAACAAAAACAACTGGATCTTCAGACCATTCAACGATGTCTATTTTTTCACCATTCAATTCATTAGAAATGGATTGTACACGTGCTCCCCTTGCTCCAACACATGAACCAATCGGGTCGACTTCGTCATTGTTCGTATGCACCGATATTTTAGAACGGTCTCCTGCTTCACGAGCGATCGTTTTAATTTCAACAATTCCTTCGAAAATTTCAGGTACTTCCATTTCAAATAATCGACGCAATAAACCTGGATGTGTTCGTGATACAAACACTTGTGGACCACGTGATGTACGTTCAACTTTTGTAATATATACTTTAATACGATCATGAGGTTCATATGATTCCGTTAGGATTTGTTCTCCTACAGGAAGTACTGCTTCTACTTTACCGAGTCCTACGTATAAGTTTCGGGCATCTAAGCGTTCAACAATACCATTTACAATATCGTCTTCTCTATCCACATATTCTTCATATATCATACCGCGTTCTGCTTCACGCACACGTTGAGTAACAACTTGTTTTGCTGTCTGGGCGGCAATCCGACCAAAATCTCTCGGTGTTACTTCTTCTTCAACAATATCAGCAAGTTCATAAGCCGGATTGATTTCTTGTGCTTTTTCTAAAGAAATTTGTAGACGATCGTCTTCAACTTCTTCAACTACATCTTTACGTGAATAAACTTTCATTGAACCTTTATCAAGATTTAAATCGACTCGAACGTTTTGTGCTTGATTAAAGTTTCTTTTATAAGCGGTTAATAAAGCGGCTTCAATTGCCTCGGTTAAAACTTCTCTAGAAATACCCTTTTGTTTCTCAAGGGCCACTAATGCATCGAGTAGATCACTACTCATGTTTAATCACTCCTATATTCAATTATGAGGAAAAGTCGATTGCCAAACGTGCCAATGCAATTTTTTCTTTGTCTATTGAGACACTTACTTTTCTCGTTTTAATACGTATTTCAACTTCTGCTACGTCGTCGCCATATGAAAGCAAATAACCTTCGAACTCTTTCATCCCATCAATTGGTCCATATGTTTTAACGAAAACATACTGCCCAATTGCATTCAGAAAGTCCGTTTCATTTTTAAGTGGTCTTTCAGCACCAGGTGATGACACCTCAAGAAAATAATTTTCTACGATAGGATCTGTGCGGTCAAGTTCATCGCTAAGTCTTTCACTGACGAGAGCACATTGATCAATATCGATGTCTCCGCTCGGTGTGTCGATATAGATACGCAGAAACCAATCGCTACCTTCTTTGACATACTCAACATCTACAAGTACCAATTCTAAGTCGTTTACAATCGGACTGACGAGTTGCTCGACCACTTCCGTAACTTTAGTCATCTAATCCCTCCCAAAAATTCAGTGAAAACACTACAGAACAACAGAAAAGAGCGGGGAATCCCACTCTCTCTGCGCAAGACTATTACAAAAGTTGTTCCAATCATACCATACAATAAAAAACGTTGCAAACAATGCGTAATAGCCTATATACTAAGATGTATTTTTTTATGACTAGTTAAAACAGGGACAGCTGATTTGCTTCAGGCATTCCTTCTAGACAACCAAGTGCATCCAGATAATCAGTTATCGTTTTAGACACTCGACCGCGTTGCTGTAAATCCTCTTTAGATAGAAACTCACCATCTTTACGAGCTTCAACAATTGAATTTGCAACGTTTGTTCCAAGTGAAGGTATTGAGTTAAACGGCGGTATTAACGAATCCCCATCTATAATGAATGTAGAGGCATCCGATTTGTACAAGTCAGGTTTCGCTATTGTAAAACCTCGTTCCCACATTTCAAGGGAGATTTCAAGAACAGTAAGAAGGTTCTTTTCTTTCGTAGAAGCCTCAAGTCCTTTTGCATTGATTTCATTAATTTGTGCCCGTATTGTCGCTGAACCTTTCGTCATCGCAAGAAGATCGAAATCGGAAGCACGAACAGTGAAATACGTTGAGTAATATAAAATTGGATGATGCACTTTAAAGTAAGCAATCCGTAATGCCATCAACACATATGCAGCTGCGTGGGCTTTCGGAAACATGTATTTGATTTTTTTACAGGAATCGATGTACCAAGCTGGAACATTTTGTGCGCGCATTTCAGCCTCAAATTCTGGTGATAGACCTTTTCCTTTACGAACGGATTCCATTATTTTAAAGGCCATAGACGGATCCAATCCTTGATATATTAAATAAACCATTATATCGTCTCGACAACCAATAACATCGGAAAGAACACATGTTTTATTTTTAATTAATTCTTGTGCATTACCGATCCAAACATCTGTCCCGTGGGATAGCCCTGATATTTGAATGAGTTCCGAGAACGTTGAAGGTTTCGTTTCTTCCAACATCTGTCGAACAAAACGTGTACCAAATTCAGGAACACCAAGCGTTCCAGTTTTACAGCCGATTTGCTCAGGTGTAACCCCAAGAGAAGTAGTTCCACTAAATAACTGCATTACGCCTTCATCATCTGGGGGAATTGTCAGTGGATCAATGCCTGATAAATCTTGCAACATTTTTATCATCGTAGGATCATCATGACCCAGAATATCAAGCTTCAATAAATTATTCTCGATCGAATGAAAATCAAAATGCGTTGTCATCCACAAAGAATTTAAATCATTAGCAGGAAATTGAATGGGCGTAAAATCGAATATATCCATCGTATCAGGAACAACTATAATACCACCGGGATGTTGCCCGGTATTTCTTTTCACTCCTGAACACCCTTGTACAAGACGGTCGATTTCTGCTCCGCGCATATTCAAACCATTGTCGTTCATATAACCTCTAACATATCCATACGCCGTTCGTTCCGCAACTGTACCAATCGTTCCAGCTCGGTAAACGTATTCCTCACCAAAGAGTTCTTTTGTATAGTTATGTGCTTTCGCCTGATAATCTCCACTAAAGTTGAGATCGATATCGGGAACTTTATCCCCTTTAAATCCAAGAAACGTTTCAAACGGAATGTCTTGTCCGTCTTTCTTCAAATTCGTTCCGCATGTAGGGCATGCTTTGTCTGGCAAATCATAACCCGAACTCACCGAACCATCTGAGAAAAACTCTGTTGTCATACACGTTTGACATGTGTAATGGGGCGGCAGCGGATTTACTTCTGTAATTTCCATCATCGTAGCAACAAGTGATGAACCTACAGAGCCACGAGAACCAACGAGATACCCATCGTCAAGAGATCGTTTTACAAGTTTCTGTGAAATTAAGTAAATAACAGCGAAACCATGACCAATAATGGATTTTAATTCTTTTTCAAGTCGCTCAGTAATTAGTTCTGGGAGATCTTCACCATACAATTTATGTGCCATAGAATAAGTTAGCTCTCTAACTTCGATATCTGAGCCTTCAATCGTAGGTGTGTATAAGTCATCTTTAATCGGTTTAACATCGCCCACTTTATCTAAAATTAAACGGGGATTATCGATTACAATCTCTTCAGCAACTTCTTTTCCAAGGAACTCAAACTCTTTCAACATTTCTTCAGTTGTCCGGAAATGAACTGCCGGTAAGGAATGTCGATTCATTGGATTGGCTCCACCTTGTGAACGAACGAGTACTTTTCGGAAAGTAGCATCGTTTTCATCAATATAGTGGACGTTTCCAGTTGCACATACTGGTATTCCAACCTTTTTTCCAAGCTTCATAAGTTTCCGCATGATGTCTTCCATATTCCACTCATCACGAATTAATTCCATTTCGACGAGATGGGCATAGACGGCTTTTGGATGAATTTCAAGGTAATCGTAAAATTTCGCAATTTCCTCAACTTCCTCAGGTGACTTTTGCATAAGTCCGTTGAAAACCTCGCCTTTGTCACATCCCGAACCGACCAAAAGTCCTTTTCGATGCTTCACGAGCAAAGAGCGCGGTATGCGTGGGACTCTGTAAAAATAATTCATATGTGAATACGACACCAGTTTAAATAAGTTTTTTATGCCTTCATCGTCTGTTGCAAGCAACGTGCAATGAGTTGGTCGAGCTCTTTTGTACGTGTCTCCACCACCGATATGTTTGTTGAAATCATCTAAATAAATGATCCCCATCTCTTCAGCTTCACTAAGTAATCTAAGGAAAAGGTGACCTGTAGCCTCCGCGTCATAAATGGCACGGTGATGTTGTGTGAGTTCAATATTGTATTTTTTCGTTAAGGTATTCAATCGATGATTACCCATTTCCGGATGAAGCAGACGAGCCAGTTCAAGCGTGTCAATTACCGGATATGAAACACTTGGCAAGTCAGCCTGTTTACACGCTTCGTAAAAGAACCCCATATCAAAGGATGCGTTATGAGCAACAAGAATCGAGTCACCAATCCACTCACTAAATTCCTTAACGACTTCAGATACTTGCGGGGCATCTTTTACCATAGAATCCGTTATTCCAGTAAGTTCTGTCGTTGTTGAAGATAAAGGATGGTTCGGGTTTGAGAACCGTTCGAATTTATCAATCTCTTCACCGTTCCTTATTTTCACAGCAGCCAATTCAATAATTGTGCTATAAACAGCTGATAGACCTGTCGTCTCAACATCGAACACAACATATGTATCTTCATCTAGCTTCCGATGCTGTTCGTCATAAACAATAGGGACGCCGTCATCAATCAGGTTTGCCTCCATACCGAAAATAACTTTTACACCATGCCTTTTCCCAGCAGCAAACGCCTCAGGAAATGCTTGTACGTTAGCATGATCTGTTATGGCTACTGCAGGGTGACCCCATTTTGCTGCTTGTTCAACTAAAGCCGATGCAGATACTACAGCATCCATTTGACTCATTGTCGTATGAGCGTGAAGTTCGATTCGTTTACGATTTTCAGGCGCTTTATCTTGCCGAACTATAGGTGAAACTTCCATAACATCTTGAGCCATCATGATGAGATCACGGACGAATGTATCATTTTGAATACCGCCTCGTGCGCGAACCCAAGCTCCTTTTTTCAATGTTTTCATCAGTGCAGCATCTTCGTCATCTCGAGAAAACATTTTCACTAGAATCGAATCTGTGTAGTCCGTTACTTTTATCGTTAATAACGAACGCCCACTACGAAGTTCTTTTACTTCTACATCGAAGACAAAACCTTCAATCGTTACGCGACGTTCTTCATCCTGTATTTGCCTAATTTCCAAAATAGGCTCTTCATTTTTAATGGGCGTACCCAGTCGAAACGGCCCCTGTGGAGCACCAGTTTCTTTTCGATTTGTTTCTCTTTTCTTCATATCCTCAAGAGCTTTCCGGCCATACTCCTCTTCTTCAGCTTCCCGTTCAACAATAAATGCCTTACGTGCTTCCTCTGCCCCGTTATCATCTTCTGAAATCGCGAAATCAACAAATGGTTTTGAAAAACCAAAAGAAGTATAGGCATCCGCAAGTAATTTTCCGTATTTACTCTTCAACGTTTGAAGTTCCATATCATTTGTGCAAAGAAGAACCATTTTACCGCCAGTCATTTTCGGTTTTTGATTGCTCAGTAAGTCTCGAATCGGTGGAGACATACCACTGATTCCTTCAAGAGCAAATGGCCAGTAGTGTGCAAACGATTCTTCAGCCATTTCACTATTATCACTCGTAATTTCAAGCCGAATCGTTGCAATTGCAGCGAAAGCTTGATTAATTCGTTCCGAAAAAACTCGATATACTTCTATCGGTAAAGGTTTGTCCAGTTTTAAATTGAATTGCCAAACTCTCGACTTCTTGTGTATGCTCACTCGCTCTAGCGACGCATTTTCAAAATAGGTGACAACTTGGTCATCTGTTAACTCAATTTGCTGTAATAAAAGATGCAGTTTCATTTTTCCATCATTCACTTGGTCCATGAGCATCCCCCTTTTTCATAGTAGCGAAAAAGAAAGGAAGTACCGATTGCCGGACTTCCCTTCCTTCATTTATTCAGCTCCAAAAAATGCTTGCAACTTCTCTGTAATTTCTTCTTTCGGCCATTCCGTAGATTCTCCGGATGATCGATATTTCACTTCAACAATTCCTACTGAAGCTTTCTTCCCAATAGTTATACGAATTGGTAAACCGATTAAATCTGAATCAGCGAATTTCACACCCGCTCGTTCCGGTCGATCATCGTACAAAACTTCAAATCGATAGGACTTTAATAATTTATATAATTCATCTGCAAGATCTTTCTGCGCTTCGTCCTTCATATTCAAGGCAATTAGATGAATATTAAATGGAGCAAGATTCTTAGGCCACTTTAATCCATTTTCATCATTATACTGCTCTGCAACAGCTGCCATGATTCGAGAAACACCAATACCGTAACAACCCATTTGATAGTGTTGGTTTCTGCCGTTATTGTCTAGGAAGGTTCCTTCCATTGGTTCACTATACGTTGTGCCCAGTTTGAATATATGACCGACTTCAATCCCTTGGGCAAACTTGATTGTTCCTTCGCCGTCCGGTGTAGTATCGCCTTCTTGAACAAAACGAAGATCCGCATAGCGGTCTACTGCAAAGTCTCGTTCAGGGTTGACGTTTATCAAATGGAAGTCATCCTCGTTTGCACCACACACTCCATTCACAACTGAAGCAATGGCGTGATCTGCAATCACTTTCAAATCGAGTGGTAGTTTCACAGGACCAATCGAACCAACACCACATGAAAGAAGTTCTATAACGTCGCCTTCATATGCTAATTCAACGGTATCTGCACCTAATGCGTTTTTCAATTTAATGTCGTTGATTTCATGATCGCCTCTACAAAGAACTGCAACTAATTTCTCATCCGCTTTAAAAATAAGCGTTTTGATGCATTTAGTAGCTTCAGTGTCTAAAAATGAAACAATATCATCAATCGTTTGCATATTTGGAGTAGAAATCTTCTCAACTTCCAATAAAACCTCATCCGATTTCTCGAATGTTGTATTCATTTCGGCCATTTCAATATTCGCAGCGTACGGAGAAGTATCGCTGTAAGCAATCGTATCTTCCCCGATTTCAGATAGCGCCATAAACTCATGAGTATCCGTACCACCTATTGTTCCACCGTCGGCAATAACCGTTCGGAAATTAAGTCCGAGTCTCGTAAAGATGTTCGTGTACGCTTGTTTCATATCCTGATACTTTTCATCAAGGCTTTCTTCTGTGGCATGGAAAGAATAAGCATCTTTCATAATAAATTCACGACCACGAAGTAGACCAAAACGAGGACGCAGCTCGTCTCTAAATTTCGTTTGTATTTGATAAAGTGTTAACGGTAGCTTTTTATATGATTTCACTTCATCCCGCACAAGTGAAGTAATGACTTCTTCGTGTGTTGCACCAAGAGCAAAATCTCTTTGGTGACGATCTTTCACACGAAACAATTCCGGTCCATACGAATACCATCTTCCAGTTTTCTGCCAAAGTTCAGCTTGCTGTAATGCGGGCATGAAAACTTCAACGGCATCAATTGCTTCCATTTCCTCACGAATAATCAGTTCTATTTTACTGAGAACTTTTTTCCCTAGAGGTAGATACGAATAGATGCCGCTTGCGTTTTGTCGTATAAATCCTGCACGCAGGAGCAGTTGATGTGAAAGTATTTCCGCATCGGATGGAACTTCACGCATTGTAGGTATAAATGATAAAGATTGTTTCATGTATATTCCACCCCGTTTTTATTATTATTTATTATTTAAAAAAAGAATGTTTGAATATCATTCCAAGTAACTACGAGCATCAGGACCATAAGCAACATAATCCCAACAAAGTGAACCATACCTTCTTTTTGTCGATCTATTGGCTTACCTCGCACAGCCTCAAAAAGGAAGAATAATAATCTACCACCATCGAGTGCTGGGAGTGGTAGTAAGTTCATAATTCCTAGGTTAATACTTAGCACTGCTGCCCAGTTCATTAAGCTGAAGATACCAAACTGTGCAACCGTTTCGGTCGCCTTATAAATACCAACAGGGCCATTTAAATCATCTAATGTAAACTTCCCTGTTACAAGCATTCCAAGCAACTCAAAAATTCGTTTAAACCATAATACAGTCTGTTCCCCACCAAAGTAAAATGCTTTTAAAACATTCTTTTCAACTGGGTCCGCATAGATAACTCCAATTTGGCCATAGTCTTTTCCAGCCTCTGTAAGTTTCTTCGGAATCACTTCAAGGAGAACAAGATCAGTTCGGCGTTCTACTTGAATTTTAAGTGGTACTTCAGGATTGGCCTGAATAATTTCCGCAAATTCAGTCCAAGTCTTAACTGGCTCACCATTCACTTCTTTAACAAAATCGTCTTTTTCCATTCCAGCTTTACTTGCCGGGCCATCGTTATTCACATCTGAAATAATGGGCTCATTAGTAGGAACGGTCGGAACACCTTGAATTAAACCGATTGCCAAAAAGATGAAGAAAGCAAGAATGAAGTTAAACAACGGTCCCGCAAAAATAGTCATTGCCCGATGTCCAAGAGACTTCGAGTCAAACTGTCTGTCGTAAGGAGCGATTATTGTCTCTACCCCTTTTTCTACGACGACAGCGGTTTTAGAAATATCAAATCGAACTAGTTCACCATCGTCATTGTATCCTTCGATAAAAAGTTCTTTATCAAAATCGGATGATTCCGTTTCTAAAAACAAGACATCTGGATTAGAGACATTGCGATTTAAATAAACCTTTTTAACTTCTCCAGTTTCCGTGAACGTAAGTCCTACACGAAAGCCGGGTTGAAGTTCAATCTTGTCTAAATCTTCTCCAGCCATCCGAACATATCCACCCAAAGGTAATAGTCGAACAGTGTACAATGTTTCACCTTTTGTAATACCTAGAATTTTCGGGCCCATTCCAATTGCAAATTCACGCACCATAATTCCAGCCCTTTTAGCGAATAGGAAATGCCCTAATTCGTGAAAAAAGACAAGGGAACCGAAAATGATTATAAACGCAATTACAGTCTCCATAAAAAACCACCTTAGCTGGCTTTGTAAACAGAAATTCAGATTTCCATTTTAGCCGATATTAAATACGTTCAAGCAATACTGTTTCAGACCATTGAAGAAGGTTCGTTCAATTTAATCCAAACGAGTTTATCCAATAGCTTATTCTACCATACCATAAACCATTTTCCGAGTGAGCGAATCGACTTCTAGTACTGCTTCTAAATTAGGTACCGAAGTTGTCTGGTGATTATTCATTGCACGTTCCACTAAGTCCTCTATTTTCAAAAATGGAATTTTACCTGACATAAACAAACCAACAGCTATTTCATTTGCCGCATTCATTACTGTAGGCATTGTCCCACCTTCTTTACCTGCAGCATACGCAAGTGCAAGCGCCTTATATCGCTGGAAATCCATTTTTTCAAAATGAAGTTTCCCAATTTCTTCAAGACGTAATGGTTTTGGATTTTGCATCGTTAAACGTTCTGGATATGTTAGCGCATATTGAATAGGTACGCGCATATCCGGTGATCCAAGCTGCGCAATAACACTCGTATCTTCAAATTCCACCATTGAATGGATGATGCTTTCTCTATGGAGCAAAACATCGATTTTATCATATGGTATACCGAAAAGGTGATGTGCTTCAATTACTTCAAGACCTTTATTCATCATCGTAGCAGAGTCAATTGTAAGTTTGTTACCCATTGACCAGTTTGGATGAGCTAAGGCTTGTTCGACTGTAACTCCTGACAGTTCTTCTCTTGTTAAATCTCTAAAACTTCCACCAGATGCTGTTAAAATAAGGCGTGATACATGATCAATGTTTTCACCGTTTAGCGCTTGAAAAAGTGCAGAATGTTCACTATCTACAGGAAGCAGTGGCACATTGTACTTACGCGCTTCCGCCATAACGATATCTCCAGCAGCAACAAGTGTCTCTTTGTTGGATATCGCAATCGTAATTCCCGCGCGAATCGCTTGTAGTGTCGGTCTCAGTCCTACACTGCCAATCACCGCATTTACAAGAATATCCGCACCCGCAAAAGCTGCTACTTCAACAAGTCCTTCGTCTCCATGTACAAATTCAATCTTTGGAAACTCGGACTTTAATAGAACTGCATCTTCAAATCTCATTACCGAAACAATTTTCGGTGAATGTACAGAAGCAATTTCCCTTACCTTATCCATATTCAAACCAACTGAAAAAGATACGAGTTCAAACTTTTCTGGATTTGAATTAATAATATCCATTGTCTGTGTTCCAATAGATCCTGAAGCGCCTAATAGACTAATTTTTCTTCGCATAATGCCACCCTTTCCTTTATCCAATGAAATGCAATAAATGAAGTAACGGCAAAACGAAAAGAAGACTATCAAATCGGTCCAGTATTCCACCATGCCCCGGGAGGAGATTTCCCGAATCCTTTACATCATAATGCCTTTTAATTGCAGATTCGACAAGATCACCGAGTTGCCCCACAATGGACGCAATGATCGTAACAACTATAAGTATCGGGTATGAAGAAGCCACAGGTACGAAATATTGAAAAATACATGCGAACGTAATGGCCCAAATGATTCCTCCAACAAATCCTTCAACGGTTTTATTAGGTGATATTTCAGGCCATAATTTTCGCTTACCTAATTTTCTTCCTGTTACATAAGCTCCGGTATCCGTCATCCAAATAACTATGAAAGCATAGACAACATAATGAATGCCAAACATTCTAGTTTCGATTAAATAATAGAAACCAATACCAACGTACAATGCCCCAAGTATCGAAAATGCGACATGGTCAAACGTGAATTCATTTTTAACAACAACTGTGTATATTAGTAAAAGGAGAACACCTGCGAAGGCGAGCTCAATTTTGGTATAACCAAGTTCATTAAAAATCCAGTTATTCCAAGTTACCGGTAAAAGAAGCACAGCTAATATTACCCAAGTTATCAAACCTGGAAACGAGAACAATTTAAGGTTTTTCATACGTAAAATTTCAAAAAGTCCTATTGTGGCAATTAAATAAATTGCAATCGTAAACGGCAGCCCTCCAATAATTATAACTGGAACGAAAAAAGCCAATGCAATAGCTGCCGTTATAATTCGTTGTTTCAAGCTTCCTTCTCCCCTTCCACACTTCCAAATCGGCGAATTCGCGATTGAAAGTCCTTGATGGCCTCGAACATACACAGTTCATCAAAATCCGGCCATAATACATCTGTAAATGAAAGCTCTGCATAGGCAAGCTGCCACAACATAAAGTTAGAAAGTCTAACCTCGCCGCTTGTTCGGATTAGCAAATCAGGTTCTGGTAAATGGGCTGTCATGAGATGTGACTCAATTTCTAATTCATCAATATCCTCTATTGCCAATTGGCCTTTTGCAACAAGACTCGCGATTTTCTGTACAGATTCAACGAGCTCGCGCCTACTTCCGTAATTCATCGCAAAATTAAGTGTCATTCCATTGTTATCAGCAGTTGCTTCCATAGCTTTTCGTATTGCATCTTTAGTATGGTCTGGTAACATGCTAAAGTTACCAATCATTTCTACTTTAACATTTTGCTCAATAAGTTCGGGGAGGTAAGTGCTTAGAAATTCTCCAGGGAGCTTCATTAGAAAATCAATCTCTACTTTTGGACGTTTCCAATTTTCTGTAGAAAACGCATAAAGTGTCAACACTTTTATGCCAAGATCACTTGCAGTTCGAGTAATCTTACGGACCGTTTTCATTCCTTCGTGATGCCCAGCAACTCTTGGCAAATTACGCTGTTTTGCCCATCTGCCATTACCATCCATAATTATTGCTACATGGGCAGGAATCTTTCTACTTTTTAACAAAGCGATTTGGTCCGACATTGTAACCTCTTGCACAATCGGTTTTTTTCGCATTAGTTTTCCTAGCATATTGTTTCCTCCACTCGATTACTTTTTGGAGCAAGTCCTATCTATCGTACCAAATTAGACAATAGATTTCATTTAAATTTTATGTTTAAAAGACAGTCTTTAGTAGAATTACTCTACTTACACAATATGTAGTTGTTTAGATTTATCACAAAGTTGGACACTTTATAAAGAATATATTCCAACGACTCAATTCGTAAGACTAGTTAAAAATCATTAAATAAAAAATGACGCCCTGAAATAAGGACGTCTCAAAATATAGAAAGTTCTTCTATCAGATTTCCATGATTTCAATTTCTTTATCATTTGCCATATCATCAATCTTTTTTATATAAGAATCAGTTAGTTTTTGGACGTCATCACCATTTCGGTGTAGACCATCTTCCGTAAGTTCACCGTTCTTTTCAAGTCTTTTAGCTTCTTCATTCGCATCACGACGAACATTACGAATTGCGACTTTTGCTTCTTCTGCTTCTTTTTTGGCAGTCTTTACGAGATCTTTCCGTCGATCTTCTGTCAATGCTGGGACAGATAGACGAATAACTGTACCGTCATTGGATGGTTGAATACCTATGTCGGATTTCATTATTGCTTTTTCAATGTCACCTAGAATTGACTTATCATATGGTTGGATGACTAATAGACGTGCTTCTGGTACTGAAATACCAGCCATTTGGTTGATTGGAGTTGGTGTACCGTAATAATCAACAGTAATTCTATCGAGCATAGATGCATTCGCACGCCCTGCCCGTATGCTTGCAAGTTCACGTGAATAAGCACTAATCGCTTTTTCCATTTTGTCTGTCGCTTCATTCAATATTGCATTCGACATTACAAATTCCTCCTGACGACCGTCCCGATTGCTTCACCAAGTACGGCTCTTTTTATATTTCCTTTTTCCATTATAGAAAACACAACTAAAGGTATATCATTATCCATACATAAAGTTGAAGCAGTGGAGTCCATTACTTCCAGACCTTGGCTAATCACATCAATAAACGACAGTTCTAAATACTTAACTGCATTTTTATCAATCATTGGATCTGCGGAGTACACGCCGTCTACATTATTTTTAGCCATAAGAATTACATCTGCTTCAATTTCTGCTGCTCTAAGTGCTGCTGTTGTATCTGTAGAAAAGTAAGGATTTCCCGTTCCAGCTGCAAATATAACCACACGTTTTTTCTCAAGATGGCGTATCGCTTTACGACGTATGTATGGTTCAGCAACTTGTCTCATTTCAATAGAAGAAGATACTCGAGTTTCAACACCTAATTTTTCGAGGGAATCTTGAAGAGCTAGAGAATTCATAACAGTTGCGAGCATTCCCATGTAATCTGCTGTCGCTCGGTCCATTCCCATTTCGCTGCCAACTTTACCACGCCAAATATTTCCACCACCGACGACTACTGCGACTTCAACATCTAAATCGACGACTTCTTGTATTTGCATAGCAACGGATTTGATAATGTCGGGTGATAAACCGAAACCTTGTTCACCAGCAAGTGCTTCACCGCTTATTTTTAAAACGATTCTTTTGTATTTTGGGTTGCCCATGTGTGTCCTCCATTTATTCAGATTTCTCAAAAATGAGGAACAACACCAAAGTGTGTTCCTCATTCAGTATATTATTTATTAATTTGGCCCATTACTTCGTCCGCAAAGTTTTCTTCGCGTTTTTCAATTCCTTCGCCAACTGCGTAACGTATGAATTCTTTTAAAGTACCGCCTGTAGATTTCACAAAGTCTCCAACTTTTTGATCAGAGTTTTTGACGAATGATTGATCTAGCACACAAATCTCTTCAAAATACTTACCAATACGACCTTCAACCATTTTTGCAACAATGTTTTCAGGCTTGCCTTCGTTTAGGGCTTGTTCAGTAAGAACTTTTTTCTCACGCTCAACTTCTTCTTCTGAAACTTGATCACGTGAAACATATTTCGGATTGAGTGCAGCTACGTGCATAGCAATATCTTTAGCCGCTTGCTCATCTGTAGATCCTTCTAATACAACAAGAACACCAATACGCCCGCCCATATGCAAATAAGGACCGAATGAGTCAGCATCTGTTTTTGTACGAATTTCAAAACGACGAAGTGTTAACTTCTCACCAATTTTAGCAATCGCATTTGAAATTTGGTCTGCAACTGAAAGACCGTTGGACATTTTTGTTTCAAGTGCTTCTTCAGCATTAGCTGGCTTTGTTTTTAGAAGATGCTCTGCAAGTTCTTTAACAAGAACTTGGAATCCTTCGTTTTTAGCAACAAAATCAGTTTCAGCATTTACTTCTAGAAGAATTGCTTCGTTTCCTTCAGTAAGAATATACGTAGTACCTTCAGCAGCGATACGATCTGCCTTATTTGCAGCACTAGAAAGTCCTTTTTCACGTAAGAAATCAATTGCTGCTTCCAAATCACCATTTACGGATGTTAATGCTTTTTTACAATCCATCATACCTGCACCCGTTTTTTCGCGTAATTCCTTTACCATTTGAGCTGTTATTTTCACTGTCATTTTCCATTCCTCCAAACTTTGTCATCTATTGCTAGAAAAAGACGATAAGAGGATATAGCCACTTATCGTCTTTTATTTACTAAAGGTTATTTAAAACAATTACTTAACTGTAACTGTTTCTTCTTCTTGAACTTCTTCTTCTTCGCCTTGTCTAGCTTCAAGCAAAGCGTCAGCCATTTTGCTTGTAAGAAGTCTTACTGCACGAATCGCGTCGTCATTCGCAGGAATGATATAATCGATTTCGTCTGGATCACAGTTTGTATCAACGATTCCTACAATAGGAATGTGTAATTTAATTGCTTCAGCGACCGCAATACGCTCTTTGCGTGGGTCAACGACGAACATTACGTCTGGAATTGCTTTCATATCCCGGATTCCGCCTAGGAATTTAACTAATCTTTCGTGCTCTTTGTTCAACTTACCAACTTCTTTTTTAGGTAACACTTCAAACGTTCCGTCTTCTTCCATACGCTCAATTTGTTTCATACGTGCTACGCGTTTTTGGATTGTGCCGAAGTTTGTAAGTGTACCACCAAGCCAACGTTGGTTAATATAGTACATTCCTGCACGTTCTGCTTCTTCTTTAATCGCATCTTGTGCTTGTTTCTTTGTACCAACAAAAAGAACTTTTCCACCATCTTCTCCAACTTGACGCATGAATGAATATGCTTCTTCAAGAAGTTTTACCGTTTTTTGAAGATCGATAATGTAGATACCGTTACGTTCCACGAAAATAAACTTCTTCATTTTCGGGTTCCAACGACGTGTTTGGTGTCCGAAATGTACACCTGCTTCGAGTAATTGTTTCATTGAGACTACTGCCATTTTATAATTCCTCCTGTTTGGTTAAATTCCTCCGTACAAATCATCCACTGAAATGACCTCTCGGCACCATTCTCAATGTCCTTGCACGTGTGTAGTAATACCATAAGATAATATAACACATGAAATTCCTTTTTGCAATATGTCCTACTTAAATTTCAAAATTAGTTCTACTTCTGTCTTTCCTTTACCTAGTGCTTTAGCGATTTCTTCAATAGTTTGTCCCTCATCGTGAAGTCGAAGTACTTTTGTCCGATCGTCCATTTCAACTTCTTCAATCTTAGAAGGCGACGTCGAATTTTTCCCATAAGACTTTATCGCTAAATTCATTGGTGTAGAAGGTATTTTCACTCTGATAGGCTCGGACGTCTTCACAACCGATGGTGGAGTCGGTTTTTCCTCACTCTCTTTAGTTAACTCGACTGCAGAGAGTTGTTGAATCAGTCTATTATTCTCGTCTTGCATCTCAGATAAATAAGCAGCGATTGAGTCATCCATTTGCTCCATTAATTTTCTCTGTTTTTTCTCAAGGTCGTCAAATTTCGAAACTTTTGTATACAATAAAGCTAAAAAATAAAAACCGATAATTTGCAGCATAAATACTATGATTAAAAAGACAATTGTCATTTTAATTAACCCGTAAAGTCAACGAATGATCCTTTGTAAGGATGTACCGTTTTCTTTTCCTCTTCTTTATTTCGCTCTCGCTCTTCTTGATGATGTGAATCGTCACCCTTTTTCTTATTCGAATCCATTTTTGCATATTCAGTTGTTTCCAACACTGTTTCTCGATTTTTCAATGTTTGTCGTTCCGTTAGGGCGTTTGCCTGATCTGAATTCAACTGAGATTGCTGTTGTTTTTGTTCTGCTACCTTTCCAGCTTCAAATGTTTTAGGTATCGCAATTTGAAGTTCAATTCCCTTTAAACTCATAATATCCCTCCATCGAGTATTTCAGGAGAAAGCCATTCCTTCAGCTTAAACAATGCTTTTGAATGTATTTGAGAAATCCGAGAAGTAGACAAACTGAGTATGCCACCAATTTGTGTTAATGTCAGTTCTTCTGTGTAAAACAAATTTAAAACCAGTTGTTCATTTTTATTTAACTCTTTAATTTTATTTACTAAATCACCAATCAGTTCAGTCTTAACCAACTCTTGTTCTGGTGAAGTAGTATTCTCATCTTTTATTACAAATGAATTTACTCCGTCCTCTTCATCATCATTCATTTTTTCATCTATCGATAATACATTCGAAAAGTAATGTTCATGCATTATTTGAAAAACCTCATCTAGAGTTATCCCCATATGAACGGCAACTTCTTCAGGCTCAGCATGACGCATCAAAACCTGTTCTAATTTTGCAACTTCAATTTTAAGTTTTTTCGCTTTATCCCTAGACGTTCTTGGTAACCAATCTTCTTTTCGCAGTCCATCAATGATTGTACCCCTGATTCGGAAGGAAGCATACGTTTCAAATTTCAAATCTCGCCCGGTGTCAAACTTTGTAAGTGCATCAAAAAGTCCCTGAAGTCCAAGACTTTGAATATCATCTCTGGATACGTTACTTGGTAAACCTGAGCTGATTCGCTGCACGTGATAAGTGACGAGTGGAATATACTTTTGAACGAGCAAATCTCCAGCGTATGGATCCCTGTCATTTATCCAGCGATTCCAACACTCGGTTTCATCCATTTGAACCTGTTTTGACATCGAATACCTCACCTTCCATGATGATTCCGATAGTTCTTATTCTTTATTATAGCAAAAATTGACGAAAAAAGGCGTCTGAACTATTCAGACACCTCAAATTTCTAATCTAGACTTAAGAATTCAACATTAGTTTTTTAGTTATTTGGCATCCAAGTACATTCAATTAAATTTCTACAGTTCCTTTATTTACAGTTCGAATGGAGAGCATCGACGTAGATGGATCGAACTCGATTGTTCTGCCACTGGATCCGCCTACATCCTCTGCAACTATTGGGATGGACAACCGTTTCAATTCATTTTTAACCGCTTCTATATTACGCGGTCCGATACGAATCGTATCACTAGATCCAAATTGAAACATTTGTGCACCACCGGCAATCTTCGCTTTTAGTGACATTGGACGTACACCTTCAAGTTTTAATAACTCCATTAAACCGTAAATACCCGTATCTGCAAATTTTGCAACATTGATACTGCCGTTCTTTGCAAGGCTTGAGTCTGGCAGCATAACATGTAGTAAACCCGCAATCTTTTTATGTTGGTCATACAATACAACTCCAACACAAGAACCAAGTCCAGAAGTTCGAATCGTTTCCGGCTCTTTCACAATATTCATATCAGCAATTCCAACTCGAATAACTTCTTTCAATGTAACCATATTACATTACACCAAGCGATTTAAAAATCGTTTTATATGAAGAAGGATCTGGTAACAAGAAAAAATGTCCATTTATACTTTCTGTGCCGTTTGTACTTTCCTCACTGATTTCAGTATTAATAACAATTACCTCGTCACTTGAATGAGATATTTCTATTAAACCAAAACTAACAATTGCTCCGACCATATCTACCCCAAGTGAAGGGACTGTTGGATATATTTTCAAACCAGTAAAGTCTGATAAGGCGGATAGATAGGAACCTGAAAGAATATTTCCAAGTTCTTGCATTGCGGAAATCCCGATTTCTGAAAAAGGCGGAGAGTTAAAATCAAAAGTTATATCACCTATTAATTTCTGAATAAAACGATTCGCACTTTCTATAGACAACACAAAAAACATACTGCCTGAAAGGTCTCCTTCAATACGCAGAAAAATACCTGCAACAATTTCCTCAGCGCCTCCAGCAAGATCAAACATACCCTCAAAAGAAACTAAATCTACTTTGGGCACACGCATATCAATCTTACGGTCAAGCATTTGAGAAAGAGCAGTTGCTGCATTTCCAGCACCGATATTACCAATTTCTCGAAGTACATCAAGGTGCATATCGGTGATTGGTGTATCAAAACTCATCAGAAGCCACCTGCTTAATAGGTTCCAATACTCGATCTAAATCGAGCATCACAAGAAGTCGTTTACCGACCTTGGCGACGCCAGAAATAAATTCAGATTCTACGGTCCCAACGACTTCAGGCTGTGCTTCTATTAGCTCGATAGGGATGTCCATTACATCATTTGCAGCATCTACTATTAAACCTACATTGTACTCTTCTAACGATACAATAATAATTCGGGTTTGATCATCTACTTCTTTCAATTCAATTCCAAAACGATCCCGTAAATCAACAATGGGAGTGACAAGTCCACTTAAATTAATAACACCACGAACATAACTAGGTGTCTTCGGAATTCTAGTAATTAACATTAGCTTTTCAATTGAATGAACAACATCGACTTTTATTGCATATTCTTTATCCATTAATTCAAAGACGACGACTTTCATATCGGTTTGTTGTATTGTTTCAGTCATTTTTTTCACTCCCACTTATTTGATTAATGCGTTGCAATCGACAATAAGGGCGACTTGTCCATTTCCAAGAATCGTTGCTCCGGAAATCGCAAATACACTCTTCAAATAGTTACCAAGTGATTTGAGAACAATTTCTTGTTGTCCAATAAATGAGTCAACAACAAGTCCTGCAAGTTTCCCACCTTTTCGAACGATAATAACAGACTGGAATCCATCATCTGTATCTGAGTTCGGCATTTCAAAAATTTGCTTTAAGTTAACGAGCGGAACAATACTTCCACGGAAATCAATTACTTTCTGATTATGCGCATTCATGATGTCCGACGTTTGAATGATTGCAGTTTCAATAATCGACGATAACGGGATTGCATAAATTTCCTTCGCAAGTTTAACGAGCATCACAGAAATAATGGAAAGCGTAAGTGGAAGCTGTACTTGGAACAACGATCCCTCACCCTCTTTGGATTCAATTGAAATGAAACCACCGAGTGATTCAATCGTGCTTTTCACAACATCTAAACCTACACCACGACCAGATACATCCGATATTTTCTCAGCTGTAGAAAAGCCCGAAGCCAAAATCAACTCAGCTACTTGTCGGTCCGTTAATGATTCTGCTACCTCTTCAGTAATTATGCCGCTAGATAAAGCTTTTTTAAGAACAGCTTGACGATTAACACCTGCACCATCGTCCTGAAGTTCTATAAACACATGATTTCCTGAGTGATAAGCTCTTAACGTAACCGTACCTTCTTCTGGTTTTCCTTTTGCAATACGCTCAGCCGGGGTTTCAATTCCATGATCCAATGCATTACGAATAAGATGTACAAGTGGATCTCCGATTTCATCAATGACTGTACGATCCAATTCAGTTTCTGCACCAACGATATCTAAAGTGATTTTCTTGTCCAAGTCGCGTGCGAGTTGTCGAACCATTTTTGGAAACCGATTAAAGACAGTTTCCACTGGAATCATACGCATGTTCAAAATAATACTTTGCAAATCACCTGAAACCCGTGCCATTCGTTCCACTGTTTCGGTAAGTTCAGTATTGTGAATTTCAGTTGCAATCGATTCTAAACGTCCACGGTCAATTACCAATTCCTCAAACAAGTTCATTAAGTCATCAAGTCTTTCAATATTCACGCGGATTGTTTTGTTTCCTGAAGATGCGGCGCGTGTTGACACCGCTGGACTATTCGAATCTTTAGCAACAGCCATATTAGTATCGCTTGTTTGTACGTCATCTCTAGATCTTTTTCCTAGCAATAATGACTCACTTGTAATAGGAACAGCAAGTACTTCAATAATCTCAGAAACTTTCATTATTTTGGCTTGAACTACCTTTACATCTTCTTTTGTAATTAAAACCACAACAAATTCTTCATCAAACTCTTCATTTTCAAGTTTTTGAACATTAGGTATGGATTTAATAATATCGCCAGACTTCTCCAGTATTTCGAACACCATAAAGGCTCTTGCGGCTTTTAATATACAATCGTCACGTAAACGAACAGTTAGTTCATAAGCTTTATATCCTTGTTCAAACGATTGCGATAGGACGGTAATTTCAAAATCATCATAATGAAGTTCAGTGCCTTGATGGAGATCATCATCAACTACTGTTGCTGAAGCTTCCGCAGCAGACTGAGAATCAGCTGTTGCTTTTTCACCCGATTCAATCCGATTCAAAACTTCAACAACTTGACGTACATCTTTTTTCCCAGTACCGCCTGCAGCAATATCCAATACCATTTCTTCTAAGTAATCTACTGCTTGTAAAACAACATCAAAAATCTCTGTCGTAACTTTTAATTTATTGTTCCGAATGGCATCAAGGATATTCTCCATAGTATGTGTTAAGTCGGCGATGTCAGAGTATCCCATCGTTGCAGACATTCCCTTTAATGTATGAGCTGAACGGAATATTTCATTTACAATTGCAAGATCCTCAGGATTTTTCTCTAGTTCTAAAAGATGTTCATTACATGATTGAAGATGTTCTTTACTTTCTTCAATGAACATATCTAAGTATTGACTTGTATCCATCTTTTCGCCCCCTTAAAACTTTAAAATACCCATAACTTTTTTCGGTATATCTTGCAAATCTTCTATTTCATCAGCGAGCCCTGCTTCAACAATCGCTTTCGGCATTCCATAAACAACAGATGTCTCTGCCGATTCTGCAATTGTAAGCGTTTGACCATTCTTTTTAAGTACTTCCATTCCTACTTTACCATCGGATCCCATGCCGGTCATAATAACTGTTAAATAATTCAGTTCTTTTATCGCAGCAGCTGATTCTAGAAGTACATCAACTGCTGGCCTATGCCCTGAACGAGAAGGCTCAATCTCATCGAGCTGAATAAAATAAGATTGACCCAACTTTTTCATTTTCAAATGTTTACCACCTTGAGCAATATAAGCAGTTCCATTAAGTATCGGTTCGCCATTCTCCGCTTCTTTAACATGTATAGTACAAAGCGTATTTAGGCGATCTGCTAAAGACTTCGTAAAACCAACCGGCATATGTTGAACAATTAATATCGGTGCGGCAAATTCAGCTGGCAAGTTTGTAAGCACAGCTTGCAGAGCCCTCGGTCCCCCTGTAGATGTACCTATTATAACAAACGTCTTTGCGTTTTTGACGAATACACCCTTATTTTTATTTATCTTCGGTTTTAAAGGTTTTGCGATTTGACTTACAGTCTCTTTTCGAGTTGCAACCACAGATTTTTGAACAGGTTTAGGTTTGTGAGTTCTAGTTAGTTTAGAAATATGGACACCTGATGCTGCAGCAACTTTTTCAACGATTTCTTCTTCTATATCTTTCAAATTCAGTGAAATTGCTCCCCCTGGTTTCGCGACAAAATCTACAGCACCGTACTCCATAGCAAGCATGGTGTTTTCAGCACCTTCTTTTGTCGTACTCGAGAGCATAACTACAGGTACAGGATGATTTGCCATAATTTCTTTAAGGGCTTCAAGACCATCCATAATAGGCATTTCAACATCCATCGTAACAACATCAGGTTTTAATAACTTCACTTTTTCAATTGCATCTTTACCATTACGAGCAGTCCCAATCACTTCAATATTTGGATGTTTGCTTAGAAAATCACTGATCAATTTTCGCATGAATGCCGAATCATCAACAACTAATGCTTTCTTAATTTTGCCTGTTTCCAAATCATCCATGTCCCTTCCTAAACATATTTTTCAGCCTACCAAGAAATCGTTGTTTATTTTCAAGATTTACAGTAGTTTCGAATTCAACAAAAGTAGAAGCAATGGATTTAATCTTTTTCGAGATTGGAGCATTTGGAAATAGAAGCAGAAAGGGTTTTTGAGCAAGAACCGCTTTATGGACAGAACCATCTTCTGGTAACAATCCTAAAATTGTTGTTTCCTTATCCAAAAACTTCCGCATAGCAAACTGTAGTCTTGTAACTGTATCAGTACCCTCATCATTTTTAGATACTCGATTCCCAACTATATGAAATTGTTTATCAGGGTCTCTTAAGCAAATGAATTTCATCATTGAATAGGCATCTGTAATCGATGTTGGTTCCGTTGTCGAGATGACAATAATTTCGTCAACAGCAAGAACCAAATCTATAACATGTTGAGTTGCCCCCGCACCCATATCAAATAGAATAAAATCATATTCTGTTTGCAAATATTCAAAAGCAGTAATCAGTCGTTCAAACATTTCTTCCGACCATTCCATTACTGAATTCAATCCAGACCCACCCGATATAAAATCTAATCCTTCAGGAGCTTTATTAATCACTTCAGCTAATTCCTTACTTTCAGATAGATAATCTCGTAAACTGTTGTTCGGGGTCATTCCAAGTAAAATATGAATGTTTCCCATACCTATATCCATATCTATAATAAGTACCTTCTTATCATATGAACGAAGTGCATAAGCAAAGTTGGTCGAAAAGTTGGATTTTCCAACACCGCCTTTTCCGCTGACAATTGCAATTGATCTAGCTAATGGTTCCTGAGCTTTCAGCATCTGACGTCTAAGTTTTTCCGCTTGATCATGCATAACGGGGATCCTTTAGAAGCATCAATATAAGCTTTTCAGCATCTGCTTCCGTTATATCTTCTGGTACTTCTTGTCCGTCTGTTAGATAGGCCACTCCAATGTTAAATTCACTAATGAGATTAAACATAGGACCAATCGAGCCGGTTTCATCCATCTTGGTGAAAATGTATTTTTCAATTGGAAAGGATCTAAACTGCTGAACAATCGTTCTCATATCTTCTTCTTTAGAAGTCATAGATAATACTAAAAAGGATTCCATATCTAGTGAAAAGTCCACCAGTTGGATGAGGTCTTCTACAAATTTTGTTTCTTTGTAATTCCTACCTGCAGTATCAATAAATACTAAATCCAACTCCGAAAACTTTTCCAATGCGGATTCAAAATCCTTCTTGTTATAAACAATTTCAACTGGCGCTTGCAATAAGTTTGCATATGTCCGTAATTGTTCAATTGCCGCAATCCGATATGTATCTGTTGTGATAAAACCAATCTTTTTCTTTTTCTCAAGTAATGCACGAGCGGCAATTTTAGCAATTGTCGTTGTTTTTCCGACTCCGGTAGGTCCAAGAACATTGATGTATTTCTTAGTAAAGGATATACCTCCAAAAGGATTATGCCCGATTTCATTGAGTAGAATTTCTCTAACAATTTCTTGTTGTTCCTCATTCGAGAAATCCTTTTTCTCTATTTTCATTCGACTGTATATTTCTTCACCAATTTTAGTAATCGTATTTTCATTTAAATCTTGTGTTTGTAGATGGACTAGTAATTGCTGCATTTCATCCGGATAGCGAGAGTATTCTGTTGAAGGCCGAATGTTTTTCAACATTTTTTTCATTTCATCCATTTCTTTTTTCAATTCCATTGTTGATGTATTGATTGCTTCAACAGGGAATGAAGGTTGTGAATGAATAGGTTCGATTTTTTTACTTATTGGTTCATCAAAACCCGCGACTACTTCAACAGATTTCTTCTTAAAAAGACCAAGAAAACCTTTTGAATAAACAACATTAGAGCTTAAAATAATTGCATCTTCTCCAAAATCTACTCGAACTTTTTTCATCGCATTTACCATGGTATCTGCTGTATATCGTTTCATCTTCATGCAATCTCCACCACCCCAACACTTTGGACTTCAATCGATGCTTCAAGTTCATTGTAAGAAAGAACAGGAATTTGCGGGAAATACCGCTCTGTAACTTGTCTCAAATACATGCGAATTGCTGGTGAACATAAAATCACTGGTGATTGGTCCATTAATGCGACACGTTCAACTTCTTGTGCAATTGACTCTAGAATTTCCTGCGACTTTTGAGGGTCAAGTGATAAATAGTTTCCTTGCTCTGTTTGTTGGATACTATCCGCAATCATTTTTTCAATCTTACCAGACACAGTAAGTACTTTTAAGGACTGTCCCGTTGCGGCATATTGATTTGTAATTTGTCTTGCAAGTGCTTGTCTGACATATTCCGTTAATACATCTACATCTGATGTAAATTTAGAATAATCCGCAAGTGTTTCAAAAATAATTGGTAAATTACGCACTGAGACATGTTCCCCTAATAATTTTGCAAGAACTTTTTGAATTTCTCCGATTGAAAGTGGTGTGGGAGTTAACTCGTCTATTAAAATCGGATATGTTGCATGTACATGATCAACAAGTTGCTTCGTTTCTTGTCTACCTATTAGTTCTTTAGCATTGGCACGGATCACTTCTGTTAAGTGAGTGGAGACGACGCTCGGAGGATCTACAACTGTATATCCCAGAATTTCAGCATCTTCTTTCACATTTTCTGTAATCCATTTTGCAGGAAGCCCAAACGATGGTTCAATTGTGTCTATTCCTTCGATTGAATCATTTCCACCAGGACTCATCGCTAGATAATGGTCTAAAAGCAGTTCCCCTCTAGCCATTTCGCTTCCTTTAATTTTAATGCGGTATTCATTTGGTTGTAATTGAATATTATCACGTATTCGAACGACTGGTATAACAAGTCCCAATTCGATAGCCAATTGTCTACGAATCATTACAACTCGATCAAGTAAATCTCCGCCTTGCGTGGCATCTACGAGTGGTATTAGACCATACCCAAATTCAAATTCAATAGGATCTACATTTAGTAAGTTGATAATATTTTCTGGACTTTTCATTTCATCTGTCTCAATTTCTTCTTCCATTTCAAGCAACTCTTCTGGATCTTCTTTCCCTTTACGCGACATAACAAACGCTCCAATTCCGAGTGCCAGTGCAATCGGAACTGTTAATATGTCGTTAATCGGTGTGGCTAATCCAAGTAGTAATACAGTTGCTGCTGCAACATACAGAAGTTTTGGTTGACCAAAAAGCTGTTTCGTAATATCTGCACCTAAGTTGCCTTCAGAAGCTGCACGGGTTACCACAATACCTGTTGCTGTTGATATTAAAAGTGCCGGAATTTGAGATACAATTCCATCCCCAACTGTCAATTGCGAGAAGAGCATTGCCGCTTCTGCAAAAGGTAGTCCCATTTGGACAACACCGATAATCATACCTACTAGGAGGTTAATAATAACAATAATAATCCCAGCAATTGCATCTCCTTTTACGAACTTTGTAGCTCCGTCCATAGCACCGTAAAAGTCTGCCTCATTGCTCACTTTTTCTCTTCGCTTTCTTGCATCTATTTCAGAAATCATTCCCGCATTTAAATCCGCATCGATACTCATCTGTTTCCCAGGCATCGCATCAAGTGTAAAACGTGCAGCTACTTCAGAAACCCGCTCCGCACCTTTAGTTATAACGATAAACTGAATGAGAATAAGGATTACGAACACGACGAGTCCGACCACGACGTTCCCACCTGTTACAAACGTACCAAACGTTTCAACTACGCCCCCTGCATCTCCATTACTAAGAATTGCACGAGTTGTTGATACGTTTAATCCTAATCTGAATAAGGTAAGCAGGAGTAATAAAGTAGGGAATATTGAGAACTGAAGTGCTTCTTGCATATTCATTGAAGTTAGAAGAACCATTAATCCTAATGTGATGTTTATTATAATAAGGAAACTAAGAAGCCAAGTTGGAAGTGGGATGACGAGCATTGCTACAACCATAATGACTGCCGAAAGTACACCTATATCTTTTAACTGCAAGCCATCCCTTCTTTCCTATGTTCAAATTTTACGCTGAATTCGATACACATAAGCCAGTATTTCAGCAATTGCCTTAAAAAACTCTTCTGGCACACGGTCCCCTATTTCAACTTGATCGTAGAGTGATCGAGCAAGGGGTCGGTTTTCAACGGTTACTATTTCATGCTCTGTTGCTATCAACTTAATCTTTTGTGCAACAAAATCAACACCTTTTGCAACAATAATTGGAGCATCCATCTTCCCATCATCGTACTTAATTGCAATTGCATAATGGGTCGGGTTTGTAATGACGACATCTGCATTTGGAACCTCTTGCATCATTCTACGCATCGCCATTTCACGCTGACGTTGTTTGATGCGCGATTTAATCTGAGGGTCCCCTTCAGTGTTTTTATGTTCATCTTTAATATCCTGTTTGGACATTTTCAGATTTTTTTCATAGTCATATTTCTGATAAAGAAAGTCAAGTATAGATATAAATAAGAGTACAAATGATGCAATAATTCCCATCATAACTGCAAGTTGTCCAACAGTTGTCATAATATCCCATGGACTTTTAAACGCTAATCCAAGAACTTTGTGTATATTTGTATAGACAATAATAAATGTAACGGATCCAATGAAAGATATTTTCAATACAGATTTCATTAATTCAACAATGGCTCGTATGGAAAAAATACGTTTTAATCCTTTAATCGGATCAATTTTTTTCAAATCCATCTTGAGTGGTTCTGCTGTAAATAATATACCAAATTGCAATAAGTTTGCTGCAATCGCCGCAACTACCGCAATTAACATAATTGGTAAGAGAACAAATGCCATTTCAAGTAAAACATCTGTGTAGATGATCATTACGGTATCAATATCATATTGCGTCATAGGGACAAACTTTGTAAATGAGTGATAAAAAAAGTTAAAAAAATGATCTCGCATTGACGCTGCCCCAAAAAGCAGGAACATAAAGATCGATAAAAGGAGAATAGCACTCGTGACGTCTTGGCTCTTTAACACTTGACCTTTTTTTCGAGAATCGAGGCGTTTTTTCTGCGTGGCTTTTTCGGTTTTCTCTCCTGCAAAAAACTGCAGGTCTAGCCGCAACAACATACTAGCCACCTCCAAGAAGAACCATTAAATTCCTCATGCTTATGATCATAAACTCGAAAAGTTTTTTCATAACTTCAATCATTACAACCATTGTTATTGTTAAAACAATAAAACTTACCCCGATTTTTATAGGGAAACCTACGACGAAAATATTCAATTGTGGAACGGCTCTAGCTGTTATTCCAAGTGCTAAATCGACCAAGAACAATGTGGCAACTATCGGTATGGACATTTGAAAAGCAATTGCAAAAGACGCTGCAAATGTTTTAATAACAAACTCAACTACTCCAGCACTGCCAAACGCAGGCCACACTTCATCAATTGGAATGAATTGATAACTATAATAAATTCCATCGAGCAATAAATGATGCCCATTCAATGCAAGTAATAATAGGATTGCCAGCGAGTTGAAAAACTGACCCATAAGTGGTGACTGAGCACCCGTTTGTGGGTCAATGATATTCGCAATAGCAAAGCCCATTTGAAAATCGATAAAGCCACCCGCAACTTGGATGGCTGCCATAATAATGAATGCGATGATTCCGATTGTTAAACCTACTATGGCTTCTTTAACGACAAGAATTAAATACGTACCATCGACTTCTAAACCAGGTACATCAATCGAATAGACAAGCATCCAGGCAAACAATGCTCCAAAAATAATTCGTTGCGTCGCTGGAATTGCCCTATAAGAAAATAGCGGTAACGTTACAAAAAAAGCAGTAACACGTGTCAATATAAGTAAGTAAGCAGAGAGCGACGGTATTAATTCTTCCATTTAATCACCCAATGTACCGTGAAAGATTTTCAAATATATCTGTTGCATAACTTGTAACTCTGCTAAGCATCCAAGGACCAAAGAAAACAATTCCGACAAGAACGGCAACAATCTTAGGAACGAATGCTAATGTTTGTTCTTGTATCTGAGTTGTCGCTTGAAAAATACTTACAGAAAGACCGGTTACCAGTGCAAGTATAAGGAGTGGGCCTGATGTCATAAGAATGACTGAGACTGCTCGTTCGGCTATAGATATAACCATTTCACCTGTCAATTTAACCCCTCCTAAAAACTTTGCAACAGCGATTTGATTATTAAGTACCATCCATCTACAAGAACGAATAACAATATTTTAAACGGTAATGAAATCATAACAGGCGGTAACATCATCATCCCCATCGACATAAGTATACTAGCGACAATCATGTCAATTACTAGAAATGGAATAAAAATCATAAACCCCATCTGAAATGCTGTCTTTATTTCACTTAATGCAAATGCAGGAACGAGCATTGTTAATGGAATATCCTTTAATGATTCTGGACGTTCCACTTCGTTGTACCTTAAAAATAACTCAATATCTTTTTGGCGTGTATGTTTACTCATAAATTCTTTTAATGGTAGACTCGCTTCTTCATAAGCCTCTTCCAAAGTAATTTCTTCGGCAAACAAAGGTTTTAATGCATTATCATTTACCTGAGAAAACGTCGGTGCCATTATAAAGAAAGTTAGAAAAAGTGCTAACCCGACGAGCACTTGGTTTGGTGGCATCTGCTGTGTCGCGAGTGCTGTTCGAACAAAAGACAAAACAATAATAATACGTGCAAATGAAGTCATTAATATTAAAATCGCCGGTGCTAAAGATAATACAGTCAATAAAAGCATCATCTTAATGGAGGTGGATACATTTGAGGGATCACTGTCCGAGAAAAATTGGACGAAATCATTCATCTCTTTTGCGCCCCTTTTCTGTCAGTCGGCTTAATTGCCGTTTCCTTTCCTCTTTCATTTCGTCGATTCTTGTATTGAAAATCGTACTGAATTCGGTTGGTTCATCTCTTGATTCTTCTTTTTCCTGATTCTTTTTACCACTTAATTTATTCAACACTTTTTCAAGTATCCCTGATGCAAGTGGTGCAGCGTCATCTTGATAGAACTCTGTAAGTTTTTCAATTTCATCTGCATCTGTAACTTCTTTTAAAAGCCGGATATCATCTCCGACACCTATCAAGTAGTACGTTTCACCAATGACAACTAGTTGTATCGATTTATGTTGTCCTAATGAAATCCCGCCCATATTTTTCATAAGTCGAGTTTTATCATACAGACGATTTCTTCGATTTATGAACTTTAGAAGTGCGTATAATAATCCAATGACAAAAACTAGAGCAAATAATGTTTTTATGTAATCTCCAACTGAAGACCCTAAAGTCGAAGGTTTAGAAGTACTATCGGACGTAGGTGCCTCAACCGTATCTTCACTTTCTATTTCAGCGTCGTCCTCACAATCTTTTTTATCATCAAGACAATCGGATAGAAACAAATTATTTCCATCCGCGCTGACTGTTGAATGAGGTGCGATTCCGAGAATTAAAAGAAGTAAAAGAGCAATTGGTATATACTTTTTCATTATGGATACCATCATAATCTATTTATCCTAATGCTTTTTCAATTGCTTCAACAACACGGTCTGCTTGGAACGGTTTGACGATAAAGTCTTTAGCACCTGCTTGAATTGCATCAATTACCATTGCTTGTTGACCCATAGCAGAGCACATGATGATTTTTGCTGAAGGATCTTTTTCTTTAATGGATTTAAGTGCTGTAATGCCATCCATTTCAGGCATTGTGATATCCATTGTTACAAGATCAGGTTTTAATTCAAAGTATTTATCAATTGCTTGTGCGCCATCCGCTGCTTCCCCAACAACTTCAAAATTATTTTTTGTCAATATATCCTTAATCATCATTCTCATAAATGCCGCGTCGTCCACAATCAAAATTCTTCTTCCCACACTCATTACCTCCCAGTAATTATCTCAAGTTATTCAGACGATCTGCCTGACTTAATATATCTGTAATACGCACACCAAAGTTTTCATCAATGACAACAACTTCGCCTTTAGCAATCAGACGACTGTTGACAAGGATATCAACGGGTTCACCTGCTAATTTATCTAGTTCTATAATCGATCCACCAGAAATCTCAAGAATCTCTTTTACAGATCGCTTTGTACGACCCAATTCAACCGTTACTTGCAAAGGAATATCCAGTAGTAAATCTAAGTTCTGAGACTCTCCTTGAGTTAAACTTGGTGCATCAAAACTAGCAAATTGTGCCTGTTGTACTTGCACTTGCGGTTCAGGCGCACGCATTTGTCGATGTTGCTGTTGCGACGTATGTTGTTCTTGATAAACTGGCTCATTTATGGGTTCAACTGGCCGTTGCTCACTGTTCACATTTCTGCTTGGTTCTTGCACTTGTCTGACCGGAGCAACCATTTCAGCTACTGCTGCTGTTTCATTTTCACCCATTCCACCTAATAGTTCACCAACAAGTTCTTTTCCGAATTTCAGAGGTAAGAGTTGCATTATGTTGGAGTCAATTAAGTCGCCCACTTTTAGAGAAAATGAAATTCGGATCATTAACTCTTCTTCAAGTAAATGTTCACGACCTTCGTCTTCGCTGAAATCAATTAAATTAATAGACGGTGGGGAGATGTCTACTTTTTTATTAAACACAGTAGACATGGATGTTGCTGCAGACCCCATCATTTGGTTCATCGCTTCTTGGACTGCGCTTAAATGGATTTCTCCTAAATCGCCATTAGGCTCTCTACCATCGCCCCCAAGCATAAGGTCAGCAATAATTGCTGCATCGCTTTGCTTGATCACCAGAAGGTTTGTCCCACTAAGTCCAGCTGTATAATGCACATTTACCGCTGCGTAAGGATGGACAAATTCTTTTTCAATTTTAGCTTTGTCAACGACTGAAATCGTAGGCGTCGTAATTTCAACCTTTTGACCGAGTAGTGCAGAAAGTGCGGTAGCTGAACTACCAAAAGAAATATTTCCTATTTCGCCCAGAGCATCCTGTTCCATCTCTGTTAAATAGGAATCTGTAGTAAATTCATCCTCCAGAGTTCCTGAAACTTCCTCCGAAGCAATCGGTTCACCGCGTAATAACGCTTCGATTTCCTCTTGCGATAGAATATCATTACTCATCATCTTCATCCCCTCCAATCATCGTTTCTATTATTTGCGCTGCCATGCGATTCCTTAAATGTCCCGGTTGAGCAGTAAATTTCGGTATATCGCCAATTTTCACAATTAGTGGATCATCAATATTCTGATCCAAAGAAATAACATCGCCCTTTTGAAGGTATAAGAAATCCTCTATAGTCATTTTACCAGTTCCCAGTTCAACAACAATAGGTAATGAAGCTTTTTTAAGTCTTTGTTCAAGCTTAGCGCTTTGTTCAGATGTCATTTCTTTTTTATTCGTTTGCATCCAATATTGAACCGATAAATTAGGCACGATTGGTTCCAAAACAATATGTGGTATACAAATGTTGATCATTCCACTTGATTCGCCAATCACTATGTTGAATGAAATGACCACAACCGTTTCATTCGGTGAAATCATTTGGAGAAACTGTGGATTTACTTCGATTTCAGTTAAATAGGGATCGATGTCTATTAAACCCGACCATGCTTCACGTAGATTATCAAAAGATCGTTCAAATAAATTCCGCATTATTTTCATTTCAATTTCGGTTAAGCTATCTGCTTTACCTGGACTCTCGCCAACTCCACCCATAAGACGATCCAACATGGAATACGCAATATTTGGATTGACTTCCATGAGGACGTTACCTTCTAGGGGAGCTACTTCGAAAATATTGATGAGTGTGATATTTGGTATGGACCGAATGAACTCTTCAAAAGGGATTTGGTCTACTGAAGCGACATTTATTTGCACATAGGTTCGAAGTTGCGCTGAGAAAAACGTTGTCAACAATCGAGCGAAATTTTCATGGATTCTCGTCAAGCTTCGAATTTGGTCTTTCGAAAACCGGAGGGCCCGTTTAAAATCATACACTTTGACCTTGCGGGTTTCTTCTTCAACTCTCATATCATCCGCAGACATTTCACCTGTTGACAATGCAGACAAAAGTGCATCAATTTCATTTTGCGATAAAATATCTCCCGACATAAGGTCACCTCCTTAAAACTTACTGAATAATGTAAGACACTATATAAACCTTTTCGACTTGCCCCTCTTGCATCAATGGATTCAAATAGGATTTCAAAGCGTTTTCAAAAGCTTGTTTTCCTGCTTTTCCTTCAAGATCTTTTGCTGTCATTTCGGATAATTCCTGTATTACAATGTTTTTTACTTGGAACTCACGTTTCGTAAGTTCTTCTGCTGCTTTAAGATTTTCAGTTTGTATTTTCAATGAAATACGGATAAACTGTCGGCTCCCAATATTTGTAGTGATTTCAGGAACATCAACAGAAGCTTCGATAATTTCATCAATCGTCAGCTCTTTCACTTCTGCTTCGGCTTTATTGTCTTTTCCAAATGACAACCAAAGAGTAAGGAAAACCACCCCAACTAATGTGATACAAACGAGCACAATTAATATAATCGTCAACATTTTATTCTTCATCTTCAGCACCTCTTACATGCGGATTTGTTAATAATTGAACTTCTTTATAAAATTCGGTAATGCGGCTGAGGACTTCATCAGCCGTATCCAGAACAATATACTTTGTGCCCGTTGTTAGAGTAATTGTAGTATCCGGAAATGACTCAATCTTTTCTATGTAGAGAGCATTTAATGTGAATTCCATTCCGTTCAATCGAGTAACTTTTATCATATGTAAGGGGCCGGGCATAAGAGCCGGCCCGACCCTCCTTTTTAAGGGTGCCAGGCACTGACAGCCATTTGCGTTCTACCGCAAATTGTGGCAGTGCCTGGCATCCCGTTATTAACCGGTGTCCGGGATTAAACCGGTTGATTTCCGTTACAGGCGGACGCGTTCCACGGGGCGAGCGGCGAGCCTCCTCGGTCGCTATCGCTCCACTGCGGGGTCTCACCTGTCTCGCTTAATCCCGTTGGAGTCGCCGCCTTTCACTCCAATCAACCTAGTTAGAATTAAAAATAGTTATGAGTTATTAAATTATCGTTTCAAGTTCACGAGTTCTTGAAGAATTTCATCGGAAGTTGTGATGATTCTTGTGTTTGCTTGGAAACCACGTTGTGCTATGATCATTTCCGTGAATTCTTCCGCAAGGTCAACGTTGGACATTTCTAGAGTACCAGATTCGATTTTCCCGAAGCCTTGTTGAAGTGCGACGCCCGTTTCTGCAGCTCCAGAGTTTGCAGATGTACGGAATAAGTTTCCGCCTGTTTTCTCAAGTCCTCCCGGGTTAGAGAATGTAGCCATTTCGATTTGTCCCGCTTCTTGAAGTGTTGCTTTATTGGCTTCCAATACTTTATCGAAAGCAACTTTAGCTGGATCATAGGCTAATTTAGCTGCATTGTAAGCCGGTGTAACATCTGCTGCTCCAGTATCTGTCAGCACTTTATCAGCTGCAGTTCTCGCATTTTCAGCATTAGTTCTAACAGTATCAAGTGGACCTTTCGCTGTCACAGCTGCACCATGGACACCTTTTGCCACAAGTGCGTCAGCTACTGCAACTGCGTCACCTGGATTTGCAATTACAACTGCTTCGGCTGCATCCCATGCGTCTTTGGCTTTATCAATGGTTGCTTTCGCTTTTTCCACAGCTTTGTCTGCTGCTTTGAAAGCTTTGTCTGCTGCTTCAGCCTTATCTTTTGCATCATTTAAAGCCTTTTCAGCTGCTTTAAATGATGTTTCGATTGGTCCGAACCTTCTCTCAGCTGCCGCAATTGCAGCTTCAGCACCTTCCGGTAGGTCTACAAAGTAAACTGTTCCATCTTGACCAATTGACATGGAAGATGCTGATAGTGGAATATTGATAATGCCATCATCACCTACCACGTATCTTCCATCACCATCAACAAGATCTCCATTTTGATCCATATAGAAGTTCCCTGCTCTTGTATACATCACTTCGTTGCCGTCCATTACTTGGAAGAATCCATCTCCTGTAATCGCAAGGTCTAATGTTTGTCCAGTAAATTGAGTCGAGCCCGGGCTATGCAATGTATCGATTGCTGCGAGTTGTGAACCAAGTCCAACTTGTCTCGGGTTAACCCCTCCACGATTATCTCCTGGTGCTGATGCGCCTGCGACTGATTGTGAAATTAGATCTTTAAAAATGGTACGTCCTTTTTTAAATCCGTGTGTGTTGACGTTTGCGATGTTGTTACCAATTACGTCTAGTTTTGTTTGAAAGTTTTTAAGTCCTGAGATTCCTGAGTACATTGAACGTAACATTTATAATTGTTCCCCTCTCGATTTTGAGTGCACCGCTTCGATCAGTCGGCGGTGCGTGGCATCCTGTAAAGGTCCTGCCATTTTAGCTAAGCACTATTGTGCCGTCAATATTTGTGAATAGTTGATCTTTCGCTTCCATGCGGTCCATCGCTGTAATGACAGTTGAGTTTCTTGCACTTACAATGAGTGCAGCTTGGTCCATCAGGACGAGCGATTCTTTGATTCCCTTCGATTTCGCCTCGTTCACTTTATCTGCAATATGTGCCCATTCGGATTCTGATATTTGAATGCCACGCTCTTTTAAACGATCGCTTGCATGTTTGCTGATTTTCAGCTCTGCAGGCTCTTTCGCTTTATTCAAATGTTCAAGAAACGATTGTTTAGGACTTTGGACAGATTGTACGGGCTTTCCTTGGCGAATGAATGGCTGCGATGGAATGCGATGGATGTTTATGTTGTCCATACGCTCACTCCGTTCGTTTTATCGGCTTATTGATGTGAAGATTTTTCCATCTATACGACTTCCATCTTCCAAAATGTATTGAAGTTTTCCTTCTTTATTGGAAACAGAAACGACTAGGCCTGACTTTTCTTCTTCGCCGTCCATATATCCAACATTTTTACCAATGAGCATACTTGCCTCTACAAGGTTTGAAGAACCACCTGAACCACTTGCAAGTACTTCGGAAATATTTCCTGGCGTAAGTTCTTTTCCACCTTCCATTGTAAAAATAGCTGACCCGTTGACAAATTTTACAGATGCAATCATACCAGTACCTTCAGAAACAACTGGTTTACCATCTTCGCTAAGTTCTTCTGTTATTTGATGCCATTTAATATTTTTACCAACAAATTGGTTGTATTGTATTAGTTGGGATTGACCTTGTGCTTCAGCAAATTTTTCAAACGACTTTGATAGATTCATTGTTTGTTCAAGGGAAGAAAACTGAGCCATTTGCGCAATAAACTCATTATCTTTCATTGGATTCGTTGGGTCCTGGTTTTGCAACTGCGTGATAAGCAGTTTCATGAAATCATCTTTACCCAATGTACCATCGCCTGTTTTACGTTCATCACGTTGCTTATTGACCAGGTAATCAGTTCCTGAAATTGGTTTTTGGCCGTCAATCGTTGTCATTCGTTATGCCTCCAGTTCAATCATGTATTCCTGGAATGTCATCTCATCTTCCGGGTTTTGACTCTGTTGTTGTTCTGCTGTTTCTTGGTCCTGTTTAAAATGCTGATTGAAAGCCTGATCTCTACCATTACGCGTGGTATCTTGCAATGTTTGGGAAACATCAATGCGATCTACTTGTAAATTCTGTTGTTGGAAGGATGCCTTTAACTGATGTAACTGACTGTCCAACATCTCTTTACCAAGTGCGGTTGACGCAAGTATTCGTGCAGTCATTATTCCATTTATTTGTATAAGTTCGATGCGTACCTGTCCCAAATGTTCCGGATTTAATTTAACAAGCAGTCGATTCGTTCCACCTGCTTGACCAAAATTAGACCTTTTTAATATGTTTTGCAGTTCTTTCATAAGTGTTTCATTTCGTGCGTTGTTGCGATTCTCCACTTCTGTAGCCGATAAGTCACTTTTAAAAATTGACATGTGGCTAGACGCGGCACCCATAGATTGCAGTTGTGTATCTTTAGTCGTTTCTTTTGGATTGCTATCGTTATTATTCGAATCTTGATTGACATCTGATTGGACTACAAATCGTACAACTTGCTGCGGCAATTGTGCTAATTCAATCTTTGCCAAACTCTTTACATTCAAGTTGGTTTCAAACTCGTTTGCAACTGTAGTTAGCATGCTTTGAAGATTAAAGACTTGTTGTTCTTGTTTCACATAAAGGTCTGTTTTCAGTGCTGAAACCTCAATTGTTTTCAAGAATGCCAATAGCTCAATCGCTTGGTCTTTTGGCATTTCACCGTTTCCTTCGAGTGAGGCTAGAAGGTTATTAAAAAATTGCGGTGTTAGAGCATCAATTGCATCAAGCAACGGAATTATACTATCCATTAAACTTTGTGGATTTACTTCCAAACTTTCAAAATCAATCATTTTAAGCAAGTCATCTATTTTCTCATTATCTTCTAAGCCTTCGCTTGTTGCATTTAAAGCGGTAGTTAACTCTTCTAAAGTTTTCGCATTTAGTATGGCTAATAGCTCACTATCAGTTGAACTTTCAGTGGTTTCTTGTGCAACTTTTGGTGCTACCGGAAGACCGGACATAACTCTGCTAAAAACAGATCCAAAACTCGAGTTGTCCTTTAAATTACCAGATTGCATTCCATTTGTTTGTGCTCGATTACTTGTTCCAGTAACCGTTTGGCTCATTGTTATATTGATTTTTTTCACCTCCTTTAAAAGGATTTAAACCAAGTTTTTTAGTTCGTCATTAGCGTTGTATATCTAGCTGCATCTACAGGAGTCATTTTTTCAAGAATGGCCGCAAGAACATCTGGTTTCATAGTATTTAAAATACGCATTGCTTCTTCATCAGCCATTTCAGTTAAGATTGGAGCTGCTGACTTGGCGGACATTTTCTCAAATGTCGATACTATTTCTGCAAACGCTCTTTTGGTGGAATCTTTTTCGACCTTTAAAACTTCTATTTCATATTGAAGTTCTTCTTGTTTTTCAATCAATAATCTATTCTCTTCTACTGAAACTTGAACCTCAGATTGAATTTTCACCAGTTGTGATTCTTTTTCTTTAAGCTCTGCTTGTAAAGTCACAACACGCTCTTCTAGTATTAAATCATTTTCATTTTCAGCTTCCTTTTCATCTTCGGCAAAAGGAAGATTCCCTGATAATTCCTTTGCTTTATCGAACACATTTACATCGGTGAACTTGGCAATAATTAGAAACACCGCTGAAATCGCAAGTAAAGGGATGAGCACAGAGAGCATTACGACAAGTAGCTTGCTTGATGATTTATTTTCATTCACAGCTGACAACTTTTCATCTTTTTTATTTTTCGCCATAGTATCACCTGATTTCTTTTCTTCCGAAACTTAACGTAGATAACTCATCAAGCTGAATTGCATCTTGGTGTTCCAATTCAATTCGATGATCTTCTCGGTCATTTTCTTTCATCTTTTCAAACTTCTTCACTTCAATTGTTCTTTCCAATAACTTTTCTTCGTACCACGTCATTTTCGAACGAGCTTGTAGAACTTCTTGTTGAACTTCTGCAATTTTTTTTTCAAGACTATCCACAAATCGCACATAATGATGAATTCCATCAATTGAAAATCCGCTTTTTAATCGTTCTTGCTGTTCTGCTAAAGTATCTTCTTTCTTTTTCAGTAGGTCATACAGCATTGTTGCAACAATTTCAAAGGCATCAATCGATGACTTGTACTCCGTCTCGGTTTCAGTCTTTTGTTGTTCACGATATGTTAAAACTTTCTCGAAACGGTAACTGTATGCATTCACAATACCTTCCCTCCCGTTCCAAGTGCTATTAGTTCGGTAATGCTGTCTTCAATTGAAATATTGTCTTTATAACTCTGTTTCAAAAAGTTTGTAATCAGAGGCTCGAATTCAATTGCTTTATCAATCTCTTTTGACGTCCCACGTTTGTATGCTCCAATGTTAATAAGATCTTCGGATTTATCGTACGTGTAATAAAGTTCGCGGAGCCTTTCAGCTGCTTTTACATGGTCATCATCCGCTATATGATTCATCAATCTACTGACGCTTTTTAGAACGTTAATGGCTGGATATTGTCCTTTATTCGCAAGTGTACGATCCAAAACGATGTGACCGTCAAGTATCCCTCGTACAGCATCTGCAATCGGTTCATTCATGTCATCTCCATCTACAAGAACGGTGTAAAAAGCCGTAATCGCACCGTGCTCATTTGTTCCTGTACGTTCAAGTAATTTAGGCAATATGGAGAAAACAGACGGTGTATATCCTCGTGTGGCAGGAGGTTCACCGACCGCAAGACCAATTTCACGCTGAGCCATCGCAACTCGAGTAACAGAGTCCATCATTAACATGACGTTCATTCCTTTATCACGGAAATATTCAGCAATCGCCGTAGCCGTAAAAGCTCCTTTAATCCGCATTAAGGCTGGTTGGTCAGAAGTAGCCGCAACTACAATTGAACGACTCATTCCTTCAGGCCCTAAATCTCTTTCAATAAATTCCCGTACTTCTCGACCACGTTCTCCGATTAGTGCAATGACGTTTAAATCCGCAGTTGTATTTCGGGCGATCATGCCGAGTAATGTACTTTTACCTACACCAGAGCCTGCGAAAATACCTATTCTTTGACCGTTCCCAATCGTAAGCATTCCGTCAATTGCTTTTACTCCGACAGATAGTTTTTCATTGATTGGAGGACGTGTGAGTGCATTTGGCGGATCTTGTTCTGTCCGAACAGTTGTTAAACCCCTTGGCAACTGGCTGTTGTCAATTGGGTTTCCTAATGAATCTAAGACTTTACCAATTAGATTCATTCCAACTTTTATTTCTAGCGGCTTTCCAAGACCTTCGACCAAGCAGCCACTTGAGATATTTCGTATATTTGTAAAAGGCATCAGAATAACGATTTCTTCACGAAAGCCGACAACTTCTGCTTTTATGACCGAATCTGCTTCTGTAGCATTCTTCAAATGAATATGACAAACGTCCCCTATAGAGCTTTCAGGTCCTTGCGATTCGATCATTAGACCAACGACACGCGCAACACGACCAAACTTTTTAAACGTATTCAGTTTAGGTATAAATTCGGTCAATTGCTCCGCTTTTTTCATCGTTAGTCACCGCTTTCCATTAATTCGATAAGGCGTTCTCTGAGTTCATTTAATTGTTCATCTACGCTTACTACAATTCGGCCATGATTTGTTTCGATATAACATTCTGTCGATTCAAAATCATCATTTGCAAAAATGAGGAACGGTATGTCTGGTGGGAATATCGCAGCGAGTTCTGCTCGGTTTGCTGATATGAATTCAAAATACTCATGAGAAATATATAATTTAATTTCTTTCATCTCTCGTGAATCTTTAATTGCTCTCCGAACAATGGATAGAAAGCGTTCTTCATCCTCTTCAATGACTTCACCCAAAATTCGTTCTGCACTTCGCATCGCAAGCTCAAGTATGACGCGTTCCTGACTTGCAACATATTGACTCGCATTGTTAAGGGATAGCTCTGTAGTTTCATTCGCTGTTTGAATTGAAGCAGCCATATCTGACACAGCCTTATTTCTTCCCTCTTCATGTCCTACTTGAAAACCTTCTTCATATGCTTTCTGTTCAAGTAATTCCTTTTCTTCAATCCATGCTTTTTGCATCGCTACGATATCTTCGGTAGCAATGTTTCGCATGTTTTCTACCGACAACTTTTCCATCTTAATTTCTGTATTGGCTTCATTTAAAATCCGGTCGCGTTCGAAGTAAATATCCCCTATGGAAAGATTTTGAACTTCCATATTGAGTTCTTCTGATGTATTTAAGTTCCGGATACCAATTCGTCTCGCTTCCCCAGTTTCTGGAAAGGTGTTTCGAGAACGGAATACATTAGACAATGATGTCATCTCCTCCACCACGAGCAATGATTATTTCACCGGAATCTTCCAATCTGCGTATAATTGCAACAATTCGTGACTGGGCTTCTTCAACATCACGCAGTCGAACCGGTCCCATAATTTCGATTTCTTCTTTGAACGTCTCAGCCATTCGTTGGGACATGTTTTTATACATAACTTCTTGAACTTCTTCGCTCGATACTTTTAACGACAATATTAAATCTTCATTTTCACAGTCTCGTATAATTCGTTGAATTGAACGATTGTCCAGCGTTACGATGTCTTCAAATACAAACATACGCTTACGAATTTCTTCTGCGAGTTCTGGATCTTGTATTTCAAGTGCATCAAGGATTGTTTTCTCAGTTGCACGATCAACACCATTAAGTACCTCAACGACAGCATCTACTCCACCTGTTTCAGTGTAATCTTGAGTAACAGTAGACGATAACTTCCTCTCCAACACCGCTTCAATCTCACTGATTACTTCCGGAGATGTAGAATCCATTGTTGCAATTCTTTTCGCAATATTCGCTTGCATTTCCTGAGGTAAAGAAGATAAAATCATTCCGGCTTGTTGTGCCTCTAGATAAGATAAGATCAATGCAATCGTTTGTGGGTGCTCGTTTTGAATGAAATTCAGTATTTGTGTTGGATCTGCTCGCCGTGCAAAATCAAACGGCCTCACTTGTAGAGATGATGTGAGCCGGTTAATAATGGCTTGTGCATGTTCTTTCCCAAGCGCTTTTTCCAAGACTGTTTTGGCATAACCAATACCACCTTGAGTAATATAATCTTGTGCAATTGCAATGGTATGGAACTCTTCAATAATTTCCTCTTTAACGGAAGACTCAACCTTTTTTACACCTGAAATTTCAAGCGTCAAACGCTCGACTTCTTCTTCACTAAGATTCTTGTAAACCGCAGCTGCTACCTCGGGTCCAAGGGAAATAAGTAGGAGGGCCGCTTTTTGTTTACCCGATAAACCTTTATCTTTTTTCACCATTTTATTTCCCTCCTATTCTTCAGCAATCCACGTACGCAGTAGTTTTGCAAATTCTTCAGGTTTTTCTTTTGCAAGTTTCTCAAGTTGTTTCCTACGAAGCGTGCCTTCTGTCTCTAGCTCTGTATCGATTTCATCGATAGTAAGCCTTTCTTGCTCCTCGAGTATCATTTCTTGCTCTTCTTCAGCTTTACTGCGTTTTCTAAGAAGACCAATCACAAGTCCAATAATTACGAGTAAAAGTACTCCGCCGACAACATATATCCACCACGGTATTACAGAACCTGTCGATTGGAATTCAGCCTGTTTACCGTTAAACGGTTGAACAGAGACAACAACCTTTTCACCAATTTCCAAATCTGTAAGTTCCCCAGCAGCTTCTTTATCAATAGAGGTACGAATGATTGTTGCAAGAATACGCTCTATATCCACTTGTACACCTTCAGGCATAGAAGTAATATCATCTGCTACAGGAGGTTCTACCATCACTTGAATTCCAATATCCCGAATTTTATATGGACTTTCAACAATTTCTTTCCTTATTCGATTGACTTCATTATTTATCGTTTCTTCAATTTTTTCGTAATCACCGTTTTGGAATTGCCCCTCAACATATGATGTTGTTCCATTATCGGTAGGATCTTCTCCTGCCGGAGTGCCCCCTACTCCAGGCGCATTTCCTGTAAAGGATTCAGTGATTCGTTGAACACTTAAGGCAATACCTTCCATGTTCTCAACATCGACAGGCGTTACGAGTGACTCTTCACGATTTTCAAGTTTAAAATCAACATCAGTCGTAACAGATACAATTACTTTGTCCTGCCCCATCATTGTTCCTAGCATCATTTGTACTTGTCTTTGTAAATCCCGTTCAATTGTCTTTTTAACAGCCATTTGCTCCGTAATACTCGTACCGTTCGTACCGTTATTAACCTTCATATCAAAGTATTCTAAGTACTGGTTTCGTATGGAAATATCTTCTGTTGCAAGATTAGGTAAAGCTTTAGAGACTAGCGTATATAGTGCAGTTATCTGAGGGTCTGTAAATTGATGACCCGGGTTTGTTTTTAAAATAATTGCTGCAGTTGCTTTTTGAACCGAGTCATTTAGAAAAACACTTTGCGTAGGCATTGTAATCATGACGTTCGCATCTTTTATTCCTTCAATACTTTTGATTAGATTAGCGAGTTCAGTTTGTGTAGCTGCGAGTTTCATAATATTAAACTCATTATCTGTCATACCGAAACCTGCATTTTCTGAAAAGATTGTGTAATCCGTTGTTCCCGAAGTTGGAAACCCTTGTGCAGCTAATGTAACTAGTAGATCATTAACTCTCGCTTTAGGCACGTGTATTGATGACCCACCGGCTTCAATCCGATTTGGTACCCCTTGACTATCGAGTTGTTCCTTAATGCGGCCTATTTCCGCGGAGGAAACTTCTTGATATAAGGGCACAAATTCTGTCCTGGAAAGAAAGAATGTTAAGAAAGCTGCGATTGCGACAATCCCCACAAGTGATATGATATATGTATTTTTTTGTCTTTTTGTGCGACTTGTCCAAAACAAACCAAAGTCTGTTTTGATTTTCGCAATTCTTTCATTCATTATAATCCTCCGGTCAACTTACGTAATTTAAGCTATAAAACCAATTCGAATGAAATAACAATATACTCAAACTGGCATCCGGATGATTTCTTGATATGCTTCTACGACTTTATTGCGCATTTCCATCGTTGCGTTTAGTGCAATCGATGCTTTTTGCGCCGAAATCATTACATCATGCAATTCGACATTTTCGCCTCTGACAAGTTTTTCAGTCATCCTATCGGAATTGATTTGTGTTTTATTTACTTCATTTATTGCATCTTTTAAATACGTTCCAAAGCTCTGTTGTACTTCATACGATGTCGGTTTCAACTGAGTTTCGGGCTTTAGAAAACTTACATTTGTTGCGTTATTTAAAACAGATTGAATGGCCATTGTATTCAACTCCTAATTCACTAAGTTATTTCCCGATTTCTAGGGCTTTCATTAACATTGATTTGTTTGCGTTCAACACAGTGACATTTGCTTCATAAGAACGAGTAGCGGACATTAAATCGACCATTTCCCGAAGTGGGTCCACATTCGGCATTTCCACGTATCCTTCTTCATTTGCATCTGGATGACCCGGGTCAAATACGAGTTTAAAAGGAGTTTCTGTATCTTCATTGATTCGTGATACTTTCACACCGTACCCAGCAGAGCCTTTGTTTGTTTTCCCCATCGCTGCGTTTAACATAGAAGAGAACTGGCCTTCCCGCGGTTGAAAAGATACGGACTTTCTCCGATAAGGTTGCCACTCACCATCAACAAGTTTATCGCGAGTTGAATCAATATTCGCCATATTGGAGGAGATTACATCCATCCGTAGTCTTTGCGCAGTAAGTGCCGAAGCGGACGTATTCAAACTATGAAATATCGTCAAAGTCATCGGCCTCCCTTAATTACGTTTTGCAATGTACTGAACTTTCCGTTCAATCGATCTACAACTGCATTGTAATAGATTTGATTGGCTGCCAAACTCGACTGCTCTTTATCCATGTCTACACCATTGCCATCGTGGCGGTAACGAAAGTTTGCATAATTAAAAACGCCAGTATGTGTTGACCGATTTTTAAAATCGATATGGCGTTCATCTGTTTGGTATGCACCTATGTTTTGGGCTTTGACATTTGAAAAAACTTCTTTAAAGCTCACGTTTTTGGCCTTATAATTAGGTGTGTCGATATTAGCAATATTTTGAGCTATCGTCTTTCCTTTTGTAGCTGAATAATTCAGACCAAGTTCAAGAGATTGAATTGTATTCCCAAAAATATTCATTGAGTACCGCCCATCTATTATAAAGTTAGTATTAATTTATAAGCTATTATTATTATAGCAACCTACTATTTTTTAGCATCTAGTACTATTCTAGCAGATTCTGTCGCACTATGTCTATGAATACTTAAACAAATAAAACGACACTTTATTCACATTTCGACATCATATTTATACTATGTTTTTCTTGTGCCTCATTTTATCACTATAAATAATATTTTTTTAGAAAACAAAAAAAGCACTCCCTAAAATAAAGGGAATGCTTAATTACTATTTACTAATTATGATTTTTGCTTTTCAAGTTCTTCAAGAAATTTGTTGTTCAGAACTTTGATGTAAGTTCCTTTCATTCCTAATGAACGAGACTCGATAACTCCAGCACTTTCTAACTTACGAAGCGCGTTTACAATTACTGAACGTGTAATTCCAACACGGTCTGCAATTTTCGATGCTACTAGAAGACCTTCATTACCATCTAATTCATTGAAGATATGCTCAATAGCTTCGTGCTCACTGTATGAAAGTGAATTGATAGCCATTTGAACAACAGCTTTACTACGAGCTTCTACTTCAATTACTTCTGATTTTTCACGTAAAATTTCCATTCCTACAACTGTTGCACCGTATTCAGCAAGAATTAGATCATCGTCTTGAAAATCGTCTTTCATTCTTGCAAGAATAAGTGTACCAAGGCGTTCGCCGCCACCAATGATTGGAACAATCGTTGTTAAACCATCTTTAAATAAGTCACGGTTTTCAACCGGAAACGCCGTGTGAACGCTATTTACATCTAAGTTTGATGATGTTTCATTTACATCAAAAAGTCTCTTTGTATATTCTTCAGGAAATTGACCTTCTTCAAACATTTGCTTCATGCGTTCGTTTTCAATTTGCTGATGAATTTCAACACCGAGCAATTTACCTTTTCTACTTACTATATATGTGTTACATGCAATTACAGAACTTAATTTTTCTGCCATCTCTTTAAAGCTTACTTGTTTTTCTGAAGACTCCTGCAACATTGCATTGATCTCTCTTGTTTTCGCTAATAGTGTCATCTTTCTGTTTCCTCCTCAAAATAATTACAATTGGTTATACGAATATTCTAAAGGTTTCTAATCGTTAAATAAACTAAAACGATTCGAACTTTATGAATTAAAGTATAAATTGTGACAAATCTTTGTTTTTTGCGATATCTTGGAGCTTTTCGTCGACATATTCCGACGTTATTTTTATAGTTGCCGGACCTATTTCAGCTGCTTCATACGATAATTCTTCTAATAACTTCTCAAGAATTGTATGCAGACGTCTTGCACCAATATTTTCAGTGTCATCATTTACATTAAATGCGATTTCAGCAATTCGACTGATTGCTTCGTCAGCAAAATGTAGAATAACCTCTTCTGTTTCGAGTAGCTTTTCATATTGACGTATCAAAGAGAACTCTGGTTCCTTCAAGATGCGTTCAAAATCACTTTTCGACAGTTTGTCGAGTTCAACTCGAATCGGAAAACGACCTTGAAGCTCCGGAATAATATCCGAAGGTTTCGCCATATGAAAAGCACCTGCTGCAATAAACAAAATGAAGTCCGTTTTTACAGTACCATACTTTGTAGATACGGACGAGCCTTCTACGATTGGTAAGATATCCCTTTGAACGCCTTCACGTGAAACATCCGCAGATGACCCGCTTCCTCCACGACTAACGATTTTATCCATTTCATCCAGAAATATAATTCCGGATTGTTCTGTTAGCTCGATTGCATGTCGTGCGATTTCATCATGATCGATCAACTTATCCGCTTCTTCGCTTTCTAGGAAAGGACGAGCATCTTTTACCTTTAACTTGCGTTTTGTTGATTTTTTCGGCATCAGTGATGAGAGTGCATCTTGCATGTTGGCTCCCATTTGTTCCATGCCAGACCCTTGAAATGCGTCGTATAACGAAGGAGTTTGAGCTGTGACTTCTATGGTTATCGTTTCTTCTTCAAGTTCGCCAGCATGAAGTTTTTTAGAGATTTCAGAACGCTTCAATTTCACACTAGCTTCTTCCGCGTAATCTGTCTCTTCCTCTTCTGCCTTTTGTCCAAACATCATTTCGAAAGGATTTTGCATTCCACTTGCTTTTTTCTTCTGAGGAACAAGCAACTCGATGAGACGCTCATTCGCAAGTAGTGCAGCTGTTTCTTTTACGGATTCGCGCTTTTCTTCACGAACAATACGAATTCCTGCTTCAACTAAATCTCGAACCATCGATTCTACATCTCGGCCAACATAACCGACTTCGGTAAATTTAGTCGCTTCGACTTTTAGAAACGGCGCGTTGACAAGTTTCGCTATTCTTCTAGCGATTTCTGTTTTACCGACACCAGTAGGTCCAATCATCAATATGTTTTTTGGAATAATTTCATTTTTCTCAGTCTCTGAAAGCAAACTTCTTCTATAGCGATTTCGGATTGCAACCGCTACTGCCTTTTTTGCGTTTTCTTGACCAATAATATAACGATCAAGATGTGCCGTCAGTTCTTTTGGAGTCAATTCCTTTTTTAGAGTCATCAGAGCACCTCCACTATTATTTGATCATTTGTATAAACACATATTTCAGAAGCGATTTCTAAAGATGCCTTAGCAATTTCAGTAGCCGTTAACGTATCACCGCTGTATTTCTTGAGTGCGCGTCCCGCAGCAAGTGCATAATGACCACCAGAACCAATTGCAAGAATGCCATCGTCAGGCTCGATCACTTCACCAGTTCCCGATACAAGAAACAGCTGTTCTTTATCCATTACAAGTAACATCGCTTCAAGTTTGCGAAGAATTCGATCTCCGCGCCACTCTTTTGCGACTTCTACTGCTGCACGTTGAAGATTACCATTGTACTCCGTAAGTTTACCCTCGAAAATCTCATATAAAGTAAATGCATCTGCAACCGAACCAGCAAATCCGGCAAGAACCGTGCCGTTAAATAATTTCCGAACTTTTTTCGCGGTATGTTTCATGACAACTGCATTACCAACCGTTACCTGTCCGTCTCCAGACATTGCAACAGCACCGTTGTGACGAATCGCAAATATTGTCGTTGCGTGGAATTCCATAAAAAATCATCCTCCCTATGCTCTTGGGTGAGTATTCATATACGTTTTCCTTAAATGTTCTTTTGTTATATGCGTATACACTTGGGTCGAAGAAAGATGTGAATGCCCAAGTAATTCTTGTACCGTTCTCATATCGGCTCCATTTTCAAGCAGATGTGTAGCAAACGAATGGCGTATCATATGTGGATAGATTTTAGAATGAAGTGAAGCATTTTCAACAAGCGAACTAAGAATATGACGTACTCCTCGATCTGTCAGCGGATCTCCTCGTAGATTAACAAATAGATATTTATGATCTTTCTTTTTCATTAGTTGTAATCTGCATTCTTCGCGGTAAACATCGATGGCTTGCTGAGCAAAGCTACCATAGGGAACATAACGTTCCTTTCTACCTTTTCCCATTACCATAACAATTCCAAGATGATCGTCGATATCATTTAATTGAATCGATATTAACTCGCTAACACGTATACCTGTCGCATACAGCATTTCTAAAATCGCACGATCACGTAATGACTTCTTATCTTCACCAGCACAAGTTAAAAAAAGTTGTTCCATTTCTTTTTCATAAAAAAAAGCAGGAAGTCGCTCTTCCTTCTTTGGATGATGAAGTGACCTGAATGCATGATCATTTGTTCCATATCTAGAATTCGCAAACTTAAAAAGAGAACGAATAGAAGATACTTTTCTAGAAATCGTAGTTCTTGCAAGACCTTTATCATACAAACCCGTCACATACAGCCTTGCCTCTGGATACGTAACATCATTTAAATCAGCAATTCCTTCAGCACTTAAAAACAGTAGAAATTCATCTATATCTTTTTCATATTCAGAAACTGTTAAGGGTGAGAAGTTTCTTTCAAGTCGAACATAAGTGATGTATTCACCACGGATAATCGAAGGTTCTATTATCAAACAGTCCACCTCCATAATGAAAAGCCTCTAAATTATAACAAAATTCAGAGGCTTTCCGCAATCAAGATACTAGTATACTAATTTGGTGAAAACGTACATTCTTTAAAGGATATCCAAAAGAGAACTGTTTTAACGCCTAACTAAAGGAATCTTACTCGTCTAAACCTGACTTTCTAAGTTGTGTCTAGATATCAACAATTCCGAATTAAGTAAGAATCCCTGTCTATTCTTATTGTGTATCCTCTTGGTAATCACATTCTGTACATTGAACAGTAACGCCTTTTTTCGATTTCTTCTCAACAAGTGGACCTTCACATTTAGGACAAGCTCGTGCAACTGGTTTATCCCAAGAAACAAATTCACATTCTGGATATTGATCGCAACCGAAAAAGATTCGTTTTGTTTTACTCTTACGCTCAACGACTTCACCCTTTTTACATGTAGGGCATGTTACTCCGATTGGTTTAATAATCGCCTTTGTATTTCGACAATCCGGGAATCCCGAACACGCCATAAATTTACCGTATCTTCCAAGCTTGTAGACCATAGGCAATCCACACTTTTCACAATCTTCCCCAGCAGGTTCGTCTTTAATCTCGATTTTTTCCATTTCAGCATCCGCGTATGTCACGTGTTTTTCGAAATCCTTATAGAAATTATCGATTACTTGAACCCACTTGGTTTTACCCTCTTCAACATCATCCAGTTCTCTTTCCATCTGAGCAGTAAATTCAACATCTATAATGTTCGGAAAATATTCATCTACTGCTTGATGGACAATTCCACCTAGTTCTGTAGGAATGAATCGTTTCGCATCAAGTGTTACATATCCACGTTTTTGAATGGTATCGAGGGTTGGTGCAAACGTCGATGGTCTTCCTATTCCTAGTTCTTCAAGTGTACGAACCAATCTTGACTCGGTGTACCTAGGTGGTGGTTGCGTAAAGTGTTGTTTCGGATCAATTTCTTTAAACTTCACCTTTTCGCCCTCCACCAACGGAGGAAGAATACGATCTTTTTCTTCTTCTTTATCGTCATCGCCTTCAACATACACTTTCATAAACCCTTGGAACTTCACCTGTGAGCCAGTTGATCTAAACCTCACATCTCCATTAACCAAGTCTACCGAGACTGTATCCAAGACCGCTGGAGCCATCTGACTCGCTAGAAAACGTTCCCACACAAGTTTGTACAACCTGAATTGATCACGCGATAAAAGAGCCTTCATAGCAGCAGGAGGACGCATTACCGATGTCGGGCGAACAGCCTCATGCGCATCTTGTGCTTTTGGCGATGCTTTCGCTGGTGGTTTTGCTGCTGCAAGGAATTCTTCACCGTACATTGTTTCAATGTAGGATTTAGCTTCTGCATTTGCAGTTTCGGAAGTTCTTGTAGAATCTGTTCTCATATAAGTTATAAGACCCACGTTACCTTCTTTACCAATATTAATACCTTCATAAAGTTGCTGGGCGATCATCATTGTTTTTCTTGCACGGAAATTCAATTTACGCGCTGCTTCTTGTTGTAACGATGATGTTGTAAAAGGAAGCGCAGGATTGCGACGGCGTTCTTTTTTCAAAACTTTGTCGACGTCAAATGTTTTCCCTTTTAATTTGCCGAGAACTCCATCAACTTGTTCCTTATTAATTAACTTCACTTTTTTCTTGCCTTCACCATAAAAACTTGCATCAAATTCAGCTTTTCCTTTTTCAATGCGAGCAGCAATGCTCCAGTACTCTTCTGGTTCAAATGCGTTAATTTCATTTTCACGATCAATAATCATACGAAGTGCAACAGATTGAACCCGTCCAGCGGATAAACCCTTTTTCACTTTTTTCCAAAGTATTGGACTGATGTTATAACCGACAAGTCGATCAAGAATTCTTCGAGCTTGTTGCGAATCCACTAGGTCCATATTAATTGGACGCGGATTCTTAAAGGATTCCTTAATTGCTTCTTTCGTTATTTCATTAAATACAACTCGACAATCGGACTCGATATCTACGCCTAATTGATGGGCTAAATGCCAAGCAATCGCTTCCCCTTCTCTGTCGGGGTCAGCCGCGAGATAAATCTTTTTTACTTTTTTTGCTTCCTTCTTTAATTCTTGAAGAATAGGGCCTTTACCACGAATTGTAATATATCTAGGCTCATAGTTGTTTTCAGTGTCTACGCCCATTTGGCTCTTCGGGAGATCCCGTAAGTGCCCTAGTGATGCACGTACTATATATTTTTTCCCAAGATAGCGTTCGATTGTTTTCGCCTTTGCTGGGGACTCTACAATTACTAAATAATCTGCCAATTAAGTGTGCCTCCTCAGAGACTTTCTGTATTTATTCCTAAAAAGAATATCTGTTGCAAAATGTATACTAGATTTCAGTAAAAAGCAAACTTTTTAGCAGTCTACTTTATTTACGTGTGGATAAAAGTCAATGCATCAATTACTTGATAACCGCTCCAAAGCGGCCGTGCACCTTCATCTATCAGCTTATTTGGTCCCCCGGAAAGTTCAGACGTTACAGAACCAGGAACCGCATAGACCTCTTTTCCGTTTTCCAAGGCATGCTCAACTGTACTCATTGTACCACTTCTATCTGCCGCTTCTGTTACTATAACCGCGTCAGATAATCCACTAATAATACGGTTACGGTTTGGAAATGTCCAACGTTCGGGCGTCACATATGGCGGATACTCAGTGATGAGCAGCTGAGTATCCGCCATTTCCTCTGCGAGTTGACGGTTTTCTGCTGGATACATATGAAACAAACCGTGCCCTAGAACCGCTATCGTTTTACCCCCGTATGAGATGGCGGCTTTATGAGCCATCGTATCCGCCCCTTTTGCGAGACCAGATACGATGACCACATTGTTTTCAACAAGTGGAGGCACAATAAGTTTTAAAGCTTGTTTCGAATAATCCGTTGCTTTTCGTGAACCAATAATAGCAATCTTATATTTTTCGGAAAGAATGTGAATGTCCCCTTTCATATAAAGGACTGTCGGAGGATCAAACAACGATAAAAGATGGCTAGGGTATAGGGGATTTGTAAACGGAATAGGGGTGATTTCATGCCGTTTATACAATTCTTCATAGGGGGTAGTTCTACTTTGTTGTAGTTTCATTTTTAATTTAACAGCATTCGGTAAGGTTATTCGTAATATACGTACCAATTCTTCAACCGAATAGTTTTGAAAATCAACTAGTTCAGGGTCTATTTTGTATAGGTTTTCCAGTCGATTCATGGGTATTGGTAGAACATAATGGAGAGCCAACAACCTTTTTTCAACATCTGTCAGTTGGTGCATTTTTTTCCTCCTCAAATTAAATTTTAAAAAATGCAGCGGCATCTAAAAGATACGCTGCATTCGTTATATTAATGTGTTTTACATTTTTCGTATATACCTTTTTCTTTAATAACTTTAATAAGTGTTTCTCCGATAACAGATGGAGTATCTGCAACTTCAACGCCAGCTGCATTAAGAGCCTTAATCTTTTCAGCTGCAGTACCTTTACCACCAGAGATAATCGCACCGGCATGGCCCATACGTTTTCCTTCTGGAGCTGTTTGTCCACCAATGAATCCAACTACTGGTTTAGTCATGTTTTCGCTAATCCATGCAGCAGCTTCTTCTTCAGCTGTTCCACCGATTTCACCAATCATAACAACCGCGTATGTGTCAGGATCATTGTTAAACTCTTTTAATACGTCAATGAAGTTTGTTCCGTTAACCGGATCTCCACCAATACCAACAGCTGTAGACTGACCGATGCCAGCTTGGCTTAATTGATAAGTAGCTTCATACGTAAGCGTACCAGAACGTGATACTACACCAACATGACCTTTTGTATGGATGTAACCTGGCATAATACCAATCTTACATTCATCAGAAGTAATAACGCCCGGGCAGTTTGGACCGATTAGACGAGTCTTTTTGCCTTCCATATAACGCTTTACTTTTACCATATCAAGAATTGGAATATGCTCTGTAATACAAATAGCCATATCTAGATCCGCGTCCACTGCTTCCATAATTGCATCTGCAGCGAATGGTGCTGGAACATAAATAACCGATACGTTTGCTCCTGTTGCCTTAACAGCGTCTTCCATTGTATTAAATACAGGAACTCCAGCAGCTGTTTCTCCACCTTTACCAGGTGTAACACCAGCAACAATTTTCGTTCCATACTCAAGCATTTGCTCTGTGTGGAAAAGTGCCGTAGCACCTGTAATTCCTTGTACGACTACTTTTGTATCTTTATTAATATAAATACTCATGTTTGTCCCTGCCTTTCTTAGCCTACGAGCTCAACGATCTTTTTAGCACCATCTGCCATTGAATCTGCAGCGATGATATTAAGTCCTGATTCGTTTAATAAAGCTTTACCTTTGTCTACGTTTGTACCTTCAAGACGTACTACAAGTGGAACTTGAAGTCCAACTTCTTTAGAAGCTGCAATTACGCCTTCAGCAATAATGTCACACTTCATAATTCCGCCAAAGATGTTAACGAAAATACCTTTAACAGCTTCATCTGAAAGGATGATTTTGAATGCTTCAGTTACTTTTTCTGCAGTTGCACTTCCACCAACGTCAAGGAAGTTAGCTGGAGATCCACCATAGTAATTGATAGTGTCCATAGTCGCCATTGCAAGTCCTGCACCGTTAACCATACAACCAATACTTCCATCAAGAGAAATATAGCTTAGGTCATGTTTTGAAGCTTCGATTTCTTTTGGATCTTCTTCGTCAAAGTCACGAAGTTCAACAATGTCTTTGTGACGGAATAGTGCACTTTCGTCAAAGTTGAATTTAGCATCTAAAGCGATAATATCACCTTCTGCTGTAACAGCAAGAGGGTTAATTTCTACAGTAGAAGCATCTTTTTCAACGAATACTTGGTATAAACCGAGCATGAATTTCACTGCTTTGTTTACAAGTTTCGTTGGTATATTCATTTTAAAAGCCATACGACGAGCTTGGAATCCAGTCAATCCAACAACCGGATCGATGATTTCTTTGAAAATCTTTTCTGGAGTTTCTTCAGCAACAGCTTCGATGTCTACGCCGCCTTCTTCAGAACCCATAAGTGTTACACGATCTGTAGCGCTATCAAGAACGAGTCCTACGTAATACTCTTTCTCAATATTTGAACCTTCTTCGATAAGAAGACGTTTAATCTCTTTACCTTCTGGACCTGTTTGGTGTGTAACAAGTACTTTACCAAGTAATTCTTTTGCGTACTCACGAACTTCGTCAAGATTTTTTGCAATCTTAACTCCACCAGCTTTACCACGGCCACCCGCATGGATCTGTGCTTTTACAACATAGATTCCTGGTGTAAGTTGTTTCGCAGCCTTAACCGCTTCTTCAGGAGAAAAAGCAACAATTCCTGTTGATACAGCTACGCCATAATCGCGTAAAAGCTGTTTTCCTTGATATTCATGGATATTCATCTTACATCCTCCAATCGAACTTATAACTCTTTATTTAGTGCCTTATCCATTGTAGTAAACTTGTCATAAAATGTCCACAGATGGATACCATTTGTCGAAAAGTAGTTTGATGTTTTTTATGTTCTTTTTTTTATGCCATGCTCACGATCCACTTGGTAAATGTACGCAAACACTTCAGATACCGCTTTATATAGCTCTTCAGGTATGGACTCATTGATATCTAATTGACCTAGAATTTCGACCAGACTCGGATCTTCTTGAATGGGTACATCATGTTCTTTTGCCTTAAGTAAAATATTTTCAGCAATTTTCCCTCGTCCTTTTGCAACAATTGTCGGAGCCCCACTTGAATTCGGATCGTAAGAAAGCGCGACTGCTTCTTTACGATTCTGTTTTTCCTCACTCATATGCGGTAATCCACTCCTTGCTCTAAATTATTGGCTTGTTTTTTTGACGGTTCAATACGTTTTGCTTCTTCATAGAACTCTTTAAAGAAAACACCTGAAAGTGTATAGCCTGCAGAATCTAGACCCTCTTTTAATTTTTCCTGCATAGGGTTTCCAAGTAGCTTCAAGTCTTTATCTGCATTGTAAACAGTTAGAGTCACCACTTTATTTTGAACTTGCATATCGACGATGGTTTTATCCAATGAATGTAAATCAAGATAAAACAGAATTCGAGCAAAACTGGAATCGATTTTACCGTTCTCTTTCATTCGACCGTTCCACTCTAAAGTAGCATCTACTTTTTTACCAAAAAACTCGAGTGGAATTTGCATAACCAGTTGATGTTGAACGCCGTTGTCACTCGATGCAAGAAGGGGTCCATTCATCCGCGTGACAAGCATTTCAGCACTCTCTTTAATTGCTTGCGATATCAATGGGTCTGACATAAGAGAAAGTAGTAACGGTTTTAGTGTTGCTGCCAGATTCCCAATATTTGCATCCCGACTAAGGAGACCTGCCTCATAATTCATTCCAAAAGATCGTACAATCGTTTGAATCGCATCTTTAATAGCTTTTCCGTCCATCGCAGTTGTGACTGCCACTTCTGCAGCTTGGAGTTGTTTTTGAACAGAAGGGTTATTCGATTGCTCCGCATTTTTAACGAGTACGGCTAGTTTGTCCATCGCCTCAGGCTGTATGGTTTGGCTACTAAGTGCCGTTAAAAGTTGTTCTTTTATTCCAGTCGCAGTTGTTGTAAAAGGAACTGCAACTGCATTTTCAGAAGACATTCGCGCGAGAGCCAAACTGAATTCAGCAGCAAATTTAGTTCCACCAGTGGAGGTAGATAACGAATTCGTCATGCGATCTATTAATACTGTCAACGTCGCTTTATTTTCGGTACTCAGAGTCGTTTCCGAAGCAACAAGGTTTTTCAACTTCGTTAATTGGTCCATTGTAGGATTTTGTGGTTGACTATTAATCTGTTTGAGCAATAGGCCAATTTCTTGGGTTATAGATTGTTGCGTCGCGGGTTGTTGTCCGGTTGACAGCCCTTCTGAAATTAATGAGGTTAATACTTGCTGCAAATTTGCAAGGGAGGTACTTGGCGGCAACACATCTGCACCTTTTAATAATTGTACTGTTGCGAAACGACTTTCTGTACTTTCTGCGGGATTAAGCAGCGTCAATAAAGCTTGTCCAAGAGCCGCTCTTCCCGTCGCTTGCAGAAACGGCTTTTCAACAGTTTCAAGCGATGCTAGTATTGCTTGCTTCATCTGCGGAGGAATCGTTGTATCGGACACCATTAAACTTTTTAAAGAAGTAAGTGAAGTATGTAACCCCTCTTTGGATTCAACGCCAAAAAGAGCTTTGAAAACACTTTCGTTAAAAGGCACCTTCAGCTCAACCATCTTCTGGATTGTCGCTAGTGCTTCAACTCTCGCGGCTGTGGGGACAGTTTTCAACAGTGCTTCTGCTTGCATTAAACTCTCTCTAGTCATCGGTATCTTACTTTTCAGTACAAAGGTCAGCAACTCCTGCATTTCAGCAGTTTTGGGAAGTTGCATGGACTCCATAAGACTTGCAAGTTGACGCACCGGACCTTCCGAGCCACTCATCGGCCCCGATATAATTTTCAATTGCAATTCAGGTTTTACCGCGGATACTTGAAAATAGTAAGAATCTCCGGCCTTCAGTGGTACTTCCAACTTTGCGTATAATTTTTGACCGCCAATTTGAACTTCAGCCATTTGTCCCGGGAAAAGTTGCTTTATTTGGCCGTGAAATAATTGGCCTTCTTTTAAAACAAGTGGCTTATTTTCGGCAGCAGGCATTGAGGATTGTGCACTCACAGAAGTCATTGCCCCAAAACTCATTGTTACGTCCTCCTTTCCGATGTCATTGATTTGATAGGTTCAAAACTTCTACGGTGATGCTCACAAGGTCCGAATTCTTCAAGTGCTTCTAAGTGTTTGGCTGTTCCATATCCTGCATTATTAATAAAGTGATACATAGGAAATTCATTATGTAAATCATCCATTATTGCATCTCGTTCTGTCTTAGCCAATATAGAAGCTGCTGCGACAACTAAACTCTTTGCATCCCCTTTTATTACCGAAGCCGTTGGGCATGAAATCGTAAGGGACATTGCATCAACAATAACAAAATGCGGAGATACAGTGAGTTCGTTTACGGCCTGTTCCATCGAATCTCTTGTGGCTGCGTAAATGTTCATAGCATCAATGGTTGTGGCTGGCTGAATATGAACGGAATAATCAATTGCGATTCTCTTAATGATTTCAGCAAATCTCTCGCGGTTTTGTTTTGTAATTGCTTTTGAATCATCTAATCCAATTAGCTCGCGCGTGTCTGCCGGTAAAATAACCGCTGCAGTCACCACAGGGCCCGCTAACGGTCCCCGACCCGCCTCGTCAACTCCTGCAACGAGTTCCTCTTCAGAGCGCACAAACGAGCGGTCGAAGGCTATCTTAGTGATATGGGCATTTTTAATAAGTTCATTTTTATCGTATTGCCGTTGCCATCTGTTCAGAGCGGCTTTCACGCCAGCTCTAGAGTCTTCTGAGAGCTCTGCCATCCAAGGTTCCGGCTCTTTGGCCGATTGCAGTTGCTCAGTGATTTCTTTTATCGTTTTCATGTTGATCACCTTCCACGTTTTCGACTTTTATATGGTTGTACAATAAGTTAAGTTTTCCAAAGAAGATGTTGTCACTACACGCTAATCTCCGTTCCGACCGGACGCGTTCCATGGGGCGCGCATCGAGCCTCCTCGTCGCGAAAACCACGCTCCTGTGGGGTCTCGACTGTCACGCTGATCCCATTGGAGTCGCCGGTCTGCACTCCAATTAGCTAAAGTCTGCGGGAATTATAAGTTCCTTATATATATATCGTAACAAGTAAGGTTCCATTTGAAATAATCATCGACTGGAGTTTTTCGCCAACATCATTTGATGAAAAACCACTAACATATTTGTTTCCCTATCAGTATCTATCGGTTACTAAAGCATTTTTTCGACTCTTTGAAGTAAGAATTATAAGACCTTGAAGCATAATATTAGTTGCTTGGAATGCACGATGGCGACTCCAGCGGGAACAAGGACGAATGCATTTCAATTCGGCCACCGAGCCACAGGAGCGTGCTCTTCGCGACGAGGAGACTGAATGAGGCCACGCCCAAAGACGAATGAAGTGTATTCTTCTTTGCTGGAAAGCACCATCTGGAATAGTTGGAGCCCTATTTGAAGTAAGAAAGACCGATTGCCCAGTGAAATTCCACATACGGCATCGGTCTTCAATTTATTTACTATAATTTGCTTACTTTAAAACTTTTCAAACAAAGTCGAAGGTAAGTTTACCTAAATGTTCGCCGCGAATGTCTCGTACAATCATTTCAGACACTTTGTCAAAATCGACTTCTCCGCCAGTTGTATAGACTTTACGAAGTTCTCCGATGCTCGTTAAAACTTCAATGATGCTGTCATCCACTTTTGTAAGACCGTATCTTTGGCTGAGACGATTTGGATAGTGCTCCTCAAGAAAACGGAGACCGTAAATGGCTAAATCCTCCATATTAAGAATCGTGTCTTTGATGGCGCCTGTTAGAGCTAATTTATAACCCGCTTCTTTGTCTTCAAATTTCGGCCAAAGAATACCTGGTGTATCCAATAGCTCAAGTTCTTTACCGTATTTTATCCATTGTTGCGCTTTTGTAACACCGGGTGTATTACCTGTTTTCGCAATGTTTTTCTTCGCCAAACGATTGATTAATGTTGATTTCCCTACGTTTGGAATACCAACAATCATCGCCCGAATGGCTCCTGGACGAATTCCCCGACTGCGCATCCGCTCATGCTTTGGCTCTAATATTTCTTTAGCTGCTTTAGTGATAGCCAGCATTCCTTTACCTTCGAACGAGTTAATCGAGATTGCTCGATCTCCCCGGTCCTCAAAGTATCGAATCCACTTAGCCGTCTCATTATCATCCGCGAGATCTGCCTTATTTAATATTAGAAGTCTTGCCTTTTGATGAATTACATCGTCTATCATTGGATTTCTAGATGATAAAGGTAATCTAGCATCAATGAGTTCAAACACAATATCAACGAGCTTTAATTTCTCAGTTACTTCTCTTCGTGCTTTTGCCATATGGCCTGGAAACCATTGAATTGTCATGCATTTATCTCCTTTCGTCAGTCGACGATTCCGAAATCTTTTATCGGCCAGAAGACAATTTTGGTATTGCCTATAATCTCGTCGATTGCTATAACTCCGATATGTCTTGAATCTTTACTCTTTCTCCGATTATCTCCGAGAACAAATATATAACCTTCAGGAACTGTCTTGCTTTGAATCTTATCTTCGAGTGAAAAGTCCTCGGTGAGTGGTCTATCAGAAACTTCGTCTTTGTATTTATCAAGATAAGGTTCTTCGTATGCATTCCCGTTAATATATAAAACATCATCAATATATTCCACTTCATCGCCAGGAAGTCCAATGATCCGTTTAATATAATCTTTTTGTTCAGGGGCATGAAAAACCACGATATCAAAACGTTTCGGCTTACCAATGGTATAACCGATTTTGTTTACAACCATCCGGTCTCCATCTGAAAGCGTCGGCATCATAGATATACCGTCTACCACAATTGGAGTAAATAAAAATAGACGAATAATTGCGGCCAGTCCAAAAGCAATTAAGAGCGCTTTTACCCATTCCCAAGTTTCGTTTTTAGGTTTCTTTTCATCCATTGTTAAAGCCCCCTCGCCTTATACTTTCTTTATTGTACAGTCTATTCTTATATCGGGCAAAAAGAAGGGAGGCCGTAGTAGATGGCCTCCCTAAATCTTAGTTCTCTATTATCGAATTTCTTTAATACGTGCAGCTTTTCCGCGTAGGCTACGAAGATAGTACAATTTCGCACGGCGTACTTTACCACGACGAGTAACTTCTATTTGAACAATTTTCGGTGTATGTACAGGGAATGTACGTTCAACACCAACACCATTGGAGATTTTACGAACCGTGAATGTTTCACTGATTCCTCCCCCACGACGTGCAATAACAACACCTTCATAAATTTGGATACGCTCGCGCGTTCCCTCAACGACTTTAACGTGTAATTTCACAGTGTCTCCCGCACGATATTCCGGGTGGTCTGTACGAAGCTGATCTTTTGTGATTTCTGCTACAATGTTTTGCATTTTTTTCTCTCCTTCTCCGCGGATGTTCTTGCACTTTTGCTTTTGCAGCGGAACATCAGTCAGTATGTACTTCATTTTAGAAGCACATACAAGATACTACCACAATGTCGCTGCCTGTGCAAGTTCATCTTTTTATTTATTTCGTTCTAATTGTTTCAGTAATGTACGTTGAAAATCTGTAAGTGGAGCAGTTTCGAGTAAGTCTTTTCTTCTCTCATATGTCCGAATTAGAGATTGTTCTTCACGCCATTGATTTATCTTCGCATGATTTCCCGATAGAAGAACTTCTGGTACTTCCATGCCTTTAAAGTTTGCGGGCCGAGTATAGTGAGGATGTTCGAGGAGTCCTGTTGAAAACGAATCCAACATCGGGGAATCCACATTGCCGAGTACGTTTGGCAAAAGTCGAACGACGCTATCAATGATAGCCATTGCAGCAATCTCTCCACCCGTTAAGACGAAGTCTCCAAGCGATAATTCATCCGTAACAAGCACATCTCGAATTCGCTCGTCGTACCCTTCGTAATGGCCACAAATGAAGATAAGATGTTCTTCAGAAGATAGTTCTTCTGATTTTTTCTGAGTGAATTTTTCACCTTGCGGACACAGTAAAATGATACGGGGTGGCTTTTCGGTATCCACTGTCACATCTTCTATCGCAGCAAAAAGAGGTTCAGGTTTAAGGACCATTCCCGCACCACCGCCGTAAGGATAATCATCTACCTTGTGATGCTTATCTGTCGCATAATCACGAAAGTTAATGACATTAAACGAAACAGCGTCATTCGCCTGTGCCTTTTTCATGATTGACGAATGAAGAACTCCTTCAAACATTTCCGGAAAAAGGGATAGTACATCGACTTTCATCATGAAAGCAGTCCTTCGATCGGCTCAATGACAATTCTTTTTGCATCGATATCGATTTCTTTCACAAATTCATCAATGTATGGAATATAATGCGGTTTTCCTTTTTCAGGTGTAATTGTCCAGACATCTTTCGCACCTGTTTCTAGAATGTCCGTAATTTTACCAAGCTCTAATCCTTCAGTCGTTACAACCGTACAACCAAGAATTTCATGGTAATAAAACTCGCCATCCTCAAGCTCACTCAGATGTTTTTCAGAAACTTTAAACATGCCGTCTCTATACTTTTCAACATCAACCATATTGGGATGATTTTCAAATGTTAATAATTCAAAGTTTTTATGTTTCCTATGACTGGCTATCGTCAATTTAATGGATTTGTCGCTATCCGGCATAAATAAATCAAGTGTATTTCCGACAGCATAGCGTTCCTCAGGAAAGTCTGTATATGAATTCACACGAACTTCTCCGCGAATACCATGAGTATTTACGATTTTACCTACATTAAACCATTCCATCACTTTACACTTCCTTAATATGATGCAAAAAAAGAAGGAACATAGGCTCCTTCTTTTTTTGCATCAATCTATAATTTCTACGTTCACTCTCTTACCGTGGTGACTTCCTGCTGCTGAATAAACTATAGTACGTATCGCTTTCGCAACACGGCCTTGCTTTCCAATCACTTTGCCCATATCTTCAGCATTGACGGAAAGCTTATAAGTAATTCGACTATCGTATTCATCCATTTCAACCCGAACATCGTCGGGATAATCGACTAACGGTTTGACGATTGTTTCAATCAGCTGCTTCATGTACACCCCTCCTAAATTATTTGCCTAATTTAGAGTTATGGAATTTCTCCATGATCCCTTGATCAGAAAATAGGTTACGGACAGTATCAGATGGTTGTGCACCATTATGAAGCCATTTAAGAGCTGATTCTTCATTGATTTTTAGTTCCACCGGTGTTTTCAATGGATTGTAAGTACCCACTGTTTCGATTTGACGACCGTCACGTGGTGAACGTGAGTCCGCTACTACAATACGATAGACTGGAGACTTCTTTGCTCCAATACGTTTAAGACGAATTTTAACTGACATTAATTATTGCACCTCCGAATAGTTTCACACAAGATAGTATGTTATCAAGCTTTTGTTTGTTTGTAAAGTCTTTTCTCTTAACACCCTAAAATAAATTTATTTTGAGTGTGTTTTTATTTAAAAAATGAATCCAAACCAGGCATTTTCATCTTCTTTTTACCTTTTTGTTGCATGCCCGTCATCTGCTTCATCATTTTCTTCATATCTTCGAATTGTTTGAGTAAACGATTCACATCTTGAATCGTTGTTCCCGAACCTTTAGCAATTCGTCGACGTCGATTAGCATTAATGATGTCTGGTGTTGTTCGTTCCGTAGGAGTCATCGATTGGATAACTGCCTCCACACGGCCCATTTGGCTCTCGTCCACCTTAGCGTTTTCAAGCCCTTTAATTTTTCCAGCCCCTGGCATCATTTTCAATAAATCATCCAATGGACCCATTTTCTTAACTTGTTGCAATTGATCAAGAAAGTCATCCAATGTAAACGACTGCGTTCGGAACTTTTCTTCGAGTTCCTTCGCTTTGTCTTCATCAACGTTTTCTTGCGCTTTCTCTATAAGTGACAGCACGTCACCCATACCTAGAATTCTCGAAGCCATTCGTTCCGGATGAAACGGTTCCAGTGCATCCATTTTCTCACCCATACCGACAAACTTAATAGGCTTATCGGTTACTGAGCGAATGGATAATGCAGCACCACCGCGCGTATCACCGTCAAGTTTTGTAAGTACAACACCTGTTATGCCAACAGTGTCGTTAAAGTTTTTCGCAACATTCACCGCATCTTGACCGGTCATCGCATCGACAACTAAGAACACTTCGTCCGGCGTTGTAAGATCGCGAATGTCAGCAAGCTCTTGCATGAGTTTCTCATCGACATGTAGTCTACCAGCTGTATCGATAATTACGACATCGTGATGCTCATTCTCAGCTTCAACAAGTGCTTGTCGCACAATTTCTACAGGAGAAATATCTGTTCCGAGAGCAAATACAGGTATGGTTAATTGTTTCCCTATTGTTTCCAATTGTTGGATTGCTGCAGGTCTATAAACATCTGCTGCAACGAGAAGCGGTTTTTTGTTGTGACGTTTGCGAAGTACCGCTGCTAATTTACCTGAAGTTGTCGTCTTTCCGGCACCTTGTAGACCAATCATCATAATGACTGTTGGTGATTTCCGGGCAAACTGAATTGGGTTTTGTTCTCCACCCATCAGGTTTGTCAATTCATCTTTTACAATTTTGACGACTTGCTGACCTGGAGTTAAACTTTTCACAACTTCCTGTCCTATTGCACGTTCACTAACCGTTTTAACGAATTCTTTTACTACTTTTAAGTTAACATCAGCTTCAATAAGCGCGAAACGAACCTCACGCATCATCTCTTTAACATCTGCCTCGTTTACCTTACCTTTGCCCCTAATTTTTTGGAGCGTTCCTTGCAGCCGCTCGGCCAATCCTTCAAATGCCATGCACGCCGCCTCCTAGTCATAGTCTTTTAATCCGACCAACAGGTTTCGCATCTTTTCCGATTGGTCATCTGTTCCTTGAATTAATTGTTCTAAACTTTCGATGGCTTTTAAACGTTCTTGATGCTTGGAAAATAAATTCAATTTAAGTTCGTAATCTTCAAGCATCGCTTCAGTTCTGCGAACATTATCGTAAACAGCTTGACGAGAAATTCCGTATTCTCCAGATATTTCACCAAGTGATAGATCCTCAGAGTAATATAAGTTCATATAGAGTCTCTGTTTATCCGTCAAAAGAGTTTGATAAAAATCAAAGAGGAAATTAATGCGTGTTGTTTTTACAAGCGACATTGGACTCTCCCTCTCAAGTACACGTACTCATATTCAATCATATTATGGCCAACACTTGCTGTCAAGCTATTTTACTTGTCTAGTATCTCTTCTTCTAATTCAAGTCCATCTGCGAATAAACCATAGACATACTTTTCCGTGTCAAACGGTTGTAAATCATCTACACCTTCACCCAGACCGACAAATTTTACAGGAATATTTAATTTGTTACGAATCGCAAGAACAATTCCACCTTTGGCAGTACCGTCCAGCTTCGTTAACACAATACCCGTAACATTTGTTGCTTCCTTGAACGTTTGTGCTTGAACAAGAGCATTCTGGCCCGTCGTAGCGTCAAGTGCAAGCAACACTTCATGTGGTGCACCTTCGACTTCTTTACTTATGACGCGGTGAATTTTTTGAAGTTCATTCATCAAATTCACTTTGTTTTGCAATCGACCTGCGGTATCACAAATTAAGACGTCAATTTTCCGGTTTTTCGCTGCCCGGATGGCATCATACATAACTGCTGCCGGGTCCGACCCTTCAGATTGCCGAATCACTTCTACACCCGCACGCTCACCCCAAACGACCAATTGGTCAATAGCACCTGCACGGAACGTATCTCCCGCCGCAAGCATTACGGTTTTACCCTCGGCCAAAAGACGTGCTGCTAGTTTACCGATAGTCGTTGTTTTTCCAACACCGTTGACACCAACCATTAATATAACCGTTAACTCATCTTCTTGAATGTTTAACCGAACGTCCAATTCTTCGCCTGCATTATAAATTTCTACAAGCTTCTCGGAAATAACGGACTGTATTCCAGCAGTATCTTTTTTGTTTTTTCTTTGCACTTCAAGTTTTAATTGGTCGATTAATTCCATTACGGTCTCAACGCCAACATCGGCTTGCAGCAATAATTCCTCAAGTTCTTCAAAAAACTCTTCATCGATTTCTCTAAATCGTGCGACAAGATCATTGACCTTAGACGTAAACTGATTTCGGGTCTTCGCGAGACCTTCTTTAAATTTATCCGTTACTGCATCATTTGAACCTGTGATTTTTTCTTTCATTTTCCTAAAAAAAGACACTACGAATCACTCCTTTTATATAAGAGCCTCTTCTGGAACTTCTGACAGTTTTACAGAAATTAACTTGGAGACACCTGATTCCTGCATTGTTATTCCGTAAAGAACATCTGCACCTTCCATCGTTCCTTTACGATGTGTAATGACGATAAATTGGGTCTTATCTGAAAACCTATTTAAGTATTTACTGTAACGTAAGACGTTCGCCTCGTCGAGTGCCGCCTCAACCTCATCCAGTATACAAAACGGAACCGGTCTCACTTCGATGATTGAAAACAGAAGTGCAATTGCCGTCAAAGCACGTTCCCCACCGGACAACAAACTCAAGTTCTGAAGCTTTTTACCCGGAGGACGAGCAATGATATCCACACCTGTTTCGAGTAAATTCGAAGGATTTGTTAAAATTAAATCTGCATCACCACCGCCAAACATTTCCTTAAACACATCACGGAAACGGTTTTGAACTGCATCAAACGTTGCAGAGAAACGGGTCGTCATTTCTTGATCCATTTCGGACATCGCTTCTTGCAATGTGCTTTTAGCATCCAACAAATCATTTCGTTGCTCTGTTAAAAACTCGTATCGTTCAGATACTTCAGCATATTCGACAACTGCACCGGGATTAACAGGCCCAATTTCCGCAAGTTTACGCTTGAGTTCAGAAAGTCTCTTTCTTGTTTCCACTTCGTCGAATTCAATGACCGCAGCAAAATCGGGATGAAGACCGTATTCGTTTAACAGTCGCCCAGTTACGGCTTCGTATTTCACTTCCAACCGAGATTTTTCAACGGTCAATTTATTTAATTGAGACACAATAACAGCGGACTTTTCCCTAAGAGTTTTAAGAAGCAGTTCTTTTTCATCGACGTATTGGACGAGTTCCAATCGCTTCTTCCTACTGTTGTTCACTTCAGTTTCAAAGTGTTCTTTTTCAGCTAACGTTTTTTGGATTCGTTCACTAATTTCTTCCGAAGTTAAATCGCCATCTTCACTATTTCCTGTGAAATAATCTACTTCTTCAGCCAATAATGTGATTTTACGTTTTACCGCTTCGATTGTATGTACCGTCTCGTCAATCGACTTTTTATAATGAGTCCGTTGCTCTCGAAGAACCGCCGCACGTTCGCGCAAGTCAAAAATCTTGGCTGTTAGAATCGCTTCTTCCTGACGCCAATCAGCAGCGAGTCGTTCCAACATGACCACCTCAGCCGATATTTTATCCAAATCTTTTTTAACGAGTAAATGTTGTTCTTCCAGTTCTTTTTTACGTTTTAATAGAGTAGAACCCGTACTTTCAAACCCTTTTCTCTCCAATTCAGATGTAGTAATTTCACTTTCAATGGATCGAATAGCTATGTCTGTTTCACGAATTCCAGATTCCCCAGTTGCAATTTCAAGTTGAAGTACTTCAGTCAAATGACGCAACTGCTCCATTTCGTGCATAAAACCGGCAATCTCCATTTTCATATCACCAATGATTTTTTTTGCGGAATCGATGGATGATGCCATTTGAACGAGTTGTACCTTTAAAGTTTCCAACTCAGCCTTACGTGAAAAAACTGATGCCTGGCCTTTAACGCCACCACCTGTAAGAGAACCACCCGCATTTACAATATCACCGTCTATAGTTACGACCCGGTACCGATAGCCAATAGTTTTTGCAATTTCTGTCGCGCTCGCTAAAGAAGTTGCAACAAGCACATTTCCCAGAAGATTTTCAGTAATATCCCGGTACTCATCTTCCGTTTGAACGAGGCTACTAGCTGTCCCTACGAACTCAGGATGCTGTTTTGCTAGGCTTAGTGTAGCCGGTTGAATCATCCTTGACTTCATAACATCACGCGGCAAAAATGTAGCCCTACCGGCATTTTTAGATTTCAAATAAGCAATTGCCTGACGAGCTTCTTTTTCAGATGTCGTTACGATATTTTGCGACGCACCTCCAAGAGCTGTTTCAATCGCTTTGACATACGCACTTTCAACATTGATAAGTTCAGCTACAGCACCATTAATACCTGTTAACTTTCCGTCTCTATTCGCAACAAGAACTTCTTTGACTCCTAAGAAAAAACCCGAGAAATCCGCTTCCATACTTTCAAGCGCTCGTATTCTTCCTTGCATTTCATGTTGCCTGTTGAATGCTTTTTGAAGCAATTCTTGTTTTCCACGAAGTTCATCTTCTGCCGCTCGCACTGTTTCAGTTGTCTGTTTGTATTTTAGTTCCGTTTCTTTCGCCTGTTCTTTTACTTTACGTACGGATTGTTCCTTTTGCATCTTCTCAGATGTAAGCACCTTGAATCGATCGCTTAGGGATGACGTTTGTTGGAAGTACTTTTCAGATGAAGTCTTCTCTCCAACAAGTCGTTCATTCGCATGCTTCAAGTCATTTCTTATCGTCGCTTCTTCATTTAATCGATCAATGTACACCGATTTCAATTGCTCGATTTCTTTTTCGGTTTCCTTAACGGATCTTTTTAAAACTTGAGCAACATCATCTATTTCCTTCGTAACTGTTTCATATTCCGATTGAATTGATGCAAGTCGTTTTTGAGAATCTTGTAATTTCAAGTTCAGTTCATCTTGTTCAATTTTTGCAAGCGCTAGATCGGAATGAATTCGTTCAACTTGTTGATGGGCATTACGCCTTTTCTCGACCGAAAGAAGTCTTCTTCCTTCCCATTTTTCAGTCTCAGCACTGCTGCTTACAAGTTTTTTCTGAAGAGCATCCATTTCGATGTCTAATTGGGCCAACTGCGCTTTAAAACGATCGGACTCGGCACCGTTTTTTTCCAACAACTCTTCCAGTTCAGTATTCTTTTCATAGATGTTCTTTGCTTCCATCATTTTCTTTTCTATTTCAGCATGTTGGTTTCGCGCATCATAGTTCAACAAAGTGATGTCTGCATCTTGCGTCTCTTCGGAAAGAATGGCATATTTCTCTGCTGCTTCTGCATTCTTTTTCAGTGGACCAATACGTGTTTCAAGCTCTTTTAATATATCTAAAACACGGTCCAAATTATCCGCGGTTTCAAACAGCTTATGCTCGGCCTTCTTTTTTCTCGTTCGATATTTCAATACTCCTGCCGCTTCATCAAATATATTACGTCTTTCCTCAGGACGACTGTTCAGCACTTCATCCACACGACCTTGAGAAATGATTGAAAAAGATTCCTTGCCAAGACCAGAATCCATAAATACATCATTAATGTCTTTTAAGCGACATTGTTGTTTGTTTAATAAATAAACACTTTCTCCGGAGCGGAAAACTCTTCTACTCACACTAATCTCTGTATAATCCAACGGAAAAAGACCTTTAGAATTATCCAGAATTAAAGTGACTTCCGCAAAGTTCAACGGTTTCCTAGAATCACTTCCGGCAAAAATCACATCTTCCATCTTCGCACCACGTAGGGATTTTGCTGATTGTTCTCCAAGTACCCATCGGATTGCATCCGTAATATTACTCTTCCCGCTACCATTGGGTCCAACGATAGCGGTGACTCCTGGAACAAAATCAATTTCGATTTTCTCGGCAAATGATTTGAATCCAATTATTTCAAGCCTTTTTAGAAACACTTTTAAATCTCTCCTCCGGCTTGCTGCCTCTTCAATTCATCAATTGCGTTGCGTGCTGCTTCTTGCTCAGCCTCTTTTTTCGATTTACCACTGCCTACACCCAGCTGTTTCTCTCCAAGCCGGACAACAGTAACAAACTCTTTCGAATGTGCAGGACCTTTTTCTTCAACGACTTCATATTCAAGTTGCCCATGATTTGTCTGTTGAATAATTTCCTGTAACCCACTTTTATAATCCATCACATGCGAAAAAGCACCGATTGTAACTTTCGGAAAAATTACATTTTCAAGAAACTTTGTTACGGGTACCATACCTTGGTCCATATATAACGCACCAATAAACGCTTCAAATACATCCGCAAGAAGTGCCGGACGCATTCTGCCACCCGTTTGTTCTTCACCTTTACCAAGTAGTACATAACGGCCAAAATTCAGCTCATTTGCAAACTTAACGAGTGCCGGTTCGCAAACGATAGCTGCGCGTAATTTCGTCAGCTGCCCTTCACTCATATTAGGCTCAGCCGAATAGAGAAAACGGGATACTCCTAGTTCTAAAACTGCATCCCCTAAAAATTCAAGTCGTTCATTATCCGTAAAATTCTTTCTACGATGCTCATTCACATAGGATGAATGCGTAAATGCGTTATACAGCAAAGAACTGTCGTTAAATGTTATCGATAATTTTTCTTGAAGTTCGTTAAAACGATTCCGCACAGTTAGCGGAAGTGGAACTTTACTACTTTTACCGTTCGTACTCTTATTTGTCATAGAGTTGATTCTGCCTCTCTTCGTAATATCCCTTTAATTTTAACTGTTTAATGGACTGAGTGCAAAAGTGAAAAGAGACACTTCCAATCCTTTCAAAATGAAAGGATGAAAAGGTCTCTGTTAAAATGTCTATTATTTCACTTTACTTTCGATATATGAAACTGTATCACCGACTGTTGTAATTTTTTCTGCATCATCATCGGAAATTTCCATATCGAATTCATCTTCTAATTCCATTACAAGTTCAACGACATCCAAAGAGTCTGCGCCGAGGTCTTCACGGAATGAAGCTTCTGGTTTAATTTCACTTTCGTCGACGCCAAGACGATCGACGATTACTTTTGTTACACGACTAAGTACTGTTGACAAATTTGTCACCTCCCCTCGAAGTTGTACGATTCAATTTACAATTACATTACCATTCCACCATCAACATGGATGGTCTGTCCCGTAATATACGCTGCATCTTCAGAAAGTAGAAAGAGTACGGTCCGTGCTACGTTTTCAGGACTGCCCAATTTTCCAAGTGGTATCACACTCGTCATTTGTTCTTTCACTTCATCACTTAACGCCTCTGTCATATCTGTTGTAATAAATCCTGGGGCAACAGCATTTACATTAATATTACGCGTAGCTAATTCTTTTGCAACCGTTTTGGTAAATCCAATAACACCTGCTTTTGCCGCCACGTAATTCGCTTGACCTGGATTTCCCGAAACACCAACAATAGATGCAACGTTCACAATTTTGCCAGCACGTTGCCTCATCATTTGTCGTGTGACACCTTTTGTACACAGAAATACACCTTTAAGATTAATGTTAAGGACATCATCCCACTCGTCCTCTTTCATTCTCATAAGTAAATTATCTCGTGTAATTCCAGCATTATTTACAAGTATATCGATTGAACCAAATCTCTCAAGTGTTTGGTCCACCATATTTTTCACACTGTCTGTTTGAGAAACATCTGCTTGAATCGCAAATGCTTCACCGCCCGAATCAGTAATCAATTGAACAACTTCATCGGCTTTATCTTTGCTGCCGCTGTAGTTGACAGCAACTTTTGCGCCTTCTTTTGCTAATTGCAGAGCGATTTCCCGGCCAATTCCGCGAGATGCCCCTGTGACGATTGCCGCTTTTCCTGTGAACCTATTCATTCAGACCACCCTTTCGAAGCTTCTAACACTTCTTGTAGTGTCGATTCGTCATAAACTGCATAGACTTCTACTTCTTTACTAATCTTCTTTACGAGTCCACTCAACACTTTACCCGGTCCACATTCAATAAAATGTGTAACCCCAAGGTCAAGCATTGTTCGAACGGAATCCTCCCATAATACAGGGGAATAGAGCTGTTCGACAAGTAGTTTTTTTATTTCATCCGAATTTTGTACAACTGAAGCATTTACATTCGCAATTACCGGTACCGAAGCTTCACTCATTTCAATTGCACCTAACATTTTTTCAAGGTGTTTCGCAGCAGGTTTCATAAGTGAAGAATGGAAAGGCCCACTAACATTTAGCGGCAAGGCACGTCTCGCACCCGCTTCTTTCAGTTCCACACAAGCTGTTTCAACGCCTAGCTTTGTGCCTGAAATCACAATTTGTCCCGGGCAATTTAAATTGGCCGGTTGAACCGCATGACCTTTTGCTGTAATGGCATCCGTTACTTCTATAATCTTTTCATTACTCAAACCTAGAATTGCAGCCATAGCCCCTTCACCGGCAGGAACCGCTTCATTCATAAAATTTCCACGTTGGTGAACCGCTAAAACAGCATCTTCAAAAGAAAGTACGCCTGATGCAACAAGTGCAGTGTATTCTCCAAGACTGTGACCAGCGGTGTAATCCGGCTCGATTCCTTCATCAGCCAATCTAGAAGCAATCATCGTTCCAACCGTTAAGAGGGCCGGCTGTGCATTGTATGTTAATGTGAGATCCTCTGCAGGGCCTTCTAAAATGAGTTTGCTTAAAGCATACGAAAGTTCATGATCTGCTTTCTCTAAAAAAAGTTTACTCTTTTCATTTGTTTCCGTAAATTCTTTTCCCATTCCAACAACTTGCGATCCTTGTCCCGGGAATATGAAAGCAATCTTTGTCATTCAGCATTTCCCTCCTTAATTGTTTTTCGGATGATGCCACATACGTCATAAGCCACCATTGTTCGAGCCTGGCGGATTGCATTGTATATCGCATTCGCATTAGAAGATCCATGCGCTTTAATGACCGGAGAATTTAATCCAAATAAACCCGCGCCGCCATATTCCGTGTAATCCATTTTCTTTTTCAACCCACGAAGTTCATTTTTCACAAGAGCTGCAGACAGTTTCGTTTTCGTAGATGAACCATACACTTCTTTCAACATCGTGAAAAAACCACTTGCCGTACCTTCAATTGTTTTTAATATCATATTTCCTGTAAAACCATCCGTAATGGCTACATCTGCAACACCGACAAGTAAATCTCGCGCTTCAATGTTTCCGATAAAATTAATAGGAGCTTCCGAAAGAAGTTCGTATGCCGCTTTCGTCAGTTCATTTCCTTTTCCTTCTTCGGTACCAATGTTTAATAAGCCGACCCGTGGATTTTTAATGCCGCGAACTTGTTCCGCATAAATACTGCCCATAATTCCATATTGGGTGAGTTGTGTTGGTTTTGCATCAGCATTCGCACCAACATCCATCATCACAAAACCTTTACCATCCACTGTTGGAAGCGTCGGAGCAAGAGCCGGTCGCTCAATGCCGTCAATACGATTGACTATGAACAATCCCGCTGACATAAGCGCACCCGTATTACCTGCAGAAACACATGCATCTGCTTCTCCGTCTTTTACAGCCTGAGCCATGCGCACCATTGAAGCATCTTTTTTCTTACGAATCGCACGCACCGGTTCGTCGTCCGCTTCAATTACTTCTGTACAATGAAACACCTTTAGTCGATCGTGTTCCTTCAAGTACGGCGCCATCTTTGACTCATCGCCGTATATATGTATTTGTATATCATCGAATGCAGTTAAGCTTTCAAGTACCCCAGCAACGATTTCACCAGGGGCATGATCTCCACCCATTCCATCGACAGCTATGATCATAATAATTCCTCCTGCACTTTATCAGTCGTTCGATACATTAAGAATTCACCCGTAAAAACCGTTTCCCCATCTACTTCAGAAACGACTTCCACTTTCGTCCTCTTATGATTCGATTCTTCGTTATTTACTTCCGCGCGTGCAACTACTCGATCGCCCGCTTTAACCGGCTTCACAAAATGAATTGTCGATTTTACCGTTAAAGCAAGTTCGTCATCTAAAACCGCAACAGCAAGAGAATTCGCTTGTGCAAATAAATGATGACCGCGCGCAATTCCATTTCGTTGGAATACATGATCTTCTGTTACATCAAATATGGAAAGTGCTCGAACATCTAGTTTCAAATCGACAATATCACCAATGATTTCATCCGTGTGCATCGATTTGAGTTCACCCGTCAATGTTTTCGCCGCTACATTTTTAATTCGTTCACGTAACTCTGGTATTCCTTGCTCAAGCCGGTCTAAACGGATTGTCTGGACACTCACGTTAAAGTGCTTGGAAAGATCATCATCTGTATGAAACGGATTCTCCTCCAACAAATCACCAAGCAACCGTTGCCTCTCCACTTTAGGCATACGCAATCATTTCACCCTCTATATTAGGACTTGGTACTAACAACAGTATATAAAGATAGAAATGAGAAAGCAAGCATAGAAAGAAGGAGGGCAGTCTAAGTTCGCCACGTCCTGTGGCAACGACTGCACAACCCACGTCCTGTGGGCCGCCGTTTAGCCCCGACAGGCACAAGACATTTATCCACGGAGGCGCACTTTGCCTACTTGGATAAATTGCTTGTGACCCGAGGGGTTGGCGCCTGGAGACTAGACAGTCCCGAAAAGCGCAAGGCGCCGTTTAGCTCTGACAGGCACAAGAGGTTTATCCACGGTGGCGTACTTTGCCGCCTTGGATAAACAACTTGTGACCGAAGAGTTGGCGCCTGGAGACTAGACACATTGAAAAGCGGAAAGCACAAAATGTTGTTTTTCCCCAACCGCCTCACTAGGTAGTAGGTCCTGATTTGCGGATAAACTACTCAAAGTGTCGGATATAATCAGTGATGTGTCGGATAAACCCCACGAAGTGCCTGATATAACCACAGATTTGTCGGATATATGCACCAAGGTGTCGGATATATCCGTTTCAATCAAACACTTTAGTCGATTCGTTCATTCCCAAGAGCCCCTGAGGCTTCAAGTTGTTGTCTGAGTATCTTATACTCGTCCGCTTCCCAGAAGTAAGTGGAATTCAAAAGTTTCTCAGCATCTTTTCGTGCGGTATCGAGGGCTCTAAAGTCATGGACGAGGTCCGCAATTTTGAATTCAGGCATACCGCTTTGTTTTTTACCGAAAAAGTCGCCTGCTCCTCTGAGTTCGAGGTCTTTTTCAGCGAGAACGAAACCGTCATTTGTTTCCGTCATTGTTTGCATTCGCTCTTTACCCTCATCTGTTTTCGGGTCGGCCAGAAGAACACAATACGACTGGTCCGCCCCTCTACCCACTCTTCCCCTAAGTTGATGAAGCTGGGAAAGACCGAATCGACCCGCATCGTAAATGAGCATAAATGTCGCGTTGGGAACGTTAACGCCTACTTCTACTACTGTTGTCGAAACAAGAACATGAATGTCCCCTTCACTAAACTCACGCATGATCGCATCTTTTTCATCTGAATGGAGACGGCCGTGCATAAGTCCGACATTAAATTGACCTTTAAAATGCTGTGTTAATTGACTATGTACATCAACGGCATTTTGAACGTCCAATTTGTCGGACTCCTCGATTAAAGGACAGATTACATAAGCTTGACGACCTGCTCGTAATTCCTTTTCCATCTTTTGTAAAACAGGTAAAATCGATTCTTCTTTTAACCAATGCGTTTCAATTTCTTTTCGCCCCGCAGGCAATTCATCTAACACAGATACATCCATTTCACCAAAAACGGTAATGGCTAATGTCCGCGGAATTGGAGTTGCCGTCATAAACAATACATTTGGATTAAGTCCTTTATCCCGTAAAACACGCCGTTGTTCGACACCGAATCGATGTTGTTCGTCTGTAATTACAAGTCCAGGATTCTTAAACACAACATCTGGTTGAATAAGCGCATGCGTTCCAATCAGTAAATCGATTTCACCAGATTCTAACCTCTCTAACAAACTTACCCTCGCCTTTGCTTTTGTCGATCCCGAGAGGAAAGCTACCGTTACATTAAAAGGTTCAAGCCACTCCGCAAGAGTAGCAGCATGTTGTTCTGCAAGAATTTCCGTAGGAGCCATCAGCGCACCTTGAAAACCTGCTGTAATCGATGCGTAAATTGCAATGGCAGCAACTACTGTTTTCCCAGAACCTACATCTCCTTGAAGTAGACGATTCATTCGAACTGTACTCTTTAATTCTACACACAATTCATTCACTACACGTTTCTGTGCATTCGTTAATTCAAAAGGAAGCGACTCTATAAAAACCTTCACTTTCTCCAAATCATAATCCACTACAACGCCTAGTTCCGTTTCTTTTCGCGCTTTTTTTATTCCTTGCATCTTCAATTGGAATACTAGCAATTCCTCATATACAAAACGCCTTCTTGCTTGCTTTACATCCTCTGGACTTTTTGGAAAATGCACCATTTCCAGTGCTTCACTAATTGCAGGTATTCTATAGGCTACTAAAGTGTCGTTCGGAAGCGATTCTTCGTGCTTCCCTTCTGTGTAATCAAGAGCACTTCGCATAAACCTGCGAAATGTTTTTTGATGCATCACACTTTTCAAACTGTAGACGGGCTCAAAATCAGATTGCTCCGTTTTTGGACCATCGTGAAAATTGCTTACATTAATTAATTGCCGACCACGGTCCCACTTGCCTGTAACGGTAACAACAGTACCTAGCGTCATGCGAGCTTTTAAATAATGTTGATTAAAAAAAACCGCCTTCACAAGATGTCTTCCAGCAAGAAGACGGACTTGTAGACGGGATCTGTTTTTCCCTAAAAAAAGAATGGTAGGCTCACTTTCGACCCTTCCTTCAATGGTCACCCGTTCGTTGTGCGGTGTTTCGGTTAAATCCTTCAACCTGAAATCTTCATGTCGGTACGGGAAGGACATGAGAAGATCGTAAACGGAGTGGATGCCGAGTGCTTCAAGTTGTTCACCTGCAGCTTTCCCGACACCTTTCAATTCCGTTACAGAATCATGAAGTGACGGAGTCATGATCTGCCTTATCCGTACCAAATATTTTTGCTGTTAAAGCTTTTCCGGTAGGAGTTACAGCCAATCCGCCTTTTGCAGTTTCCCGTAGCGCGGAAGGCATCGATTGACCTATTTTATGCATTGCTTCAATAACTTCATCCGTCGGAATACGACTCACAACTCCAGCTAAAGCCATATCTGCTCCGACTAAAGCTTTTGCTGCCCCCATCGCATTTCGCTTCACACAAGGGACTTCAACTAGTCCTGCTACAGGGTCACAAACAAGTCCTAGCATATTCTTCATAACAATTGAAAACGCCTCAGCACTCTGTTGGGGTGTTCCACCAGCCATTTCTACAATAGCAGCGGCCGCCATAGATCCTGCAGATCCTGTTTCGGCTTGACACCCACCAGCAGCACCGGAAATCGATGCATTGTTTGCAACTACGAAACCAAAAGCACCTGATGTAAATAAATAATTCAACATTTGCTGTCGAGTTGGATTCAGTCTGTTTTTCACAGCAAATAACGTCCCTGGAACAATTCCTGCGGCACCCGCTGTCGGAGTTGCACAAATTGTCCCCATCGCTGCGTTCACTTCATTCGTTGCTACTGCTTTACTAACAGCATCCATCACTAAGTCTCCGCAAAGTGATTTGCCTGTCGCCATATACTTCTGAAGAAGAACAGCATCTCCGCCTGATAAACCCGAAGCAGAATGGACGCCTTCTAGTCCTTTTTCAACCGCATTTTCCATAACCGTCAAATTGTTATCCATTTGGGCAATAATATCTTCTCTAGAACGCTTTGTCATAAGCATTTCTTGTTCAATCATAATTTCTGAGATTGGCTTATTTTGAGATTCTGCAAGCGCAACCAGTTCTTTGACCGAAGTAAATAGTACTTCCATATAGGTTCACTCCCTAATTTGCTAATGTTGAAACTTGCGTGACGTGTTCTAAAACGTCTAACTCATTTATAAGTGCATCGTTAATAAATTGGTCAACTTCAATTACCATGAGTGCCATTTCGCCTTTTTCCTTACGGCCACATTCCATATGTGCAATATTCACACCTTGTTTAGCAAGAGCATTGGAAACGCTCGCAATTACACCAGCACGGTCTTCATGGACAATGAGTAGTGCCGGATAATGTCCGGATAATCGAAGTGGAAAACCATTGAGTTCTGTAACTTCCATCGTCCCGCCACCAATGGAAATACCCGTGAGTTCCATAACACTTTCACCATCACCAATCACAAGACGTGCGGTATTCGGATGTTCAGGTTCTTCCTCTTCTGCAATAAATTCAAAAGTGAGGCCAAGTCGTTCCGCCTCTTCAAAAGATGTTTTTATGCGTTCGTCGAATGTATCATAATCTAGTAAGCCACCAATAATGGCAACATCCGTGCTGTGTCCTTTATACGTTTCTGCAAATGAACCATATAAATGGATTCGCGCCCATTCGGGTTGACGACCAAAAAGCGTTCGCGCAACTCGACCGATCCGGGCAGCGCCAGCAGTATGAGATGATGAAGGACCGATCATTACCGGGCCAATAATATCAAAGACGGATCTAAATTTCATATACACTACTCCTCTTTTAATAAGTATACGCTACTACTTATCTTACACGATTCTATAGTTTAAAACAAAAGCAGTACACCTAAATAGGCATACTGCATAAATGGATATTTATTCAACTGAGACAATATAGGGATACAGTGGTTGCTTGCCGTTATATAGCTCGACTTCTACATCAGTAAAGTGATCCTCAATATAGCTCTGAATCGCTTCTGCATCAGCAGTAGTAACACCTTCTCCGTATAAAACAGTAACAATTTCAGCGTCTTCATCGATGATTGTTGTGAGTATTGTTTTTATAACTTCATCAAGAGATACTGCAGACGTGATAATATTACCTTCAGAAATACCCATAAAATCATTTTTCTTAATTTCAATTCCGTCAATGGATGTATCTCTGATTGCATGCGTAACTTGGCCCGTTTTCACGTGAGAAGCCGCATTCATCATTGATTCTGCATTCACAAGCAAATCCGCTTCTGGATTAAAAGCAAGTATTGCAGCTAGACCTTCTGGAACAGTTCTCGTACGAACTACTGCTGCATCAATACCAATGATTTCTGCTGCTTGTTCTGCGGCCATAATAATGTTTTTATTATTGGGTAATATAAGAACACGTTCCGCGCCGACTTCTTGAATTGCTTTTACAATGTCTTCTGTAGAAGGGTTCATTGTCTGACCGCCTTCGATAACGGCAGATGCACCAACACTTCTGAGAAGTTCCGCAATACCAGAGCCCATCGCTACAGTGATTACAGCGTATGGGTGCTTTTCAACTTTCTTTTTTTCTGGAATATGTACAGAATGATTCTCTCCGACAAGTTCAATATGTTGTTGTCGCATATTTTCAATTTTGATATCCATCAAAGAACCATATCTTTGACTGTAATTCAATACATCTCCCGGCTCTTCAGAGTGGATATGCACTTTGGCAACATCTTCATCTGAAATTACAAGCAACGAATCTCCAAACTGACTCAATTCTTGCCTAAAACCAGATTCTTCAAACGGATGTACTGCAACTTTATCCGATTCAAACTTTACAATAAACTCTGTACAATATCCGTAAATAATGTCTTCAGTATTCATAAATCCTTGTATACTACGGCGATGTTCCGCATTAATGAGATCGTCTAACGATTCAACTTCTCTTTTTTCAGGAAGCGCTTCGCCTTTTAAAGATGCTAAAAAGCCCTCATAGACATAAACCAAGCCTTGTCCACCACTGTCAACAACCCCAACTTCTTTTAGTACTGCCAGTAGGTCGGGTGTGCGTTCCAATGAAGCTTTCGCCTCTTCAACAATAGCCTCCATTAATGTAATGAAGTCGTCAGTTGTTGCTGCTATTTCAACTGCTACATTCGATGCATCTTTAGCTACGGTTAAAATTGTTCCTTCAACAGGTTTCATCACCGCTTTATATGCCGTTTCTACACCGTATTTCAATGCCGCTGCAAATGTAATTCCATCAACCGTTGACTCATTTTCAATTGCCTTACCAAATCCACGAAACAACTGCGAAAGTATTACGCCCGAGTTTCCACGTGCACCCATTAGCAATCCTTTAGAAAGTGCTTGAGCAGTCCTACCGATATGTACTTCAGCATGCTCATTAATTTCCTTCGCACCTGATGTCATTGAAAGATTCATGTTTGTACCTGTATCACCATCTGGAACAGGGAATACATTTAAAGAATCGACATAATCGGCATTTTGATAGAGATGGTGCGAACCAAGCTTCACCATCTCTGCAAATTTCAAACCATCTATAGACTTCATTTCAATTACTTCCTCCTCTTGACCTATAGGTTTGTCACGCGGACTCCCTGGACAAATATATTGACTGATTTTACATTCATGCCAATTGTTTTTTGCAATGTGTATTTTACTTTTGACTGTACTTGATAAGCAACCTCAGAAATCTTAACTCCATATCCAATAATTACATACATATCTATATGAGTATCGTCGCCAATATTTCTAACGAGTACACCTCGGGCGAAATTTTCTCTCCGCAAGATGTCTGTTAAACCGTCCCTAATTTGATGTCTAGAAGCCATGCCTACAATTCCATAGCATTCAATTGCTGCTTCCCCGACTATTTGGGTGATCACTTCGCTTGAAATATCAATCTTGCCAAATTCATTTTTAACTTCGATTGACATAGATTTGTCCCTCCGCATCTTTTTAACTTACCTTATTGTACTATATACAACATAATAATAAAAGAAAGCTTTTCTATTTCGATTTCTCCTGTAAAGGCCTTTCACTTGAAAGACCTGTCAAAAACAGTTGCAAGGCACTTCTTCATGTGATACATTAGTAGAGTATGCGAATATTAAAAAGCAACGCTAAATCTTCATTCGCAAGGAGGTACCAACAATGGCTAAAGTATGTGTTATTTCAGGACGCAAAGCCCGTGCAGGAAACTCACGTTCACACGCTTTGAACTCGACGAGACGTACATGGGGTGCGAATCTTCAAAAAGTTCGTATTCTTGTTGACGGAAAACCTAAAAGAGTTTGGGTTTCTGCAAGAGCTCTTAAATCAGGTAAAGTTCAACGCGTATAATCTAGAATAGCTTCATAATCCACAATGGCCAATCGGTCGGATTATTGAAGTCTACGCACTAAAAATAAAACGCCAAGCTGAAATTCTTCAGCTTGGCGTTTTTTCTTTCTTTTTTGTTTTTGGCTTACTAGCAGTTGACTTGGCATTAGTCTTGGTCTTATCTTCTTTCTGAAACACATATATACACTTACGAACAAAACCGCTCACGAATTTCGGCAAAGTAAACGTGTAAACCCGCAATTACCCCACTCCTTTCAAGCATCTGAACTCCTTACCATTAAGCATATGCCTTCATGGAATAAGATAGTACAGACGCCTTCAACAAGTTCGTTGCTTGTATACTTTGTCGTCCCAACTTGTAAATCCGCATTCGCCACATCAAATTTAAACCCCTCAAGCGTTAAACCACTGACCAATTGCCCAAATGGAAAAAAAGATATGTATGGCAACTGCTCATTATCATTTATTATGTAGGTACCAGGGGTTAACATTGTTAACTCATTCAACGGATTTCGTATTGAAAACGTGATTTCTGGATGGTTCGTTTGATAGCGATACATTAAATGTAGGGCTGATTGCGTGTGATCTAATCTACCACCTGTCACACCCGTCAAAATAATTGTTTCGGGTTGATAAACGAGTGCACGTTCTACCGCAAGTTCTGTATCCGTCTCATCTTTTTCAGCCCGAAACCGATCTACAATACGAACCGAGTGTACAATCTTTTCATAATCCCTTTTTGAAACCGAATCAAAATCTCCGACTGCTTCATGCGGAACAATTCCTTGCTCGAATAAATGTAATGCCCCTTTATCCGCACCGATAAAGATTGTATTCTCTTTATCGAATTCTGAAAGGTTCATGACTTCTGCAATCGGACCTCCTGCACAAATAACGACGGTTTTCATTTACGGAAGACACTTTCACCAGCGGCCTTTATTCTCTTTAAGGCTGCCGCACGATCTGTTTCATTGTAAATTGCTGATCCTGCAACAAAAATCGTTGCTCCGGCTTCCACACAAGGAATAATTGTTTCCTCATTGATTCCACCATCAATTTCTATTTCGATCGAAAGGTTTCGCTCTTTAATCAGATCCGATAACTGTTTTACTTTTGGTAAAACGGAATGAATGAACTTCTGTCCACCAAAACCAGGATTGACCGTCATAAAGAGAACTAAGTCTATTTCATCAAGCACATGCAAAATCGTCTCGATTGGAGTATGAGGATTCAGAACAACACCTGATTTTACACCTGTTGATTTAATAAATTGAAGAGTTCTGTGCAAATGTCTGCACGCTTCAACATGAACGGTTATATAATCCGCTCCTGCCTTTGCAAACTGTTCGATAAACGCATCTGGATTATCAATCATTAAATGGACATCAAGCGGCAGCTTCGTTACAGGACGCAGGGCTTCGACAACGATTGCCCCCATTGTAATATTGGGGACAAAATGACCGTCCATAACGTCGATGTGGATAAGTTCAGCGCCTGCTGCTTCCACTTCTCTTACTTCTTCAGCTAACTTTGAAAAGTCCGCTGCTAATATTGAAGGTGCAATTTTAATCATGTTTTTCATACCTCGGCTTTCGGTCAATTATTTCTTGCAAGAAATGCAAATAATTATCGTAACGATGACGGAGAATATCCCCCGATTCAACGAGTTCTTTAACCGCACATTTCGGTTCTTTTAAATGCAGACACCCACGAAATTTACAATTCTGTGAAGCTTCGTTCATTTCTATAAAATATCGAGATAATTCTTCCTTCTTTATATGATCAAATTCTAGAGAGCTGAAACCAGGCGTATCCGCAACAAGACCACCCGCAACTTCAAGCAGTTCAACATGCCTTGTTGTATGCTTACCACGACCAAGTGCTTCAGATATTTCGCCCGTTTTCAGTCCAAGCGACGGCAATACTGTATTTAAAAGTGTCGATTTCCCTACACCGGATTGACCCGCCAGAACTGTGATTTGTCCTGTCAAGATCGGTTTCAACATTTCCGGCAAGTTCTCATCATCGATAAACGTGTTGATGACTGTATAGCCAATCTTTTTATAATACGCTTCGCTCGCAACAACTTTTTCCAATTCAGCTTCACTTGCAATGTCCTTTTTAGTTAAACAAATTACAGGTTTTATATCAAAAGATTCTATAACAACAAGAAATCGGTCCAACAAATGCGGACTGAATGCAGGTTCAACAATTGAAAACACAAGCAACGCCTGATCTACATTTGATATCGGTGGGCGCACAAGCTCATTTTTGCGTTCATGGACAACTGTAATGATTGCATCGTTTTCACCGTCAGGGACATACGTTACGATGTCCCCAACAAGTGGATGAATTCCACGATTTCTGAAGACGCCGCGTCCTCTACAACGGATTCGTTCACCATTATCCTCTACATAATAAAATCCACTTATTGCTTTTCTAATTTGTCCTTCTGGCATCCAATCCCTCTTTCTAGGTTCATTAGTAACTAATTTTTTCTTCTTTTACAACTGTGGAACCATTCATTATTCGATAAGCGCCTACCTGACCTTCTTCAAGTACAATGGTAATGGTCTGTTCATGGTCTTCAGTTATTGTAAATTCATACTTCGGATCGGCCATAGTGTTTTCCATGTCTTGAACATAAATCCGTATGTTTTGAGGAGTTCTCTCAGATTCATCGTTTGTTTCTTCTGGTGGTGCTTCCGAATCTTCTTCGCCCTCTTCAGGTTCACTTTCAACAACCGGGGCCTTATCTTTTTCGATGTATTTAATCGTTACTGTTTGAACATGATGCCTGATTGGTTTTTTCTCCGCACCCAACGACATAACAACAGAAATTTTACCGCCTCTTGCAATCTTTTCATCTTTTCCGGGTTTTTGGGAAATCACTTTTCCAGCGGCATGTTTTGCAGAATACTGTTGGCCAGAAACAGTTATTGTTAGCCCGCTTGATTTCTCATAACTTGCAAGCTGATCTTCGTCGAAGCCCGTTAAATCCTCGACAATACGAATGTCTCTTCCTTTACTCACTGTAAATTTTAAGTCGGTTTCAGCAGGTACGATCATTTCTCCATCTTCAGGATCTTGCCCAATAATTTCTCCAACAGGTTTATCAGAGAACTCTTCCTCGGACTCAATGGATTTATACTTGTATTTATAATTCGCAAGAAGACTTGCCACTTGCGTGAAATTATCACCAATATAGTTTTCCATTTCGATTGCTTCTTTACCAATGCTAATGTAAATGGTTACAGCTGAACCAACCTCTCGTTTACGAGTCGCTTCTGGATTCGAACGAATGACTTGCCCTTTTTCAAATTCATCTGAAGCCTCTTCAATTCTTTCGTCTACAATCAAACCGAGTTCCTCAAGTTCATTGACAGCTTCATTTTCTTCCATTCCAATGACATTCGGAACTTCCACTTTTTTCGGACTGAGCAAGCTTGGAAGGAATAATAAAAGCAATACTAGAATTAAAAATCCAGATAGCACACCAAAAATGATTGGTCCTTTGTTACGCTTTTTCGGTGCACTAACGGGTGGCTCTTCTGGCGTTTGGACAGAATCCATTTTCCTCGTATCCACAACGTTTGTCATTCGATTCGGATCTGCAATCGCAGGTAGAGCTCGTGTCAGTTCGTCGTCAAATGGAATAACGAACTTCTCTTCATTTACCCGTTCTGGTTGTAATATAGTCATTAAATCTTCTGTCATTTCATCCGCAGTTTGATATCGATTGTTCGCATCTTTTGATGTTGCTTTCAAAATGAAATTTTCAACACTTTGCGGAATCTCCGGAAACAAAGCACGAACAGATGGTGTTTCTTCTTGTAAATGCTTCAATGCAATTGAAACTGCTGATTCTCCTGAAAATGGTAGTTTCCCAGTAAGGAGTTCATAAAAAACAATTCCCACCGAATAAATATCGGATTTCTTCGTCGCCATTCCACCGCGTGCCTGTTCGGGTGATAAATAATGAACTGTCCCTAAAACGGAATTCGTTTTCGTATGAGCAGTTGCACTGAGAGCCATGGCGATTCCAAAATCAGTTATTTTTACATTTCCATCGTTATCCATCAATATATTTTGAGGCTTAACATCTCTATGAACGATGCCATTGTAATGCGCATTGGAAATTGCTGAAACAAGTTGCTTCATGATTGGAACTGCTTCTTCTGATGACATCGGTCCATTTGCAGTGATGTATTCTTTCAAGGTAAGTCCTTCAATATATTCCATTACTAAATAATGAAGTTCTCCTTCTTCCCCTACATCAAATATATTCACAATATGCGGATGTGTGAGACTTGTCGCAGAGAGAGCCTCTCTCATAAATCGTCTTTTAAGTTCTTCTTCATTCGCAAAATCATAATTGAGTATTTTAATTGCAACATCGCGGTCTAGTATGACATCGTGAGCCAGATAGACTTTTGACATTCCACCGCCGCCAATGTATTTCAATACCTCATAACGTCCACCGATTCTTTTTCCAATCAAGGAGTATTCACCTCCGAAGCTGGTCCTAGTAGAATTACAGAAATATTGTCTTCTCCGCCTTTTTGGTTCGCTAAATCAATGAGAGTTTGTGCTTTCTCGTGCAAGGTTTTGCGATCCGAAAGAATTATTTGTTGCATGGAAGCTTTACCTACTTTATTACTTAAACCATCGGTACAAATTAATAAATAGGTTTCATCATCAAGGTCAAGTGAATGTAAATCAGGTTCAATATGTTTTTCCGAGCCAACTGCTTTCAAAATCCAATTTCTTTGGGGATGGATTGCAGCTTCCTCTTCGGTAATTTCACCACTGTCCAGAAGTGCATTTACATACGAATGGTCTCGAGTCACTTGACTGACACCATTCGTATTGATTGCGTATACGCGACTGTCTCCAACATGCGTCACCAAACAGGAATGACCGTGAATCAGGGCGGCTTCAAGTGTCGTCCCCATTCCTTTTAGTTCCTCATTTTCATTCGCATAGTCAAAAAGCAATTGGTTTACATGTATAAACGCTTCTTTTAACCATTCAAACCAATGTTCTTTTATAACAAATTCAGAACTGTCCAGTTTGAGAAACATATCGCCAATGATTTTAATTGCTGTTGAGCTGGCATAATCTCCGCCTTGATGTCCGCCCATACCATCCGCAATAATCGCTAAAATAATTCCATCTGGGTGGGTATAAACGGCGGCACTGTCTTCATTTACAGTTCTTTTTTTACCAATATCCGTAAGGACTTCATATTGCACCATAGAACCCCCATTCCACTTCACATTCTGCTTCATTTTTTTCTAAATGCTGCGACAAAGAACCCGTCGCCCCCGAAATGTTGCGGCAATACTTGTAGTGTATGCTCTTTTATTTCAAGTTTTTCATTTCCATCTAAATGAGGCAACGGTATTAACTCCATGTCTGCATGTTGCTCAAGAAAACCATCTACAACGCCAAGATTTTCAGCGTATTCTACAGTACATGTACTATACACAATGATGCCGTCTGGCTTTATGAGTTTACTCGCGACGTCTAATAGTTCCGACTGTATTTTAACCAAACCTTCAAAATCCGCTTCCGTCTTCACATACTTAATTTCCGGCTTCCTTCGAATGACTCCAAGTCCACTACACGGTGCATCGACAAGAATTCGGTCGAATGATGATTCACCATATACGTCCACTAGATTTCGACTGTCCCCACTTTTCGTTGTAATGGAAGTAAGTCCAAGTCTCTCGGCATTCTCTTCGATGAGCTGAAGTTTATGGTCGTGAATATCGTGCGCAAACACTTCACCTTGGTCCTTCATTTTTTCTGCGATATGTGTTGTTTTACCACCTGGTGCCGCACACATATCCAATACTTTCATTCCAGGGTGAACATCCAGTGCCGTAACAGGCAACATGGAGCTTTCATCTTGAATGGTAAGAAAACCTTTTTGATATGCTTTCGTTTTCGTCGGATTTCCCGAACTTGAAACGACACACTCTTCTATCACTTCACCTTTACGCACGTCAACTTCTTCAGCCTCAAGGGAAGCAATCACTTCGTCTCGAGTTGTTTTCGCTGTATTCACGCGCATCGTCATTCGTGCAGGATTGTTATTTGCATGTGCCATAATTGTTGTTTGTTCTATGCCATACTGTTCAATCCATCTTTTAATGAGCCATTCAGGATGACTCGTTTCGATAGAGATTCTTGTAAGATCATCTTCAATTTCTTCAACAGAGCGTACACCTTTACGCAATACGGAACGCAAAATCCCGTTAACCGTTGGTGCAATTCGTTTATGACCACGTCTTTTGGCAATTTCCACTGCTTCGTGAACAACAGCGTGCGAAGGGATTTTTGTTAAATACACAATTTGATAAAGTGATAATCTGAGCAACTCACGCACCCAACCGTCCAGTTTCCCATGAACAAAAGGCTCTAGATAATAGTCAAGTGTCATTCGCTGTTGCAGTGTGCCGTATGTTAATTCAGTTAATAAGCCCCGATCTTTTGCTTCAATCGAATACTTTTCAATCGTACGATGTAAAAGCAGATTACTATAGGCTTGGTTATTATTAATTTCCATTAATATTGAAAGAGCGGCGTCTCGAACATTGCCGTTCCAAATTTTCTTTTGTGGTCTTTTCATTTGAATCGATCTCCTTCATTCCACTGTGCACCGATACCTCTAATAAAAACATCAGCAGACATTCTTTTCCTACCAGACGGTTGTAAATCGGTGATTGCTACTCCAGTTTTGTCACCTGTGTGCACAATTATACGGTCGGTCTCAATCGATGCAATCGTCCCAGGTTCCGCCTCTTCAGACAGCTCAACCTTTTCTCCCCACCAAATCTTCACTTGTTCACCTTGAAATAAAGTGTAAGCAACCGGCCAAGGGTGAAGGCCGCGTATTTGGTCGTAAATCGCTTTTCCATTATTGGACCAATCAATTCGCTCTTGTTCGCGCGAAATATTTCGAGCAAACGTTACAAGGGATTCATCTTGTACGACTCGTGCATTCGTACCATCCAAAATAGATGGAAGTGTTTCTTTTAAAAGCGCTTCACCCGCAACTGAAAGTTTATCAAATAAATCACCAGTGTTTTCATCATCTGCGATTGGAACAACTACTTGAGAAATAATATCTCCAGCATCGAGTTTTTCCACCATATACATAATGGTTACACCTGTTTCCGTTTCACCGTCAATAATAGCCTGATGAATCGGAGCCCCCCCCCTGTATTTCGGCAGTAGTGATGCATGGACGTTAATGGAGCCTAGTCTGGGTACGTCAAGCAGTTCTTTAGGAAGTATTTGTCCAAAAGCAGCCGTGACGATTAAGTCGGGTTGAAGTGAAATGATTTCTTGCAGCTCAACAGAACCTGTTAATTTTTCTGGTTGGATTACAGGTAGACCGAGCTTTAGTGCTTCTACTTTAACGGGAGGAGGAGTGAGTACGCGTTTTCTTCCAACTGGGCGATCGGGTTGGGTTACAACCGCTGCTATAGTGTACCCTTCAGAGTGGAGCATTCTAAGGATTGGTGCTGAAAAATCGGGTGTGCCCATAAAAACGATGGACTTCATTCTTCTTCACCTTCTTCGCGGGCTTCTTCAAGCGCTTCTAATTCTTCGAGACTGACCACACGAATGATTTTATCTTCAAAAAGAATTCCATTTAAATGATCGATTTCATGTAGAATTGCCCGAGCTTCATATCCTTCTGCTTCGAGTTCGTACAACATCCCATCGCGTTCTTGAGCTTCAATCTTCACATAAAAGGGGCGTTCGACTTCACCGAATAATCCCGGAAAACTAAGACATCCTTCAATTTCAATTTCTTCTCCACCGATGGCCGTAACGACAGGATTAATCATTTCGATGACTTCTTGCCCTTCATCAAAATCGACGATGGCCACTTGAATCGTTTCACCGATTTGTGGTGCGGCAAGTCCAACACCATCTTCAGCGATCATTGTTTCATGCATATCGTCCAAAAGTGTTGCCAGTTTTTTATCGAATTTCACTACTTTTTCACATTTCTGCGTGAGCAGCGGTGACGGGTGCATCACTATTTTACGTATTGCCAATTCAATTCCTCTTTTCTTAATTTCAAATAGATCATACAAGATGATGTTAAATGGACATCGGTTCTACTTCAACAGTCATTATGAGACCGGACTTTATCCACTTCGTTCTATATAGTTTAATGAGCTGTTGCAACGTTTCCGTGAGCATTGGCTCTTTTTTGTATTTTAACAGACATTGGTAACGATATCTATTGTTGACGCGACTAACCGCAGCTGCTGTTGGTCCAATAATTTGTGTATCGATTGATAAATTATCTTTTAAAAAGCGCGTACCCTTTTCTGCGAAATCGGCTACTTTAAGCAAATCTTCATGAGAAAATTGAACAAGAGTTACAAAGTAAAAAGGTGGATACCCAAATTGTCTACGGGCAGCCATTTCATGTTTGTAAAAAGGTTCGTAGTGCTGCTCTTTTGCAAGCTGAATTGCATAATGTTCTGGCGTATACGTTTGGATAAACACTTCACCAGGCAGTTCATGACGACCGGCTCTTCCACTCACTTGAGTCATAAGTTGAAATGTTTTCTCAGCTGCTCGAAAATCCGACAAATGCAACGTAGTATCTGCTGCAAGAACACCAACTAAAGTGATGTTGGGAAAATCCAGTCCCTTTGCAATCATCTGTGTGCCGAGTAAAATATCGGCCTTACCTTCACTAAACTGTCGAAGCAACCGTTCGTGAGCACCTTTTTGACGAGTAGTATCTACATCCATTCGAAGAACACGGGCCGTTGGAAAGAGTTTTGTGATCTCCTCTTCTACTTTTTGAGTGCCTGTTCCAAAGAAACGAATGTGTTCACTTGTACATTCCGGACATTTAAGCGGAACAATTTCTTCGTGGCCACAATAATGACATTTTAATCGTTCAGAAGCGCGGTGGTACGTCAATGAAATATCACAGTTTGGACATTCAACGACCGTTCCACAATCTCTGCACAATACAAACGCAGAAAAACCCCTTCTATTCAGAAATAAAATGATTTGCTCGCCTGAATCGATTCGTTTACGAATGGCCTCCGCCAAATCAAGCGAAAACATAGAGCGATTTCCAAGACGCAACTCTTCCCTCATGTCCACAATTTCCACTGCTGGAAGTGCTTGGTTCCGTGCACGATTCATTAACGTTAAAAGTGTGTACACTCCTTTTGACGCTCTCGCATAGGACTCAAGCGATGGTGTTGCGCTTCCTAGAATGACGGGACATCCATAATACTCAGCTCTCTTAATGGCAACATCTCGAGCATGATACCTTGGTGTATCCTCTTGTTTATAAGTAGCTTCATGTTCTTCATCAAGAATAATAATTCCAACATTTTTAAACGGAGCAAAAATAGCAGACCTTGCGCCTACGACTACTTTCACTTCACCGCGTTGTATTTTACGCCACTCATCATACTTTTCTCCTGCCGATAACGCACTGTGCATAACTGCGACAAGCGGACCAAAACGAGCTTTAAAACGGGACGTCATTTGAGGTGTTAATGCAATTTCAGGGACGAGAACAATGGCTTCTTGACCTTTTTCCAAAACCTCTTTAATGGCACGTAAATAAATTTCCGTTTTTCCACTACCCGTTACACCGTGTAAAAGGAACGTTTCGGCCACACCAGATTTAACAGAGGATGAGATGTGCCCGAGAGCGACAACTTGCTCCTCAGTAAGATCTACAGGAATTGCAACATCTTTCATTCCAGGCGCTTCAGGTTCACGGTAGCTTTCTACATACTCTTCAAAAGCGGCACCACGTTCGATCACTGATTTTAAAGTAGCTGGAGAAATCCCTGATTGTTCAAGCAGGCTTTTCGAGGTGAATGTTTGTCCTTCACGCTGAATCATCCACTGAATCAGTTCAAATTGTTTTTTAGCATTTGAGTGAAGACTTTCTAAAATAACATGTAGTTTTGGTGCTTCTTCAATTCGAATCATTCGCACCTTTTTAATGGCTGTTTGCTGACGAACAATTGTATCTACGGTAATGATTTTTTCACTCGTATAGTTTTTAATGACTTTCAATAAACTTGCGGTATCTGCTTCTTTCAGCGGAACACGTTTTCTTCCTTTAAGTAAGTTTAAGAATTCTTCGTCTACGACTTTCTCTTGGTCAACTACGTCTATATACTTTTCGTATTTTGCACGCATAGCTGCTGGCAACATTACTTGAAGTGCGTCAATTTCATAAGACAGTGTTTGAACAGCCAGCCAACGAGACAAATCCAGTAGTTCACTGGATATCACGGGATCCAGATCAATGAGTTCGTCTATTGATTTTAATTTATCAATCGCTATGTCGGTTTCATTTTTTATGCCTGTCACATAACCAAGTACTTTTCGATTACCAAACGGTACTTTGACACGGATTCCGGGTTCAATAATGGATTCCATCGCCACTGGTACGATGTAGTCAAACGGTCGGTCAATTGGGTAAGCTGCAACATCAACAATTACTTTAGCGATCATCTATATCTGTTCTTTCTTGAAGAATCGCTTTCAGCAGAACGGTCGCAAGCTCCTTTTTCGGCATGACCGGGTACAATTGGTTCAGTCCATTTTTCGAAAGTAACGTGACGACATTCGTTTCTTTTCCAAATCCTGCATCCGGATCCGTAACGTCATTCACGATGATGAAATCAAGATTTTTACTGTCCAGTTTCCCCATCCCGTGTCCTACTGCGTTTTCAGTTTCTGCAGCGAAACCGACAAGTATTTGATGCGCTTTACGTTCTCCAAGTGTTTTCAATATATCCTTCGTTCGCGTAAGCTCTATTATCGATTCACCTTCACCTTTTTTAATTTTTTGTGGGTGAATGTCTTTCGGGCGATAATCTGCGACTGCTGCGGATTTAACGACAATTGTTGCATCGTCGTATTCCGAAAGGACCGCTTCAAACATTTCCTCGGCACTTTCAACATCAATCACCTTAACTCCAACAGGTTTTCCCAAGCCAACAGGCCCAGATATCAGTACCGTTTCTGCACCAAGTGCTGCAGCTGCCTCCGCCATTGAATATCCCATCTTGCCAGTTGAAAAATTGGATATGTATCGAACTGGGTCAATGCGTTCACGGGTTGGCCCTGCAGTAACAACAACTTTTTTACCGAGTAATGGAAGATCATTTGAGTTGAATTTCTCTGAAACGAGCTGTGCAATTTTTTCCGGTTCCTCGAGTCTTCCTTTTCCAACATAACCACAAGCCAAAAAGCCTTCAGATGGCTCGATAAACTTATACCCATCTTTATGTAATCGTTCGATGTTCCGCATGACGGCTTTGTTTTCATACATATGGACGTTCATGGCCGGTGCAATCCATACTTCGGCAGTCGTTGCTAAAAGGATGGTCGTTACCATTTCATCGCCAATTCCATTTGCCAGTTTTCCAATAACGTTTGCCGTTGCGGGTGCGATGATTACTAAATCGGCCCAATCCGCTAAATCAATATGAGCTATGACACGAGAGTCTTTTTCATCGAACGTATCATAAAAGACATCATTACGGGACATCGCTTGAAAAGTTAAAGGTCTCACAAACTCCATTGCCGACTTGGTCATAACGACTTTTACATTTGCACCTGCTTGCGAGAGTTTACTAACGAGAGCTACAGCCTTATACACTGCGATTCCACCAGTTACACAAATTAAAATGTTTTTATTCAACATCGAATTCTTCCTCCCTAAAATGACAAACTCCCAAAGAAAATACGTTTCTAAGGGAGTAGCACATTATTCTTATTTTAAACTTCGTCTTCGTAAATGATTGACTGATCTTGTGTTCGTTTCGTAAGAGCACCTGCTGCTATTTCCTCAAGAGCCTTACCAACATTCTTTTTAGACTTATAAACTGTCAGTAATTCGTTCTTTACCTCTTGAAGCTCCCGCGCACGCTTTGAAGCGATCGTAACGAGTGTGTATTTTGAATCAATCTTGTCCTTTAGTGAATCGACCGATGGATGTAACATATATTATTCCCCTCTCAACATACGTAAATATCTTTTTTCAACACGTTCTCTACGACAATGTTCTGCAACGACGATAGCGTTAATTTTATCACACGCTTTACTTACTTCGTCATTTTCTACAACATAATCATATAAATTCATCATCTCAAGTTCTTCACGAGCTTTTTGGATCCTTGAGGCGATTACATCCGAACACTCGGTACCTCGACCGACTAAACGGTCCTGAAGTGCAAGCAGGCTTGGTGGTGCAAGGAAAATGAAGAGACCGTTCGGTGCTTTGGCACGAACTTGTGCAGCTCCAACAACTTCAATTTCGAGAAAAACATCTCGACCTGCATCGAGAGTTTCATCTACATAGTCGATCGGTGTCCCATAATAGTTTCCGACATACTCTGCATATTCTAGTAGTTTGCCTTGTTCAATAAGGTCTTCAAATTCAGCCCTCGTTTTAAAAAAGTAATCTACACCATCTACTTCACCAACTCGCGGGCTTCTCGTAGTCATAGATATAGAATATTCATAGTTCGTGTCTGGTTGTGTAAAAAGCTCTTTCCGTACTGTTCCTTTACCTACACCTGAAGGCCCAGATAGAACGATTAACAATCCCCGTCGTTTGTACATGCAATCCCTCTTCTTGTCTAAACTAATTTTAATGGAGCATAGATGTTACGTTGATAACTCCAGAGTACCTTAATTATCAATCATGCTCATATTATAGCATAAATAGCCCTTAGAGTGCTAAAATGAAACAAAACGAATAGAAAGAGGAATCAGTATGGCATTTGATGGTTTATTTACAACGGCAATGGTGCAAGAACTGCAGGTCCTCAAAAACGGACGGATTTCTAAAATCCACCAACCCAACGCACATGAAATCGTATTTCTTGTAAGAGCAACCGGCAAAAACCAAAGATTAATAATATCGATCCACCCATCGTATTCAAGAATTCAATTAACAGATGAGGCCATTACGAACCCAGCAGTTGCACCTTTATTTTGCATGGTGTTGCGTAAACAATTAGAAGGTGGAACAATCACCGCAATTGGCCAATATGGAACAGACCGAATTGTAACGCTTGATATTACAGCAAAAAACGAAATCGGCGATGATATGGAACGTCGTGTTTACATCGAAATTATGGGACGACACAGTAACTTAATCGTCGTAGATCCAGCTCGTAATCTGATCATTGATAGCCAAAAGCATCTTCCACCATCGGTAAACAGCTATCGTACTATTTTACCGGGGCAACCTTATAAGCCTGCACCACCACAAGATAAATTAAATCCATTTCTAATAGAAGAAGAACAATTCTCATCCGTTCTTCTAGAAGTGGAAAGCGGCCGTGATTTCGTTCGATTATTCTCAGGGTTCTCTCCAGTAAACGGAAACGAACTGTTGTACCGATTAAACTCTACAGAAGGTCAAGAGAAGTTTCGTGTTTTCAAAACGTTCCTTGATTCCTTCCAAGGTATTGACAGTCAACCCAATATCTCAGAAATCGATTCAAAAATGGTGTTCTCGGCAACTGCTCTCACGCACGCAGCAACTCAAACGGCTGAATTTGAAACCGTTAGTGAACTTTTAGATAAAGTGTATTTTGGTCGTGCAGAAAGAGAACGCGTGAAATCACAAGCATCCGACTTAGAACGTTGGTTAGACAATGAAATTTCGAAACTGAACTTGAAAATAAAAAAACTTACAAAAGAAAAAGCAGATGCTGGAAAATTAGATACATTTCAATTGTATGGAGAACTCATCACTGCAAACAGCTACCTCATTCAAAAAGGTCAAACTGAAGCGATTGTGGACAACTATTACGAAGAAGGAACAACCGTAACAATTCCACTGGATGCACGCAAAACAGCGATTGAGAATGCCCAAAGATTTTATTCGAGATATGCAAAAGCAAAAACAGCATTAATTATGATTGCCGAACAACTCAAGAAAGCCGATGAGGACATAGAATATTTCGAGATGATCAAGCAACAAGTTATGCAAGCATCTCCAGAAGATATTGATGAAATCCGTGAAGAACTTGCAGAACTCGGTTTAATGAAAGCACGTAAATCGAAAAAGAAAAAAAGACCGAAGAAACCTTCTCCTGAATCGTATGTTTCTACTTCAGGCATCTCGATTTCAGTCGGTAAGAATAATAAACAAAACGATTATTTAACATTTAAAATCGCATCACGCGAACAAACGTGGTTGCACACAAAGGACATTCCCGGTTCCCACGTAGTGATTCACGATCCAAATCCGGATGAGGAAACGATAAAAGAGGCAGCCGTTCTTTCTGCATATTTCAGTAAGGCACGCGGATCTTCTTCCGTTCCAGTAGACTACACCGAAGTACGCCATGTGAAAAAGCCTAACGGTTCAAAACCTGGTTTTGTCATTTACTTCGAACAAAAAACGCTTTTTGTTACACCAGATGAAGATCTTGTACGTAAGTTGAAAAAATAAAAAAAATGCGTTTCCGATTGGGTAATGACCAAACGGAAACGCATTTTTACTAATGATGGATTTATAACGAATCTACTTTGGAAACCCCATTTCTTCCAACGGGTAAAACCGAAAATTCACTTTTCCTACAATCTTTTTATCTGACACAAACCCAAAACTTCTGCTGTCATTGCTCTTTAAACGATGGTCTCCTAAAACGAAAACATACCCTTCCGGAACAAACTCACTTCCTGTGACTTCTCTTAATGTAAAATCTCCCGTAACACGTCTCGTTTTCCCGCTTTGCTTTTCCCGATTCACATAGAGTTCTCCATATTCCTTACCATTAACGAATAATACATCATCCACCATTTCGATACGATCCCCCGCTATTCCAATCACTCTTTTCACATATAGCAGGTCCACAGCATCGGGTGCATCAAAAACAATTACATCAAATCGGTTAATTTTACTTAATTTACTAACGATGATCTTATCATTTTCTTCCAATGTGGGAAACATAGATTCGCCTTGAACTTTGATAGGCGTGAATATGAATTGATGGAAAATAAATACAAATAAAAAAGCAATAGCAATGGACTTACTCCACGAAATCAATTCACTCTTCAGCTTTTCATCCACTTGTGTGACCTCACTTTCATTATTAAACTAAGGATTTCATTATGCCTAGTATACAACAAGATAGCCTGTTTGACATGGGTGTTTTTTGATGGGTGACAGGCACTCAAACAATCACGTTTGTTCAAACATTCATGATTGTTTCTTGCTCTGAATGTTTTCTGAAAAACTAAAATCAGGTTGTATATTGCGAAGTTTTGAGGAAATGTTGCGAAGTTTTGGGAGAGTGTTGTGAGGTTTTGAGAAAACGTTGCAAGCTTTTGGAAAAACGTTGTGAAGTTTCGGGAATGTTGCGAGGTTTTCGGAAAATGTTGCGAGGTTTCCAAAAAACGTTGCGAGGTTCCTGGGAAATGTTGAGAAGTTTCGGGAAACTTAAACGGGAGAAAAGCACTAAAACATACACGTTTGTTTCTTGCACTAGATACTTTATCCGCAAGAAAAACACCAGAAATCATCCTGTATATGGATGGTTTCTGGTGTTTTGATTAAATTCATACTCATAAATAGACGTCTTACAATAGGCCAATCCATTGCCAGTAAGTGGCACTGAATAACAAAATGAGTAAGTAGCCAACAATCGTTAATATTATTCCCGTTTTCAAGAAGTCTTTTACGGTAAATGCACCGGTTCCATATGCGAGCATGTTTTGCGGCGCACTCACTGGTAATAAGAATCCAAAACTAATGACAAATTGTTGGATAAGTACAAAACCAACGCTGTTCGCATCGATTGCGATTGTCGTCGTCAGTGCGATGAATATCGGGATTAAAGCGGACGACAAACTTGTCGCGCTTGCAAACCCTAAGTGAATCAGAATGTTAAATGCCGATAATATTGCGATTGTCGCAAGCAACGGCATCGTATCGAGTCCCATTGCACCAAACACTTTATCGGATAACCATTGTGCACCATTTGTTTGTAAAAGAATGGTACCAAGAGCGATTCCGACAGCAAAAACGACGATTGTTCCCCATGGAATGAGTTTCTCCACTGTTTTCCATTCGAACACACCAATTTTTGGTGATAACAAAATTGCAATCGCGATAATTGTAACGGTCGTTGTATCTAAGGGATGCAAGATCTCTTCTGTTGACCAAAGGAGAAGAAGCATAAGGGAAATAACGACCAACCGTATTTCAGATGGTTTCATAGGACCTAACTCTTTAAGCTTCCCTTGTATTAACTCTTTTCCTCCCTCAACCGTTTGTGTCTCGGGTTTAATCAATTTCATCATGACAAAATACAACACAACCGACATAATGATTGACCAAGGTGCTGCGTATATAAACCATGAGCTCCAAGCGATGGACACGCCCATTTCTTCTTCAATAAAACCGAGAGCGACCATGTTTTGCGCCGCACCTGTCTTAATTCCGACGTTCCAAATAGAAACCGATTGGACGGCTGTAATTACTAACAGAGCAGCGAGCCTACTATTATGCGGCAGACCAAAGGCCGCAACCATTCCGAGCAAGATAGGAACTACTGCCCCGGCACGAGCCGTTGCGCTTGGCACAAAAAATGCAAGTATGATGGAAACCATGATCGCACCAAAAACAATTGCGCCTGTTTTCACACCAACTTTAGATAATACAAATAACGCGAGTCGCTGATGCAAATTTGTCGCCTGCATTGCAGCTGCAAGAAATAAGGCTGCTGCCACGAGCGCGACGGCAGAGTTTGAGAAACCGACAAGCGCCATTTTAAGCGCGTCCTTTGTACCAAGCATTACATTTGGATCTTCCATACTTGGTGCAAAACCAAGTAATAGTGTGGTGATTCCGATAATCATTGCAGCACTTACCGGATATGCTACGGCTTCCGTCATCCATAAAATAACGGCAAATGCTAAAATCGCAAGTGCACGCTGCCCCATCACGGGCAAATCAGCTGGCGTTGGCAGTAAAACAATTACAATCATTACTGTAAAAGCGAGCGCAATCCAAATTGGTTTCAAATTCCGTTTTTCCTTCAAAGGAGCTGTTGCTTCCATTATGTACTCCACCTTCTTTTCTTAATTGTTATTAAAGCATTGAGTCATCCATACATGACGTAATTCTGTTTTGCATATTCTTTTTGACTTTGGATAGCTTACCCTGATTCCGATTTTTCTTACAACCCTTTCGAAGTTGCTCTGAAGAATGAAACTTTCACGTTTGTTTAAACATTCACGATTAATTACATAATACACACATCTTCCAATGTATTACAATAATATGCACAATTCTCCATTCCCTAATCACTACTAAAAGAAACCAGTTCGTTAAGTTTTAAAAATATCATTTAATAAAAGATGGAAGGAGATTTCAAAATGGCAATTGTAACTTTTCTGATCGTTGCTTGGATACTCAGTTGGTTTAAATTCGACACGTTATTTGTTTTCAACACTAAAACGTACGAATAAGAAAAACCCACTCATGTAAAAGTGGGTTAAAAGCCTTTCCGTGTTAAAGTGCCCCAAGCCTTTCGCCTGAAGATTGCCGCTACAATTCCCTCACATCGCCAAATTATCGTTAATGGGCGATACCAAAATACTTCCGTCACGGATAATAATAAAATCTTTAGAATATCAGCCGGTTTTGTATAAGTGTTACGACTCCATGTTTCTAAAAGAACGGAGACCATTGAAAACAAAGAACCATAGAGTATAAATAGAAGTGATAGTAGAATTGCAAACTCATAATAGACTTCTCCCATTAAAAACAGAAGGACGATATAGGCATATCCCAATAATTCAATGACAGGACCTAATAATTCGATAAACCAAAAATAAGGTATCGAAACAAGACCTACCGGCCCATATTTTGGGTTGAAAATCATTTTTTTATGTTTCCACAAGCTTTCTGCAAGACCTTGATGCCATCTGCGACGTTGTTTTCGTAAATCCGATAACGTCTCCGGAGCTTCAGTCCAACAAACCGGATCCGGAATAAATACAATCTTTTTATTCGACTTGCGCTCTCTGTTTAAGCGGTGTAATTTCACAACAAGCTCCATATCCTCACCGATTGTCTTTGTAGAGTATCCGCCCGCATCAATTACCCACTTCTTTGAAAACACACTAAATGCTCCTGATATGATTAGAACGAGATTAAACTTACTCAACGCAATTCTTCCCATTAAAAAGGCACGCATATATTCAATGACTTGCATGATTACCAGTTTATTACTAGACAGAGAACTGCTCATAACCGTTCCTAATTGAATATCAAACCCATTCGCTATACGCACAGTTCCCCCTGCAGCAATGACTTCATCGTCGGAGGAAATCATCGGTTTCATGATTCTTAATAAGGATGTAGAATCCAAAATGGAATCCCCATCAATTGAGCAAAAATAAGGATACTTTGAAATGTTGATTCCAGCATTCAGTGCATCTGCTTTCCCACCATTATCTTTCGTCACAAGAATTAAGTTAGGTTGTGATGTCGATTGATAGATGCTTTGAATTGTCATCGTAGGCAAATGTTCTTGAACGACTTTTTCAACTTCGTACATTTGAAATCCTTTTATAATCTGTTCTTCTGTCGAATCCGTAGATCCATCATTCACAATAATAATTTCAACTTGTGGATAGTTTAAAGTTAACAACGATTGAATCGTGTCCAAAATACCGACTTCTTCGTTAAAAGCACTTACGATTATAGAAACAGGTTTCGAATAAACAAACTCCAAACTCTCACTGTCAATGATATATCGATCTAACTTCAATTCTTTTTTCAATTGAAAGAGAGCGACGATAAGCATGCTTGTATAAACCCCTATAACAAGGAACATATAAAATAAAATCAAATAGCCAAAAAACATAAAAGCAGCTGACGTTATTGAACTCAGTATCATACAATCGCTTCCTTTTCTTTATCGATATAAGCGTTTTCCGTGATGGTTACTTTTTCGAGTGTCAATTCAGCTTGCTTGCGAACTTCCCATGATGAATCTTCCACCAAAACAGTAGACAAAGCAATCGCTTTCTCTATAGGTGCAAAAGCAAGAATTTTCGCCAACATCAAGCGTTCTTCCCATGTGTCTCCATCCATAAATGGTTCGTAATGCTCGATATCTGAAATGTATCCGATTCTTGCAATTGATTTTAAGGCTTTTATGCGGATCTCCGGATCTTCTGCTTCCAATTTACTTTCTAAAAAAGGAAGATAATCGATTAGATGCTTTACCCCAATTACTTCTATCAACACATATGTCAATTTACGGGATAGCTCTTCTTCTCTTTGGACTAACAAATCTAAGCGATCCTCATCTATATCTATGAATAATTTTTTATAATCATATTCCCCAAGTTCATATTTGGGATTCATGATTTTCTCTATAAACAACTGGATGTCAAATACCAATACAATTTTATACATCAGCAAATATTCTTCATTCGTTTTGTGCTTTTTACAATCAAGTAACATAAGAACTTCCTTTAAAAGAAACTCCATTTTAAAATCAAATATTTTATGCAATACATTCATACGCACACTCCATGACTTACTATGGATTTGGTCCCTGTAATACATTTCCAAATGCTCTTCCACAAAAATTGTTATACGTTTTAAAACCGGTGCATCGGAAATGTTTTTTGCATAATGAACAAGAATATCATTTGCAGCATCTTGTTGGAACCGCGTAACCGGACGAAGTTTTTCGTCCATCTCTTGTCCGTCAATTAAATATTGAAACCATAAATCTTTCGTCTCAAGAATGTACTTTTTTGTTTTCACTTCTTTTAACACATACTTTTTTTGGAGATATACTAAATAGAAAAAAACGAACATCAAAATTATGAACAACGAGACAATGCCAAGGACCAATAAAAGTAGTGTGCTTCCCATCATGACCCTAACCTTTTCAACACTTTCTTCACTTGCGCCTCAAATAATCGAATGTTTATCGGTTTCATCACATATTCATCTACACCATTTTCATAAATATAAATCATATCATCTTCCGTTTTTCTCCTGGACATCATGAACACTAGGTATTTTTGTTGATTCGGCATATTTCGCAATTGCCGAAGCACTTCAATTCCATTTTGTTTAGGTAAAATATCGTTCATGACGATTAGATGGGTATGGCTGGATAAATACCAATCAGACTGTAAGAAATCATGTCCATCTTGAAACGTTTGTATATCCAAATCAAAATAATCAAATGCATTTCTTTCTAAAACAGTTTGTAAAATAGAAGTGACGATCAGATCTTCTTCTATAATGCTTACTTTAATGCGTTCGTTTTCACGTTTTTGAAATAGTGAAACCGTATGAATGGATGAGGGCTCTAATTGAAGTGCATTTCTCAAACTGCGCTGACCTTCAAGAAGTACCTTCACGAAATCCGCTTTAGTACTCGCAACTTCAACGATACTAGCGTTATAGTCATAAAAGGATTCTTGTCCCTCAACATTGTTTATTAAAGCCAGTCCACGAATGAGTCTTTTTAAGAAATAACGCGTTTCTTCTTCCCCAGAATTCGTTAACAACATGATCCATTCACTCTCTTTTTCCGTTTGAAAGACCAAATCAGAATTCCGTACTTGTTCGTTTAAATATGCATTCAATTTTTCTGTTACGGACTCGCCGGATTTTAATTCGCCTTCATTCTGTTCGGAATGATTATTGCCCGGAACAATGGAAATGAAAACTAAAGAAAACGAGGATTTAAAGCGCACATTCATCGCTACCCGTATATCAAAAAATCTTTTTAAAAACGATATGTGTAGAGATTTGTTCTTAGAGTCTTGATTTAAAAGTTCTGTAATCGTATTATCCACGTAGTCCACCCCCAACATATGAATCTCATTTTAAAACTTTTTAATATAATCATTTACTAGTTGCTGAAATTCAGCTTCCACCATAATATAATTCAATCCATTTTCATAATCCAAAAGAGGAATAAACGTATCCTCATAGTTTTCATACATAGGAATGACCTTAAGAGGTATTCCGTGGTCACTCGCTAACTCTTTAATCTCTTCTAGTTCGGTCTCCGTTGTCATACTTGCGGAATACAAATACAAGATTTGAGCGATACCACTCGCTTGTCCGAATGATTTAAATTCAGCCTCTGTCAACAATGGACCTATGACTAAATTCCGTTCATGTTTTAGTAGAGAACCCTTTGCAAACTTTTTGTCATCGAATTCAATTCCTCTAGTAAATGATCCAAATAACATTCCTATAGCAATTCGCTCTAGTTGATCGGCCTCTTCTATAGTATTTGCAACTAGATATACTAACTTCTTACTTTCTTTCACTTTTCCAATTAAATCGTAATGCCCTTTAATAGATGTATCTGAAGGTAGAATTACTTCTTCCACACCGATGGATGTAAGTAATTCCCGATCTTTACTACTTGGTTCAAAACCGATGAGTAAACGTTCTCCAATTGTCCGAACCTTACCTGAAGACAATTTAAAATCATTTGGCTTTAAAAGAACTTTCCCCAAGGCCATGTACGTATACAGCCGATTGATTTCCGCTGGGTTTTGGAAATTATGAATATAAACTTTGTGATCCAAACCCTTTGCATACTCCGTCACATTTTTCATTTCTTCAATCGTTGGTGAATCGCTCATTGGCATCGATGTGTATATAATATCCATTTCACTCGTCAGCTTTATTTCTTCTGAAATTCGTTCGCTATGATTCGCAGGCTGCAATAACGAAATGACTTCTCTCACTTCCGCTCTATTGATACGTGTGAACCATTCTTCATCTGTCGGATAGGGTCCCATTAACACTTCACTATTTGGAAAGTAATACATATTTCCCCGTTCAAGAGTCGTTGGTTGTAGAATTCGCAATTCATATTGATCACCCAACTCTTCGTTGATCACTTGTTTCACAACATCTACCCTATGTCTTCCTAAGTAGCAGTGCACATAATACCTTTTCCCGTCCTCTTGAATCAGTTTCCTTATTTCTTCAATCGAAGCGGAATTATCTCCTACCCAAGGCAACATTGGCAACGAAAGAACTTCAATGCCCACTTCTTCCCCACTTTTCGTCTCTTTGTCGAGCAGTGGTTTTTCAATCGGAAGAATTGGACTTAACAGAGAAATTACTCCGTCGTACCCTTCCGCTTTCAACTGTTCCATATCTTCTTTTTCAGGGTACGGACCGAATGTAAAACGGTCACCTTCTACAATCGTTCCTTGAGAAGCTTGGATCAATCCAGTTCCTGTATTTAAAAAGGAGTACAATGCAGATCCACATAGCAGGACGGCAGCAATTGCAAAAGCCCAAGCTAATTTCCATTTCTTTTTCTTAACCACTAGGAAGTAATATACAAATGACGCAATAAAACCGAAAACAACCCATCCAATTACATAATATTTCATGATTGAGTCAATTCTGAATTGTGACCATCCCTGATTAACATAGAGTTGCTCTATCGGAACAAGGAGTACAAGTAAGAAGTAGATTCCGCCACCAACACCGAGCGTGCTTAGAAAAGTAAACCATAAGAAAAATTGCAAACCATAGCGATTTTCTTTTTTGTTTTTCATTTGTGTCACCGCTCTTTCTCCTGTTTGATTTCCTCAAGTATTTCACCCATCATTGGAAAATACGTTAACCAAAAAAACTGGGTTTCTTTACTACTCAAAAACTTATAAAGTTCGGGAGCACCTACTAACTTCGTTAAAGCCTTATTTGGAAAATCTGCATAGTCTCCAGCAAAATAATACGTTTTCTCTTTATCCTGATGAATAACTGCCGGAAAGATCGTTGGAATACCCGCATCCTGTAAGATTTTTTCCCCTTCGTCTGTGACTTTTAAATTATACGTAGCAAGGATTTCACTGTTTTCTAGTGGACTAATAATATCGAACCAATACATATACTTTGATGCATCCACTGTTTTAAACTTTTCGTGCCCAAGATTCGTCAACTCAAAGTTCACATCCCCTTGTCCATATTCATCATCTAAAATAACGACTTGATCCGTCAAATTCACAAACCCCAAACCGCTTCCTTCAAATTCCCACTTTTCATTTGTTTGTGCTTCATAATTATTAATCATCCAAGCAGGAATTTCTTCGCTGGCCAAATCAGCAAAATATCTACCCGTCCATCCACTCCACTCAACACCTAAGTTTTTTTGCATAATGTCACTTGTGATGGCATCTGTTGGTGTTGCAAAGGAATTGAACTCAGCGATTAAAGTAGTTGTAGCCGTTTTACTTTCCATTATTTTGTTCCACTCAAGCAGGTCCATTCCACCATAAATCTGCTTCGACCGTTTGCCATCAGGCTCGTCCAGTAAGTCATCGGAGTACACACCATATGAGTCTGCTATGTATAGTAAATCTGCTTCTTTATTCACTTCATAAGATGGAAATGGAACCTGATCATAAGGGTCATATCCAAAATAATCGGCTCCAATATCATAAGATTGACCATTCTCTTTCACAATTTTTTTACTGTTCAATAAAATAAACAAACCATTGTGTTCTCTATAATCTTTCTTCGGAACGGTTTTATCAACAACTACAATTTCAAGTGGAGTAGTTTCCTTAATAAGCCATAAAGTAAACGGTAAAGTAATCACTATTAGTAATATAATCAGTAACCCTATTTTCTTCATTTTTTTCTTCTCCTTTATATTCAATTGTAAACTGGGGAAAAGTCTCTATTTACAGAGTTCAATTATATGAATTTCATACAATTTCCAAACAACGACAAATTGTTACAAAATAAGTTATTAATCTACTACACTATACAGCATTTACATGACCAATAACTCAAACCTTCCTATTCTTTAAAATATTCGTTTTTGCTTAACAATAGTAAGACACAAAAAGAGCCCAATTCATATTTGAATTGGGCTCTTTTTGTAGTTCATTTAGTTTTGGTTAAAATCACTTAAAGTAATTATCTCTTGATTTATTCTTGCTTTAAAGCTCCGCTTACTTCTGGAATGTTATCTATATCTAGAGCATTCACTTGACAGAAGTGCTCGAGAAAGTTTTGAGCATATGTCACTTCTTCTTCATCTGTTCTAATATCAATGATGTCTTTTAAGATTTGCGCAGTCCAAACATTATCAAAATAACGGAATTTACCTGAATTCCATGTAGTTCGGTGAGGATAGTTTTTATTGATGTAATAATTCCAGAATAGCATTTTTCCTGCTTCTTCTTCAGTAAGTTTAATTCTAAACTCTGGATCTGAAGGAACCATTCCATCTTTGATGATATTATCGGAGTACGATTCATTTACCATATAAACACCGAGAATTTGTCTTTCTGTTTCGGGTTGTTCGGAACCTCTAGCAGTCAACAAAGCCGCACTGTTCAGACTTACACGAGTTGCTCTGTTCGGTTCTCCTTTACTTTTTCCGGTTTGAACCGTTCCAGTAAATACTTCCCATTCAGTAAATACATTTTCTTGCTCCTCTTCGTCTAGCCAGAAAACAATTTGAGAGCTTTCATGAATTTTATGATTCTTCATTTTATCTATACGTGCTTGTTCAAGCATCTGAATTTCTCTTTCTTCTTCGCGTTGCTTTTCAAGAAGTTCTTCTTTTAATTGTCTTTGCAAAAAGAGTTTCTTAAATGTTTTTGCAGTATTTTCGTTCTTGAGTGTAATGAATTTCTCAAAAGCATCAGGATAAACAAACTTTTTAATTTCCTTATTAAAGTCAACGGTAATAATGGATTCCTCATGTTCCACTATATTACCTTTACCAAACACTTTATGAGTTATTTCTTCATTAATTAAATTCACTTACACATTCTCCTTAAATTAAGTATTTAACAATTTCAATGGATACTTATTATTTTTTAACGAGCCTACTTTCAAAAAAAGTTCATTTATGCAAATTTAACAAAAACCAGATTTCGAATTCAAAAAACGCACTCAATTCCTCTATTGAAGAAATTGTGTACGAACATCGAATGGTGTCTCAATTACTGTTATATCCACATTGTACCATAGAACTTGAAATATTGCAATTTATTGCTTGACAATCAACATTTGGTTATCGTATAATATGATTTTTTTATGTATAATTAATAAAATAGTATACTAATTGGTTTCGTTATGAACCACTAGCTCATGAATATAATAGAGACAAAACAAAGAAGCTTCCCTCATATATAGAAAGGAAGTTCTTTTCACTAAACACTCTTGCCTGAATCTCTACGACTGAACGATACCTATTACTCTTCTTCGTTCCATTTGTTCAACTTCTCCATTACCAAATCATATGTTTTCTGTGAAATTTCTGGAAGTGTGCCGCCCAGCGCCTGTTTTGCAGCGTTAAACCCCTCTTCAATAGCATTTTTCAGCAGTTCAAATTTACTTCTATCTCCACCGGAAACAGCATTTGCAAACTCAACGATGCGATCACTAACCTTTTCAGGGCTTTGCTCGCCGCCCTCTCCGATTGCAAGTTGTGCTTCTGCACGCGCCTGCTCATCCACAACCAATTCTTTTTCCCCAGAAGCAACCTCTTTAAAAGTCATTCCTTGTCTTTGAAGAAGTTCGCGAACTAAGTTGGCGAGCTGTTCATACGCCTTTTCACTATCTGCTTTAAGCCGGTCAATTGTTTTAGTATCCGCTTTATATGCAGGCTTTTCATACGTAACACTTTGTTCTTTTTCGGACGGGATGTATTTATCGACTTGCTGATTAGTCATTGGTTCATTTTTCTTCGTGGAGTCTTGCTTAACTGTGTTTGGCTCTGGTTTTTGTGGCATTCTAAATGAAGATGGGTTCGGTGTAATTTTCATTTTTCTTCCTCCTTTGTATTTACCGGACTATTTAATTAGTATATCGGCTAATAAAAGGAGTTTTCCAGTGGATAAAAAAGATGACTGTTTGACTAACGGTGCTGATTCACTATTCGCCGGATTAGGACACCCCATGCTCATTTGCTGAATTTCCTGGTACCGGTTGGCCTACACCCCATATTCCGACGTTACAGAAAAGTTATGCTTTTATGTTTGTTTTTTACACAGCTACACGATACTTAATTTTGTTCATCATTCATTTACCTTTTTTGAATAATGCCTTCGTGCTTTTTCTCGGTTCCCGCAAATTTCCATCGAACACCACTTACGTCTGCCGCTCGTATCAACAAAAAAAGCATAGCATGTAGGACTTCCACATTTTTTCACCTTTTGAAAGAGGTCCCCTTGATACGCTTGCAACATTTCAAATGAAAGCAATGCGAGAAGTCCGTCAGAACCCCCTTGACTTGGTAAAGGCATAAATTCTGCATCGAAAGCAAGAGGCGACTGCTTAGTATAAGAAGATAAAATTCCCATCAAATCCGGATGCGTTCCTTCCTGTGAAAAAGAGCGTCTACCCAAATCTCGAAATGCTTGGACCTTCTTTACATCAATTGAAACCTCTCGAATCTTATCGACTTGACTCGCTTGTAGCAATCCCTTTGCCTCCATTAATGCAATCCACTCGTCCATAACGCCTTCTTCCGAAAGGAGATCTATCGCTATATCATTTTCTCGTTTAATCGTATTGAGTAGATTCATAAACAGATATTCACACAAATAGGAATACCTTGTTTCCAGGTTATTAGTCATTGTAAATTCTCCTTAAAACAGAATGATTGATATTCATCTTAACATAATATAAGATTTAATTCTAACCACTTGGGTAACCACAAGAGGTTAGACATTAGATAGGAGAGATCATATGTCAATTAAAGATGTTACAGACTCATCATTCGTTCAAGATACTCAAGAAGGATTTATCATCGCGGAACTCGGGGCGGCCTGGTGTCCACCGTGTAAGATGATTGCCCCTATACTCGAAGAAATTGACCAAGATCCGAACAATCAAATAAGCGTTGTCCAATTAGATATCGATAAGAATCCAGAAACAGCGCAAAAATATGAAGTAATGAGTATTCCAACTCTACTCTTCTTTAAAGACGGTGAATTGGTTGAGAAGTCTGTCGGGTTTCAGCCGAAAGATGTCATTCTCTCCATTGCCGAAAAACATGCTTAACTCAATATAAATATAGAGTATCTGTTCGATAAACTATCCATTTACTTCCATGAATGTTTATCGTACAGGTACTTAATATTTACTCCTTAAACATATGCTTCTTATGCCATTTCAAAAATGGCTTGTTTTTCTCAGTTCTGTTTACAGTCATCCTCTTCGTAAGTCCATATTTTTCGTAATCCTCTTCAGAAATCCGAGAAGAAATATGAATTTTCCCTTGTCCGTCAAATGCAATGAGCCCATTTTGGTAGAGAGCATCATGGTTGCGACAGAGAAGAATGCCGTTGTTTGGATCGATGCGTTCTATGTTCGTACAGTCTTTCCAAGGCATTGCATAACTTGCTTGCAACAGTTCCGGCAATTCTACTTCACAAAGTGCACATTGGTCGTGCCATAAAGACAAGAGTTCTTTTCTAAACCGTTGATGCCCGAGTCGTAGTTTGGTTTTCGTTTCAGATTCAGTTTCTGCGAGAATCGGAATAAGAAAATCATGTTCCGTTTTTTGCACAGTCCCCATGACAAATTCCAATTGTTCTTCATCAATTTCATAAATGTTCAAATCCGAAATCAGCTCTACCAGTTTAATCGTCAGTTCTTCGTTACACGGAAAGAGATACCCTTGATTTCCATTGGCATTGTCCTGAAACGCAGAATATTTAATGGGCAACAATGGAAGGATCTCGTCGAACGAACCCTCAATCGTTAACGGTTTATCGAGTTCGTAATAATCGACTTCCACCAAGTACCCCTGGGCATGTTCGCTGACTGGAAGCATAATCTCATTCGGCTTTTGCGCTTCTTTGTAACTCGATTTCGCAACACTGATTGCGACGATATCCCCTTTCACATAATGAAAGATGCGATCTCCCTCAAGTACTTCCTTCATCCGTTCCCAAAAATGATGAGCATTGCCGATACTATCTCGCTGCAATGACCAAAGCACTCCCAATTCTTTTTCTTCGTCATATGTACGTCCTTGCATGACTATGTAACTTTGCATAGTTCTTCACTCCTTTACGAACTGGATCATTTCTTCTCTCTCCATTATATCGGTCCCTTATTCATAAATGGAGCTGGTTAGTATGGATTATAAAAATACTTTAGTATTAAATTTTCGTGATTTCCACTTGATTAATACCCGGTATTTTTCTGATTTTGTCATATTGGGTAAAGATATTCCCCTTCCCATCAGAAATAAAACAACTCATATCAAGTCGATGACCATCGCCGTCCCCTTTTACTTTTACATTTTCAATACTGATTACGAACGTTTCAATTTCTTTAACAACTGCATCAATCGTAGCTGCAGGGTCAACGTAAACTGTCAAATATGCTTCTTGCTCTTTCAACGAAGTTGGACCGATTTTCCGCATAATGAAAGGGAGAAAGCTAACTGTAAGAGATATTAATCCGATACCTAACGCAACCTCAATATAATAACCTGCTCCAATCGCAATCCCGAATCCAGAAGCTGCCCAAACAATGGCCGCTGTTGTCAGTCCAGAAATAACGTTATTATCTCTTCGTAAAATGACCCCTGCACCAAGAAAACCAACACCACTCACAATTTGAGATGCCAAACGCATTGGATCTGCTCCTGTAAAAAGGGTGCCTTTATAAGAAGTTAGTGCAAACTCAATCGATACGATAGTTAGTAAGCAACTCGCAATCGAAATAACTACACATGTTTTTAATCCAAGCGGCTTATGCTTGGCCTCTCTTTCTAATCCCAAAACCAAACCCGCTACTGCCGCTAAAACCAGCTTCAATATCACGATCCCAATTCCAGCCATCATTACTACCTCCACACAATTTTTCCTGCTAATAAAAAGTAGGTACCGCGTGACACACAATGCTATTTGTTCATATTTCCATGAATGTTTCTATTGCAAGTATACAAAATTTAAATCGTTTCAGCATTAAACTGTTCAATCGTTTCAATAAACTTTTCGATGGTTGAAGTAAGGTATGAATTAGAACGTCTTATAAAGATTGTATTGATTTTGCTGTATTTTTCCGGAAGGGTATGACATTGAATGACGCCTCTTTTTACGAGGTGCGATACCGCAGACTTAGGGACGAATGTGACGCCAAGGCCTACTACGACACTACTTAAAATGGTTTCCAATGCACCAAATTCCATTACTTTTTGTGGTTTAACATTTTCGTCTTTATACCACATTTCAAGCCGAGCACGGTACCCACACCCTTCAGAAAAACATAGAAAAGGCTCACGTTTTAATAGGTCCAATGATGTTTCTTTCATGTCCGAAATTAAGACAAGTTCCTCTTTAAATACATCGTGTGAAACAAGATCTGGATGCAGTTCTGTTTCCGTAACAAAAGCACCGTCTAATTTATGATTCAATACATCCTCCTGTAACTCTTCAGTAACGCCCGAAATGAGAGACATATCCACATTTTCGTATTTCTTATTGTATGCCGATAAGATATAGGGTAATTGAATGACCGTTTCTACTGTACCTATCTCCAATTTCCCAGCCGGTTCTTCTTTACTTTGGATGACTTTTTTCATTTCATTTGTTAAAGACAATATTTCCTCACTGTACACAAGCAGTTTTTTTCCTTCGGGTGTTAAATTCATTCCGCGGTTATGTCGGTTAAACAACGGTGTGTTCAGTTCCACCTCTAACCTTTGGATTCTTGCCGTAACGTTGGACTGTACATAATTCAATTCTCTTGCTGCTGCTGTAATCGTACCTTTTTCTGCAACCATTTGGAAAATTTCTAAGTCTTTAAACTCCATATTTCCCACTCCTATTTCAATTGTTCTCTCTATGGTATCACTAAAACTGATGGTTATCATCATTTTCCTTCGTTTTACATGATGTCCATTTTGGTGTCTACTGATATATGGATATAGAATATAGAGAATGAATTGAAGGAGACTTTTATTAATTGAAAAATAAAGTAATGCTAGGCGCTTTCTTGTGCTTTATAGCAAGCGTTTCTTGGGGTGCAATGTTTCCGGTCGCGAGTCATGCGTTCAATTATATTGACCCATTTTATTTCACTATTTTTCGTTACCTTGCAGTGACAGTTATCTTGGTTGTACTGCTTCTATGGAAGGAAGGGAAACAAGCATTTCGTTTTCAGAAGAAGTTTTTGTCGTTGTGGTTTTACGGGACAATGGCTTTTGCTGTTTATAATTTGCTCATTTTCTGGGGAGAAGATTTACTAGGTGAACCTGGTGTAATGGTAGCCTCGATTATGGAGTCTTTGATGCCCATGATTTCAATTGTTATTGTTTGGCTACTCAGTAGGAATCGTCCACATGGTGTTACGTTATTCTTCGTATTTACAGCGTTTATAGGGGTTTCGCTCGTTATTACTAAAGGTGATTTTGGATTATTTTTATCGTCAACAAGTGATATTATTCCTTCTTTATACATCTTTATCGCGGTTGTTGGTTGGGTAATCTATACGATGGGCGGCAGCACGTTTCGCGAGAACGGCTGGTCAGCACTCCGATACTCAACATTAAGTTGTCTACTCGGAACGATTACAGCAGTAATTGTTGTTTTCTTTGTAACACTTTCGGGCTATGTAACGGTACCGACAATGGAAACAATCCAAATTGTTAGTCCGCATTTAGCATTTATGATTATTTTCCCAGGCCTCATTGCGCTGCTTGGTTGGAACATTGGCGTCGGAATTCTATCGCCATTAAACGCACTATTGTTCATTAACTTTGTTCCCGTGACAACACTCGTTATTTCATTTGCGCAAGGCAGTCAACTAACGTCGTATGATTATATCGGAACAGCATTCATTATCTTTTCGTTAATACTAAATAATCTCTTCACAAGAATGCGCCAGAACAATGTAACTCCACGTGTAATTCGGAAAAGGCTGCAAGAAGTTCTTACTTTATTACAAAACCATTCTTAAACATCCAACCGGAAAGCATCGCGTTTATGAATAAACCCTATTCAAATCGCGAGTGAATAACTGCAGAGAAAAAGGTTCGATTCAGTGGATAATCCCATAATCGAACCTTTTTTTATTATTTACATTGAATGCTATTCAAGCCTCAATAATTGCACGCTCCTCAGCATCCAACTTTTCAATTCCATTTTCTGTTTCATCAAGCTTTCTTCTGAGTTGATCCATAACACGTTGGACCTCTTGCAATACGGAGTTCAACTTACTTTTCGCTTCCGTAATACGTGAGTGAACGGTCCAGTCTGAGAATATATTATCGAAAAAGATATCCGTAAACGTATATATGTCGTTATTATTTACCGTAAAAGAAGTGGTTACGACATTTTCAACATCCATTAACTCTGTCTCAAAGTGGCGTAGTGCTCGCTGTGCACGATGAACATAATCATCTGAACTGTCAATTTCGGAATACTTCAGTGCCGACACGATCATTCCACCTCCGAGAAATGTATCCCAAATGGACATCCCTTCTGCTGAATCAAGCTTATCCAATGCCTTCTCAAGTGAACGGCTCGCTTTATTTCCTGCGTCTTGTGCTTCATCGATTTCACGTAATAAGGAACGTAGCGACACACGCTCATCTGATATTTTCAACAAAGTTCCATATGTATTGCTGTCGTTTCGTCTGATCCACGTTTCTTTCTCCTTCAAAAAGTCTTCCCATTCTTCATCAATATAAAGAAACTCCGAAGAATTGATCTCTTCGCGGTATCTTTTAACTTCCGCTTCCAAATCCGTCACGTTTTTTTCTGCTTCATTGTAAAGAAGTTCGGCTTCCGCAGCTTCGGCAATCTCCTTACCCATGCGCTCGTCCCAAGTACCCCTCCACTCACTAATTTTGTTCATAAACGAAAACTTCCCAAGCTTCACTACATCTTGTTGCTCTTTCGTTAACTGTTCATGAAGTCGGTCACGCACTATCTGCGCTTCTTTCAACTGCTCTTCTGCCCCGGTCAATCTACGCTGGACTCTGTTTCGTTCGGTTCGTATCGTTGTTAAATGCATTTGTTTTTGTTGTAATTCACTTCGCATGTCCATACCCCCTTATTCTAATATACGAATAAGTTAACAGATAGTTTCAGTCTGTTTATTTATTTAAATTAAAATAGGTCCAATTAAGGAGAAATGAATCTCGCTTAATCAGACCTATAGTAAACGTTAAATTCTTTAATCAGTGTTCTACATTAATTCTTATCATTACTTTTCTTTAATTCCTCACGAATGTGCTTTAGATACTCATTTCGTTGTTTAGATAACTTTAGAATAGTCAATAAAAAATAAATACCGAAAACGATAATTCCTAAATAGATAAAAATATTTAACATTCCAAAAAGTGATGCAGTCATCATATGATAAACCCCCTCCAACTATTTTATCATAAGATTCTGTACAATTCTTATTTAGTCACTATTTTTGAATAAATTCTATATAATGAACAATATCGGAATTTGCCATTGTTATAAGATTCATTTATGCTTGTACAATACTTGTAAAGATTAAGAAGCATACATAATAGTAGAAGGGATGGATTTTTTTGAATAAAAAGATTGCAGTAATTACAGGAGCTGGAAGTGGATTAGGGGCTTCACTCGCAAAAAAGTATGCGGAGGATCAGTATCACGTTTGTTTACTTGGGAGAACGGAAGAAAAATTAGAGCGTACTGCTCATAACTTACCGAACGAAGATTATTCGATTTTCAAAGTAGACGTTTCTTCTAAACAAGAAGTCTCTAACGTTTTCAAACAGATTAAAGAAAACTTAGGTGTTGTAGATATTCTTGTAAATAATGCGGGAGTGGGCATGTTTGATTTAGCTGAAAACTTATCAGAAGATGCGGTTCACCAAATGATTGACATCAACTTAAAAGGGACCATTTTTTGTACGCAAGAAGTGCTCTCTGATATGAAAGAAAGAAACGGTGGCAGTATTTTAAACATTGTCTCCACAGCTGGATTAGAAGGAAAAATGACTGAGTCCGTTTACTGTGCTAGTAAGTTTGGTATGCGTGGTTTCCACGAAAGTTTACAAGCCGAACTAAAAGATACAGACATTCACGTATTCGGTGCCTATATGGGCGGCATGAAAACAGAATTCTGGGACGGTATTTTCGACGCGGCTCAAACAGCAGGTTTAATGGACCCAGAAGACATTGCGGATATTATCTATCATAATGCAAAAGTAAGAAAGAATTTAAATGTGGAACAAGTCGTCATTAAAAATCATTGATCTATGATTACCGAGTTTTCAATAGAAGTTGGAACCGGCAGCCAACACCCCCATTTTATATGGGTTGAGAGATGCAGGATACGCCGCCCTGCCATTGATGATTCAATAAGAAGAAGAGACCTTTAGTTTACTCAAGGTCTCTTCTTCTATTTTCCTGAACAATATAGAGTGGTTGACTGTGGTAATATAGTTATAAGAATATTCAACCAGGGGTGCTTAAGAATGACCATTGAAAAACAGTTATACCAAGCTGCTATAGAGCTTATTGAAAAAAGATACCCCACAGGCTGGGGAGGAGCTGCGGCTATATATACCGAATCAGAAGAAGTTTTGACAAGTATCGCCCCCGAAGTTATCAATGCGTCTACAGAGTTGTGTATTGAAACCGGCGCTATACTTGAAGCACATAAATTAGGCACTAAAATTACGTACTCCATTTGCGTTGTGAGAGATGATGAAAACAGCGAGTTTAAAGTATTGACCCCTTGTGGTGTTTGCCAAGAAAGGCTATTCTACTTTGGGCCCGATGTAAAAGCAGCAATTAGTTCGCTTGACGGGGAACTTACGTATAAAACTTTGGAGGAAATACAACCTTTCCATTGGTCGAAAGCATATGACAACGATTAGGAGGACTCAAATTATGTATGAAGTACTAACGAAAGAACACGACGGCAGTGTTATAGAATTTATTGAAAATGTAGAAAGTCCCAAAAAACGTGAAGATGCCTATACATTACTCGAACTATTCACCAAAATAACTGGGTTTGAAGCGAAGATGTGGGGACCCAGCATTATCGGATTTGGATCTTATCATTATAAATATGCAACGGGTCACGAAGGTGACGCAGCACTTGTTGGGTTTTCACCACGAAAAGCAAAGATCAGTTTATACCTAACAGGTGGCCCGGAACGAGAACGGATTCTTGCTAATTTAGGGAAACATACCGTCGGGAAATCATGCGTATATGTTAATAAATTAGCCGATATTGACATATCTGTTTTGGAAAAATTAATCTCACATTCAATTGAATTTATGAATGAACTCTATCCAAAAAAGTGAAAATCAAGAGGATGAATTGAACATTCACGATAGTTTCTTGCATAGGTGCTCTATATTAACTCCTTCCCATATTCCCTTTCGTCGGCGCTTACTTCACGCTGTTTCTTAGACTTTTTAAAATACGCATAAGACCCCTGCTATTTGAAGTGTCGATTATCCAGATGCAATTCGCATGTAAATCGACGGATTCAACATTATTAAGAGGAGGTATTTACCGTGAAGAAAATAGCTTTGTTCGTATTATTGACTTTCCTACTCATTTTAGGAGCGTGTGATTCGAATTCTAAAGTCAACGAAGACAGTAAAGAAGACCCAAAGGAGAATATCGAAGAAAAAGAAGAAACGCAAGATGAGATTGAAGAAGAAGAAAAAGAAACTACTCCGCTAAGCGTGGAAGATGAGATCATCGCTATGCTTGAAACAAATACAGATTTCCCAACATTCGTCGAAAAACTTTACTCCCTTCCGAACACAGAGCAATTGGAAATGGACAAGGAGGGCAGCATACCTGGAAAAACGGTTTCGGATTGGTCCGGTGTTGTAATTGAAGTATACGAACGTGAAATCATCATCTACGCAGGTGATCCAGCACTGTATAATAATGAAGATTGGAATACAATTACATTAGACAGACCGGAACTAATGGCGTATTCACTCGCTGTTACTATGAAAGACCCCGAACAGATTGCCAAGATTCATCCAGGCGACACCCTATCTATCAGCGGACGGATTCTTGTTCAAGGAAATGAACAAGAAACTTCTGTATGGGTACTAGACGATGGTTTAGTCATTGAGCAGGAATAATCGTTGCTAAAGAGCGCCGATGTGATAATCAAACATGTTTGTTAATACGATAACAACCAAAAAACCCCAAGTATGCTAGCATTTTCAGGCAGCATACTTGGGGTTTTAGTTACACGGTTAATTTAATTTTATTTCCTGATGGATCTTCAGCCATGAACAAATCCTTTTCGGCCACAACTGTTGCACCTAGATTTTGTAACTGTTCAATCACTCTTGCTCTTGCTTCTTCATTCGGAAAAACGAGCGTATACCAATTTAAACCCACACTATTTTTCTTTGGAGTCGGAGCACCTACTCCTTGCCATGTATTCAAGGCAATATGATGATGATAACCCCCAGTAGAAGTGAAAATAGCTTGTGGATAATGACTTACAACTTTAAAACCAAGGCCCTTCGAGTAAAACTCTTCTGCTTTCTGAAGATTAGACACATGTAGATGGATGTGTCCCATAATCGTATCTGCTGGCAACCCATTCCATTTTCCATCGCTAACTGAAAGGAGACTTTCTACATTTATCGGATCAGATACCATTTTGACTTCGTCATTATACCAAGTCCATTCAGCAGGTGGTCGATCGATATAGACCTCAATTCCATTTCCATCTGGATCCGAAATATAAAGTGCCTCACTGACAAGATGATCGGATGCTCCAAATCGATATCCTGTCTCGTTTAAATGTCTGAAAAAATCAGCCAAGTCTGCCCGTGTTGGCAATAAAAGTGCAAAGTGAAATAAACCGGACTTTCCTTGTTCTTTTGGTAGTACATCAGCCGGTTGTTCCAAAGTTAATAAAGCTGTTTTACCATCTGCTGTTAAAATAGCTTTTCGACTTGTTTGCTCCAAAATTTGAAAGCCGATTACTTTTCGATAAAATTCAAGCGCTGTATTTAAATTCAATACATTTATATTTACTTCTCCAACAAATGTATTTGGAGAACGATGAAAGTTTTTCATTTTAACAATCTTCCTCTCTTCTGTTTCGTAGTATGTGTTTCTCATTCCTTACAATAGGAAAATAAATGGATCGTTCATTCGAGTTCGATGAATTTCGGAGTCTTTAGTTTGAAAAGAATCGGATCTAACTTCCTTTTCAACCTTCCAACAATATCTCCTTAGGAACATTATATTCCTATAGGTGAACTTAATAAGCAAAAAAAAGAAGATGATCAATTAAAAGTTCAATTTGTTACAGCCTCGATGAACGAATGGAAATCGTCCTATTTTCCATTCTAAATCAACAATGTATCCCTTTAGGAATAATTACTTCTTATAACATAACACCCATTTGTGGATAACGTCAAGATATTCGTGTTAATATAGATTCAAACGACACTAGTCTTGGAGGGATTCATTTGGAAATCGGCTCAAAAATACGGGACATACGTAAAAGAAAGAAAATAACAATCGCACAAATGAGCGAACAAATCGGTCTCTCAAAAGGGTTCATTAGCAATATTGAAAACGATAATACTTCCCCCTCCCTAAATACATTGCAAGCAATTGCCAACTTCCTGGACGTTCCACTGCCCTATTTACTGCTCGAAAAGAAGCAGCATATGAAAGTTGTTAGGAAGTCTGAACGTGTAACAACAACGTTCAATGGCATAAAAATTGAACACCTTACAACCCAAAGCGGTCTTCGCATGATGTATGTTGAATTACCAACCGGTGCATCGACCGGCGAAGCCATTGCCCATGAAGGTGAAGAGAGCCATGTCGTACTTAAAGGAACCGTTCTTGCTGAACAAGGCGAAGACTCTGTTATTGCCAAAGAAGGCGATTCATTCAGTTGGAATGCAAGTGTTCCTCATTTCGTGAAAAACATCGGTGAAGATGAAGCCGTCTTACTTATTGCCGTCTACTCGGAAGATAAATAAAAGGCACCTGTGGAACAAACAATCCTGTTTGTTTAAACTTTCACGAAAATTCCTTGCACAGGCACGCGAAATTAAAATGTTAATAGGATTTCGTTGGATTCCTTGTGCTTCTCTTCCTTTCGTAAATCAATCGCCTGGTCTATTTCTTTTTTCATCCGATCTCTCCTTCTTACGAATATTGATTGTTTACTAGACTTTATCCCTCTATAATTAAGTGATTAATCCCATTATACTCTAATCAGTGTTATCAATTGAGACAAGAGAAATCTAGGAGGAAAATCAGATGTGGATTCAGCAATTTATTGAAACAACAAGAGGATCGTTCGAAGTTTTTGTGAAAGGGGAAGGCGAACCCATTTGCGTGACTCATTTGTATAGTGCCTATAATGAAAAGGGAAACACCTTTGCAAACCCATTCACGGAGCACGGTACCGTCTATCTTGTTAACTTACGGGGAGCCGGAAATTCAGTTGGGTCCGTGCATAAAGATGATTTAAGTATGGCAGACTCAATATTAGATTTGGAAGCGATTCGTGCTGCCCTGCAGTTTGAAAAATGGGCTTTTGCTGGCCATTCAACAGGTGGAATGCTTGGACTTGTATATGCCATTCAAGCGCCCGATTCGCTTAGAAGAATTGTCATCGGCGGTGCCGCTGCATCGAAAGCATATATGCAACATCCTGGAAGCATTTATTGTACAGACAATCCGAACAACGGGCGGCTGAGGGAAATCTTAAGTTCACTTAACAATCCAGCGACACCCGTCGAAAAAAAGAAATCGTTAAACCGTGAATGGACCGAAATGTCTATTTATCGTCCCGAAAAATATGACCAGTATTTTAATAAACCCAATAGTGGGAGTGTCGTTCCGGAAAGGCTCGATTATTATTCATACACTGAGCTACCGAATTACGATATTACCGCCCAACTGCCACAGATCACGATACCAACAACTGTTTATTGTGGTTTACACGATGCGCAATGTCCGCATGTCTTCTCAGAAGAAATAGCAAATGCAATCCCAAATGCAAAACTATTTACGTTTAACGACAGCAACCACTCACCTTTTGTAGAAGAAGCTGAAAAGTTTGTGGAGATGGTCGCTAGTATATATAAAGAGACCTAAAAAGTGTGCTACCAAAGTTGTCAACAATTTTGGTAGCACACTTTTTATATTTGGACTTACTTTCTTATTGGTTTGGCTGAGAATAAGTTTGGAATAAATCCGGAATCTAATATATGGTATTTCATTCCCATTTCAATTGTGTCAATAGGACATTTAAACCTCCCAGTATTTCCCTCCAGTCTTTCAATCCTATATCAATACTGTTACAAAGCGTTTTCTTCTCTAGTTGGGGTATACAATGAAATGAGTTCGATTTCTAGAGGAGTTTGATTATGAATAAGCAACGGTTATCTTGGGTGGATGTTACGAAAGGATTTCTAATGATCCTCGTCGTGATTGGTCATTATCCGGGAGAACTGGACTTCCCACTTTCAAAGTATATTTATTGGTTTCACATGCCTGCATTTTTTATTTTAAGCGGGATGTTTTTCAAACCAGCACTTGAAAAAGGGTTATTAAAATCGACAATCCATAAACGTTTCATGCAATTGATTGTCCCCTACTTATTTTTCCTCATCGCGATTACAGTTATTCGTTATGGGCTTCAAATAGGGTCAGGCAATTTGGATCTATCATGGTATTTAGATGATGTGTGGAAACTTGTTGTAGGTGGCCGTTTTGTACGTGGTGCGTACGGGGTCTTTTGGTTTGTGACAACATTATTCTTTGCCTATTTGATTTTCTTATGGCTGACAAAATATTTTAGTCGTACAAAGCAAATTATTATTTTAACGTTCTTCTATCTAATCGCTCATTTAGAAAGCCTACTTGCAATGAACGTCATTGACGGTGGACCTGTTGAAGCCTCGCAATCGATTCCAATGGTTTGGAATGTTGATGTTGCGCTTATGGCCGTCGTTTACTTTGCACTCGGGTTTTATATGAAGGGTATTTGGACGAATGTTTCGAGACCGTGGTTAATCGCGGGACTTATTGGAAGTGTTACAGCGGTTTCTCTTGATTGGTTTAACGTAATTGATTATCATTTGAGCATGAAGTTTTTACGTTATGAACACCTCTTTTTTGATGTATTCATTCCACTTTCATTCACACTATTGTTGGTTGGTACATTCCAAATCATCGCTTCTAAAATGTCCTTAAAATGGTTACAACAAATCGAGAAACACTCACTTTCTATTATGTACTTGCACATATTTACAGATATTTTACTAAATGATTATTTCACGTATGGCATTATTGGATTCACTGCGTTTGGTTTAGTTGTTCCAATCGTTACTTCAATCTTCATACAAAAGTTTTTGCCACATGGAACACTATTCCTTGGTGGATATTCACCCAAGAAGAATGCAACGCCAATAAGGACATAACGTATGCATGACTTTTTCTTCATTTGAATAGTTAAAGATACTATATAGCAGAAAAAGCAATCACTTTAATTGAGTGGTTGCTTTTTGCTGTTCTGAATGCAATCTACAATCATCTACTTCAATATAGCTTTCGTCTTCAACGTCGCCATTTTTCACGATCGTTTTTGCAGATCCAATCGCATACCCATTCCCCTTTTCATAAATAATAAAAATGTACCTGTGGGACAAACAAATTGTTTGTCCCACAGGTACGCAAAAATCTAATGAACATAATAATAAAGAACTTATTCAATCCTCAGGTAGTGTAATGGTTATACCTTGTTCTTCAAACACTTCTTGAGCGGCTTTTAATGCATTGAGAGCACGTGGAAATCCTGTATACGGAATGAGGTGCATAATACAGCCGACAATTTCTTCCGGTGTTAAACCTACTGTTAGCCCTGTTTTTACATGCATCCCAATCTGCGGTGTTCCTTGTGCAACAAGGGCCGAAATGGTTGTAAGAACTTTTTGCTTGTTATCCAATCCCGGACGTGCATAAATATCTCCAAATGCAAATTCGACCACATATTTACTTAAATCAGGCGCGATATCTTTAAATCCCTCACCAATATCCATATGGCCTGTTGGGTTCTCACTGTCTGGTGTAGTAAGTTCCATTAATTTGTCTAAACCTTTTTGATAACGATCTTTTGTCATTTTAAAATCCTCCTTAGTTGTTGTTTGATCTATATAGCGACTTATCTACAGAAAGTAAATCTACATCAATCACCCTTTTTAATTCATCACGATTCACAATCATTCCAGAAACCTCCTACCAACTTATACTATAAGTATAGCATCTACGAAATTTTCTTAAAAGTAAATGAATAAAAGGCGCCCGTGTGACAACAGGCACCCACTTGTATCACTTACTCCTTACAAACAACACCTTATACCACTGATTCACTAGAAATGGCATAACAGACAGTCCGTAAATAAGACCCAATTGTCTCCAACTTAACGGTGCCACTTCAAACATACTCGTAAGCGCTGGATGAAATAATACGACATGTAAACATACAAATCCGATGATAAATGCGAGCCACGTATACATATTTGAAAATACACCTATCACGAAAATGGATTCTTTAGATCTAGAATTGAAGCCATGTATTAATCTGGACAGACATAAAGTTGTAAATGCCATCGTGCTGGCTGTGAGCGTATCCCCCGCCTGCAAGCCGATTCGAAAAGCAATAGTCGTTGAGATCGCGATTAATAAACCTTCAAGTACCACTTGAGTCGTAACTCTTCTATTTAATAGAGGCATGTGAATATCTCTTGGCTTATCCTTCATCGTTTTTTTATTATGCGGCTCCAAACCAATCGCGATTGCCGGCAAACTATCCGTCAGTAAATTGATGAATAATAGATGCACGGGTGCAAATGGAAGTGGTAAACCGAGTACCGTTGCATACAACACAACAAAGATAGCACCCGCATTCCCTGATAATAGGAAGAGAATGGCGTTTTTAATATTCGAATAGATGCTTCTTCCATTCGCAATCGCTGAAACAATCGTTGAAAAGTTATCATCTGTTAAGACCATTGAAGAAGCATCTTTCGCTACTTCGGTACCGGTTATCCCCATCGCTACACCAATATCGGCTTGTTTTAAGGCTGGTCCGTCATTGACGCCATCCCCAGTCATCGCAACGACATGTCCTTTTTCTTGCCAAGCTTTCACAATTCGTATTTTATGTTCAGGTGTTACACGTGCGTAGACAGTAAGACCTTCAACTCTTTCCTCGAGTTGCTGATCCGTTAACCTTTCAATTTCGGGGCCTTCAATTACTTCCGATGAATCCTTTAGTAGTCCAATTTCTCTTGCAATCGCAATGGCTGTTATTTTATGGTCACCGGTTATCATAATCGGTTTAATGCCCGCTTTTATACAGCTTTCAACCGCTGCTTTGGACTCTTTTCTCGGTGGATCCATCATCGCTATTAATCCAACAAAGATTAAATCTCTTTCATCTTGTACATCGATTGCTTGATGTGTCCGTATCTCTTTATAAGCAATCGCAAGGACCCTTAAACCATTCGCAGAAAAGTCATGATTCACTTCTTCAATTTTGTTACGGTGCTCATCCGTAACCGTAACAATCCCCAAAGAAGTTTCCATTCTATTAATTTTGGGTAGCAGAACATCTACTCCACCTTTAGTAATCATGACCGTTTGCTTATTGACCTGATGAACTGTTGTCATTAGCTTTCTGTCGGAATCGAAAGGTATTTCCATAATTCTAGGATTGAGATTCCTAACAATTAATTCATCAAAATTGTACTGTTTCCCTAATTTCACAAGTGCAATTTCAGTAGGATCACCGATTTCGTTTTGATCTCTTTCCACAGCATTATTACATAATAATCCTTTAATCAAAAGGCTTTTTTCGAGTGCATGTTTTGTCTGAAGTTGATCATGTGGAATGACTTTCTGATTGACATAGACGTGTTGCACGGTCATTTTATTTTCCGTTAATGTCCCCGTTTTATCTGAACAAATCACAGATACACTTCCCAAACTTTCAACAGCATAGAGCTTTCGGATAATGGCATGTTCCTTCGCCATTTTTTGTGTCCCAAACGCCAGTACAATGGTAACAATCGAACCTAATGCTTCTGGAATGGCTGCAACTGCAAGCGACACGGCAAACATAAACGATTCGACTAACTCACGACCTCTGAATAAATCTATCGTAAAAATAGCTACACAGATCATCGTAATCCCTAAAGCTAATTTTTCTCCAAACTGATTGAGACTTACTTGAAGTGGTGTTTTCTTCTCTTTTGCAGTATCTAGTAAATTGGCGATTTTCCCAATTTCCGATTCCATTCCAATCGCCGTTACAATCACGACTCCGCGTCCATTCGTAACAAAGCTTCCAGTGAAAGCCATATTCGTTTTCTCTGCAATGGGCACATGTTCTTCTTGGATTGGCGCGGTACTTTTCGATACAGCTAATGATTCACCTGTCAGCGAACTTTCATTGATCTGCAAATTATGACTTTCGACTAATCTGCCATCTGCACTAATATAGTCACCAGCCTCCAAAGAAAGGAGATCTCCAACTACAACATCTTCTGAAGGAATCTCTACAAGCTGATTATTCCGCATCACTTTAGCCAATGGTGAACTCAATGCTTTCAGACTCTCTAAAGATTGCTCCGCCTTCACATGTTGCACGGTGCCTAGAATTGCGTTTAACAGTACAACAATCAGTATGACAATCGTACTTTCCACTTCTCCTAATAAAAATGAAATAAAAGCGGCAACTAGTAAAATAATGACTAGTAAATCTTTAAACTGCCCAAAGAAAACAGCAAATGTACTTGTCCTTTTTCCTTCAGCCAATTCATTATAGCCGTATATTTCTTGTCTCCTTTGAACGTCATAATCACTCAATCCTTGGTAGGTGACGTCTAGCTTCTCCATAACTTCAACGGTCGTTTGTTGATGATATTCTGACATTCGATTCCCCTTCTACTGTGAAATTTGTGAACGGTCATGCAATCGATTAGACCCTTATGGACTTGTCCTTTCTATAACATCTAGTGAATGTACTGGATTGAACTAAACTCGATTTTATTATCGATCTCCTTTGCAAACGGAATCCTATACCAATACTATTCCTCGCCCCATCGCTCTATGATAAAAATCGATACGGAATTTGAATACTAAAGGGGTTCAGATTGCAAAAACTCAACGCCGAATTACTCCAAATAGTGGCAACTATTCCACTTCTACATCGCACCTCAAATAGTCTTGACATGCCTGTTTTTCTTTGCTAAATTTGCATCTAGCAGTTGAAATCTGTGATGAAATAAAGGAACAGTAAAGGCCATTCCTTTTCGTCAATGGATTGCTCAATTTCTAAAATCATTCTTAAAAGGCAAAGCTAAAATAGAAGTGGTATCGTGAGCACAAACTCGTCCCTTTGTTTAGGGATGAGTTTTTATTTATATACATATCGGAAGGAGACTTACTGTTTATGAAAAACATAATGGTTGTCATAGGTTCACTCATCATTGCATTCGCGTTTAACTTTTTTCTTGTTCCATTTGGAATATTAAGCAGCGGGATTAGCGGTATTGCAATTTTGCTGGGGTTGCTTACCCCGTTTAACATCGGTATACTCAATTTCTTTCTGAACTTACCTTTAATTATTTTGAGCTATTATAAACTAGGTAAAACAATCACAATCAATACATTGATTTGCGTCATTTCAGTTTCCATCTTTTTATATGCATTGCCCATTATTGCGATTACAGACAACATCCTATTGTCTACAGTGTTTGGTGGAGGCATTAGTGGAATCGGAATCGGTCTGATTCTGAAGTACTCCGGAACTTCTGGAGGCTTGGACATTATTGCGATTATTATTTCTCGCACAAGTTCATTCAGTATTGGTCTTCTTCTAACAGGAATGAACGGCATCATCGTTCTTATGTCAGGGTTTTTCTTCAACTGGGAACTTGCGTTATACACTCTATTGTCGATTTATATCACAGGAAAAATGATCGACACGATTTTCACGGACCACATTAAACTAACGATGCAGATAGTCACTACAAAAGGCGATTTAATCCGAGATGAATTACTTGGATCCATCTACCGTGGCATTACGATAACAGAAGGTTACGGTGGCTATACAAAAGAAAAAAAGGACATCTTAATGATGGTAGTCACACGGTACGAAACCTTGCATGTTAAAAAGATTGTCCGCAAACATGATGAAGACGCCTTTATTAATATATATGAGACCGTTGAAGTGGATGGTACATTCCATGTGAACTAGGGCATCTACGTTATTTATTGGAATTTTGATTGATTAATCGGAATAAAAAATACAGGGTTCGCAATACTTATGAAACACTATTGAACAATTGCCCAATAAGATTTATTGACGACGTTCTAAATCTCAATCACCTTCATAAAATGGATGTATACCAACATTCATAATAAAAAAGGGGATTAGAAAATGTATGCCATTCATTATTTCGAAAACAGAGTTGAACTACTCAATGTAGCTTTACGGCAAATACCTGCAGTGAATGAAAGTGTGAGGATCAAAGGGCGTAACGGAAAAATAATACGTGTTGAACAGATGGGAGAAACCAAATACTTTGTGTTTGTCGAGTTTGAAAAAATAGTTGAAAAAAGCAAGACAGACTACAGGAAAATTGGGTCGAGAAAAAACTAACTTTCGATGAGCATCATGCACTGTGAAAATTCAAATTTTAGATATAAAAAAAGCTTCATCTCTTAAAATGAGATGAAGCTTTTTTAATGGTTTTATCAAACACCTATGAGTTCTTCGTAAGTGATTTCAATCATTCCTGGAATTTCTGTTGGGGATTCTCCCAATAAGTCACAAGGACGTCCAATTCGGTCTATTTTGCCGTCTACAATTTTCACGATGCGGTCCGCGAGTGCATGAGCATCGTTTTGATTATGTGTGACAAAAATAGCAGTAGTTTTTGCTTTTTTTAAGATCCGGCGTAGATCTCCACGAATTTTTACTTGTAAATCCATATCCAAGTTACTGAATGGTTCATCTAGAAGAATGAGTTCAGGTTCCGGAGCCATCGCCCGTGCAAGTGCTACCCGTTGCTGCTGCCCTCCACTTAATTGGTGAGGATAGCGTTTTTCAAATCCAGTAAGTTCAACGAGTTCAAGTACTTCTTCCGCTCGTTTATTTTTGTCTTTCCTACTCATTTTTGAGAGCCCGAATAGAACATTGTCTTTAACACTCATGTGTGGGAAAAGTGCATAGTCTTGGAAAACCATACCGATTCCCCGTTTTTCCGGTTGCAGGAAAGTCTTGTTGCAAAACATCTTCTTGCCGTTTAGAGTAAATGAACCTCCTGCAGGCATTTCAAGTCCTGCAATTAAGCGTAGAAGAGTACTTTTTCCACTTCCACTGCGGCCAAGTACTGAAATAACTTCCCCTTTTTCTACTGTGAAAGAAAAATCATCAACCGTTACTAAGGGAGAATTGGGATAAGAGAACTGTAAATTTTTAATAACCATAAACATATTATTCTGGCTCCTCTCTGAGCAACTTATGGAAAACGAAGATCGCAATCGTGCTCACACCGACTATCAGTAATGAAGCTTGAGATGCTTCCATTATCTTTTCATCACTTGCATATTGGAACGCCTTTGTGGCTAATGTATCGTAATTGAATGGTCGTAAAATTAAAGTTAACGGAATTTCTTTAAGTATATCAACAAACACCAGGATAAATCCACTAATAATAGCGCTCTTCATCATGGGAACATCTACCTTAAAAAATGTCCGAAGGCTTCTTGCTCCCAGCATACGAGATGCATCCCGGAAATCCGTTCCGATTTTATCGAACCCGGATTCAATCGAATTATAACCGATTGCAAAGAATCGGATGATGTAGGCGCTTATAAGCATGAACAGACTAACGCTCAAGACGAGTTCCGAATCCACACCTAAGAATTGATAGACAGGCGCAAAGAACTTATCAAGCGCAATGAAAGTTGTAATAACTGCCACTGCTATAACCGCTCCGGGTATCGAATAACCAAGGACCGTCAATTTCGGCAATACTTTCGCAAATTTGTGATTGACAACTCGACTAAAGTTACCGACAACCAATGAAAACACAATAATAAGGAAAGCACCAAGACCCGCAACGATAACAGAGTTTTTCGTATAGAGTAATACATCCTGCATCGGTACGTCACCCATCGTGAGAATAACCCAGTCAATTAACTGAAGGATTGGGATGAGAAACGCAACACTGAAAATTACAACTGTGTACAGCGTCGCAAATACCGCTTTCCTTCCTTTTAGCTGAACGAGAGGAAGTGGTCTTACTTTTGTCGTTGAATAACTATACTGTTTTCCACCCCGTAGTAGACGTTCAATTATTAGAATAAAAATTACGATTCCCATAAGTGAGGCAGCAAGTTTTATGGATGATTCTAAATCGCCAAGCCCAAACCATGTTTGAAAAATAGCGGTACTAAACGTCTGAATTCCGAAATACTTCACTACCCCGTAATCGTTCAAAACTTCCAACACAACTAAACTCGCCCCGCCAATTATGGATACACGGGAAATCGGAATCACTACTTTAAAGAATATTGTCATTGGACCCTTTCCAAGCGTACGTGCACTTTCAATTAAGGAAGCGGATTGGTGAGAAAGAAAGATTCTCGTAATCATGTATACGTATGGATAGAGAAATAAAGTATAAATGAAAATTGCACCTGGGAGAGTCATAATATCAAAATAGACAGGATTCGGTGTGATATCGAACTGGTTCCGAAGGGTCTTTTGAATGACGCCCGTATAATTAATGATGCCGTGATATGTATAAGCACCAATGAAAGGCGGTATCGATAAAGGAAGAATAAGTGCCCACTTCATAAAATTCCTAAGCGGAAAATTATATTGGGCAATGAGCCAAGCGAGACTGAGTCCAATCGCAATCGTGAACAACGCTGTAAAAAAAACGAGTGTGAGAGACGACTTTATATAGTCTAGAAGCATGAATTCCTTAATATGCGCCCAATTTTCACTTGCTGGCGAGAAAATGCCTAATACAATCGACACATTCGGTAGAAATAGCAAGATGATGATGAGTACCGCAGCAATCGTCCACCCGTTTACATTAGCTAAATGCTTGTTCATGACAAAACCCATCCTTTACCCTTTTCGCAACAACCCCCTTACCGAAACTACGGAAGGGGGTTCGATTTTATTTCCAACCAACCTCGTTAAAAACCATAATCGCTTTCGCGTTGTTTTCTCCGAGAATCGATAATGGGATCTCTTGTTCTTTAAAGTCCCCCCAAGATTTAAGGAGTTCTGAAGGTTCTACATTTTCATTCACAGGGAATTCATAATTCGCAGAAGCAAACTTGCTTTGTGCTTCTTCTCCAGTGAGGAATTCAAGTAATTTAAGTGCGTTTTCCGCGTTTTTAGAATCTTTGATGACTCCGGCTCCACTAATATTTACATGTGTACCCGTTGTTTCTTGGTTAGGAAAGAAAACACCAAGATTCTCTGCTACTTTTACTTCTTCCGGTTCTTGCGAATTAAGCATTTGACCGAAATAATATGAGTTCATAATCGCGACATCACCGATTCCAGCTGCAATTGCTTTCGCTTGGTCACGGTCACCGCCACCAGGATTTTGGGCAAAGTTATTAACGATGCCTTGCGCCCATTCTTTTGCTTTCTCTTCACCATCTATTTCGATGAATGAAGCAAGAAGTGACTGGTTATAGACGCTTTCAGATGATCTAACGAGAACACGGCTCTTCCACTTGTCTTCTGTAAGAGCTTCATAAGTGGAAAGTTCTTCGGGTTTGACCTTATCTTTATTATACACTATAATTCTTGCTCGCTTCGTTAAACCAACCCACATACCTTCATCATCACGTAAGTTTTTAGGTATTTGTTTCGATAATATGTCACTTGACACCGTTTGAAGAAGTCCTTCTTCTTTTGCACGGTACAGTCTTCCAACATCTGCTGTTAGTAATAAATCCGCTTTCGTAGCAGTTCCTTCACGTTTGATTCGTTCGATTAGTACATCTGCTTCGTCTTTGATGACGTTCACTTTTATACCTGTTTCTTCTTCAAACTTCTTATATAATTCTGTATCTACATCATAATGACGGCTTGTATACAAATTCACTTCCGACTTCTCGGATTTCTTAACATCTGTATCCGTGTCGCTTTCCTTTTTAGTTGTACTTCCACAAGCAGCAAGAACAAGCATTATGGCAACAACGATTAAAATCAAACTCTTCTTCATATAGTTCCATCTCCAAACGTTTAATTTTAATTGAAAATGATTCTCAATCCACTCATAATATTATACTCTGATTCAATAGATGTCAATCTAAAATACATGTAGGTATGCAGTTAATTTACAGGTTGAGGGCAGATAATCTGTGTGAAAAAAATCCTATTTATTGAAACTTTCACGGCTACGAGAAATCCATAACAAAAAACACTCTCTTCAGTGAACAGGTTTATCTTTCACTAAAGAGAGTATTCAAGTTTATTTATTCAATTAAATGATCTCTATTGAATAATACATACAGCCTTAAACAACCCTTCCAGCTTGTGATCCCTCTAATATTGCGTTATTCAAACGTCTTGGTGATAGTGCATCCCCAATCAGTTGAATGTTAAGAGTCGGTGCAAGGGATGTCAATTCTTCGTAAAGTGCATTATCCCCTTGTTCATACCCTACAAATACAATATAATCGTACTCTACAAGCGTTTCTTCCGATCCAGACCATATATCTTTAAGAACGGCTTGATCATCTTTAACGATTAGATTTTTATTTGGCTTCAATTTAACTCCCAGTTTTGCCATAAGTTTATACATTACCGCTTTCTGGATTTCATCAAGATCTTCAGAGACAGACCACATTGGTGTCGCAACCTCTACATGGGCAACATCCAGACCCGCGATATGATTTGCGATACTAGTACCTCTGTATCTACCCTCTCGGTCATAGACTAGCACTTTGCTATTAGGTTCAATCGAAATCTTTCCACTTAGAACGTCTATATCAGTTACACTAGTCGTTCCTTTTTGTCCTATTTCAGGCATTGCAGATGTAATTGCGCCCGTTGCAACTATGACCTGATCTGGATTCATAGAAACCAATTTCTCCATATTTACTTCTTCTTGTAAACGAACCTCTACACCTAATCTTTTCAATTCCTTTTCAAGCCATTTTACATGCTCCGCGTAATGTGGCCGACCGTCTACAATAGAAGCAATGTTTACTTTTCCACCAAGACGATCCCCTTTTTCAATTAACAACACCTTATGGCCACGATTCGCTGCAACTCGAGCAGCTTCCATTCCCGCTGGCCCACCGCCTATGACCACAACATGATGGACGTTTTTCGCTTTCCCAATTTCATCCAAGATGTCCAATTCAACTGACGGATTAACAGTACATATCATTGGCATTCCTGAATATATTCTACCTATGCATGACTCGTTACAAGCGATACAAGGGCGAATCTCGGCGAGTTTTCCTTCCTGAGCAAGCTTTGGTAAATCTGGATCCGCTATAATGGCTCTAGTCATTGCTACTAGATCGCAATCTTCATTTTCCAATGCTTCCTCTGCTTGTACAGGATCAAGGATTCGTCCAGCCACCAGCACAGGAACAGAAAGATGTTTTTTCATTCTTCGCGTTAAATGATTATAAGTACCACGTTTAAAGTTGTCTCCCGGCACAAATGCAGTTTGAGAATTGTACGTTGTTCCCGTTCCACCACTGATATTAAAGAAATCAATACATTTCAGTTCATCTAGTTTGATTGCAATTTCAAGCATATCTTCCTGATTCAGACCGGTTTCTTCTTCTTTAGGATCACCAGCCATTCTAAAGCTGATGATAAATCTACTCGAAACGGCTGCTCTAACTGCCTGAAGTACTTCAACGGCAAAACGATTTCGGCCTTCGAAATCTCCTCCGTAACGATCCGTTCGATCATTAATTACTGGGCTCCAAAACTGCTCTATGAGATGCCCACCAAAAGCTGTTATTTCCATACCATCCCAACCACATCTTTCAAGTGTGGCCGCAGCATCAGCGAATGCATCAATAATTGGTTGTATTTCTTCTGTTCGTAAAACATGGGAAATTTCACGGTGAACCGGCTCTGGATGAGCAGATGGAGCCTGAATCGAACGACCACTAATAATCGAGCTCCCTCTCCTACCCATATGAGTCGCTTGTGACATGATTAAAGCCCCATGTGCTTGCACGCGTTTTGCTAAATCGATTAGAAAAGGCTCGTTTCTAGGATCCCATAAACTTACGGAACCGTATGAAGCAGATGATTCCTTATAAACACTTGCAGATCCGAAAGTCATGACTAAGCCCGTTCCACCTTCAGCTTTTCTTTCGTGGTATCTTAAATGACGTTCAGTTAGTAAACCATGATCAAAGCCCACAGCATGAGAAGAGGATACAATACGATTTTTAACCTCTCGTTCACCAATTTTAAGTGGTGAAAATAATTTATCCAACTTAACTTCTTTAGTATTCATAACATGCGTTTGATTTGTGCTCAATACTAGAACCCCCTAAATACTTTTTTAATGTTCGAACAATTTGATCTGTAACTATTCATTTAAATCTTAAGGACGTTCACCTCAGATTATGTAGAGTAAATGAATCTATAAATATACGCTGACAAAGTATAAGCTTTCTTTTTATCTAGCGATTTATGCTAGTAGTTTAATATCCTAGAAGTAAACGTGGTAGAAATAGTGCTACTTCTGGAACAAATGTTGTAATAATTAATGTCGGTATCCAAGCCAAGAAAATCATAACCATAGTTGGCCCAAGCATTTGGTTAATAGGTGTTTTACTCATTCGACTACCAAGATATAACAAAGGAGCTGTAGGTGGTGTCAATAGACCCAGCCCTAAATTCACTCCAATAATTGCTGCGAAATGAATCGGATCTACTCCTAAATTCACAACAAGTGGTAACAAAAGAGGTGTTGCTAGTAATATAGCACTGACGTCATCCATTAACATTCCAATTATTATTAAAAATAGATTGACCAGTAACATGAGTAAGAGCATATTATCCGTTATCGATAGTAATATGTTCGTTAAAGCGTCCGGTACATTTTCCATAATAATAATTCGACTTAGAATCATAATAGCGTACAACATTACCATTATGACCCCAGTAGTTGTTGCTGCATCTACTAGTGCTTTGTATAGACCTTTTCGATCCATTTCTTTATACACCCATAAACCTACTGGTATTGCATAGACTACTGAAATAGCGGCAGCTTCTGTAGGTGTCATAAATCCACCATATATACCACCTAGTACGATAACAGGCATTAATAATCCTGGTATCGCAGAAATACCTTTACTCTTAAATTCCTGAGCCCTTGAAGGTGCAGGCTCATCTGAGAGTTTTGGAATACTAAACATAACTACTTCCTTTTTCCTCATGTAAAAGAAATTGATAATACTAAAGAAAAACATGAGTATTAGTGCAGGTACCACAGTTGCCAAAAAACTGGCTAATACAGACTGATTACCAACCCATGCATATAAGATCATTATCGCACTGGGCGGTATGAGTAATCCCAGAACGGAAGAACTCGTTATTAAAGAAGAAGCAAACCCCTTAGAATATCCATTGTCGACTAGACGAGGAAACATGATACTTCCGATACTCGTTAACGCAGCAGCGGCACTTCCGGACATCGCACCAAATATTGCACAGGCGATTACCGTAACAACGCCCATTCCTCCTCTTGTTTTACCAACGATTACCTGTGTAAAATCTACGATTCTTTCACCAATTCCACCTGTAGACATTACAGTCCCTGCCATAATGAAAAGCGGAATTGCTAGCAAGACCATATTATTTAACTGGCTAAATCCATATGGAATTAAAAAGCTCGGATCGTACCCTAAAGAAAAGATTAAATAGATAACCGTTAAGAGGAATACAAATGGAATTGGGATTCCAATCATTAATGCAATAAGTAAAATGATTATAGCTATATATGCAACCACACTGGAACCCTCCTAATTTTTATACTGGTGTATTATCAAATTAATTTGAGTGTATAAATGAGTAAATGAGTAGAGGGTCATCAATAAAAATCCTAACAATACTGTTCCATGAGGGATATACAAAGGAATCTGCCATCCTGAAGTGGCCCCCCCATTCGAAAAGCTCCAAATCAAGTACTCAGTACTCCAATAAGATATGATCACGCAGACACCGAGTGTAACAACCGTTGTAAACGCCTTTATAATTAATTTAACCTTTTCACTCTTCAGGTAAGAGTCAATCATATTAGCGGAAATATGACTATCCTCATAACTGCCATTGGCAGCTCCTATAAAGTACAATAAAAAAATCGGAAGTAGTAACAACTCTTCTATACCAAACAAGTCTATCTTAAAAACATATCGCAAGAGCACAGTCAAAAACAGACCGATTAGAACAAGAATACTTGATATAACCAAAACAGTTTCTTGGATTTTAACCAACCTTTTCAAAGTCAGACTACCTCCTTCTACTAATTTTGAAAACACTTCATTGTTTACCATTCCTCATGAATAGTTCACTTCACTTATCAAATTGATTCGTTAACTCATCAATAATATCTTCGCCAACACGTTTCTTTAATTTAGGCCATGTCGTTTTGCGGACAAAATCGGCTAGTTCACTAATTTCTTCTTTACTAAACTCGACTACTTCTATTCCTTCATCTCTCATTAAGCTTCTATACTTTTCATCATTACTTTCTGCAGTCTCAAAACTTTTATTCATTAATTCTGTTGCTAATTCTTCCATTATCTTGCGATCGTCTTCGCTAACTTTTTCGAAAAGATCCTTGTTTATTAGAAGTGAGTCTGGGTTAAAGAAATCATTCGTTGCATAAAAGTATTTGATGGCATCGCGATAACCATAGTAATTCAATGAAGCCTCTCCACCAGTCCAACCTTCCGCTGCACCCGTTTGCAATGAAGTGTACAAATCTGCAAAAGGAATTGTTACAGTTCGAAAACCAATGTCTTCGATGGGTTGCTTAAATGCATCGATTGGTGGGACACGAAGCAATAGATCTTTATCTTCATCAAAGTTCATGATATTACTTACTTCTTTTGTTGTTCCAATTCCACCAAATCCATTTGCATGGAAGGCTAAGAGTTGAACATTTTTTTCATTGCTTATTTCTTCTATTTTATTAAAAACGAATGATCCACGTTCATAGGCTTCAACTATCCCATCATAGCCTTCTACCATATATGGTGTGAAAAGCAATTCCAAGCGGTTGTCTAGTTCACTTGGGATACTGATCAAGCCCATCTCTATTGTTCCACGCCCTATTTCTTCATATACCGTAGTATAATCCCCCAGCTGATTCGCAGGATATACTTTAATTTCTATTCTTCCATCTGTCTTTTCTTTAAGCTGTTCCGCAAAATGATACATGGCTTGAGTACTTGGATGGTCATCAGGTGATTGGCCTGCAATCCGAATTTTCAACGGATCCGATCCTGCTGCCTCAGCCTGTGTAGATGTCCCTTTATCTGAATTACAAGCTGCTAATACCATAGACAGTACAATTATTAGAAACATAATCATGTGTTTATTCTTCATCTCATTCATCTCCTTGTCATCTTTTTTATATCGTAATTCTTAACTTCAATTAATTCCCTAGAATTTTCTAAAGCTGTTCGAAGTTTCATTACACAGTCTGTTTACATTTCATAATTGGTTATTGAAAAGTCTTATACAGATTTCCACCGATAGTGATAACGCTTACATAATTCGGTTGTCATTTTAAGTAAACTTAATACTTCAAAGCGATATGAGGACATCGACTTCACTGTCCATACGCGTAAAAGCCCTTGAATGTAAATTCTATTATTCTGTAAAATATCATTTTAAGTTCTTTCTAATCCACTGACTCATAATCCATTTCCATACGATAAATAAAATGGAACCTACTCTTTTACAATTTGCACTTCTTCCATTACCTTGTTCAGTTCTCATTACCCTCCCTTTTCTCCAGATAATACAGAATTGTCTATTTATTAATGACTTCGCAGTAATCTTAACATTCAAATAGTTGTATGTAAACCTTTTTTTTAAGAAAAGGAACAAAAATTCTTTTAATGCCTTTTAAGCGCTATTTCTTGGCACAACATAAAATCCCCTTTCGCAATTTTAGAAATGCGAAAGGGGATTTTATATCAATTATTCCGTTTTTGTCACTCGTGATGCATTTAGTAATCAGGGTTGAATTTTTAAGTAGTCTGGATACTAGAAACCTTACAATGATACGCACCCTCGACCTTTTTCTACTCAGTTTTGATTGAACTATAAACCATAAGTCAATAAGCATTTAACGTATTCTAGTGAACTATTATTTCGTATTCTTTTAATGTTTCAAAGAGTGTTCTAATCCTTTGAATGGATGTTTTAGAATTTCTTTTACCAAGATCAAGAACAATTGCCTCGACTAAAACAATCACTGGAACTATCGTGAAGTGCTTATCACTTGCCTTAACTTTCAAGATTACTTTTGAAAACGATGCAATCGGGCACGACAGATGGTCTGTTATTAAAATAATCGGTACACCTTTTTTATAAGCAAGTGCTGCAGCATCTATTGTACGTTGTGTATACGGAGCAAATCCAAATAGAATCAGAACTTCATTTGGAGTAAACTGTAGGATCCTGTCAATCATAGTTTCACTATCATGACTTAACTGACGGGTATTCGAATAAAATTCTCCCATCAGCATTTCCATATATAATGCAACAGCTTTATAAGGGCGTAATCCAAGTAAATTAATCATTTCTGCGTTCGCTATTAAATCCATTGCTATATTAAAGTTTTCAACTATATATGGGGTAAGCGATTGTTCTATTACGTTAATTGCTTCTTTACCAACGGATGAAAGTGTTTTATATGCCTCGTTTTCATTTTCATTATCATTTCCAAATGACTTTTGTACATTTTCCCATTTATCCGAGTAGTCCAATTGAATGTCATAGAAGTCTTTTTTAAATTTAAAGAAACTGCTGTAACCCAGTTCTTTTATTAAACGCATTACTGTTGTCGTTCCTACATCTGCCTTTTCTGCAAGTTCCTTAACAGTAAGTAATCCGACATCGCGATTGTTTTCTAAAATATATGAACATAATTGTTTCTGCTTGTTTGGCAGCGAATCTTTAATGGCTATAAGAAATTCAACAACATTTTCTTTGCCTAATTCTTTGTCCATGACTCATCCTCCATTCATAATGCTCGCTTATAGTTCAAGTGTAATTGATACAGAAGTGATGAATTCTTTAACATGACACTATTTAAGTTACATACTACAATTGTATAACAAAGAATGGAAGTAGCAAATTAGTCGTAGTAATTTTTTCCATTACATGCACATGTGACTAAAACAAATTTGATGTGTCTGTTTATTTAATCCACATTCAATTCCATATACTTAAGAAATTGCTTATTATTTGTAGAGCATGACCCATTTAAACATCTAATCTTACTATATTCGTATTGTGATGATATACTATTCATACTATTACAGTAATGAATTAGGGGGATTCGTATGGGATCGAACAATTCAATAATATGTACAGGTTATTCAAGATTACCTGATGGAATGGCAGGGAAAAACTTATATGGTGTATTTGGGGTCGGTTTTGAGATAGATCCTCAAACTGATAAAATAATGTACACATCAAGTACGTTTATAACCGATGTGTGCACAGACTTTCTCAATACTATTTTTGAAGGTCACTGTATAGCTGACGGAATAAATGAACAAGTAAAGACATTTGAAAGCAGATATTTTGGTTTAGGCAAAAAAGCGATTTCTATGGCGATAAAAGATGCTTATAACCAATATTTAATTTATGCAAGTACAAAGAGTAGTTGACGGATTGAACATGACCTAGTATAGTAATCAATTAATAGAATATTCTGTTACGCTAGCTTAAAGTTTTGTTGAGAAGCGACCCTTTTCAACATAATTCAAATTTTAAATCCGAGCGGAACTAAAAATGTGTAAAAGCATTTTTAGTTCTGCTCTTTTTATTTTTTTGGGAGGTGATGTAGATACTTTAACTATAGACTTATCAATCTTATATGCCCCTTCATTCCGTGATGGAGATTAGGAAACACAGCGAATACTTATAATTCAGCCACTTTATCTTGGTAGTAAAAATTGACAATAGAATAGAATTGAGAGGATGAAGCATATTGAAGAAAAATGTTATGAAAATAGCTTTATTAGCAGTTTCATTGGTTGTACTTGCTGCATGTAATTCCAAAGCAGAGGGTTCTGATAATGGGATATCAGCATCGGAAAAGACACAGACCCTACGCATTGCAGGAGTATATCCGGATGATCATCCGAGTACCCAGGCACTGTATACATTTGTAGAACAGGTTAAAGAAAAGAGCGAAGGACGTATTGAAATTAAGGTATATCCTGCAAACCAATTAGGCGATTATACTACGGTGTATGAGGAAATTGGACGCGGCACAATAGATATGGGGTTAATTACCCTTCCAAGTACTCTTGATAATCGTTTGGAGATGCTATTTGTTCCTTATTTGTCGGAGAGTTATGAGAACATTACGGACAGATATAATACAGAGTCTTACGTATTCAGCAAGATTCAAGAAATTAATAATGAGCACAATGTTCAACTCTTAGGCTTTCATGCAAATGGTTTCGGTGGAGTTGGAACGACAAAAGAAATAGAGAACTTCATGGAATTAGGAGAAGATAAAGATTTACTGTTACGTGTAGCCCCAATCGATGCTTTTAGACTTCCGATGGCTGATATTGGTTTCCGTACAGTAACAATTCCATATGCAGATCTATATACGGCATTACAAACAGGCTCGGCTGACGGATGGTCTGGCGGAGAACCAGCATTAAACTACTTGGGTTTTCGTGATGTCATAAAATACTATTATCAAACAAATGACTTCTTTAATACAGATTCACTTCTTATGAATAAAGGTCTGTACGATGAATTAAGCGAGAAAGATCTTGAAATGTTTAAGGAATTGACAGAAGAACTCGTATTAAAAAGCTTTGCAAATGCAGAAGAGCATGACCAAGATTACCGCGATAAGATGGTTGAAGAAGGAATTAACGTAGTGGAATTTAGCAACGCAGAGCTTAGTGAAATTGGAAAGCATGTCCGAGCGACTACGTGGCCAAAACTTGAAAAGCGTATCGGTAAGGATATTATAGATGAATTAATGAAAACTACTGAATAGATTTCATTGTATGAGATTCTCGTGATTTATTGAAAAACAAACAAATCAGTATAAACTTTCTTGAGGAGGAAAAATATATGAATTATCAAAGTCGGGATACTGGAATTGAGAATATTAAGGCGAAAAAAAACCATATTGCTTACGGTATGGGCTTAGGGATCATGTTATTAGATGAAGTTTACCCTGGCTTTCCTGGAGATGTTCGGAATGCAAGTGCGTATAATTTTCCAATACAATACGATATCGTTGAAGGAATTGACATAAAAAAACTTGTGCTCGATGAAGATAAGTCGCAATGTTTACAACCAATATTAGATGCAGCTAAGAGGTTGCAAAGATTGGGCGTTAAAGCAATAGCCGCAGAGTGTGGATATTTTTCATATTTCCAACAAGAGATTGCCAGCGCAATGGACATACCGGTTTTTATGTCAAGCCTCTTACAAGTGCCAATGATTCAACAAGTCATTGGACAAAAGGAACAGATTGGAATTGTATGCGCATACAAAAACAGCCTTACTCCAGCACACCTAAGTAATGTAGGTATCAATCCAGAAAGTAATTTAGCGGTCGTTGGAGTATTGGATGATTATGAATCTACTGAGTTTCATTCTTTATGGGTTGATAATAAGCTTCCTTCTATACCTAACGGCAACTATAGTACAGCAGAAGCGGACATGATTCGAATTTGTAAGGAATTTGTTAAGAATAATCCAGACATAAAGGCATTAATGTTTGAATGTACAGGTTTTCAGCCATTCGCACGCGCCGTTCAAAGAGAATTAGGATTGCCAATCTTTTCTTGGGGCACCTTACTTGATTATGCGAATTCTGTTACGGTTCATAGAGATTACTACGGGCACCTTTAAGAAAACTTAAGAAAAATTGGACCAGCTCCATCTAAGAGTGAATACTTTATTCATATACATGTTTCCTGTTTAATTACCCAGTACATCACTTAATAGAGTGATGTACTTTTCTTTTTAATAAAGAGCGGCACCCCCTCTCCCCTATCTGGAATGCAATTCAATTTTACCTAAATATTCTTTTATTAATGCGTGGTCTACGCTTAATTTGGGTATAGGAAGAGTAAACATAAAGTACATAAGGGAAGGTGAGTTTAATTGGACCATTTCAATATAAGATCGATTCGAAAGCAAGCTTCCTTAGCACCACAAGATTTGAAAAGGTTTGTAGATTATTCGATGTTGCAATTCGAATCAACGGAACAGGTTGAAAAGTTAACAACTATTGTTGGACAACAACGCGCTCGCACAGTTATGAATTTTGGACTACACGTCCATAAACCTGGGTATCATGTGTACGTTTGTGGAATCGAAGGCACTGGGAAAACTTCCTTTGTAAATTCCATTGTGAATGATTTTGCTAAAAGAGACGGGCACCTATTCGACTGGTGTTACGTAAACAACTTTGAGGATGAATACAAACCCAAAGTGTTAAAACTCCCGGTCGGTTTAGGTAAACAACTTCAAAAATCAATGGAAAATCTTTTGAAAGATTTGAAAGAAGATATTCCAAATACATTCCTTGATGAAAACCATCAGAAGAGCCGTATATCTATCATTCAAAACTATAAAGAAAAAGAAGAACTGATTTATAAATCGACCTCAAAGATAGCAACTGAACACGGCTTTTTAATAAAGCAATCGGGACCAACGATTTTAACGATACCTATGGGTGAAGACGGACAACCTATAAGTGAAGAAGCTTATAACTTATTGGATGAAGAGCAGCTAGCAACTATTGCAAAAGACTCTGCCAAATTGCAAGATGTCATACGAGAAGCTACAAAATCTATTCTTCATTTTGAGCAGGAATTGAAAAGAACATTATCTGGTTTTGATCATCAAACCGCTCTCATAGCCATCGACTTTCACATTGATGAATTAATAAAAGACTATAAAGAATGTCCTGAAGTGATTCACTATTTAAAAGAGGTACGAAAAGATCTCGTAACTAACTTTCATGCTTTTTTACCTAATGAAACCAAAAAAGACGAAAAACAACTAGGCATTCTATTCAAAGACGATCATCAAACATTTAAAAAATATACAATCAACCTGCTTGTTGATAATAGTGAAACAGTCGGCATGCCAGTCATATCAGCAGACAATCCTACTTTTTACAATTTAATTGGTAAGGTCGTATATGAAAACCGAATGGGCGCACTCAATACCGACTTCACAAAAATAAAACCGGGCTATCTTCACGACGCAAACGGCGGGTATCTCCTGATTCAAGCTAAAGACATTTTTTCAAAAGGCCTTGCTTGGGAAGGTATTAAAAGAGCATTATTGACCTACAAACTTCAAATTGAGAACATCGGTGAACATACCGGCTCCATTGCTACGGCATCGGTGAATCCAGATCCAATTCCCCTAGATGTGAAAATAATCATCATCGGAAACATGGACATCTACCGAACTTTATATAATCTCGATGAAGATTTTCGTAAACTATTTAAAATCCGCGTAGATTTTGATGTTGAAATGGAATACAACCAGGATAACATTACGGGACTGGCAAGATTTATTCACACACTTTGTAAAAAACACAACTTGCGACACTTTGACCGAACAGCAGTAGCAAAAATAGTGGAATACAGTTCACGTCTTGCCGAGCACCAAAACAAACTATCCACACGATTTAATCGGCAAGTAGAAATAATCTACGAAGCAGATGCCTGGGCAAACATGATGGGAGACGACCTCATTACAGCCAAGCATATTGAAAAAGCGATTAAAGAAAAGATTTATCGTTCAAATTTAACCGAGGAGAAGATTCAAGCACGTATTGATGATGGAAGTATTCTTATCGACACTGAAGGCGAGAAAATTGGACAGGTCAATGGTCTGGCCGTTTACGATTTAGGAGAATACCATTTCGGAAAACCATCACGTATTACTGCAACAACCTTTATGGGGCGAAAAGGGTTCGTTAACATTGAAAGGGAAAGCAAAATGAGCGGAAACATTCATAACAAAGGCGTCTATATTCTCGGCGGTTATTTGGGACAAAAGTTCGCCCAAAAGTATCCTTTAGTCCTCACCGCACACATCGCTTTTGAACAGTCTTACGGCGGTGTAGACGGCGATAGCGCATCCAGCACAGAACTGTATGCCATTCTGTCAAGCCTAGCGGAAATCCCTATCGATCAAGGATTAGCTGTTACCGGCTCCGTCAATCAAAACGGTGAAATACAGCCAATAGGCGGAGTAAATGAAAAAATAGAAGGCTTTTATAATGTATGTAAAAATAAAGGCTTAACAGGAAAACAAGGCGTACTCATCCCCCATCAAAACGTGAAAAACTTGATGCTGAACGATGAAGTCATTGATGCCGTCCGTGATGGACAGTTCCATATCTATAAAGTACAAACGATTGAAGAAGGCATAGAAATCTTAACAAACGTTCCCGCTGGTCAACCGAACAAACACGGCGACTATGAGAAAGAAACCGTATATGGAAAAGTTGCTGACAAATTGCAAATGTTTATGGAGATTGCTCAGGAACAAGAAAGATAATTATTTCGGTTCTTTGTGCGACAACTAAATTGGTGAAACGTAAACAAACAAAAAAACGCTCAGATTTGAGCGTTTTTTGTTTGTTACTTATTATTGTGCAGTGAGTCCGCCGTCAATAACAAATTCCGAACCTGTTGAATAGCTTGCCTCATCTGAAGCTAGGAAAAGAACAATATTTGTTACTTCTTCTGGTTTTGCAATTCGTCTCATTGGAATATGCTTTGAGAATTCCTTAATCGCTTCAACAGCATCGCCTTCTGAAATCATTGGAGTTTCAATTACACCTGGGTGTACAGAGTTTACACGAATTCCGTGTTGACCCAATTGAAGAGCTGCAGCTTTTGTCATTCCGCGAACAGCAAACTTCGTATCGGTATATCCTACTGCTCCACCAACAAGACCATTCATAGAAGAGATGTTCACAATTGATCCCTTTTTAGCTTCAATCATAGAAGGAGCCGTCGTCTTCATTCCAAGAAAAACAGATACTTGGTTGATGTCCACTATTTTGCGGTATTGCTCTTCTGTCATATCTAGAAGGGATACATTCATGCTAATTCCAGCGTTGTTTACTAAGATATCAATAGCGCCAAATAATTCTATCGTCGAATCCACCACTACTTGCCAATCAGCAGCATTTGTAACGTCATGCTTGATGAATTTAGAGTTTTCTCCAAGTTCTTTCTCAAGTTCTAGACCTTTTTCTGCGTTAATATCGGTGAAAACAACTTTTGCTCCTTCTTCAACAAAACGTCTAACATGTGATGCACCCATACCTTGTGCAGCTCCAGTAACAATTGCAACTTTCCCGTCTAATCTATTCATTTAAATTCCTCCTATTTTTTTAATTTAATTCCATAAACCTGCTTGTTCGAGTTTTTTCTTTCCATTATACGCAACGAAAATCACAACAATATTAATAACAAGCATTACTAAAATTGCATATAACCCGCCCGAATAACTACCAGTAAATTGGAAAACATAACCGTATGCTGGTAGTGCTACGATTGAAGCTACTGCTAGTCCTATTGAAACAGTCGAGTAAATTTGACTGTATTCTTTGTTACCAAATAAACTTGAAGTTAGAGATGGTGCGATAATTCCGATTCCGCTCGTAACAAAAGCGAAAAGAATAAGTGCTACGAAAATCATAACAGAACTAGACGCCGCGAATAACAGTATAGATACGGAAATAATCCCTAAAACCATAGCTAGTATTGCAGTGTTTTTCGTCCCTATTTTATCATTCAAAACACCGATAAGTAAGGAAGCAAACACTACGCCTAACATGAATACACCCAATGCAGTTCCTGCAAATTCTTGAGTAAACCCTTTATTCACGATATAAGTAGGGACGTGAATCATGAAGCTTGCTATTGCAGTTAGGAAGAAGAAGAAAATCAACAATGCATAAAATGCAGAGGATTTTTTAGCAACCGCCAACGTAACACCACTGTTTTGAGATGTTGTATTGGACCCATCTTCTCCTTGTTTCGCTTCTTCCATTCCATAAGGAAATAATCCTTTTTCTGAAGACAACTTTCGAATAAAGATAATCGTCGCCAAAACAACAAGTATTATGGCCGCAACTCCGATTACGATATATGAATATCTCCAACCATCACTCACAATTAATCTTCCAACAAATGGCTGAACAAGAGCTCCAATAATTCCTCCAGTTGCAGTTAAAATACCAAGAGCCAAACCGCTACTCTTTTTGAACCATTGATTGATTAATACTGGACCTACAATAACTGTAAGGAAAGTTCCACCGATTGCAAGTGGTACTGCGAATATATACCATCCCCACACAGTATTCATAAAAGCAAAAGCTATAAAAGCTCCTCCTTGTAGAATAATTGAAAGAATGATTAACAAACGAATGTCGTATTTCTGCGCAAGTTTACCAGCAAAAGCTAGGAAAAGCAATGTGAATACCGCAGCAACACTAAAGTATAACGTTAAATCTCCCATACCAATATTAAGCTCTTCCGAGATTGGACTTAAGAAAAGGCTGGCTGAGTTATTGAGCCCACCCTTTGAAATTCCGACAATAATACATAAACCAACAAGAATCCACCATGCATAGTGAATTTTAAAAATGCTTTTTTTCATTTTCGTTCTCCTCTAAATGTAATTTTCATTTCAAAAGTCCTGATTTTTTCTATTTTCCTTGTACAAGATAAAAACATGATAATAATTGCGATCAACTATCTACTACGCAAAATGCATTTTTCTCACTCATATGTATTTGCGTCTATGATAAAACACCTTAGCCTTGATTCATCATGTCTCTAAAATCCGGAATCGTTGGGTTACTTAAATAATGGCCGCCTTCTACTTGAATCGTTTGACCTGTAATGAATTTAGACTCATCAGAAGCTAAAAACAATACCGTATTTGCAATATCTTCAGGTTCCCCGTGATATGGAAGTTGATTGTATCGAAGGAAAGTATCTAGTAATTCAGGAGACATATTGTTCTTTGCTGCCGGTGTTAAAATAAGACCAGGGGCAACACCATTACAACGAATATTCTGTTTCCCGTATTGTGTAGCAATGTATTTTGTTAAATTGATAACCCCTGCTTTTGAAGCTCCGTAAGCTGAACGGGTAGCATCTCCTGCAAAACCGGCCATAGATGCTGTATTGATGATTGAACCACCACCAGCTTCGATCATATGTGGAATCGCAAACCGGCTACCAATCAAAACACTTTTCAGATTTAGATTCATCAGGCGATCCCATTCTTCAAGATCTGTATTGACAACATCTATATCCTTTTTTAAATTCGTTCCACCAACATTGTTAAACAAAACCGTAATTCCACCGTACTGCTCGACCGTGAAATCAACCGCACTTTTAATCGATTCTTCACTGCCCGCATCTAGGAAAATGCTAACGGCATCAAACCCTAGTGATGTTATTTGAGCAGCCGCTTCTTTGGCACCCTCTTCATTATAATCAGCAATTACAACTTTAGCGCCTTCTTTTGCCAATACTTGCGCAGTAGCAAGGCCTATCCCAGAAGCACCTCCTGTTATAAGTGCTACTTTATCTTTAACTCTAGTCATATAGAAACATCCTCTCTAAATTTTCGCATGACCAACGTCAACCATATTTTTTTGACGTGTGCTGTAATCGGAACCACTACAAAACGATTGAAAGGTCATTCAAAACCCTTCAATTACTTTGTAACAATATCGCCACATTTCAATTGTATTGCATCATTTAAGATTATACAAGAATAACAATTAAAATATAAAGTAAGTTTATATTGAAATAATTCTGTTACATTTAGTTCTTAAAATACAGATAATATACTTTCATTTTGCTTACTTAGACAAGGATTTAAGAAACAAACATTGATGAGTGAGTATTGTACAAATACCCTACCACGACTCTTTTAAACCGATAGTGTAAAGCGATATTTGGATAATGACTTCATGCTATAAATCCCTCCGAACAAAATGGTGTTTTTCTGTATAATGGAAATTACGGGTAAGATATAAAACTTTAACATCAAGGTGGTAAATGAAATGAAAAAAGTTACAATTACATATGAAATTCTTATGTTCTTTCTTGTAGTCCTGTCCTTGCTTTTTGCATTTTCAGAGAATGTACAATTTGTATTATTCGATCGTATTATATGGATAATATTTGTAATTGATTACACGGTACGATTATTACGCTCACCAAACAAATGGACTTATGTAAAAAAACATCCTTTAGAACTTGTTGCCATTATCCCCTTCGATTCGATATTCAGAGCAGCGAGATTCGTTCGTATCTTTAGGATTATCCGTTTACTTGGAATTGGGTCACGTTTTCTAAAACCAGTCTATAGTATTTTAAAGACCAACGGATTAGACAAATTACTGTTGGTTGCTGTTGTTCTCTTGTTTATTATTCCGATTCCAATTATTTTGGTTGAGCCAGCCATTAACACATTCCCAGATGCTCTCTGGTGGGCTGTTGTCACAACCACAACTGTTGGATACGGTGACATTTCACCAATAACTCCATTAGGACGAGTATTAGCCGTAGTTTTAATGTTAGTAGGTATTGGGATCATCGGTACGTTCACCTCCGCCATTACAAGTTATTTTGGCAATAAAAGCGAGCCGTCTCACGACAAACAAGTATTGGGAGTCATACAGTCCATCGAGGAAATTAAAAATCTTACAAAAGAAGATATGGATCTTATACGCTCATATATGAAGATGAAGAAAATTGAATAACAAAAAAATGCCTGTGTGAGAAACGATGTAATTATTTAGTTATTCACTAAACTCGTTATATTATATTACAAAATAATTCCCTCCTTTTAGATTACTAAACTATAGTTAATTAAATCCGTATATTTTTGGAGTACCTAACACGCATAGGTACCTGAAATTCATTTTGTTGCATATAAAAAACACCTTCGCGTTGTATTCTTGGGGTATCTCTCAATCCCCATTTTCAACGGAAGGTGTTTCTTATTATTTTTCAGGTCAATACACTTTCATAAAAGCTTTTTCACTTCTTCACACTCGTCTGCTGTGAATACTTTAGATTTTGTGATAAAATGCATTTCCTCCACACTATCTAAAGAAAAACTAGCACCTCTGCCCGTCATTGCATCAATAATAAGTTGCGTATGTTTAAATTACTCATATTGTGCCCTGTGGATGTAAAAAGGGACATCGCCTATGGTACCAAGATAGATATCGCTATCGCCAAGCTTAAAATCCCCTTCTACATAACACATCGGGACAGATCCCTCACAGTAGCCACCAGATTGATAAAACATGATAGCCCCATGCCTGCTCTTAATAAGATTTATCAAATTTAAAGCCTCTTGCGTTGCAGTCACTCGTTCTATCATGTTGTTATCGCCCCTATCAGATCAAAAGAAACCTTGTGATTCTTCTTTATAGTTCACTAATAAACATTTCGTTTGTTGATAATGATCAAGCATCATTGCGTGGTTTTCACGGCCGATACCCGACAGTTTGAAACCACCAAATGCCGCACCAGCTGGGTATTGATTATACGTATTTGTCCATATACGTCCGGCTTGGATAGCGCGACCCGCACGGTATGCAGTATCACCCGAACGTGACCAAACGCCAGCACCTAAACCATATTCTGTATCGTTTGCGATTTCCATTGCTTCATCGAAGTCTTTGAATGTTGTTACAGCAAGTACTGGACCAAAAATTTCTTCTTGGAAGATACGCATTTTGTTGTGACCTTTGAAGACAGTTGGTTGGATATAGTTACCGCCAGCAAGATCTCCTTCAAGTACGTTTTCTTCACCACCGATTAAACAATCAGCGCCTTCATCTTTACCTAGTTGTAAGTATGTAAGGATTTTGTTTTTTTGTTGCTCAGAAGCTTGAGCACCCATCATCACTTCTGTATCTAATGGGTTACCAATTTTAATTGCTTTTACGCGCTCTAATGCACGCTCGATGAATGTATCATAGATGGATTCGTGAACAAGTGCACGTGAAGGAGAAGTACAAATTTCACCTGAGTTCAATGCGAACATCACGAAACCTTCAATTGCTTTATTTAAATAAGCATCATCAGCATCCATTACATCTTCAAAGAATACGTTTGGTGATTTACCACCAAGTTCTAATGTTACTGGAATAATATTTTCAGTTGCGTATTGCATAATTTGACGGCCAACAGCTGTTGAACCAGTGAAGGCAATTTTAGCGATACGTTTGTTTGTTGCAAGTGCTTTACCCACTTCAACACCAAAACCATTCACAATGTTCAATACGCCTTTTGGTAATATATCTTGGATTGTTTCGATTAACACAAGTAAAGAAACCGGTGTTTGCTCGGCTGGTTTCATAACGATACAGTTACCTGCTGCTAAAGCCGGTGCAATTTTCCAAGCCGCCATTAAAATTGGGAAGTTCCAAGGAATAATTTGTCCAACAACGCCCAGTGGCTCTTGGAAATGATAAGCGACTGAATCATTGTCTAATTGAGTTGAGCTTCCTTGTTGTGAGCGGATAGCACTAGCGAAATAGCGGAAGTGATCTGCTGCAAGGGGAAGATCAGCATTTAATGTTTCCCGCACTGCTTTTCCATTGTCCCATGTTTCAGCAACAGCAAGCATTTCTAAATTCTCTTCAATACGGTCAGCGATTTTGTTTAAAATTGACGCTCTTTCCGTTGTAGATGTTTTTCCCCATGCATCTTTTGCTGCATGGGCTGCGTCTAGTGCCAGTTCAATATCTTCAACAGTCGAACGAGCCGCTTTTGTGAATATTTGCCCTGTTATAGGTGTTTTGTTATCAAAGTATTCACCTTTTACGGGTGCTACCCATTCGCCACCGATAAAGTTATCGTATTTTTCTTTAAAATTGATGAGTGCGCCTGGAGTATTAGGATTTGCATAAATCATAGTTTATATCTCCCTACATTATTGTTTTATGAAACTATATGTACTATGAAAACTACACACTTTGTACACTATTTCACACTATCCATATTGCTACATTAAAATAGCTATTTCAAGCGTTATGATTCGAAATATAAAAGCTTTGTATTTGAACTATTCACTGACCTTCCGAGATTGGCATTCCATATGGACTCCTCTTCTTTTCTAAGTATTCAAACATAAAGTCAACGGTGAAAGGAATCTGTTTGTAATAGATATGGACATCCTCACATTTGTAATAGAATACCAGGATAGCGAAATAGAATTTGTTTAGTGTAAAGTACCTGCGCAAGAAAAAACAAACAATTATATATACATACTAAATCGACAATTTTTTCAGCATATCTTTTATAAATATGCAATTGTGGTGTATCGTCAGAAGTCACCATCAGTTCCGGTATTTTTCATAAATATAAATACATATTGTTAAAATTCTATTTTTAGTTATACTAGATTTCTATGCAAGAAATGCATAGTACAAAAAGAAAAGGCGGAATGATAAATGAAAAGAACCCTAACAGCAGTTTTAGCATCTGCAATGTTACTGAGCGCATGCTCAGGTGGAGAAACGAAAAACAATGCGGAGGTATTAGCAGTCAAAAACGCATCGGCGGAAACGAGCGTGGCAGTTAAACCAACCCCAATTAAAGGCGAAGATTATGACGAGGCTGGCGGTGCAGATGCATACGCTAATGCAGGAGATAATCAAGAATCTCGCTACTATAAAGCACCTGATTTTTATAATTTAAAATCAGATGACAATTTAACAATTATCGAAAATTACCAAACGATGCAACAAACAACGGAATGGTCATGTGGTCCAGCAACAGCATTAATGGTGGCAAATCATTTCGGGTACGATAAAATGACAGAAATGGACATTGCGATACAAATGAAAGCAATGACTGACCTAGATGTAGAAGGCGCATTACCTGGATCTGCGAATAACTTCCATGAATATGGTGCAGACGTTTCTCAGCTGCATAATTTCTTCACAAGTATTGAAGGTTTTGAAGTAGTAGAAACAAGTTACCGTGCAGATTACACGGATGTTGATCTAATACAAGCGGATTCAGGTGCGACGGGTAATAACGTAGGCAACTTACCAGCAACATTCACTTGGAATAGCTTATATGCTTCTGAAAACAGTGAGAATACAGAAGCTTGGGTATCAGATGCCAAAGACAGCTATTTCGTGAAATGGCTTACAGATCATTTAGAAAATGATCGTCCAATCATGGTTGAGTGGACAGACTGGGATGGTCACTGGCAATCCATTATTGGCTATGATAACAACGGTACACCAGGCATTGGTGATGATATGCTCATTTTTGCTGACCCATATGATACATCAGATCATTGGCAAGATGGCTATTTCTTCTACCCAGTAGAGCGCTGGTTCGCACAATGGAATGACCGAAACATTGCACCTAAACCATTCCAATTACAACCGTTTATCGTTGTGGAATATACCAAATAGAATCGTACGATCTATGACAAACGTAACATTTTTTACGTTTGTCTTTTTTATCGCATACCTGTACAACAAGCAATCATGTTTGTTTAAACTTTCACGAAATTTTTCTTACAACTCTATTTTAGAAGGAATTCGTGATTAACCTATTGTCCTTTGCATGATCCGAATAACTTCATTCACATGCCCAATTTCCTGATTACCTTAAGTGAAACGTAGAACCATCAATGACTTCCACATCATCCCTTGCTTTAATCTCTTCCATTAAACGAAACAAGGCTTCGTCTTTTCTTTTCGCTTCAATCATACAATCAATTCGTGGAACGCTCCCCTTTATTCCATTTAAGAAATTAAAAAATACATCGATGTCAATAAAATCTGCATGATGCCGAAATTCCTTTGCACTTTTCGGACTTGAAATATGCATTTTCACAGGAAGAGACGAATGCCTCCACGATTGGACCACTCGATCCCAATGAACTTCCCAATCCGAATTTTGATGAAGCGCAAGATGATGATGAATATCAAAAACAAGTGGAATATCCAGCTTTTCACATAAGTAAAGAGTATCCTCCAGTGTAAAAGAAGTATCATCATTTTCAAGCATGATCATTTTTTGAATCGGCCTTGGGACTAGCATCCAATGATTGATAAAACGTTCAAGCGATTTTTCCGTATCCTTATAATTCCCCCCTACATGCATCACACAGCGATGAGCCGTATCTATCCCCATCCCTTTCAATACTAAATAATGCAGCTTTAATGTTTGAATGGAATTTTTCAGGACCTCTTTCTTCATGGAATTAATGAGAACAAAATGATCTGGATGAAAATCAATTCTCATTTTGTGTTCTGTCGCAAAATCTCCAATTTCTCGCAATTGATTTTTTAAGGGACTCAAAAAATCCCAATCAAGAAGTTCAGGATGGTTGGCCAGAGGGATTATTCGTGAAGTTAAGCGATAAAAGTGAATATCAGATGCTGCATTATGCCTTAAAATTCTAAGTGTATTCTCTAAATTCGAAACAGAAATACGCTCCAATTTACGAATAGCGGCTTCCCTGTCTTTAATCTTTTGAAATTGTGCAAATGTCATGGTTTGTGAGGGAGATGCGTTTTGCAATTCCATACTCATTGCCACATACCCTAAACGAACAATCGTCACTTTTTCCACCTCAATCACACGAAATTTGTAATTCCATCTGTAATTACCATTCCAATACTGCACCTGAGACCCGTTTGACTCCCCGGATCGAAGCTACTTCTTCAACGAGTTTCAACATAGCAAGATTCTTTTGCTTAGCTTCAATCATTATATCGAAGTCTCGGTCAAGCTCCTTTGCCATTTTCAAGAACGGCAAGACAAAATCAAAAGATACAAAATCCGCATGGGAACGAAATGCTTGATCTGTTTTTGGTGAAGAAAGATGGACTTTTGGCACTAAAGAAACGCTTTTCCATGTATTAAATATACGCGGTAAACAATCCGAGAGAATAACCTCACCATCATTCGCCATATAATGGTGATAATCAAGGACCATAGGGATATTTTCTTTTTCACAAACAAGGAGTGTTTCTTCTACATTATACGTTTTATCATCATTTTCAAGAGACATCTGTTTTTTTATATGTACAGGTAATGCTTTTAGATTTTCATGGAAACGCACCAATGCACTTTCTTTATCCCCATATGCTCCGCCAATATGGATATTAATAATACCTTCATCAAGTGCATTCATTACCTCGAGCATTTTATAATGGTATTTCATATTCACCACTGCATTAATAGTTACTTCTTCTCGCGGACTTGTAAAAAGTGTGAATTGATTTGGATGAAAACTTGGTCGTAAATCAAACTGTTTTATGAGCTGTCCCAATTCTTCCCACTCGGTTTTGAACGGAGTTACGAAGTCCCACATTACCTCCGGATGAGTTGCTAAAGGAACGAGCGTACTTGAAAACCGGTATAGTTTTATTTCATGGGCGATATTATAATATAAAATTCGTTTCGTGTTTTGTAAGTTTTGGACTGTTACAGATCTCAGCTTGTCCATCCGTTCGCTTTTAGAAAGTGTTTTATAGCGAGTAAAGGTTAACGTTTTAGAAGGACTTGCATCCCACAACCCTAAAGCATTGGCTACATATCCAAAACGAATCTTCATCGACATTTCTCCTTCTCCCGGGTACCATCAAGTACTCGGTATCGTTCCCTAAATTACAATTTAGATACGATAATTGAAAGATGCCTGTTCGACAAACAAATAGGTTAGAAAAAGAATTCAAAAAAGACTTTGGAGTACCTGTGCAAGAAATACAACAAATAATTCACCCAATTGTATACGCATAAAAAACCGACTTCTCCTGAATTGGATAAATCGGTTTTATTTATTATATATATTTCTCATAAAATGCGTAAGTATACTCTTTTATATGCTAAAGCAAATAATGACGTCAACAAAATCTGACCAACTTTTCAACATATACCTAAAATATATGTAATTATATTGTATAATCAGAATAACTTTATGTACAGGCACCTAAATAATGACCAACCTTCCACCACCATATCAAACAGACGTTAAAATACAATCATAAAAAAACCTGCCAGCAAATGTTCTGATGGCAGGTCTACTAAAATTTCACCGTATGGGTGTGTACTTCTTAGACTTCTTAGACTTCTTCTTTCCATTCGTTCTGCCTTTTCACAAACAAATCATTCGTCTTTTACGAATTTTTCAGAAGTGATCCAATATAGAGTATGCCAGTGAAAAACAGCCATTTACGACAAGAATTTAGTCTGAAAAATTATGAGGTCTCTGGATTCTCAAGTTCCCCAATTTCCTTTGTCATAGGATTCACAGAAAAGAATCTTTTTTCTCCATTTAAAGTGCCAGTCACCAGATAAAGGTCCGTTCCTTTATCACTCCATATGACTTTTTGATGCGTCATCTCAGGTATAATATGATACTGTTCCTTGATTAGCTTTTGTGCGTCTTCATATCTTAACTCGGGAAGATTGTAATTCTGAATCAGAACCAAACATAAAATCAAACTAGTGATTACCACGTTTATCCACAACGATTTATAGTTCTGAAGCATTAACCAACCTATGATGAAAATGGCCATCCCGATGTAACAATAAAACCGTAACTCATTAATCGCTTCATAGGGTGTTGCCTTGGTGAATAAATAAATTTCTGAAACTACAGTAAAAATAAGTAAATAGACATATGATATAATTTTCTTATTTTTTTCCACTGTTTGATTCACATACTCACCAACTTCTGGATTTTTTAAAACTCATTCGATCTAGGAGCCGTTGATCTAAAACGTTCTATATAACGATATTGTTGATAAGCAACAGACGCAACTTTAGAAACGCTCCAATTATTGTAAAAGTATGCATACCCACCACTGCTGTAAAGCTTTTTCTGTGGTGTACCGTTCGAACGGTTACCATATACATAATTATAGTAGGACTTTGTCTTTGTCGTAAAGCCGTTCTTCACAAAATAAGCCCTTCCTACATCCTGTTTTCTAACTCCAACAAAGAGCGTTAAATTATCTCCTAAATATCCGCTGACAACGCTAGCACCTACGGATAACAGAAAGCTACTCACCGTAGATATATTCAGGCCAGGAATAAACGCAATAACTGCTCCAATTACTATAGAGAATGCTACGCCTTTCGTAAATTGAAACTTCTTTAAAGCTTTCGTTGTCTTCCATTGTGAACCCTGATAAGCAAGAACCTTTACTGCTCCGTTAGCACCTCTATTATAAGCACCTTGATAATTCCAAGTAGCCGATGGACTATCAAGCCCTACAGCCTTCCTTATATCGCCTGTAATATAACTTCTGGATGAATTGATATTCAAAACACCCATATCCGCTGATTCCGATTCTAATTCTTGTGAAATGAGTTCGTTGTTTGCTTCATCTTCTTCAGTTGAAATCACATGCATTCTCTCATATAATGCAATTTCTTTTTTCGCTTGACTATCATCAACAATAAAATCATTAGCATTATAACTTTGGATTAAACCACTGCTATCCGTGATTGTAAAATTCCCAGAAGTATAATCAACTTCTAATTCTTCAACAATCGAATCCTTTATTATTTCAAATTTAATAGCAGTATCACTTTGAGACAAAGTCTTTACAAGATAGTTGTCATTATTAAAACTGATAATTACTTCATCATTTGTAGACTCAAAAGCATAAGTCGGTTTCGCAGAATGTAAAAAAGTAGTAGAGAGCAGCAAAATGGCCAATAAACAACTAAAAATCTTCTTCATCGGATCCTCTCTTTTCTTTTAAATTTGTAGTATCAACACGGAATCTATTTACATAATTTTCACTTGATATAATAGGTAAATCGCTATTTAGCTTATTCGGACGTACAGAAGATTGCAGGATTAACTTCCTCCACCAGAAATCAGCCAAATGTCTAGCAATACGTATATAATTTCCAATCTTCTCACCTCCTACCTAGTATAATAATCTATTAAAATGATATACTTACTAAATATTCGAAAAAGAATATTTTGAAGGGTGAGTCGTAATGACAATAGGGAAACATTTAAAAAGAATACGAAAAAACAAGGGCTACACACAGAAATATTCAGCAGAAAATATTCTTTCGCAAAGCTCCTATTCTAAATTTGAGGATGAAAAGTCGGATATAAAAGCAGAAACATTTATTAATATTTTAAACAAATTTCATATCAGCCCAAGTGAATTTTTATTTATTGCAGACGAATATAAAGTGAGTGAAGAGCAACAAATACTAATGGACTTTTTCAATCTACCGTACAACGATCTACACAGATTACATTCTATTAAAAACAAAATAATGGCCTATGAAAATTCCGAAAAAAACATAATGCTTAGTGACGTTTTAACCATATGTAATGCCCTCATCAAGTTAGCTCAAACTAGTGATATTGATCGTGCAAGAGAAATTGTAGAACCGGTATGGGACAGACTTTCCACGTATAACAATTGGTATTTGACAGACATAAAACTCATCAACGTTCTGTTATATCTCTTTCCGGTAGATACGGCAATCGAAGTCACTAAAAGCCTCTTGAATCGCCTAAACCAATATAAGGGTTATCAATATTCTGTTCAGTTACAATCTACATTACTTATAAATTTAACCCTTCTACTCATAAAAGATAAGAATTATCAAGAGGCACTTTCTGTTTTAGAAGACACGATTAAAACGCATCAAAAACAAATGCCTTATCAATCACTTGCACTCTGTTTTTCAAGAAAATCTTTATGCCTTCACCATCTAGGTCATGATTCTGCAAACAACTATTTACAGAAAGCAAAACAGCTTTTAGAAATTTACGAGGAAAATGACATGTGGATACTTATTGAGAAAGAGCACCAAACGTATTCAATTTAAACGAGGGGCCTTTTGTAAAATCGACAAAAAAAGTGCTACAATTAACTATAAGATTCACACAAGGAGATGAGACAATGCCGATCTACAACAAACTAGTCCGTGATCGTATTCCTGAAATCATTGCAAAGTCTGACAAGAGATTAACTTCTCGGATATTATCAAATGATGAATACTTAATTGAGATTAATAAAAAGATGCATGAGGAATTGGCTGAGTATGAAGAAGCTGTGTTAAACGAGAATTCAGAGGATGCAATCGAAGAACTTGCGGATTTGTTGGAGCTTATTCATGCAGCGGCTTCAGTTTATGACACGACGATTGAAGAATTGGAAAGAATACGGGAAGATAAAGCGGATAAACGCGGTGGATTTGATGAGCGGATATATCTGATTGAAGTACTAGATGACTGAAGTTTTGAAACGTGTCTGTGTGACAAACAATCATGATAGTTTCTTGCACAGACACGCAACAGTATCAATTCAGCTCTCTCTTACTTCTTCCAATGTAAGCCTAGTGGTAATCGAAACTATTTCCACTGGGAGTTTTTCAAGGCTTAGTTTTGTTCAATTGCACGGCACTCCCCAATCTTATCCTTCTCTAGACCCTTCTCAAATTACAAATCAAAAGCGTTCATAATCGTTGGAGGTGCATTTTCCTTATTGTAAAGCTCCATCAGTTCGGTCGGATCTTTTCAGATAGTGATCAGTGTACCTGTGAAACAATCACGTTTGTTTCACAGCGTTTAATGTGAAATAAGTCAAGCGCTATGAAAATAGATTTTTGGCCGCACGAAACCAAAGCCTCATAATGGTATTTTTTTGAAACTCAACAATCACAGAACACTATAATGGCGTTTTTCCGCAACGTGAAAGGTCTTGCGTTTCATTTCACAGGGATACATCCTATTAAATACAAGCTCACGTTCTTTAACGTTTTATTCGTATTTGTGAAACAAGACCCATGACGCTGTGCAACGAGGTCATTAAAGCCTCAGGTACCCTAAACTATGTGGTCTACGTTCCGGGAAAACGCCTTTGTCTATATCTAGATTTTGCGTTTATAGTTCTACTTCTTTTATATAGCGTTGATTGAATAGCTCCTGCTTTTTCTTATTCTTGAGTTTGCCAGCGATGACTTTTTCCAGACAATAGTCCGCTTCAATGCTTTTATATAACTGTTGATTATTGATCATGGCAAAGGCAATCCGTAGGATTCGATTACCTAGAGCGATATAGGACTGGCCTGCTTTCTTACCTTTGTCCTTCATCGCCAAATACCGGACTTTCATTTCAGGATTCTGAACCGCAACGTTTTTCCCTACCTGGTAGACCACATTTCGAAAAGCGGCCCTACCTTGTTTGGATATCCGGTAATGATTCGCCTTTTTCCCACCTGACTGTCTTACAATTGGATTCGTACCGGCCATTTTGATGAGTTGTCCTGCATGTGAATAGTCATGGACGTTCCCTATTTCCGCGGTCAATTCGGCGGCCGTAGTGATTCCTAAACCTGGGATACTTAAGAGGATACCACCATCGGTTTCCAGTAGTTTCTCTTCAATTACATCCTCTAATTGCTTGATTTGATGATGTATTAACTCATATTCATCAAGTTTTAGTTGGAGTAAAAGTAACTCGCTTTCAAGCATAGACTTTGGTTTGGAAATCGAATTCGCTGCATAATCCAAGAACCTATCGATAACATCCTCACGGAGTTTCAGGTTATTTTCAATAGATATCTTCCTTAGTCCAGCTTTGCCTAGAGTTAAGATATCTGACGGGTGAGGATGGTTTCTCATCAAGAATAGCGACGTTTTTGAAACGAACTGATCTAAGATCTTGATGACCTTATTTTCGCCATCCACTTTCAGGTTCTTCCCTTGAAACTCACGGAAAATGTGATCCATATACAGACGCAAGTGATTGACGGACCTTGTTTGCGCATTAACAAGTGTTCTTCTGGCCCTTGTTAATGTCTTTAACGATTCAAGTTCAAGTATGGATTCAACGCTCGTTCCACCACGCCCATGAAGTAATGACTGGACAATCGCCATCAAATCCACACGGTCCGTTTTCGTATAATTCAACACGGTTTCTCTTTCCCTGGCAGTCGTTGCGGCATTCAAAATTCGGACGACGTAACCCTCATCCATGCACAATCTCACAAGGTCTTCATAGTAATGCGCAGTCGTTTCAATTCCGACAATCACTTGTGAAAGTGCGTATGTTTCACACACTGAATTAATGTATTTCTTCATCAATTGATAGCCTGTCATTGACCCGTCGAACTCAAATGGCTCCTGTAAAATATCACCGTAGATTGTACATACCATCGCTGTATTCACAAACTTCGCTGCATCAATCGCTACAATACAGTATTCCTTAGCTTTTTCATCTCGCATTAATCGATTCCAATGACTTCCGTTCTTCCCCTGAATATGATTTAATGATAGTGTGACCATTGTTTTCAGCTCCTCCTATTTTGGTGGGGTTCGTATATCGGAAGTTCTGTGATTGGTACTTCTCCTATACCCTGAAAACAATGGTTTTTTCATTTTCCGACTATCTATTTAACATAATAGGTACTTAAATCATTCTTTAGTTAAGGTCTTTGAATAAATCAATCCGACAATACCTACGATGATAAACATGATTGCGCGGACTACTATCGACACACTCACTAGGTCAACAAAGAATAGTTTTATAATACAAACGACTATCAACCAAACCCCTGCTAATCTGACATGTCTCCAGTTCATCTTGCCCCCTAGAGTAATTGAGACAAAAGAAAAAGAGAACAATAAGAAGGTGTGAATGAGCAACGAGTACTCCCAATTCAACTCATAATATAACGCTGTAGATACATACCATTTATTCAGGAATAAAAACAAAATAATTTGCATGCATAGCGCTAGTAGTGGAATTTTCTTTAGTAATTGAGCAGATTTGAAATAAAACCGTTCTTTCATAACACTTATAAACATCGTTATAAGGATAGCAACATAAATTAGTTCAACTAAGAGGTTAAATAAATGATTCGACTCAGCATAAGGATTTGATAGTGTAAAAGTAAGCATTGCTACGCCTAATAAGAAAAACTCGATGAGTACTGCATACGTTACATATCGTCCTCTTTGCCATTTGTGAATAAAGTACATAGCCCCTAATGTGGCAAGTAATACAAGTCCAAAAATATGGTTAATGGTTGTAGTTGCCAAATCCGAATCTTGAAGTGTAAGATTCGTTAGCCTAACCACATAATTCATAACAATAAGTTGTCCGATAATAAGACTTTGATCTATTCGCTTCAACTTCCCTTTTAAAAACGACGGAGGAAACTTGATAAATGAATAATAAATAAAAACCATTGTGCCTAAAAACAAAAGCCACAGTGCATGTTCCAGTGAATAAAATCGGTATAAATCGTTTGTGAAAAAAACACTATATGCGGTAATTCCGTATATAAATGAACTCGTAATAATAGTTCTAATCGTGTTAAAACGCAGTCCCACCCATAAACCTACTGCCCCGTTTACGAGTAACAACAGAAGTGTACTGTTGCCATTCGAAAAACCAAATGATAAAACAAATGCACTTATCGCAAAAATTGAAACCGCAGAAAGAACACTTCCAATAATCGTGTCTTTTTTCACGAATAAGATTACAGTAACGACTGTATACAAAACCGCTAAAAATCCGTATACAACAATTTCCTGGCTTGTTTCTAATAACTTTACCCAACCTAGCGCGAACGCGAAGTTCGAGTAAATAAGTGCTTCTGAAAACACGTGTCTTGAAATCGTTCCTTTTAAATAGAAGAAGAGCAAGATAGAATGTTGCATTAAAACTGTTCCAACGACGATCGATTCATCCAAGTTTGCGAAGTTAAGTAAACTATATGTAACCAATGTCAGGTGGAATAATAAAAATGTGATATAAAATGTATATTTTTGCTTTTGTCGAAGCGATACATAAAATAACGATAAAAATAAAATCAAAATATACGCACAAAACTGCAATGTAATAGTACCTTGGCCTTCAAGTAAATAAGGAAGCAAAAAGCCACCAATTGCTGAAAATATCGTAAGTGTTTCTGATTTAGTTTTCTGAGACAACCAAACGCCAATACCAATATAAGCTACACCTAAAATGAAAGCCGTTGTAAAATTAAAATAGCCATACAACTGATGTCCAGCAAATGTTGTCAAAATTCCTAGTGCAATTAATCCTCCGAGTAGCGTGAGTCCAAATACTTTGCTGTTTCCGTTGTAATATCTCATACCAAGAAAATACAAAAGTACTGTACCTGCATACCCTAAACCTATACGTACAGGATTCGTAACAATACCGTAATCCACACCAAGCTTCAGTCCCCACAAAACACCTAATAAAAGAATAAACATAAAGACTCGTGGTAGCCAAGTACTTAATGCTCTTTCAAGATTAAATTCATTCTTGATCACTGGCTCTTGAATCGGTTTTTCAATATACGTTGTATCGGATGGCTGAGCATAGTGAGGTTCCGCAATCTTCTTTTCTGATTTAGGCGTAGGCGAAACAAATTTCATCGGCTCATTAACACCTGTAGTTTTAGCTACCCATTCAAGTTGTTGCTTTTTCAATACCTTCATTTCAGCTTCTAATTGTTCTAGCCGTTTAAGTATGTCCTCATTATCATTCACAAACATCCCTCATTTCTTACTACAATTAATCTATGAAATGAAAATAGTTTTAATTTCTAGGTTGTTCATTAGTTTACCATTAAAATTATATCAATGCAGTAAAAAAATCAGAGTTCAATAGTATACTAGTATTTTCACTTGCCTGTGCATCACACAACTTAAACACTTTTCAGAATTGTGTTGGAGTGCGTCTTTTACAGGCACACTTTTTATACGACCTATTTTTCTCTATCCATTTAACATAATAGGCAACCAAAGACTAGTTTACGATTCACGCCCTAGAACAACAGATTTCTAATACTTTTTTTCGATTAATTTCTTTCCGATAGCAAACGCTCCCCCAACTATTGTGGCTCCTATGACAATCGGTGCAGCTGCTATTGCCGCAGCTCCTATGGTTGTACCTGAAATCGCAGCCGCTGCACCAGTTATCGCAGTACCCACAACCGAACCTCCTATTGTTGTTGAAGCAGCAGTTACCGCGGTTCCTACTGCCGAAGTAGCTATTGCACCTGTGAATGCAGTTGTAGTTGCAACTGCGGCTCCCGAAACGGCCCCAGCTCCCGCTACTACAGCCGTTCCAACAGTTGTACCTGCAAGCGTTGTTCCTACAGTGGCTATCCCACCAACAACTGCCGTTCCAGCTGAAGTACTTGCCAATGCTCCAATAGCATAACTAGATGCGGTGGCTACAGCTGTATCACGGGCAATTGCAACTCCAGCTTTCCCCATATCCTTGTCTCCTGAAAACACATTTACAATGTTATTGCCGATGCTAAATCCTGCCCCGGCGGCTCCTCCTGTTCTAGCCGATGCCAATCCAGCTTGATTTAAAGAATAAAGTTTCGATGTGATAGGTGCAGCTGATGTACTTAAAATCTTACTCTCTAAACGCATGATACCTGCCAAACCTTTACTTTGTTTCAAGCTTACGTCAGATTCTATAACCGATAATCCAGCATTTTTTGCTCGTTGAATTAACTGCGTATTTCCTTTATCCACAACAATCGTTTGCCCCGAATACTTTTTAAAATCAATATATACATTATTGTATCCCGCTTTTGCTTGACCCAATACTCTTGTTCCGTTCGGTTGTACGATTAAAAAATCCGCAACGCTATTGTTACTAAGAACAGTCGTGTGTGTTCCTGAGAGTGTAGCCTTAGCAGCATGTAACTCTTCGAAAACAAACCCTTTAAATCCGTTTGCTCCGCCTCGTAACGTGTTATATGCTGATAAGTTTCTACTTAGTGTGTTATAGACACCTGCACTTTTAAATGCCTGCATAGTCGCTACTGGAACTGAGGCACCGTTAGAAATTACTTCTACATATTTATCAATCGATCTAACGCATTCATCTAATGTCCACTCATTCACTATCATCATTTTCTTAATTTCAAGCGGGCCAAGCCCTGTAAAATTACATACTGTAGTTACACCGTGAACAAAAAGCATGCTCTCTTTCACACATTTATTTGAACAGTATACGTTATTTTCAAATACATAATGGCAATCTGTAAGTTGAGTACAATTAGGGCAAACTTTAAGCACTAACGTATTTGAATCCAAAGCCTGTTGCACACCTAAATTTCTAAGTACTTGTGCAAACTTTTGGGCCTCTTCCATTTTCATGGAGATTTTTATTTCTTCAACCTGTCGTAAAACACTTATCAAACTATTAACTGATGCAACCTCACCGGAATTCTTTAAATCAATACTAGTAGATTGTTTGATTTTTGCTACAGTCATAAATTCAGCTCATCCCTTATAATCATTCTTAAAATCATTATTATAGGTATTATATATTAACTTCTTCATAATAACGGTTATTTAGACATGATACAATAGACTTCTTTACTTTAAGAAGAGACGCTAACACTACCTATTGATTTTAAGGACGATTTACCGTTTTGTACGTCCCTTTCAAGATGCCTGTTAGCCTCTATGATTTGATCCAAAGAATAGCACATCCTAATAACAAGCTTTATTTTCTCTTCCTTCATAAGCCGCCTGCTCAAAGGTTAAGTTCTTCGGCATTGAGCAAGGACACTCTAACGAGGGCAGACATATTCTGCAGGGGGTCCAAGACAACTCCCGAAAACATGATCGCCAAGCTTAAATCTGTCCACATTTTTGTCGGCCGCTACAATGGCTAGATTTAAAATAAAATAAGCCGATCACCACTTTATTAAATGGCGATCAGCTTATTCCTATTGTAATTGTATGTCCATTGCTTGTATAAAATCAATTTCTGAAGGTATCTCATTTGACTCCATTAAATCTTTTTAGAGTAATAGTTTCATGGTTGATTACAGGGATCTGTGCAAGAAACAACAACAAACAATTTAGCCAATTGTATATACATACAAAACGATAAACTTTTCAGCATATCCCTATTAAATAGCTAATTGTAGTATATAGTCAGGGTAGTTTTATGCATAGGTACCTAAAAATAATATACACATTACTTATATCTTTCACCCCGAAATTATTTTTGAATCAGTGACAGGTAGCAACCTAGCATTGCACTTGTTCATTATAGAAGATCCATGTTACTTAATTTGACGGCTAAATGTATATTTAGCCAATCCTTTTGATTGGAAAGTTGTATATTCAGCTTTTTCTCGATGACCTTAAGTCGATAATATAATGTATTTACATGAATATTTAGATCTGTGCTCGTTTCGTGAGGAAGTTTATCGTTTCTTATATAACTAGCTAGAGTATCGAACAATACCTTATTTTTCATATTGCTTGGTGAAAGGTCTTTTAAAACTGTATTAACAAAGTCATCTATATTTCCCCTATTGGTTTGTAAAAACAACTTCTCGATTGTTAAATCATCAAATAATATAACATTTCCATATTTAACTTTCCGCTTTTGCAAGATTGACAATGCATCCTTATATGAAGAATCTATTTCTACTATGCTATTGACCATTCTTCCTACTATAATTGCGGTCGATAAATTGAATTTCGTTAATACTTCCAATAAGGTATTGAGAAACCTTTCCAACTCCTTTTTTCCTTGTGTCGTAAAGAATAGCACACCTTTAGAGGTCAAAAGTGGTTTATACGGTAATGCAGTTGATTTATTGATGATGATTCTATGTACCTCTTCCATTCTTTCCTTTTCTTTTATATCGAAAATTATATGGTAGCAAGGAATATTATTTTTAATATCAAACCCCTTTAATCGTTGTACAAAAGTCGATTCCTGTTTATGTATGAGAAACTCATCAATCATTTCGTTAACCATTTTCTGTTTTGTATCATAAACTTCTTTTTCTTTAATTAATTTTAATGCAATCAAATCTACTCCGTGCTCAATGGTCTTCTTAATAAAATCATCGACCGCTTCCTTCTTTAATTGTAAAACGAAAAATCCGAGGATTTCACTTTTAAATTTTATTGGATAAATAGCAAGACCTTCTTTTAGTGTAAAAGAGCCGTGATGAAAATATTCTTCATACAAATAATTTTCTAAGCTATCGACAGAGCGGGTAAAATCATCCGATTGGAACCTGGAAAATAAAAACTCATCGAATAAACGAACTGGTAGATCAACCATATTGGAAAGAGATTCACATATATCCTCAACACTTTTTCCTTGGAGTGATTCACTCAACAGCTTTTTGTTAGAAGAAAGTGCAGAGTTTAATTTTGAAACTTTATCTTTCTCATTATTAAGCAAAATGGAATTGTAATAGGAAGTCGATGCTTGCTCTGCATAAATTTTAAATAGATTAAAATCCAGTTCACTGAAATATTTATCAGGTGCATAAAAATCGATAATCAAAACACCGAAATACAAATTATCGTATTGAAGGATGGCGCACATTGTACTGGATGGTGTTTCGTTATCCCAATGAACTAATGAGTCTTGAAATATCATCTTAGATTCTTGATCAATGTTTTCCATTGCCCTTCGTACATCCTCAGGATAAGTGTATAAATTCGACTTCCTAGACAAAAAACTTTCACCAGATATTCCTTCTCCATTTTGAATCCCTATCAATTTCACATAATCTTTAAAACCAAAATAATTATGGGGAATCAACATTTCCTCATCTTCATCGAAAAGAAGAATCATCCCCGTGTCTGGTCGGAAAAACTCTTTGCACTTCTCCAAAATATCATTTAATATCAAATCTTTGTTTAGTCCTATCGTTAACTTCTGAGTAACTTTAAGTAAAGCCTTTGTCTGTTCAATGAAATTAATTGGTGATTGGTCATTTAAATGTGAAAGATTACTCATTGTATTTCCCTCCATATTACCAACGTTTCTAATCTCTGAAATTATTCATTAAATTAAAATCCGTTCCTATTTATCAAATCCTGCTGGGTATCTATACTACCATCAATTGTTGGAATCTTAAAGGAATTGTCAATCAGAAGACCATAGACGGGTGTATTCTAGTATGTTCTATTCCTATTTAATAAGCTTATACCGCCAAATACCATAGATTTCAAATATAGTTCACTACTACTTTCTAAGGACTTTTTGATTTCGTAATATACTGTTTGGACTTTCATACAACTTATAGTGTGAATCTTCATACTTAATGACATAGACATAAAACAACCAGAGTATAGAATGTATATATGCCCTATTCAAAAACTTCAGAATACTAAAAAGATAATCCAAAGGTCAGTTACTACTATTATTTGAGAAACAACAACTCAATTAATGTACATATCGGTGCCTGAACTAATAGGCACTGTATGGCGTGACCATTAAAGTAATGAAGTAGTTTAGAGTAGATAGGGAATTAAAAATAGAGGAGAGATATTGTGAGTAAATATTCGAAAATAGAAGGATTAAATAATGAGGGAACATTCGACATGCCGTATACTGGTATAGCATCTTTTAGAAAGTATCCAATTTGCACCAATTTGGATGAATTAGATGCTGACGTTGCAATAATTGGTGTTCCAAATGATTTAACGACTGCTTGGCGTTCTGGAAGTCGAATGGGACCCAGATCAATTCGAGAAGAATCTTTATTATATGCTTTCGGGCCAGGATATGATCCGGAACGTGATATGGAATATCTAGGGAATGAATGGAAAATCGTCGATTGTGGCGATGTAGCAATGGCAAATGGTGATTTAGAACAATGCCACGAAAATACAGAAGCGGCAATAAGAAAAATCATATCTAAAGGGGCTATTCCAGTAGTAATGGGAGGAGACCACTCAATAACATCTCCGGTTGCCTTTGCATTAGACACGGAAGAGAATGTAAACGTAGTTCAAATCGATGCTCATTTGGATTGGCTTAAACATTCTTCCGGTCAACGATTCACGCTCAGTAGTCCAATGAGAAGAATGTCAGAAATGCCTCATATTAATAAAATGGCACAATTAGGAATTAGAGGTGTAGGAAGTAGTAAAAGGTCCGATTTTGAAGATGCAAGAGCGTACGGTAGTACGATTTTATCTCCGAAACAACTTAGGAAAATTGGCATTGAAAAGGCACTCGAAAATATGCCTGATGGCGAAAAGTATTATGTAACGATAGATATTGACGGGCTTGATGCATCAATTGCACCAGGTGCAGGCTCACCTTCTCCTGGTGGCTTTAATTATGATGAAGTAAGTGAGATTCTAGAAGCTGTTGCAAAAAAAGGGAAAGTGATTGGGTTTGATTTGGTAGAAGTGAATCCGTTATACGATCCTACACGAGTAACTTCTCAAATCGCCGCTAGACTCATGATCGACTTTTTAGGATTTATTTTAAAAGAACGAGAATTAAATAAATAAGTGTATGATACTTTTAAATGAATAGGTAGTTTATAAAAACTGCTTATTCATTGCCTTTAATTAGTCAATTAGATGTAATAGTGACCGCAATTATCATAAATACAAATAGCGAATCAAAGAACTTTTCGGTGTTTTATTATAACAAGGGGGAAAATAACAACAATGAAAGATGTACTTAGAATTATATTAATTGCGGGAGCATTTATTTCTTATATTATTGGCGCCGGTACGGCAACCGGACAAGAAATATTACAGTTTTTTGCTTCTTTCGGCTACTTAGGAATAGGAGCAATACTAATTGCAATGATTTTACATGCTTGGTTTGGCGCATATTTACTCGGAACAGGTCAAAAATTACAAGCCGAGAGTTCAGGAGATATTTTCAGGTACTTCTGTGGTAAATATTTGGGTACATTTTTTGATTGGTTTTCACAAATGTTTATACTCATCGTTTTTGTTGTCATGATCTCCGGAGCCGGCGCTACATTAACTGAATATTACGATGTTAACATCTACGTAGGTCGATTTGTCATTTCCTTACTCGTACTCATAACCGTTCTTCTAGGATTAAATAGAATGGTTAAAATTTTGGGTGCTATTGGACCACTTATTATTCTTCTAGTCGTACTGATTGGCGGAACAAGCTTCTTTACAAATTTAGCTGGTTTTGCACAAGCGGGTCAAATCTTAGAGGAAATTAATGTACCTAAGGCAACAAATTCATGGTGGTTGTCTGGCTTTATCTATTCTTCATTTGTAGTGCTTGTTGCTACACCATTCTTAATCAAATTAGGGAAGTCTGAACCGAAAAGAAAAAACGTTATTTGGGGCGGAATACTTGGTGGAATTCTTATTTTAGTTGCTGTACTTGCAATTTATTTGGGAATTTTGTCAAACATAGAAGTTGCCTATGTTAAAGATATACCGACTTTATTCTTAGCAGATCAAATTCATCCGATGTTTGGTGTACTATTCTCCATCGTGTTACTGGTTTCTATCTACTCTACTGCAGCTCCAATGTTGTGGACTGTTACAAATTATTTTGCAAAGGATAATGTTAAGAAGTTTAGGTTGGTCGCGATTGGTGTCACTGTACTAGGTTTTTTTGGCGGACTTCTTCCCTTCGGTCAAATCATTGGAACTGTATACCCTTATGTAGGTTATATGGGGATGCTATTATTTGCAGGAATGTTTTATCGACAGTTTATTAATAAAGGATCTATCCATTTATCAAGCACTAAACAAAGGAATTAGAATAATTGAGATGTTTTGCAAATACCTACTAAAGTACGTAAGCCTTCCAAGTATATTCTTGGAAGGCTTTTCATGTACAAGCATATTTCTCGGAATAAAGTGTGCCTGTGTGACAACTTTCATGAAAGTTTCTTGCACAGACACGCAACAGTATCAATTCAGCTTTTCCTGAATCTCTTTCACTTCTTCTAATGTAAGTCCAGTCGCAGTGGATACCATTTCCAAAGGGAGTTTTTCAAGGATTAGTTTTTGTGCAATTGCATGACGCTCTATCATCTTCCCCACTATCTTTCCTTTTTCTAGTCCTTGCTCTAGTCCTCTCTCTAGTCCTTTCTCTACTCCCTTCTCTAGACCCTTCTCAAATTCCAAATCAAAAGCATTCATAATCGTTGGAGGTGCATTTTCCTTATTGTATAGCTCCATCAGTTCGGTCTCCTCTCTTATCATTGGTCGAATTTCTTCAGATAATTGTTTTGTATACTCTTCCGATAGTTGTAACAAATAATCTATAAAATGAAATACAGCTTGGACCGCGGTGCGCGAATAATCTTTATTTCTAACAATGGCCCGCATCAGTTTACTTTTGAAAAGATAACGTTGATGTTCTTTATCTTTTGTTTGATGTAGCCCCTTAGCGGCTAAGACGATTTTGCTGAAAAGTTTATCTGAACGTTCAAGTTCTTCATCTGGATAATCTTCAGTTCTATAATTAGTATACGAATAATGAAGCGTTGTGCCAAAATAATCGTACTCAAAATGTTCAAGTGCATTGCTTTTCGCGGGGGATGTATGAACGGCAATCGCAATAATCTTTTCTTGATAACGGTCATAAATACGATAAAAGTATTGAAACATTCGCTCGGGGAATTCTGTTTCATTTGTACTTTGCACTTCAATATGAACAAGAATCCATTTCTCTTCTCCGTTTTTCAAGCGAACTTTTGCCAACTGATCCGCAAATCGCCTACCTTTTTTCCGATCTGTGACCTCTTGAAATAGTTCCTTATCCAAAAATTCTGGCGCGATACTGAAATCAACCTGTGTATGCAATTTTGGTGCGAAAAATAGTATAAAATCTTCAAACAGCTCACCAATCACTTTTTTCCAAAGCCCATCTTGATCGACTTCAATAAATCCGTATTGCTCATTTTCTTCTCTTACGAATGCTAGAACCATTTTGAAAAAGCACCCCCTAATTATTTTCAGATTATTAAATCAATTATAACACAAACCGAACATACGATTCAATCATTACTGATTTTATAAGTGTTTATGAAAAAACCATTAGAAAATAACAGAGATATAGCGTTAGGTACACACTAGCGTTGCCTAGCTTTAATTTCGGGGCACCTGCACAAGAAACAACTACAAACAATCCAATCAACTTTATATACATACAAAACCGAAGAACTTTCCATCATTTATCTAATAAATATGAAATCGTAATGAAAAGTCGAAATAATCTCGTGCATAAACACCTAAAATCTATTGCCCAATTACTATTTCCCATCTCTTTTCGAATTCAACCATTTGCTGTTCAGACTTCTCTTTGCTTGGAATATGCTCTAGGATCTCTTCTTGGCTGTATATTTTCCCACCTTTAACGATGCGATGGATGCTTTTCGTATGCTGGATCGATTCGAGTGGATTTTCATTCAACACGATGAAATCAGCGATGTACCCTTCTTTGATCGCTCCAATGTTATGAATGTTTATGGATTTCGCAGCATTAATTGTCGCCGCCTGAAGTATTTCCATTTCGGTCATACCTATTTCATTGAACAGCTCCAACTCTCGATGCAGGGCCATTCCGGGGAAGGTATAAATAAGTGCCGGCGTATCCGTACCTGGTACAACCGTGCCTCCAAGGTCAAAATACGTCTTCGCAACAATTTTTGTGAATGTATGCTGATTGGCAAGTTGCTGTTTAATGACGTCAACTTGCTTAGACATGCTGCGCCAGTGACTCATCAAAATGTCATGTTCTTCGAGTGAATTTGTCACCGTGTTTTTCGGGTCCCAAATGTCTGGATACTGATTTGCCTGATCTATGAGAACGAGGGTCGGACACAGTTTAACGTTGTATCGCAGCATCTGTTCACATAGTTCTTGAATCATTATCTCGTCAGGTTCTTCCCAATTGATATGACTCCATTCTGCTTGGTCAGCTGATGGATACCAACCCGGATAGAGTTCCTGCACAAATCCCGAAGCATGTTCGAACCATGTAACGCCTAGCTCCGCAGCATCCAAAGCGCTTACGTTTTTGGAATGAATTAAGTCGCACGCAACTTCTACGCCAAATTTACTTGCCTCATCTACCGTTGCCTGTATGACTTCTCGATTTGCCCAACCATACACTTTAATGAATTTAGCACCAGCTACTACCTGCCTTCTCACTTCCTGCCTAGCAATTTCAGGATTTTCTGTAACAAGGTTTCCAGGACTTGTTGGCCCCCATAGCCCCGGCTCACCGTCAATCATTCGATCTGCTGAAAAAACACGTGGCGTCGGTGCATCTAGCGGTGCCTCGATCAAGTCCTTAATCATCAGCACATTACTCGCCGTATTTCGTACGGTCGTCACACCGGACGCCAAGAAATGAGGGGCGAACTCGCTCCGGATATGGCAATGCATATCAATCAGGCCGGGGATGATATAGGTGCCTGTCGCATCGATTGTCGAAATTGATGCCGGCAAACATTCATCCGCCTTGTAAATCCTCTTTATCTTCGTCCCCGTAATTTCAATCGAGCCAAGGAAAGACTCCTCCCTCTCAACGTCTATAATCGTTCCGTTTGTTACAATATAATGGTTTGCTTCAGCCATTTTAGCCGCCTCCTCATGTATAATGAAATCATCTAATGTACAGTGTAGTTTGTATCTTACAATGGGTTTCTTTAATTTTCATATAGTGGAATTGGGGAGGTTTGGATGAAAGCATTTGGAGTAACACTACGGCAAATCCGGGAACACAAAGGATGGACAATGAAGGAAGTAGCAGACGGAATTTGCTCGATTTCATTTCTATCAAAATTTGAGCGTGGCGATTCCGATATAACCTTGGGGCTCTTCACAAAAGTGTTGGATAAATTGATGATGAGTTTTGATGAATTTTTGTTTGTGCACGACGAGTTCCAACTTGGCCAGCTCGAACAATTTTTCAAATCCATAAGTACCGCATACAAACGGGGCGATTCAGCTGCCATAAGGACATTAAAAGAGCAAGAAATGAAAAAATGGAAGCAAACAGGTATCGAGGCTTATCAGTATCATGTTTTGATGCTAGAAATGTATGAAAGTATTCTTGACAACAAAGTAATTGATGAAAAATCAAACAAACAAGAGATTCAAAAACTATCCGATTACTTCTTCGGCGTAGAAGTATGGGGATATTATGAGTTCACGCTCTATAATGCAACTATGCTTTTTCTGGATGCCGACATGGTGCTACAGTTATCTCGGACAGCATACGAAAAAAGCATCCGGTATAAGGAGTTCCAACGGGTGAATGAAGTAATTGGCACAATCCTTATGAATACAATTATTTATCTACTAGGGCCCATCAATCATTTCACAAAAGATATGCGATTTCAGACGGAATTGACCGAGTTCTTTTCCTATCTTAACGCCATTTCGGTTCCCGAACACAAATTATTCGAACGGGCGAACTTGATGTACTTGAAAGGTGCCTATGAATTGAAAACCGGGAATAATCCTAAAGGGATTGCCCTCATACAAAAAGCGATTCATGTATTTACGGAATTGGGCTGTGTGGCCCAGGCAAATCTCATTGAAAATTATTTAAATCAAATTATGGCCTATCAAAACGCGGATTCCCTGTAGTTATCCGTGTTTTGTGATAGGGAAAAAACCGCTACTGTGTGAAAAACAATTATGTTTTTTTACACTTTAATGAAAGTTTCATATACAGGAACACAACAGCAATATAATATGTCTGATTCATCCACCCCTTCTCATATTGAGATTATTTTTTTCAGTTAATGAAAGCCGCTGCAATAAAAAAAGCATAATCCTCATTATCTCAGGATCATGCTTACCCATTAACTTGCCAATATTACCCCTAGTAATTTATTTAAATTATTTGTAGCCGTAATTGCAATTCTCACATTCATTCTTTATTGAAACTTTATCAATTTGTTCACCTGTTGTTAGATTGTAACTAAGTGCATCAATAATCAGCATATATTTTGAAGTTTCTTCAGATTGCCCAAATTGCTTAAATTCCAATGTTAAAACATTATCTCTATTCTTCACTACAGTTATCTCCATTTGAAAGCCTGATTCTTTATGAACCACATAAGTATTGAGGGTGTTTTGGATTTCCTTATTAAGTTTATCCACTACTTCCTCGCTCATAAGTCGGCTAACTAGTGGAGACCCACTTACAAGCATTCCTGGATATACATCTACCCATTCAATGTATGCTCCATACTGCTGGATCTGCTTCCGCATTAGGGCCATTGGTACTTTCTCATACTTAGAAAGGCTTGACTCTTGTACTCGAACGCCACCACCTAAATCATAGATGTTTCTGCCGCCTTCGTTAGTGATTTTATGTACACGCCACATTGAACCCTTCTTCGCATTTAAATGGAACTGTGGTACATTGTCAGCGCCTCGTTTATACACTTTTACGTTTGTCGTAAATACGATTCTACCTAGTTGAGTTTTAGTCAGTTCATTTTGTCCCCACATGATTGGCTGAGTAGATGCTTCTACTGTAGAGCCTCCTGTTAATGGTGAAAACAGTAACATTGCTGATAATACTACTATACTTAAAGCACGTTTTTTCATTTTACATCACTCTTTCTCGTTAGAATATGTAATAACTATAGCTATTATAACATCACGCGTTGCACATTTGGATGAAAAAAATTCCGGCTTTTCAAATCTTACTTATAATAAAGAATGTCCTACTTCAGATTTGCTATAGTTATTAAAGTTTCAAATCCCGAATAACCCGCACAATCTCTCCCCCAAAATCTGCAATCTTTTTCTCGCCTATTCCACGTAACTTTCGAAGTTCTTCAATTGTACCGGGTCTCTTTTCAACAAGCTCATCCAAAGTTTGGTTCGTGAAAATATGATAAGCCTTCATTCCTGATTCTCTCGACTTTTCCAGGCGATATTTCTTCAAGAGTTCTTCTAATTCATTTGCAGATACAGTTCCAGCTTCCATCGTTGCCGCAATCATAGGTTCTACTTTGTTCGTAAATTGCTTATCTACAACATCGTTTAAAATAGATTTACTACCATTTTGTACAGACTCATTTAAACCCGCTTTGTTCTTTTTAAGGTCAATCCCTATCTGAATTAATTCATCACGGTTGATCATTCGTACATGATTGCTTCTAGCTAACTTGATAGCGGCTTTCGTATAATAACTGTTTGAAATTACCCAAGCAGCATTCGCGTTATACATTTTAAGTGCTGGTATTACTTCTTGCACAGCAGCAATCCCAACTGAGCTATTATAGCGTTTAGCTTGAACAACAATTACGTCTTTTCCTTTTTTCAAAATTAAATCCGCTCCGTAATCACCAGTTGTAGGCGTATAAGTTACACGATATCCAAGTGTTTCAAAAAGCGTACCTACATACTCCTCAAACTCAAATCCTGACATCTGATCTATTTCAGTAATGCCAGACAGATGCATTCTTTTCTTGAAACGTACTTTTCTCCAAATAGAAAATATAATAATAAGTCCAAATGTAACTCCTACCGTAACCGCAACACCTTTAAGAGACCCGAACTTATACCAGCCAACTAATGCAGCTACTAGGATCAATAATCCAAGTATAGAATCCATTTCTTTTTGTTGTTTTTTTGTTCGATTTTGCAATTACGTATCCCCCTTCCTGAATATTGGTTTTTGAATAGTTAATATTTACTATATCATATCAATAGTTCATTTGGAGACGAGTGTTTGATAATTGTAACGAATAATAAAGAGCCATCTCTAAGCCGAGAAATCGACTTAGTGATGGCTCTGTGTTTCAGAATAGCATCCGAGACGTGCGATGCTTTTGTTGTAAATTTGGATTACGGGATACATATATTCTCACTTTCGCTATTTTGTTCGGTACTCTTTTCCCAACTATCGCATGTCCTAAATTAGTGCGGGGTACATATGCAACAAATAGCAGCAAACAATTCAACATATTGTATATACATACAAATTCGAAGCCTTTTTCAGGATAGAACTAATAATCACATAATTATGTGGAATACCTTTCCTTTTTACATGTTCTCTTTACCCTTTAGTCGTTTACGTTTCACAACTATTAAGAGTACTAGTACGGCGAGTATTAAGATTCCGAATCCAACCATCCACCAGCTAGAATTCATGAAGGAACTCTTCGAATCAGATATGCTCGCTACTTTCACGCTTCCTGCATCTATTTTAAAATCATTTGAATTAGTATATATATGGTTCTCTTTCGTTTGAATAGCAACGGTAGACGCTTCGTTCAGATTTGTCAGGGATTCAAGGAATCGCTCGTTAATCACTTTTGCTTCTGGGCCAGCTGTGTCAAACACCAGCATGGCATGGCCTTTCTTACTCCATGGATTTTCTTGAATCCAGCTATATTGTTGAACCGCTTCTTGTAAAAACCCGAATGAATGGAAATCGGGTAAGTTCGCTTTATATGGAACAATCAAGTCCTCTTCATTGCTTTTCAGAATAGGTTGAGAGTCCACTCCCCCTAGGAAAATCAGATGACTATTTTCCGCATCCGATTCATTGAAATAATTCCCTTCAAAAAGTTCAATTATAGGAACTTGACCAAACCCTGTTAACGAAGAAATTAACGTTGTTAAATCACCATCTGTAACTTCTTTTTCCGTTGGCAAGATGACTTTTGTTGGTTGTGATGGATCACTAAATGGATACGGGAAACTATTCAATGTCTTTTCACTAGTGGAATCCCCTTCATGGAATGTAAAATAGCTTTCTTCAGATAAATACACCCAACGATTCTCGTTAGTACTATAGCAAGGATTTTTTCTGCGTAAACCATTGACTTCAATTCGCAGAGATATCAAGTGATTCTCTTGAATCGTTCCTTCTTCAATCGGAATTTGAACAGTGAACACATCGTTCTCTTCTTCAGATAGTTCTCGGATATCAACTGAATAGGGAACGTTATTAATGTGAACAACCAGTTCTACGTCTTCACCTGCAAGTTCTTTATCTTCTTTACTATTTCTAGGTTTCAAGGTGTCTGAGCGACGTAACAAGAGTTCCAACGTTGGTTTTGCATTCCAGCTTGGAGGAGCATACCCAAAATACGTATCAGTCTCACGATTTGCACGGTCAAACGTCAGATTACTCATTCCGAATTTCTTCAAAGAAATTAACCCATTCGTCTTATCGATTTTTGGAGTAGAGGTAATCACCATTTGTTGACCTGTTAATTGATTTCTAAAAGATTCGTCCAGCAGAATATCCACTCGACCTTTAAACTGTTCAGCAGATTTCACGAGAATGAATAACGATTCTGCGTGCTCATTTAAGCGATGCCTCGATAACAGAAGTCCTTTGTCTGGAAAACTGACATTCGCTTCAGTTATCAACGTTTTCACCCACGCTGTTTGAAACTCTGATTGCGATCCAACTACTATAAAGTTTCCAGCAATTACGTTTACATTCGATTCACGCACTACTTTGACACTTTTTGCATCCTCAGACTTACTTTGTAAAAAAGCAGCAATTGCACTTCCTGCACTTCTTGTCTCTAAAGAAGGTTTATCTGGAATAATCACTGAAACAGACTGGCCTTGTTTTGCACTAAAAATGATAGGGAAATCTAGTAAACTTACATCTTCTGTCTTTTGACTGTGCAGTTGAATATAGGAATCAGTCCCAATTGTTAACCAGTTACTTCGCGTCTCCTGATTGACACAAATGCCTTCTTTTAGCACACCATTAAATGAAACCGTAACTGTATGAAAACCTTTCGAAAGCGCTTCTTTTGTTAGAGGAATCACTACCTTATTCGTTAACTCACTTTTCTTAAGTGATACGGACTGTACAGTTTCATCGTCAATGCTAAATGTTACAGCGGAGGGCTCAATGAGTAGTTCGGAATGCTTTAAGAAGAAGACAACTTTATTTTCATCTTTTTTTGCTTCAGTTTTCACTTCGTAGAAGAATACTTTTTCATCGACAGGTCCATATAGCTCGACCGGTTTGTTCGTCAAACTGTGACGATTTTGAATTCTCTTATCAATAGGCATTACATTAACGTTATCCAGCTTAATTTCATACGTTGCAAGCACTACAGGTCCAAATATCGACATTCCAATGAAACAACTTAAGCTCATTAAAAAAATAATAATGATTCTATTCACTAACTTCTCCCCGTTTCTTTTCAAATCGCTCCGTCTTATACCAGCGAACTTCTTGCTGAAAAATCATTCTTTTCGTTTCTAGAATTAGTGCATACAGTACAAGAACAATCCACATTTGGGAATACGTAAAATACATTAAAATAACGGTAAAAAAATTCTTACGATTCATTTGTGTTTTCTCGATACTGAGCGTAATCATGACTTCCGCTAGGAACAGCAAAAATGCCAATCCCCACAAAACTAATGCCACATTACCAACGGATAACTGAATGTCGTAAAACTGATTTAGTATAAATAAGGCGTTTGACACGATGACTCCAAAGAAAAACAAAAAATAAGTAAAGAAAAAGTAAAACAAATCAAAGATAATTCTCTTTCGTTTCAATTTGAAAAACTGACTTAAAAATTTCAATACAACGTATTGGTTGCCTCTTGCCCACCTTGTTCGTTGCTTCCACCAAACATGAAGTGTTTCCGGCTCTTGTTCCCAAGTGATCGCAGCAGGGAAAAATCGAATGTGAAAGCCCGCATCATACACGCGTACGGTTAATTCAGTATCTTCAGCGAGTGCTTTTACGTCCCAACCGCCTAGTTCTTTCATAATCGAACGTCTAATCGCAAAATTCGTCCCTGGGATTGTCGCCACTTTAAACCAGCTCCAACGACCACCTTGAGCCATCCATTGAAAACAGATGGTTTCAATGTTGATGAACCTCGTAAGCCAAGTTGCTTTCGCATTTGTCACGCGAAACTTGCCGACGATTGCTCCAGCTTTCGGATCATTTACTAATCCCATAACTAAATACCAGACCGCCATTCGTTCTGGCGTATTATCGGCGTCATAGACAGCAATGACTTCGCTATCTGTTTGTCGAAGTGCATCATTTAAAGCAGAAGACTTCCCCTTCCCTCTGTTTATACCTTCTGTTTCTATTACCTTAATAAATGGATATTTTTCAGCATAGAGAGCAGCAATTTCTCCCGTTCGATCGGACGAGTTATCATTGATCACTATGACTTCTAATTTGTCTTTTGGATAATACAACCGTGCCATTGCTTTCAGCGTCTGTTCGATCACAACTTCTTCGTTATGTGCAGGTATAAATACACTAACTGTTGGCAAGTCAGTCATGTTTTTTCTCCATTGCGGTATGACTTTCTCAAATGTCTTGAAGTGGTGATAGCCTCCTTGCATAAGGAACATATGATAGAGAAGCATCATCCATATGAGTATTAGGGATACGTAAAAAAGAATATTAGCCACTAAAATCCCTCTCTCTAAACAATCGTTTTTTCAGTGCTGCTCGTAAATTAACAATGTAGATAAAAAAGGCGATGATGAATACAAATACAATGACTGATAACCCCCAAAGGATTGCATCAAATGGTTTATCAATAACATTTTCTAAGAAACGATTCCAATTATTTCTCTTAGATTCCACTAGTAGTTCACCGTTTGCTTGTTGGTGTAGTACTACCTGATTTGTTTGTACAAGTTGTTCTTCTGTACTCAAATCCAGCCACTCAATGTTTCCCACTGAATGGATAAGATCCAACATTTCCTGCAAGTGCTCCAATCCTAGGTAAGGATGATAAAACCCTCCAACCATAGATCCCGGTACTTCTTTCAACTCTTTAACAGCAATCTTAGTTACTTCTAATGGATCCTCGATTTCAGGATTTGCATACCCTATAGTTTCAGGATACAGTGTCATACCTGATAAAATTGAAGGCTTCGATACAAATAGAGGGGCGTCCATAATCTCCCAGTCCTCATCACTTAACTGCACTTGTCCGAAAATTGAAGTAAAGTAATTCGAAGTGACTTTGTACCCATTTGAACTCATCGTATAGTGAGGTGCTTCAAACGCGAGCGGATACAACCCACTATCCGTTAACTCCTCAATCGCTTTCTTATGCTTTGTTTCGATATAACCCTTTTCAATCGCGTCTATTTCATTTGTGAATACTCTATATTCCTGGTCCGAGCGAAACGACTCTCTCTTTCGTAAAGGTTTCGGTAATTTGTCGGTACGTTCAGTAGAGATTTTCTGGTTTAATTGATCGTCCCAAAACTCAAATCCTTCACCAGTTTCTTCGTAACGATAGGAGTGTGTATATCCATGACCGATGATGATCCCCCCACGACTTTGCAAATATTGGAGAACGGCAACTAACTTCCGGTTAGATTTCATGTGAATTTTTTCTCCGTTTTCATTATTTACATAGACAGGGATAACCGCTAAGTAAAATGGAATTCCCCGATCTGCTAAGTAATCTCCTGTTTTTTTTACAAGCTTATAGTCTGAAACAGGAGATATATCTTCTAGACGGATGTAAGCAGGATGGACTGTAGGTTCTTCGACGTCCATAATCTGATACATTCGTTTTGACAAGACATATTTTTGATCTCTATCAAAAGCTGAAGAAGCAATATACGTTAGTCTCCCTTTTTTCACGATATATGGATGTTGAGTCGTTAAACTGCTGCCCTCTTCTATCAGTTCGCTCCCCTCAGGAGGAGTTACATCGACTAGCGACATCGGAACTGCAAGAGATTTATTGTTAAGTGTTCTAATTTGCACTTCTTCTTGAAATTGCCATTCATTAAACGCTTTGAACTGATTTCCGTTATACCCAATGACAACGAACTTTCCTTTATAGCGATCCATTTCCTGAATTAGCAGTGAGGGTAGTTTCATTTCAAAATCTCCTACGAAAACAACTACCTTTTTTCCATGCAGCAAATCTGTTGTAAAGTCTTCAGCAGAAACTACATGCTGATTTTCAGCAAAAGCTGAAAAAGTCATATCTAACATTTGTATATTTTCGTCGACCCGTTCTCTTTCAGATGTGTATATAAAAAGGATATCTGGCTTCTCCTCAGCTGCTTTTGAAGTATCAGCTAAGGCAGCCCAACTAGATAGAATCAGAATGCCCGTTAACGCTACAATTTTATAGTACATAGCTAACTCTCTCACTCTCTACCATCTCCATCAGCCCTTCATAGTCTTTACAATCTGAGTTGGATCCATATGTTACTTGACCCATTTGAAATGTAATATCTACTAAGTTACCACTTAACAATTGGTGATTTTTCAATTGGCGCTCCAACTTGTTTATTACGATTTCCACCGAGTCTAGACCTGTATTGGTTAATAAAACTGCTAGACTATCTGCACTATATCTAAACTTACGATCTGTCTGCCGCGTCAATTCTTCTAGCTTGTACGAAAGCAATGAAAGTAAGTGCTCTCTTTCCTTTTCACCATAAAGCTTTTGAAACTCTTCATAATGTTCCACTTGTAAAATGAGTAGAACAAAGGACCCTCCATAGCGATCTATTCGCTTCATTTCTGAGGTTATTTCAAAATCCATGCGCTCTGAATTATCAAAACCTGTTTCAATATCTACCGCCGTGAATCTACGTATTCTCTCTTGAAGCTGCAAAACTAGGCGTGTTTGACTGCTCGTTTGCTCTTGAATATACCCCGCAAGCACAATCAAACTTATTAAAACAATTCCGTAAGTCATTATATAAGGCAACGGAATTTTAATTTCTCCGAAAAAAATAGTTGAAAACTGACTATCAAAAAGTACGACACCGAGTATTAGTAAATAAGGTAGACTCCAAAATAATCCCGCAGCTGGACCTTTCACTAACGTATAGCTTAGTAAAAGAAGTAAGAATCCAAGTAAAACGAGTCCTTCCATACCATAAGGTAGCAATAAGTACATAGGCAATTGAATTCCTAACAACAACACGATAATCATTAACTGGCTTCCTTCAAAAAATGTTTTCATGTGCGCCTATCCTTTCTGCAATCATAGCCAATAGGTTATCAAACGTATGTGTATCAAGAGTGGGCAAATCAATATATCCCCCGTAATAGTGCTCAGATGTATCGTTTTGTTGAAGCGTCTTCATTTGGGCAAACAATCGCTTCGCTAATTCAAATTCATCCAGTTCTAAACACATTAATATGGCCAATGCATAAACCGAGGGTGCCTCAAAATCGACGAGAGGTTTTCCAGTTTCCAACCTATACACACCGTATAATCGACCATTTTCTTTCGCCATTTCTCTTTTCGTAAACTGTACTAATTGTGTTACGTCACCGTTCCATTGAGCTCGATGATAGCCAATATAATATTGATCGATTAAGTTTACCTCGGAGTCGTAGGAAAAATGTTTCGTCTGAACATCAAATAACTTAGGAAAAAATCCTTTGTCAGAATGAGGCATGTCTGTCAGAAGCTTAAATGTATTCTCATACACATCCATAGATAAGTACTCGTTTTCTTTCAAACGATTAAACGCATCTGGAATGATATAGCTTAACGTAATGACAGATCCTTGGTCTTTCGATTTCAAATCGATATAGTCGACCATATAGCCATCTTTCAGCTGATACGTCCTTAATCCACTTGCCATATGTGCAGCTAGTGAACGGTATGAAGGTTCGTTCCACTTCTCTCCCGCTTCAAATAGCGCATTCATAATACGTAGATCATCAATCGATGCATTCGAATTTGCTGCCCTTGATTTTTGTAGCCTCCATGATACTAAGTAGTCGTTTGTTAAAAAGTATTTTTTTAATACTCGGACTTGCTGTTTGAATTGTTTTGAGTCGTCATTTGCGAGTAAATAATCCATCCACAGTCCAACAGTTTCTGATAAATACTCGTTCTTTCTCTCCATTAGATTTGTGCGCATTCTTCCGTCTTGTTTAAGTAAATGGTCCACTACAAATTGCTCTGCACTTAAGCGATTTACCGCTTGAGCTTCATGTTCGATTTGCATATCTCCGCCTTTATATCCAACTCCAGAACTTGCTGCAATAAGTAAGGAAATTGCTACGATCCATACCCAATTGGTCTTACGATTCATAAAGGATTTGCTTCCTTTCATTCAGGTAATTGCTTCTGTCTACTATCATATACAACACGTCTTACTAGTAACTTACGTTATTCTTACAGAACTCTTAAATGTAAGCGTCCAATAAAGAACTACTAGTTTCTTAGAAAACAAAATGCCCTTCCGATTTTTTGTCGGAAGGGCATTTTTTCATTTGAATACAACAGTTCTTAATTTCGGGGTACCTATTGTTTGAGCTTTCACGATAGTTTCTCGCACAGATACGCAAAACTTATTAAAAAAATACTGCCCCGGAAATACTTCCGGGGCAGTTGCTTTATTCATTTAATCAGTTATTTTTTCCATTCATTTGTTGTTGGGCTTGGCGAACTAATCGCTTTGTAATTTCTCCGCCTACGGATCCGTTGGCACGCGATGTCGCATCTGGTCCCAATTGAACGCCGAACTCTGATGCGATTTCGTTTTTCATTTGATCAATTGCCTGTTTTACGCCTGGAACTAAAAGTTGGTTCGAGTTACCGCTGTTGTTTGGCATGTATGACACCTCCTTGACATGTAGAATGCGCAGATACGAATAAATCATACAGCACTTTTAAGAGGTAAATTATTCATATGAGTAATAACAATAAAGGGAATGGCACAAATAGTGAATGGTACCTGTGTGACAAACAATCATGTTTGTTTAAACTTTCACGAAAGTTCCTTGCACAGGTACGCGAAATTTCTTTTTGCATCTATTATATGGTACCTGTGAGAATAGTTTCATCCACAGGTACCCAAAATTTATGAAACAGGTACTTTAGTAAAACGATCAAATCGTAATGGAGTTGTTGGAATAATAGTATCAGATACACCACGAATTAATTCTTCAATTAATTTCCCAGTAACTGCTGCTAAACTTATTCCATCACCTTCATGTCCGGCGGCGATGAAAAATCCGGGTATGCTGTCGACTTCTGAAACGATTGGTAAATGATCAGCCGTCCATGGCCTAAAACCAGTGTACGTACGAATCATCGTGAAATCATCCATTTTCGGATAAAAACGAAGTGCTCTTCTTGCCATTGTTTGAACGACATTCATATCAATCTTTCCGTTATACCCCACAAATTCGCGACTACTTCCAATCAAGAAATTCTGGCTTTCAGTTGGTTCAAGCACCAACGCTACACCATGTTTCTCCGTTACTGGATCCACAATACGGTCACGGCCAAATTTATTCATTAAGTAACCAAATTCCATGACATTTCGCATCATAACCGGCTTTTGTCTTGCGCCAACGATAATATGACCTTTTCTTGGGATGATTGGTATATCAAGTTCAAGCATCTTACCGATAAATGGTGCCCATACGCCCGCAGCATTGACGACTTTTTTCGCAGTAAATGTACCGTTTGTCGTTTCAATTGTAAATTCTTCTTTTTTTGTAATTGAAGTTACTTCTGACTTTGTATAAACCCTAAGTCCATATTGCTTCGCTTTTTCAATAAGCGAATAACAAAATAGATAAGGGTTGATTAGAGAGTCCGTTCTACACTCTAATCCGCCGGGAATATCATGCGCAAAATAGGGTGACTCCGCCCGAAGATCCGCCTGATCTAATAACCTAAAATCCAACCCCGCAGCATTTTGTGTGTCTACCCACTTTTTTGCCGCTTCCATTTCTACATCGTTTTCGCAAACGAGTAGGCTACCGAGTGCACGATATTCAAATCCTAAGTCGAGTTTTCCACTCAAGTCCACTGTGAGTTCCTGACTCTTCAAAGACATTAAACTATCAAATCCCGGATCTTTATCAACGATTGTAACGTTTCCATCACAACGGGACGAGGTTCCGCTAGCGATATCGTCTTTTTCAATTAACACACAATCGATTCCGGATTTTGCAACATAATAGGCAATGGCGCAACCAACTATGCCACCTCCAATAATGACAACTTCCGCATGATTTTTCTTTGACATTCTAAAATCCTCCTTTGGCACAGCAAAATCATTTCTATTCCTATAACAAGCAGGTTATATTTCGGTAAATCATACGCTATTCAAGCATCTATTCAATCGTTTATTGAACTTTTTGATACTCTTGAAATGCTTTTTGGATCCTATCTCGGCCTTCAACAATATGAGGATGGAATTGAATGGATGCAGAATCGCGTGTTGATTTTACATCTTTCAATGCTTGTTCTATTTTATCGTAATTCTTTGCGATTGAGTATCCGGCTAATGTTCCTTGTGCACGGGCAACTTTTGCACTTTCAATGCCTGTAATATTACCAGCAACGTATAATCCATTTAGTGGTGTTTCCATTTGTTCATTATGAATTGGAACATGACCACCCAACTCTTCAACGTACTGGAATGGACAACCGATTACAGATGCAAGTTCCGCAAGTGGATAAAGCCCTCCAGCTATACAAACGAAATCGACGTCAATTATTTTTTCACTACCTGCAATCACTTCTCCGTCCGAAGTAATATCGCACATTGTAACGGACTCGACTTTTTCTGTTCCGTTTATTTGAACGATGGCTTTACGAATATGGATAGGCATTCCCCACATTTTCACGCCGCCTTTGGGATAGAAGTTTACAGCGATATTACGTACCCAAGCCGCTTTGGCAAATTTACTTCCAAAACGAAGAAAAGCAGAAGGCGCTAAATGTGCAATACGCACCAATCCATCCATTACATGTCTTGGATTTGCATGTTTTTTTGTAACTGGATTGGAAATCGGTAAGGCCATACTATGCAGTTCAATGCCAGCAATTTGTAGTTCACGAGCGATTGCCGCAGACAATACATTGACACCAACCACAATCCCTTTATTCCCAACACGTACGCGGTGTACATTCGTCATCACCTGTGCTGCACCAATCGACATCACACCAGGAAGTGTCCAGCCTGGAATTGGAACAGCCGTTTCTGCAGCACCTGTTGCAATGAGTAGATTCGTCGTATCAAAAACGCCTATATTTGTCTGTACCGAATAACCATGTTCTATTTTTTCGATATGATGGACAGACACTTCACATTTAATTTCCGTGTTCAGTTTTTCTGCCTGATCTATTAGAATTTGTGTTTCTTTTATTCCATTCCACCATTCGCCATTTGGTTCTTGGTGAAGTTGTCCTAGTAGTCTACCGCCTGGCTTCGGAAATTCATCGATAACAATGACATTTAAGTCGGATTCACGGCAGGCAATTGCGGCTGATAAACCAGCCGGTCCCGCACCAATTATTACAACATCATACATGTGAATCACCGACCTTTTTTCCTTTGTTCTCTTGTTCAAACTCGGCATATGTACGCGGCCATTCTTCCGAAGTAGATGCAAAGGGAGCTGCTTGTAATTTACCGCTCTCGACGATCATATTTTCTTGAATAGGTGTCATGCATGCACGAATGCCCTGAGCTTGGTTGACTGTGAGACGACATTCAAAGCAATGGCCTATATTACAGTAAATGGCCCGCGGTGCACCAGTTTCCTCATGAACTCGTAGTTGCCTCACGCCATTTGCAAGAAGTGCTGATGCAATCGTATCCCCTTCAAGACCCTTATATGTAGTCCCATCAAAAATAAAGGTTATAGGTGTTTGGTTCTCCAACTTTCCAAGAACAGGATGATCTAGTATTCGGTTCTTCGTCATCGCACCTTCCCCCTTAAAACAGATAGTGAAACAGGTCTAACGGGCGGTTGGACTTTCATAGGTATGTCATGTCCTGCTTTTTCTCCCGTAACCGCTTCCAATACGGCATCTACTGCGGGCCTGCATGTACGCCCGCCACAGTATCCCATACCGGCCCTCGTTCGTAATTTAACTTCACGGGCAGAGCAGTTATATGTAATTGCGGTATTTTGAATATCTTGTAAAGAAACCTCTTCACATCTACAGATAATTGTTTGATTCATAGTCCAACTTCCTCCTTTATTTAATTGCATGTATATCCATTCTACAGGAAGGGTGTTTCTTTTTGTTCAACTATTTTTGCATATTTCAAGTTAATTTGACCTAAGACATACTCTTCATGGTTTTCAAAATCTATTTATGATTCTACCATCCATATTAGACAGGCAGTCAACCTTAAGTCAAGTTGGTTATTGTTTCTTCCTGACCATATCTTTAGGTATCTCTTAACTTTAACAAAGGATTGCTCTTTGGGTACCAACACTCAAGCTCATTCATTGATCATCTTTAAAAAGGTTATACGGAAGGCACTCTTTCCCACGCCTAATTGTTGCTGTCCCATTAGGCATCATATAAGACGGATATTCAGGAATAACGTGCATGACTAGTAATCTAATGGAATCGTTTTTATAAAATATCTCATCGAATGAAGGCGTTAGATGGGGAACCGTATTTTCATGAATTCTCTTTTGTAATTCATATATATCAACATCAAACGGAACCCCTTTTAACACATTGTCAATCCCTTGTATCCTATCAGCCACTCCAAAGACAACGCTTCCCCCTCCGCCATTCGCCATACAGACAGCATATCTAATCATTTTCATCACATTTTCTTCCATACATCGGTCATTCCACTGTTTGAACTCTAAATCCTGTGACTCAAAATCATCTGCAATATGATGTTCCAATTGACATATAGTATCCATTATTTCACTTTTACTCTTCAATTAAATCTCCTCCTCTCCATCCAAGACTCAACAATATTCCACGTAGATACCTTGATTCAGTAAAAAGGCATAAGGAAGTCCCATCTAGAACAAATATTTTTATAGAAACCTCCTTCTATTATATTCATAGATTTGAATTACTTATGGGTGCAATACTAGGTAGGGTCTGTGGCTAACTACATATTAAAAAACCTTGCCAGTTTTACTCCGGCAAGGGATTTCAAATAACAATGTATAACAAACAATTGATTTCGAGGTACCTAGTACCTGGCTCCTAGTTTAATGAGAACCTGGTAACTGGGCAATACGGTCACGATCGCTCTCAGTGAGTTCAAAGTCAAAAATAGCTAAACTTTGTGCTTGGCGATTTTTATTATGAGATTTTGGAATGACAATGACATCACGTTCAATTTGGTAGCGTAACACAACTTGTGCGTATTTTTTTCCGTATGGCTTACCGATTTCTTCTAGAACTTGCAGAGCCTTTTCATCGATACCGCCTAATGGAGACCAGGCAACCGTTGCAATGTCATTCTTTTTATTATAGTCAATTAATTCTTCATTCCAGTTACCGACTTGGGATTTAATTTGATTAACTGCTGGGGGTACGCTGCCATTTTCAAGAATGATGTCCAGATGTTCTTTTTTAAAGTTAGAAACACCGATGGACTTAAACACTCCGCGATTATAGTAGTCTTCCAAAATACGCCATGCTTCCAGGATTTCGGTATGATTATCCCATGGATTATGGATAAGGAATAAATCAATATAGTCCGTTTGTAATTTCTCTAAGCTTTTCTCAATTTCAGCATGGGCCCAGTCTGTACCACCAAAACCTTCGAATGTATTAAGCTTCGTCGTGATAAAAAAATCTTCACGTGGCAAGGACGATTTCTTTATCCCCTTTCCAAGAACTTCTTCATTCCTATATTTTTGAGCAGAGTCAAAATGGCGGTAGCCGTTTTCAATGGCCCAGTCGATTTCCTCCGTGTCACCTCTTAAAGCACCTGCGTATTGATTTCCCTCTTTACCATACGTATTTGTCCCACTTCCGACGATTGGAATGTCAATGCCATTATTTAATGTAAGAGCCTTCATCTTAACCCCTCCTATACTATAGTTTTAACCTTACTCATACTAAAGTAAGGAAGCAATCTATTTGTTCAGTCAATAAAGGTAGCCAGTTTAATAGGAACTTTGAATTCGTAAGGGTATCTCCGTGAGAAACAACGACAAACGATTCAATAGCTAGTACTTGGAAAAGTAATTATGAAAATATACTTTAAAAAATAACAGAGATAATGAAAAAAGGTTCACTCTCATTCACTATCTCTATTGTCTACTACCGTCTTTCCTGCAACATGTCCTTAGTATTTTTCATTCCAATTCTATTAAAACAACCAAAAACCGCTCAATTCACCATTTTCATCGTAATTCACACGAAGAAGATAATTTCCAACTGTATAGAGTAGTACATAATTCTGCTCCATTTCATCATACCTATCTTCATCTGGCTCACCGAATATCGCTTTTATCGAAGCTAAATCATTTGTTAATGAGCCGGCTGATAATGAAATTCCTGTAATTTCACGAGTGTCCTCATTATAAAAATAACTGCTAGGTCCAGGGAACGAATAATAAGGAGCCCCCTCATAATATTCATTTGTAGTGTAATCAGGCATAATCCCAAGTACTTTATCAATCGACTGGCCAATTCGAATATCATTATCAAGCAACTGACCGTTTTCAATTAAGTCGATAACTTCATCTGTCATCGTCATTTCAGGAAATAATACATATTCTCCAGAATGTTCATGCCACAATTCTGTTGTAAGTTTTCCAGATTCCCACCCATATTGCGTATTCTGTGTGTATTTCTTCACGGCGTGCTCTGTAAATTTGGCTGTATCATGATCCCATTTCCACGTCCTATAAATCCAGCCGATGCCGTCTCCATCACTATCCTGATTATTGTAAAAGTATACTTGCAAGTACTCATCTTTAAGAAACTTCATTTGTTGATGAGAAACGATTAGCGTGCTTTCCGCATCAAACTGGACGCTTTTAATTTCGCTATCTGTATAACGCCACATCCTAAGCTTATTTACATTTGTTGCCTCAGGTTGTACCCAGACAATGAATTGCTCTCCATTAAATGAATATGGCTTTGAGAAAGCACGGTCCAAGTTTAAAGTAATATCTTCCAATCTTTCTTGGAGGATGCCGTTTTCTTCATCTTTATTGACTATGTATAATGCCACATTCCCAAAATATTGACGTTCTCCCTCCGAACCAATTGCATATTCATCCTCAAATACTTCGATTTCGCCTCGTTCTTTCACTAACAACAAATTTGTTTGCTCATTTATTTCCCACGTGTAGAGTGTATCCTCTTCAATGTCCGCAACGGGCTTTTTCTCTTTCTGATCTTGCAAATCATTTACATCTTCTTTTTCTTCTTGCATTCCTGCATTTTCTTTCGTGGAAGGACTTTTACCTTCGTCACTTTTACAAGCAGATAACAAAAGAAACACGGCAATCAGTAAGATCCATTGAAATTTCCTCATTGATCTTCCACCTCCAAATTTTTTCATTTGGTTATCATTTTGGGGTACCTGAGTAAGAAACGACAACAAACAATTCAGCATAGTCAGAGTAGTTTTACACACTGATGCCTAAAATTTTGCTAGAGACGAATATCTATGGATTGGGGTTTTGGATCGCTGACTTTTATGAGTTTTCCATCGATCGGAATTATATGTTGAGAACTTTTTTTCTGTTTACGGTAATCCTCTTCCGCTTTGTCGATAGCTGCAAGTAACAATTCGCCGAACTCTTTTTCGCCTTTTTCTATCATTTTAGTTGCGGATGCTTTACCAGTTAATAAAATCGCATTGGCTTGTTCTTTTGTTGTGGCATTTTCTAATTGAGCCGATAGCGCCCTTCGTTGCATATTCGCTTGCTCCGCTTTTGCTAACTTTTCTGAATCGACTCCTTGCAATTGTTGTCGTTCCTCATGTGTTACAGATTCTCCACGTGCGATTTTTTTCGCAATTTGATCCGCTTCTAATCTTTTTTGATACTTTTGTTCTTCAGCTACCATTCGTTGCAGTTCCTCTAGTTGACGTCTCATTTCAGGATCTGCGTTGTTATTTTCGACTTCTGTTTTATCTTTCTTCATGGGCACTAGATTTTTTAGCGATTGGTGCATCATCGCATTGCCAGTTATCTTCATAAGGATTCCTCCATTTGCATATGATCTTTTTCGTTAAACAAATTGGATTGCAAGTCATACCCACCTTTTATTGAATGGAAGCCATCTGTATCGACCTTCCACTTTAAAAGGAAACTGAGATTTTTCCTTTAGAGCCTTTTGAAATATTTTTCAACATATCCATGACGGGCTCATTTTGAAGCAAATTGTGGATTTTGGGATTTCCGTTTGCTTTTGCATTCGCATTGTCTGTCAAGAAGTCTAACGTTACTTGTTCTTTCGGTTTTGTCTCTTCTATGCGGTCTTCGTATTCTTGTAGGTGATCCATAAGTGTCATTTGTGCTCTTTTTGACATCGCCTTTTCTTCTTCACTTATTGGGGATTCGAATCGTTGGCCATTGATCACGATCCAACGCTTGTCTTCATCTACACCTATTTCAGACCATTTCGTATCCGGATGATTGGTGGAATACGTTGCAATTTTTTGGAACGTCGCATTGTCGACGAATAGTGTCGTATTCGCCGCTGTTCCTTTATCTGTGCTGAGCATCGTTTTCATCATTTGGTTCGTCTTCGAAAGTTCAACCACATCGGTTGGATTCCCTTTTTCTAAAGCAGCAGGCTGTTTACTAATTGGCGCGTTCGTTGTGCGCGTTACTGAATTATTGTAAATTGCATTTCTATCCGCTTGAATGTGCATCTTTACCTCTCCCATCTCGTACAAATTTAAAAAATGTACCAAGCTCTTAGTCTTTATATTGGCACATAGCCTTTATTATGAACAGATTCCCTGTTTTTACCTGCCTATACCAAAAACGGCATAACAGGACGAATCACTTTACTATATAATGAATTCAATCCCTTTGGTTTTTTGTTCATAAAAGCTTTTAAAGATAATGTACTAAAAGAGTACGATTTATAATCGACAGGAGTGTATACATAATGAAAATTAGAAAAATAGCAGAATATGAGATCGATGGTCCACTCAAAAACAAGTTACAACAACTAGTAACTTCATCATTTGGTGAGGACTATCCCAGTGATCGAATCTACTATAAACAACTTCCGCATCTTAGATTTGTCGTTAGCGATGAGGAAAATGAAGTGATTGGACAAGTTGGATTGGATTATAGAGTCATGAATTTAAATGGAAACATAGTCAACGTCCTTGGTCTAATCGATTTATGTGTGTTAGAAAGTAGACGATCCGAGGGAATAGGGTCTTTTATTCTTCGAGAAATCGATGCATTTTGTACACCTAAACCTATAGATTTCATACTTTTATTTGCAGATGATGCTAGCTTGTATTCGCGTAATGGCTATGTATCCATAACAACTAATTGCAAATGGATGCAAATAGATGAGACAACCCAAACGACTATTGGACTAGGTCACGAACAGGTTGAAGAACTGATGGTGAAAAGCGTACATGGTCGAGTATGGGAAGAAGGAGACTTAGATTTAATGGGGTATTTGTATTAAATCCAGTTCATTATATTGTATTTGCCTGTGCATCACACAACTCAGACACTCTTCGGAATTGTGTTGGAGTTGTGCATTACACAGTTATACTTCTTTCAAATCAATAAAATATCGATCCGCCGACTTCCATGAAATACGCGGTGCCATTCACCGCGTCAATCATGCGCACATGACCGGTCGTTTCCGGGAACGAGGGCACATATGTCAGCCGGTAAAACGTTTCGCCTTCTTCGTCGAACTCCATCGACAACGCCAGTTCCATCTTCATCCTGCGCTTCATCTGTTCTGCCGCCTCTTCTTTCGTGAGTACAGGCACAGTGGGTATGTCTGTTGGCGGGAATTCTTCCGTCATTTCCATCGATGCCGAAACAATACGGCCGGAATAGAGACCGACTTGGACCACTACTGCGATGCCTTCAACCGGTACACCGTTCAAATGATAGTGGAAATAAAAATCTTTCGTCTCTTCACCCTCGACTTCTCCGTCATCACCCAGCCAGTCGTCCTCATCCACTTCGTCTTCAAACGAAGCGTCCTGTTCAGCCGCCCAATCCCCATCCGGATCTTCGTTCAGCTCATCTTCAACGTCCTGCAGCTCTTCCCATTCATCTTCATGCTCCACTTGCTGGAGCTTGAACCGCGTCGCTGCATCCGGAAACAGACCGAAGAGGTAATTCAACGCGTGCTGCTCCAATACTTCATCGTCAAGATATATCTCATCATCTGTCCACACCTCGCCGTTATAAACGAAAACCGGGCGGTCCGAACTGTCATAATGGATCGTAATCATGCTTGATGCGTATGCCTCACTCCAATCCACAGATTCTGGAGCTTGCAGTGAAGCATGCTGCCACTTTTCGACACGCAGCCCCTCGTCCAAGTGTTCCCCGATCTTCACATGCTCGTCTGTCATACCAACCGCTTGAAGGAACGGAACATCCACTGATGTATGAGGAGGAAGCGATTCATAGACATTTCCTTCACATACTGTGTCCCATTTTTCACCCGAAGCTGGAATATCGACGGCTGCTTCCTTCAATGACCAGACGAGACGGTACGTATCATCTCCATTGCGGAAATGCTCCGTATCGGTCTTATGGATTTCCAGTTCAAAGTCCGTGCATGCAATATAAGCGGCCATCGCTTCCTCTTCTGAAATGACATGTTCCGGATATACGATATTTGCAGGCCCTTCCTCAAAAGAGAACTGCTTGACCTGTCCTCCGGCTGAAATCGTCAACATAAAGCCGATGCACGGCAGCTCGAGATTGTAGCGTTCTTCTTTTATCCCGTATTGGATCAAATAGAGCCCGTCCAGGTCAATCACCGCCTGCAACCCGTATGTCTTCAGCTCATCCGGATGAAACATGTGGATGAATTCTTCTGCAACCTGCGCTATATCCTTCGCATTCAGGTCACCTGGTCCTCCAAACACTTCAGCATCGATGTATTCGAAGTTCTTCAACCGAAAAGCAGCATCCACCGAGCAAACTGCAAACGGCTCCTCCGCTTCTTGTTCTGTTATGTAAAACACTTCGTTCTCTTCCGTGTGATCAAAGTCAAAATCAGACGGCTCGAACGTCACCGGCTTCTTTAGCCACGACGCTAGTTTATTTAATGTTTTATTCATATGTATAAACTCCTTTCTATTTTCCCTTTAGATTCTTCACTGCTTCTTACCTTTTTTAACGGCAAGAAGATGAAATTCTGCATTCGCTTCACTGTACTCCATATAACCATCAGTTAATGTTTCCCATTCATATGCAGACTCGTTAATGATCTTTTTCAAAGTCTTTTCACGTGCATCTCCTTTTAAAATACAGTTCACAAAAACTCCGCCTTCTCTGAGCTCAGTTAGTATTTTTTGTACAAACACAGTCTCTTTTTTCAAATCATTCTTATAGAAATGTAACATTGAGTCTAATAATACAAAATCAACGTCTTGGGATATCGGAAAATCATATACGTTGCCAACGAATCCTTCAACATCTATATCTCTATTTTCAGCTTCTTTATTCAGCTGATGTATCCCCACTGTTGAATGGTCAATTCCAATCACTTTATACCCTAATTCTCCAATTGGTAATGCGTCTCTTCCTTGCCCACAACCTAAGTCAAGAAGGGTTCCTTTAGCTTGATAATTCTTAAAAAACTCAATGAGATCGGGATAAGGATTCCCAAAATAGTTTTGCTCCTTATAATAATCGTCGTATGCTACCTTTTTCATCAAATCAACCCCCATTACATTAGACTCTATCTATGCTAAAATGTTTCATCAATTTGGTCCTTCTACTTTAAAAGAGGACAACACTTTTTCAAGAATTGCCCTCAAGATAACAGTAAACCAGTCGCACTCATTTATTTACTGTGTACTTTAATTCAACAAACTGATTGAAGGTTCGAATACCTTTAAGTGAAAGATCTAGTTCGTACTCATCTGGTTTAAATAAAGGAATTCCCTCTCCTATGATGATTGGTGCAACTGTTATAATTAGTTCATCGACTACTTTTTCCTTTAAAAATGTATGTAGGATATCTCCACCACCAACTATCCAAATATCTTTACCCTCTTCTGTTCTTAAATTATTAGTAAAGTCAACAATATCTTCATTCACAAATGTAACGTCTTTTGTATCCATTACTGACGACCTGGAAAAAACGTAACTACTCTTTGTTGCATAAGGGAATTGACCTTTTTCTTGTTCCATAATCCAATCGTATGTCCTCTTCCCCATTAAGATTGTATCTATCGTTTCGAAAAACTCCGAATAGCCATTATCTCCTTCTCCCTCAACCTTAAATAACCAATCAAGCGAGTCTTCTTTTGTTGCGATATACCCATCTAAACTTTGAGCAATGAACAATACGAACTTCCTTTTATTTTTCATAATAATCCTCCTAATCACTTTCGAAAAAAGAACATGCGTCTTCTTTTCTGCCTGTGCGTCATGCAACTCATACGTTTTCCAGAATTGTTTTGGAGTTTTGTTTTACACAGGCACGCATTTCAAGGGTACTTATGTGAGAAACAATCATATTTATTTAAACATTAAAGATAGTTTCTAATTTCACTTGCCTGTGCATCACACAACTTAAACACTTTTCAAAATTGTGTCGGCGTTGTGTTTTTCACAGGCATACTGTTGATTGTTCTATTTTCTAACAAACATGTTCCTTACAAATTTCCCTAGTTGTTCATCAGACATGCTTGAATCATAAACGGCTGTCTCAATAGCAGTCTGCCTAGCCTCAACCACTTTGATGTTTTCCAGTTCTTTTATAGGTTGCTGTCCACCTTTTTTCCACTTTACATATTTACTGTGTTGTTCAAGCGAAACTTCCATCGCCTCTTTCGCGGTAGTTATTTTTTTATTTTTCCAGTGTGAGGCAATTCTTTCTACATAGTTTTTCGTAATCTTTCCGTCGTTTTGAATAGACACATATTGTAAAAGGACATTGACAACACCTATTGACATCCCGTGTGTACTCACGAGGCGTTCCGCAAGCTGTACATCTGTGGATAATGGCTTTTTGCCACCTGATAAATCACGCAACATCTGTGCAGGTGGTGTACTTTCAAGATAGAGAAGTAGCGCTTCTTTACGCGGATCCTTAGTCTCATCATCATTAGTCATTTTATTGTCTCCATTCGGTTTGTTTTACCTACCTATCATGTTACCTGCCTGAAATTCAGGTTCAAATTATTAGCACCGCATCTATTTTGCCCCCATCTTTATCATCTTGATTTCCAACAATTTGAATCCCGCTTTCCGTAAAATATAAAGCAAACTTACGGACGGTATGTTAAGATTTAATTCGATTGAATTTATTGGAATTGACTTGTAGATAGGTGGGGCAACATGAAGAAAAAAATTATAGATCTTCTATTCATTATCGTAGGTTCTTTTATCTTTGCACTTGCGGTGAATATTTTTGTTATTCCGAATGATCTCGGAGAAGGCGGAGTCACTGGACTTACAATTATCGCTTATTACTTGTACGGTTGGTCGCCAGGACTTGTTAACTTAATCTTAAATGGATTTTTACTCATTGCCGGCTTCAAATTTTTAAATAAAAGTACAATCGTTTACACCGTTTTCGCCGTACTCTTCAACTCATTATTTTTGCATCTAACGTCAGATTGGCGCATTGCTTCAGACGAAATCTTCGTCAATGCTATTTTCGGCGGTGTATTTATAGGTGTTGGGATTGGGTTAATCATCCGCGTTGGCGGTACGACAGCTGGTACGACCATTCTTGCCAGCATTACGCAAAAATACCTCGGTTGGAGCATCAGTTATGGGTTATTATTTTTCGATTTAATCGTCGTCTTTTCCTCCTATTTTGTGATCGGTGCGGAAAAAATGATGCTTACGATTATCATGCTTTATATCGGAACAAAAGTAATGGAATTTATCATTGAAGGGTTCAACACAAAGAAAGCTGTTACGATTATCTCTAAAGATCCCAATCAAATTGCACGTCAAGTGAACAAGCTGATGGATAGAGGCGTAACGGTCTATTCCGGACATGGTTATTATACAAAAGAGCAAAAAGATATTCTCTATATCGTCATCAGTAGCCAAGAAGTTGTAAGGCTCAAAAAGATTGTTAGAGCCGCGGACCCAGATGCTTTTATTGCCATACATGACGTACGGGATGTCTTCGGCGAGGGGTTTAGGGAAAACACCAAATTGTAAGAGGATTGGACGCGCCAAGGGGAACAAACCTAAAAAAAGAAGCTGGGCTAAAGTAATTTAAGTAAAATCAAATTACTTTAGCCCAGATCTGCTTCATAAACGCTTTCTTGCCTGTGCACTACACAACTTAGACGCGATCTATATCGTCTCCGAGTTGTGAGGTACACAGGCTTTTTTTATATTCCTAACTTATCCGCATATAAAACTGTCGATAAAGTTCGCGAACTTGCTCCGCGAGTTCAGGTACAGGACCGTCTACTCTCGTGTTACGAATTACATCTTGTATCGGAAGACTACGAACGCGCGACTGCGAGACGTCAACCCCAAATTCGGTCAACCACTGCACCAGTTGCTCAGACGAACTGACGTAAACAATTCGACCTAATCCTACCCAACCATGAGCAGCAGCACACATCGGGCAATGTTCACCCGAAGTAAAGACGGTCGCTTTCTCTATCTCTTCCAAAGTCATATGCTCCGCCGCCCAGCGTGCCAAAGCAAATTCCGGATGCTTTGTATGATCTCCATCTCCCACATGATTCCGTTCCTCTCTAAGTACATGACCATCAGCTGCCACTAAGACCGAGCCAAACGGTTGGTCGCCACTTTCCAACGCAACTTTTGCGAGTTCGATGCAACGCTTAAGATGCATTAAATCTGAATCCGTTATCACAATAATCCTCCTTTTACTGTGTTAAATAGTAATGCTTGTACACCACACAGGCATCTTCAATTGTTCTAGTTGAAATATAATGAAATTCAAGTTATAATTAATATGTAGACAAGAGCATAATCCATCGATTAGATGTGTATAAATGTAATGACTGAGTTTTCAATAGAAGTTGGAACTGGCAGCCAACACCCCCATTTTATATGGGTTGGGAGATGCAGGATACGCCGCCCTGCCGTTGATTACTTGATCAATAAAAGAGACCTTGGTTGTATACAGGGTCTTTTTTCAATTTTCTTTAATTATTTATCTTTCTCCTCATAAACTATTAAGTTTCCTATCCTTCGATATGACTCTAATTTAGCTCCTTCAATAATATAAAGCGATCGAGCAAAATAGATACCTCTCCTAGATGCTCTTACAGCAACCAATACCCGTTCGTCATTTTCTATGCTCTTTCTTGCCTGTGCACCACACAACTTAGACGCGATTCTAAATCGTTTCCGAATTGTGTGGTGCACAGGCATTTTTTATATCCCTAACTTATCCCCATATAAAACTGTCGATGAAGTTCGCGAACTTGCTCCGCGAGTTCAGGTATAGGACCGTCTACTCTCGTGTTACGAATTACATCTTGTATCGGAAGACTACGAACACGCGACCGCGAGACGTCAACCCCAAATTCGGTCAACCACTGCACCAGTTGCTCAGACGAACTGACGTAAACAATTCGACCTAATCCTACCCAACCATGAGCAGCAGCACACATCGGGCAATGTTCACCCGAAGTATAGACGGTCGCTTTCTCTAGCTCTTCCAAAGTCATATGCTCCGCCGCCCAGCGCGCCAAAGCAAATTCCGGATGCTTTGTATGATCTCCATCTCCCACATGATTACGTTCCTCTCTAAGTACATGACCATCAGCTGCCACCAAGACCGAGCCAAACGGTTGGTCGCCACTTTCCAATGCAATTTTTGCGAGTTCGATGCAACGCTTAAGATGCATTAAATCTGAATCCGTTATCACAATAATCCTCCTTGTACTGTGTTAAATATTAATGCCTGTACACCACACAGGTATCTTCTTAATTCTCTTCCAAAACACTCACTAAAAGTATACATTAATTGCTAATTTCTACTGGATGTTCAATGATCTGGACTGTCAAACTTTTACCAGTATAAATTAATAAGGCATATTCAATTACTCTTGCCTCGTCGAACGATAAATATGTGGAGCTAATATTTTGTTCCGAAAAGTAAATAAAAATATTATCATTATCATACCCGTGTATTTTAATCGTTGATAAATCAGTGGAAGAATATTTATTTAGCTGATTATTTTCAATAAATAACTGGACCACATTCCATAGTTCGTCAAGATTATTTAACCCTATCTGAGCAATTGAATCTTTGCTATTTACAAATAATACCTCTATTTTTTCATAACCCGTTAGTAAATTAATAACTTCAAATATTTGATCATCATATTGAATTTTTTCTATTAGATCTTCCATCTTATTTCCATCATAATCGATATAAATATAATCTGATTCAACCGCCCGTATCTTAGAGTTCTTAAGTTTAGGAAAGTCTTCTTCCCATCTATCTATCACTTCTTTAAGTATTTGTTCACATATAAGTTGGTATGTTTTGAAAGGTACCTTTTCTATAACAAAATCACTTGGAACAATTGATACTTGATCGTACCTCATTTCCTTAAAAACATAATCCACTACACTTTTTATTTCGGGTATTTCTAGATTCTTCATATCTTCTGGACTACACGAAAGATAAATATGTTTATTCCTAACTGCTTTTAATACTATAGAATCAAAATAATATTTATAATCCAAAACTTGAGATATTTCATCAATAATATATTCCCATGAATTTATTAGGTGTGTGGTTAGGTAATCAGTGTCGTTAATTCGCACACTGTTTTTCTCCAAATACTTTACACGCTCACCGATATTTTCCAACTTTATTTTTTCTTCTTTAATAATTTCTTTTTCAATATATAAAGGCTCTACACTTAACATATTTTTAAAGAATATTGTAATAATATTTTTAAGTTCTTCTATATCTCTATTATAGTTAAATGATTCTTCCCAATTAATCGATTCTCTGCTTTCTTCATATTCATACTTGTTTTCCGACGATTGATATTTCCGTAGAAAATTAATAGAAACCGATACAGCTACGTTTATTGATATAGCTACCTTATCAAGTTCCATTAGAATTTGTTGCAGATTTTGGTCTTTAATGAATATATTATCTTTATAATCACTCATGAGAAATATGCTCTCATTGTTGTATCTATAAATGTGCACCGGTTTATTTTCCTGAAACATTATACTGACCATTTCTAAATCTATAAAAGGTATGATAATAAATCTTTCATTTATTACCTCTTTATGTTCCAAATAACTTCCATACCGCACTACCTTTTTAGCGTTATAAACTCCTATTCTATTTTGTTTTTCGTCAATAAAGAGACCATTATCAAAAGATGAGTTAATATGCTCACTACTAATATTAAATTCTTTATCTAGCTCTTTTACTCTATTAATAATCTTTATTTTCTTAATTTCTTGTGGTGATAGTTTTAGATCGACTTTTTTATTCCGTTGCCTTCTACTAAATAGACTCAGCATATTTAATCGCACCCCCTAATTAATAAAAACTCCTAAATACTACTCAGTCAATTACAATATAATGCTCTAAGACTTTGCAAAATACGATATTCATAGTACTTACTTTCACTTCTCTAACATTCCACCAACCCACTTTAAATACAAGTTCTTAATCTTTTTCCTTTCCTACACTTCTGTAACAGTAGCCGTTTTACGGTTAATTACTTTTTCTGTTATTATTATTAATTCATCCGTCAATTCGATTATATCCTTTTCCTCAGACCATAAGGTTAGTGGTTCAGCATGTGCTAAAGCATTTCTAAAACCTTCTATTGAGCGAAAAAAACTCTTTGCACCTGTTTTAGACATATCAACGTATTCTTTTAATAATTCTTCACTTTTATATAATAACTCTGTTTTGTCACAAATTTGTGTACAGCTTATTAAGTTAGTTTCCTGATTTTTGTCAACAAAACCTTTGTATATTTTCCTTGCTGCAATAATCCTACCATCGTTTAACAATGGAACCCATTCATCATCTGGATATACCTCATCTATAAGTTCCGCTACTTTGCTTTCAAAAAAAGTTATTATCCCAAAAAAGAGCATTCGCACAGCGGGTTTTTGTATATCTGACTCTGTAACGATCGATACTATTTGAGATTTGTTTATTACGAATAAACGAGTATTAATTTTTAGTAGTTTAAGGCAATCCAACAAATTTGTGTTATTAGTAATTAAATCGGAAATACTGAAATCATTTACTGTATTCCGGAGATTAGTAAATTCATATTTCTTATCTATTTCAAGATAACCAATCACTCTATCATTTTCTTCGTAACCAATAACGTCATAATTTTTATTCTCAAAGTAATCTTCAATTTTCCACTGCTCATTGCTAGCTACAGAGGCTAATGGTTCTGATATGTCTTCAGCGGTAAAAAACTGATTAAAAGCAATATTTTTTCCCATCAAATTAAAAACCCCTTACTAGTTTCCATCTTTATTCGCCAATGTTATGGTAAATACCTTCTACGCGTATCGATGCCCAACCCTATCTCCTACTGGATTATTCTTAAGGATAACTTTTTTATATAATGGATTAATTAATACTAATGAACAAACTAAAGAGACTGACATGCTTTTATGAAATTTGAGTGGGTCTTCAATGGAATTTATTACTTTTCACAAGGATGTTTTTACGATTAATGTTACACCTATACTAGAGCACACGGAGATTCTTTATCGCTGGGTAAGGAATATTTACGAGTTTCGATTGCATGCATATTTTGACAGGAAATCAAGGTTTGGGAAGTAATTTTATTTTGTCGGAAAGATTTTGCTTGCCTGTGCATCTCTTAATCCATTTGAATTCTGAACTGTATCCGAATTCAAGCATGCACAGGTTTGCAAATCCCTAATTTATAGCCTTCTCAAACTGGCTGCCCAAACTAACTTCACACCCAACCTTATACTCCAACACCAACCCTTTCCCTATTCCCTCTCAATCCAACTACCCTCATCAAAATCCGCCAATCGTTCAATATCTCCATCACAAAGCTATACGTACCATAACTAGCCTTCACATCCAACATCTCATTTGAAGTATGCTCATTCATATACCCGGCAGAAAGGTTTACACTTTCTATCCCGTTCTGTGCCCATATATACGTATCACTCGACCCGCCAGCGACTGCTCGCCATTTGCTGGCACCGGATTTTCGGGCAATCCGTTCGAGTGCAGTTCCGAAAGCGGGTGTGCAGAACGGTTGGATACCGTTTCTTGACGTGACAATATCATGCGTGCCACGGCGATCGATGACGAAAGCCATATCGACATCCCATAGGAATGATTTTGCGACCTGCTGTGCACCGAGTAGGCCGATTTCCTCTTTAACGGTGAAAATATATTTCAGTGTTCCGTTAAATTCGCTCTTTCCGACTGATTTGGCAGTTGCCAGTACGACATTCACTCCCGCTCGGTCATCCGCTCCTAAAATCCCTTCACTGCTCGACCAGATAGAGCCTGTTTTTATGATTTCACGGTCATCGGCAATTCGTTCAACCGTATCGAGATGCGCATTCAACAAAATAGTCGGACCTGGTCCGAAGCGTTTTACGGAGACTATGTTCCCGTAATGATCCACTTCTATCTGATCGGTAAACGGACGCAGTTCCCGCATGACATATTCACGGATTTGACCCTCTTCTCCACTCTCACCGGGTATGGCAAGAACTTCTTCCAATGTTTTATTGAAAACCTCTTCACTGATGAACTCATTTCGCTCACGATGGATGTTCTCCACCTGTTCACGTGAGAGTTCCGAAATCTGAACGGCAATGGCCGGAAGATTTTTGCGGTCCGTCTGAATAGATAATCGCACTCCGATTCTTTTGACACGCAAGCCACAGTGAGCAAGCAAGCTCTTGGCCATTCGCGCAAACTCCGCGGACACAAAATACAGATGTGGCGATCTTCGCTCATGTCCATCACAGGAATACGTCATAATACAGCCGAGTCGGTTCAGCTGCATGACGATTCCAGCGATATATACATCGATCTTATCCAACGGAATCTCCGTCGGTCCATAGCTCGATTCACTTCTGCCGTCGACAACTGTTTCCAAGTGACTCACCCATTCTTCTTCAGTCAGCACGCCATCAACTGACAAAATCCCATCTTCCAACCTCGTCACAATCGACAACTTCTCCAGATGGGATTCTAGAAAACCCTTATTGTGTGCAGTAAGACCGCCCACTTCAAATTGACCCTCACAAACTTCCTTCACTTCATAACCATATCCATTCAATAAACCATTCCAATTTTTCATCATCTCATCATCTCCATTTCATTTGATACCCCAAGTATACGGAAATGACTGTGACGCCCTTGTCACAGAAAAAGCCTCCCTACTGAGTAGAGAGGCTTCGAAATTATTCAGCATCATGTTGGATAATAAAAAACGTGCACGGTTCAATACGATAACTTTGCGTTCCCCGGACTGACTGGATGAATCGTTCAGGCAATCCGACTTCGACCAGTTTTTGTTTCACTCGCCGGATCTTTTGCCGATAATTATCCCAGTTAAAATCCTCGCTATCGTGAAACATTTCTTCCTGATTGCCGATGAGCTCATATAACGGCAATGCTTCCTGTTTGGCTGATTTTAACAGCAGCCGCTTCAGCAAATTTCCCAGCTGATGGGATATTCTTATGCTCAGATCACCGCTTTGAATATAAGGCTCTTCCACCGTCAAATCCACCCATACATCACCAGGCGATACATTCGATTCCAATTCTTTATACCGGTCACGTGAGATGAATTCTTCACCTGTATTGCTATTCAGCCGGTATTCCTTCAGAGCCAGCAGCGCTTTGACATCCGCTGAAAGTTGATCGATGCTGATGCCTTCTGTCTCTAGCGATTCTTCTGGCTGCAAGTCATCCACTGCCCGCATCGATTCTTTCACAAGCATCATCGCAGAGTAGCTGATGAACAAATGTGCCTTAACAACCTGATCCTCTGCCAATGGGAAATCCGGCGAGCTGTGTAAAATCGATTCTTTAAAAAAAGAAATCGCCTTTGTCCAATTCCCGTCTTTATAGTGGAGAAAGGCATATCGGTAATTCGCTTCCGCGTTATGCGGATCGATCCGCAAAATCTGCTGAAATGTCTGCTTGGCGACATAAGGATCCTTCCGATCGGTCTTCATATAAAAGGCATGTTCCAGCATAATGCCAATGAAATCATTTTGCTTGTCCGGATTATCAATCTTCAACTTCCGCTCCAGGTCCAGTATCTGAAAAGCCAATTGCGCAAGATGTGCATTGAAACCAAACGGTTCATTCCGCCTGGCTTCTTTCAACTTTCCGTACAGCTCTTGCAACCGCTTTTCACCTGTCACTTTTAAACGATTCATGAACTCCCCCCTCTACTTGACCTTAGGAAAAAACATCTAGATTGATTCACATATTAAAATCCTACCTCACTTCACACCAATGGCAAGTGTTCTCCAAACACATTCTTCATCAGCGCACGCTTCTTATCCTCTTTTACAGCTGTCAACTTGTCGATTTCTTGTTGGACGGCATGGATTTCAGCCATCTCCTGTTGAATGAACGTACGTGAAATCGTATCGCCTTGCTCATAATAATCGATTTTCCGCTGCAGCTCTGCCACATGCTGATGCCGCTGCATTGCACTTGCCGTTCCCGTCGGTTGTCGTTTCTGCACATTTTTTAGCTGGTCATACAATTCTTTTAATCTCGTCATTATCATCACTCCTGAATATTTTTCCAAACAAAAACTCTTCCCCCAATGAGAGAAGAGTTTGCATGCAAAAATTTCTCCTCATCGTTCAGGTTCCCCTGTTGGACGTAGCACCTTACCACAAGGCAGGTTGCTGAGACTTCGTCGGGCCAATTCCCTCCGTCTCTCTAAATAAGAAAAGAGTTTATGTTTAGTTGAGTATTAGTATAGGGCAAGTGAAGAATTCTGTCAATATGATTGTTTCTCTAAGGCCAATTCTTCAATCCATTTTCAAGGTACCTACGTGAGAAAAAACAACAAATAATTTAACCAATTGTATATATATACAAATCAGATAAACTTTTCAGCACATACATAGTAAATATGCATTTGTAGTGTATAGTCTTAATACTTTCACGCACAGCTGCCCAATATTCATCTATATAAATATTTTGAGCGTTATAGAAAAGTTAATAATCATTCATATTTTTCTTCCACTTTATAAAAAGATAACAACTTTTTTATTGTTATTTCAATTCCATACTTATGGAAGAGATCCTTTCTATTGGCAAATAATATTTTAACCATTTTAGATTTGTCAACTTGTAAACCGTAATGAATTTCACGATGACAATTCGGACATAATGTAACAATATTATCAGCAAAATCAATAGTGTTTTCAAATTGAGTTTGGGTAAACATGGGGACTAAGTGGTGCCCTTCTACAAAAGGTTTATTTAATTGTTCATTAATAAAGATTTTGGGGTACCTGTGTGAGAAACAACAACAAACAATTCAACCAATTGTATACACATACAAAATAAATGAACTTTTCAGCATATGCCTAATAAATATGTAATTGTAGTGTATAGTCAGAATACTTTCACGCACAGTTACTTAAAATTTAAAGTAAACAGTCATTGGAAAGTAGCATTCCAATGACTGTTTACCTTCGCCTTACTAGACAGTGGCTCAAAACTCCGCTTAGTTAGCTCATTCTGTCCGCAATCCTAAAATGAATAGAGGAAATATATATTCATTCAAAACTAGCAGAAACTGTTTGTTTGAAATTGATGATTACAATCACCTAGTAACGTAATTGGCTTATCAAGTATTTTAGGTTCTAGGGTTAAGCTGGATATATATACATGAAAGTTATTCCCTTGTAAATCACAAACTGTTGCACGTTTGTTTTTTATGTTTAAAATTTTTACATACCGTGGTTTAACGTTCCCCATAAAAGCCAGGTCACCTACCGACCGCTTAGTTTCTATAACCATTTCTTTAATTCTGGATACTATTACATCAGATTTATTCACCAAATGAAACTCTTTCATTTAGCTCCTCCTCACTATGGATTCAACTTTCATAAGAATCCGACTTTGTTATGAATAACAGCATTTAGTGTAAATAGTATTATTCTATGAGTCTTTACCAAACGCTAGAACATTAACCATCAGTTAAAAAACCTTTTATAATCGCTCTGGTTTAGACATATTTAGTCGGGGTTTTCTCAACTTGGTGTAAAAAACAATTAGAACTTAACCCATTTCTGCCCAGGTAAATATTCTCAATTTCTATAAAGATATTTAAATGCTATCTTTAACTTTTTATGCAAATCTTAATATACGTATTCTCAATTATTGATAAATGGATAATTGTTTTATTGAAACGTTTAGTATTATATAAATAAAAAAACCGAATTACGAAATGATTTGAAATCATTTTGTAATCCAGTATTTTACGTCAATTAAATTATTGGCAAATAAATTGGCCATTCAGCGATACTTAAGGAATTTTCTATGTTTAAGAAAATGAACAAACACAAGGTACTGTTTCATCTTGTATTTTAAGGAAGCTCTCGACGCCTTCCCTCTCCATTCGCTCTCTATAATCTTTTAGCGTGTAAGGGCCGCCATCTTTTTTCAAAATCGTAACATTTTTGTCGAAATGTTTTCGGAAGTTCTCCTCCATTTCTTCCTGCAATGCATACTTGTCTGGCCAAACTTGATATAGCTGTGCATAATGCTGAAATCCACCACGCACACAACGGCCAGCACAGTTTGCATGTGAAAAACCTAATGCATACATACGTGGTAGTGGAATGCCCCACTCTTTTTCAATAATCGCCTTCACATCTAAATCTTCACGAAAAGTTTCTATCATCGGAAAACGTGTTTCTACAGGTTCGATCGGATTATGTTCGTAAAATGCGGTTAGATTCTCCGCTCGATGCGATTCATGTGGACCAATACCGAAGTAAAGAATAGGTTCTAGGTTCCGTTCATCCCGAAGCTCTTCCAAAAAAACAATCGTCTGCTTCACTTTCAGTTCCTCTGAACATCGTGCTAAACGAGAATTACCAAGGAAGCGCGTATCGTAAAACACTTCCTCCGGAGTTCGTCCATCCATTCGTTCAGTAACTTCAATTCCTATATACTCGGCAACTTCGTCCATAAATCTATAATTATCCTCATCTTCCCAAAGCGTATTCGTAAAGAAAAGGATACAATTTTCTATTCCATGTGCTTGTACCATTTGATAGGCTACAAAAGCACTTGAAGCACCTCCGCTATACATTGCAACATGGACTGGTTTTCTAGTCATTTGAACCTCTCCTATTCAATGTATTCATTTATTAATTTATAAATAATATAATCTATTTCTTCCCTAGGGACAGTCTTACCAGCATTCTTAATCATACGATTAACATTATCATAAATAATATTAGATTTAGTAGATAACTCTAGTTTTCTAATTTTCTTATACTTATTATTATAGGTCAATTCGACAACATCATCACTGATTACGTCTTGATCATCCAAACTAATCAAGTCATTTTTAACTTGGCTTAAAAATAACTCATAAGTTGTGTCAGACCAATTTACCAACTCAGTTCCGATATAGATCATTGACATCTCTTCAATAGTCGATGCTTGTTTTAACGAAGACAATAAGCGATTTTTGATAATCACCTCAGCATCATATTCTTTTAAAAAGTCATCTTTAATAATAAAACTTTCTATATCTAGCTGTTCAAGCAGGTAATTTTTCACTGATTCTACAAAAAGTTTGTGATGTAACCTCAATTCAGACATTAACGCTTTTAAACCCTCTATATTATTGCCATACTTATCCTGTAAATATTCGATACTTGCTAGAGGTGTAACTTCGCTCTTTCTGATAACTTCTTTAAGTTGTAATAGCTCGTCAGAAAGATTATTTGTTATTTGTGTATGTCTTGGCAAAGCACGAAGCCAATTCAATAAACCACTGCTCACTCTTATTAAAGGTATGCTTTCTAACACATATTCGCTAATATACATTTTAAGATGTCTCTCTAAAGTATTCATCATATCATTCAAACCTACTGAATAATCATGAAACTCGTAACTATATTCACAAGGTTCATTAAACATTTCATAGATTTTTTCTGCTTCTAATGCGGGTACATACATTGAATTTCGATAAAACATTAACTGATCCCATTTATCCCTTAATAGGATAACAACAAAAAGTGGTATGAGTGGTTTTCTTATCCCATAAGGCGCACTAGATAAAATCTCAGTAATCCTTTCCAGATTACCTTCCGGAGATTCCTCTATTGTTTTTAATAAAGTTTCCCTAATCGAAGCCAATTTTTCTTCGCTTAAACTGTCTAAACTTTTTAAATCAATATCATTATTTTTAATTACAGTCGCATAAATTAAATAATCAGGCCCTTGACCAATTATTTCAAGATTGGGTTGGTCATATGATTTCAAAACTCCATCGAGAACTTTATACAATGATGTTCTTTGAATACCAACGACATTCATTCTATTGACCGAGTCATTCATTACTATTGGTGTATCGCTATAATTATCCCACATAATATTGCTGATTTTATCTTCTAAATCCACTTCATTAGAAAGATGCAGCTCTTCTCCTTGGTAAATCCAAACTACATTAGACTTGAAGGTAAAATAGGCATCTAAATAAGACGATATTTCATAAAGTAATTCTTCATGTAAAAGGTTTAATTCAATCTCCAAATTGCGATGTTCCGACAACAAGTTTTTATCACTTATAATATTGCTTATAGCCATTTCCTGATCTACTTGTTCCTGAATACTTTTAAAATCCTCAGTTAATATAGAAAATATTAAGTAGCTGTTCTCGATACTTTTGACCTTTTCTAACACTTGCTTATAGTCATTTTTACTATCTAATAGAATTAAATATATATAACCATCCGCGTCATCATGTAATAAGGACTGCTCATTTGAAGCGCTCTTAAGGAACTCCTTAGAATTTATTAGACTAACTTTCATAAACCTAGTCATATCTTTTATATCGTTATATGCTGATGCCAGAAAATATCTTTTGTTAATCGTATTACTAAGAAATGGCATTCTTTTATCCTGACTCAATCTGAGCTCCGAAAGTTGAGAGTCGATCAACTCATCTATAACGACCGAACTACCTTCCATTAGTTCCCACTGATTCAATATACGATTAAATCGAATAAACTTTTTCACACTTAATTCTTTTAACTCTTTTTCAACTTGTATTTTCTTCATACCTATAGCAAATGATATTAAATCACTATCTATCCTATAAATGGTATTGGAATGAGAAATTTCCCAAAGTGTTATCAGCTTTAGGATTTTATATGAAGCTTTGGTTGCTTCATTTTTCGGGAGGTTCTTTTCAATTCTTTTAAAAACCTTTAATGACTTTAACGCTTCATCGTTTTGATTGCCTTCTATACCTTTCGAAAAGAAAAATTCAAACAGATTATCAGGATAATAATAAGAGAAATTTCTTCTAATATGATTCATTAATCCACCCGTGTCTTCGCTTTCTAAGAACGTAAATAATGTTCGCTCATTTTGACCGAACACTTTAGATATACGAGGTAAAAGGTACAAAGTAACCGGGTGTATAGGATAAGCACCCTCCACAATTACTTTCTCAATTTCTTGTTGGTTCAAATCCCCAAATAAATTAAACGACCTTATATCCATCACTATTTCTTTGAAGTCTGGAATTTCAAGCAAAAACTCTTCTGTAGTTGCAGCCGAATATTGCTCCGCAATTCGATAATATGTAGCTGTATCACTTTCAACAAAATATGTTGAAAATCTTTTTTCAATTCTTTGAAATTCCGATTGGTATTCAGCTGTAAATCCAAACATATACTGTGACATACTCTTATGAGATATAAGTAGAACTTGTAAATATCCACTTACCCTATTTGCAATCTCAGCAAGATCTTGAATATCTTGCATCGCTTTGTAAACTTCTTGATGATCTAGATTTTGTAAGAACCTACCGAATTCATCGTAAATAATAAAAATACCTATATTCTCTTTTTCTAATACATCCAATATTAATTCAATCTTTTCAATAAAAACACCACCTGTATTTGATTGGAATTCTGCTCCTGCTGTTAGGCTTGGGTAAATTATTTTAAACCATTTTATTTCAGCAATATCGCCTTTTTCAATCTTCTGCAAAGATAATTTCGGATTAGAATTCCTATCTTTTAACAACGTGGTGAATTCTTTGTATGTACTTGGATATTCATTCAACCAATCAGCTATAATTTTAATTATTTTATTTTTTTCATCGGGTAAACTAATTTCTATTCCGTTCAATTTCAGCTTGTTTATTATTGACGTAATAATTGCGTCACTAAATTGTCCTTCACTTCCACTTAAGGTAATCGGTATATAAGTTCTATTTAAACTCGTCAATTCGCTTAAACTTTGATATACTTCCTGATGGACTTTACTAAATTTATCTACTAAAACTTTAATTTCACGTTTTTTTATAGCTTTAGAAACGAAATTCGCCATAATTGTTGCAACTAATGACTTTCCACTACCATAGGGGCCCACCATGATATGGGCCGAATTTCCACCTTTGTTTAAAAAACCTTCCGCTAATCCGATTAATGATTCTGCATGGGAAGGTGTTGGTAAATATCTTTGTACAAATTCATCATTACCTATATCAAACTTAACGTTTACACTCGTTTTAAAAGAACGATTTAAAACCACATTTCACAACAACCTTTCACTCTGAAGAGTTTCTCAGGAATTCCTCAGGGTCTATTTCTGGAATCTTAACCATATCTAAATTATTTGTTCGAGTAAACTGAAGAGGATAATCTGGATCATCTAGCAGTTTCATTAGTAAACCAACAATTGTTGAACGACTTAAGTTGAAGGATTTTCCCAATAATCCTTCTTTATGAACGATGTCCTCTAGGCTAACCTCATATTGCTTGTGTTCAAACCCGTACGCTAATAGTATATACTGAACGAAAAGTAGACTTCCGTCTGGAATAGATGGTTCTACCTTATAAACAGTACCATTTATCTCTTTCAGTAAAGCTAATTTATTAAATGGGCTTGCGTTTACTTCCTCAGGGTCTTTAAAGTTTCTACCTGCGGTATACATACGTATTAAACAATCAATATCCCTCTTAATAGAATTCTCTGCTATAACTCGTGTTTCTCTTTCCTGCACCCATGGATCCAACTCAACAAATATATCTTCTCGAGTAGACATTGATTCAGAAAAAAGATTAAAAAACCAATACCATGTAGTACTATTATGGATATTTGAAACAATTGTATAATGTAATAATGCAGCTGTTTCAAAATGTTTAATAGCAGGATCGTTTCGTAAAACCCAATCACCTATAGATTGAAATTCATGATAACGATTTTTCCCAGTTCCTTTAACTTTTGCTGCACCTGTAGCGTCTATCCAGTAACGTAAAGATTGCACCATGTTTTTACCTAAACCGATTTTTTCAAATGCATCTGATTGAAAAAAGAAATTAGGATCGTTTTTTATTTCTCTTAAACCTTTCCCTAACCATCTTTCACGAAGAAAAAAACTTTGGTGTTGATTGTATCCCATTATCTGTCCTACTTTCAAAAAGTTATGATTGCTTTAATTGATGGAGACTTTAAGCATCTAAAACGCTTTTCAATTCTCTTTCGGCTAATTCTTCTACGACAAGATTGAAATCATCATCTAGCCCTTTAACAAAATCATGTATGTTTTTAAATTGATCCTCTCTTACGGTAGAATCCCGAATCAATTCCTCATATAAGACTGTAATACCACCCCTTACATAAGAATTAAAGACAGACATGTTTTCTTTATGCAGTTCTTTTAGGGAAGAATGCGAGTCGGCTCTAAAAGCTCTATTTATTTGTTCTTCTAAGGTTGAATTCTTTGTGTTATCCAAAAGCATTATCAATCTATATATTAAATCTAATTCTATCTCTTTCTTTAATAATGCTTGCGTCCCGATTTTACTAACTACATCACTAAACTCTTCACTAATGTCAATATCTTCTTTTCTACCATTTATGTAACCAATTAAAGCTGAGGACATATAAACATCAAGGTTTAACGCAAAAATTTTATAATCATCTACCAACTGTTTTATATATGCAGCATGTTTTCCTTTAATATCAATATCAGCTCTAAACATTATAATTATGCCTCCTTTATTATTGTTTCAATTTCCGATTTTTTCTCCAAAACATATCTTTTACCAACCTTATCGCCTATTTCTTCTTCAGCATAATTCCAATCTTTCGACATAACTATTAAAATCAATTGTTCTGCAATCGTGGGCAATACTTTAGATATATTATTTACATGCTTTACATCTGCATTTGAAAATGGAGCGTCAAGAATTAAAGGGAATGCTTCTGAATCTACATCAACATCATCTTTTTTTGTTAATTTATTTTTTGCAAGGTCCATTAATCCAGCAATAAAAGAAAAGTTTTTCACCGTTTCTAATCCACCTGATTCATCAGTAACTATATCTATATCATTTGTTTTTGTAATTAATGTAACTCTGTATTTATCATCAATTTCTACTCTTCTATTACCATGATAAATTTGAGTGAAATACTTATTTACTTTTTCCTCCATCTCTATTCGAATAGTTTTCTCTTTTGAAAAATAACTATTTGCAATCCATTTATAAATTTCTTCTGCATAGGCCATGTGTAGTCTAATTTCTTTATTTTTTTCCGAAACGCCAATGGTCGATTGATATATCCTTTTGTTTTCCCTAATAATCTGATCCTGTTCTCCCATGCTTATTGAAAAATTATTAATTTTCTCATCTAAATTATCTATTTTGCTCTGATTACTAATTAATTCTTGTTCATAATCCTTAGAAGCAATATTCTTGTTTATTTCATTACTTATATCTTTAATTTCATCCGTAAGAAAAGACACTCTTTGCTTGTTTTTTAATATGTCTATATAACTTTTCTGTAAATTTTCAGAATATCTATCACTCGAAGAACGATAAGCTGATGCTGAGTTAACAAAGTTACTAATAAGTAAGCCTATCGACTTCGGCGGGAGATATTCTAGCTCCTCAATTAATTTCAGATGGGCATCATTACCTATCTCGATACAAGTTCCACACACACATATGCCTCTTTGAATTATATGTTCAATTGAATTTGCATTCATATCTCTAATTCCTTTATCAGATACCTCGGCGTTTTCTAATTTTTCCAATGCCCTATTAATTAGTGGTCTGGCAAAGAATAAATATGATTTATCATTAAAGTTTTTCAAATAGTTGATTTCTTCTCTTACTAATCCAATCGTTTCAGACTTCAACTTTAATTCTTTTGATTCTCTTTCTCTTTGTAACTTCGAAGAAGATGTCATATCCTTCAAGATGTCCTGAACCTCTATATTTCTAACAACTTTTATGCGTTTTTCTTCTTCAGCTACTTGAATTCTATCTAACAAAACCTTTTTTTCATTCTCTGCTTGCTCAAACTTAATTTTCGCATTAATTGCAACTAAATCATCTTTATCACTTAAACTATTAAAAAGAGCACCTAACACAGTATCACTTTGTGTTTCTCTACCAATATGATTCATTGTATTCTTTAAAACCGTTAAACCTAATAATCCCTTAACCGCAGCTGTAACATCGGTTTTATCGGATACATTACCAAATCTTTCAGTATCATAGAAAAAATAACTTGACAAATCCTCTGGCAATATTTCTTCTACTTTCCTTTGATTATCTTTTCCTTCAAAAGATTTAGTTTGGCCATCTTCCATTTTATAAGATACTTTTAATTCACTAAAGTTATCTGTCTTCACATCTTTATTTCTTAAGTGATGCTTCAATGTTCTTGTTATAATATATTCCAAGTCTTGATGCGTTAACTCAATTGTTACAGACATAGTCTCCATTGCTTTGGAGTGAAAAACCATTTCTTCTTTGATTGTTTGATTCAAAAGCGCATCCCTTAATTTAAAATTTACTTTTCCATAAAAACACCATAAAAATGCTTGTAACAAAGTAGTTTTACCACTAGTGTTATCCCCTAATATCAATGTAATATTTTTATCCGGATCTTTTGAAAACTCTATGCTTTGCAATCCTTTAAACTGTCTAAAGTTTACAATCTCTATTTTCTTTATCAACATAGCATTCACCACCTTAAAGTATATTAAATGTTTTTATTAATCTCTGTAGTAATAATATTTCTAATTTGTTCAATCATTTCGTCTTTTGTATATTTCTTAGTTTTAACATTTACTTTTTCTAATTGTATAACTCTCAGTTTCATTGCATTTAACTTAATTCTATCTAATTCTATTGTTTCTTTAGTATCAGTGCTCAATGTCATCAATATCAACCTCTCTTAAGTAATAAGAATCTTTTATATCATTAATTAAGCCATCTGCTACCGATGAATTTTCAGCAATACTTGCAAAATCAACCATTCTATCGATTTCTCTTAATGGTAATGATTTTAGAGCATGCAATTCAGAAATATCCATACTTTTAGCTTCATCAAAACTGACTGGTAAAGTAATAAAATCATATATAGTTGCATATTTCTTATCTTCGAATTTTCTCAGAACTCTTCCTCGTCTTTGAATATACTCTTTCGGATTTGTACTACTAGCAAGAATAAATGCTGTTTTAATACTTGGGATGTTTACTCCTTCATCCAAACATCGGATAGCAATTAAAGCTTGTAGATGTTTCCCTTCAGCGAAAATACCTTTTAAGTCTTCTCTCTCTTCAGCACTTTCTTCTGATGTAAATTTAGAAACTTTAAAATCCAATTTATTACCCAAAAGATTAGTTACTACATCAATCTGTCTTTTCTCCTCTTCATCTGCTTTGCCTTCCATATAATCGGGATCATTGATTGTTGCAGCACCACAATACACCAACATATGTGATTCATTCTTATATTTTGCAATCTGCTTTTCTAACCCCCTAATTTTATTTTGGGCACCTGCAACTACTCTAGCTCTCTTTATCATCAAAAACTTGGTTGAATCACTAAAGTTACCCTCATCCCTATTCAAAGCTTTTCCGATGTCGATAGTTAATTTCCTGTACAAGTCAAGTTCTTCACTATTCAAATAAATTAGTATTGGATAATAATAGTAAGGTGTTAACATATTATTATCTATTGCCATTTTCAAAGTATATTCAATTACTTTATCACCGAAATAGTTATATAGTGCTTTAGTCCCTTCTTCGTCATTATGACGGTCAATTGTGGCGGAAAGACCCAATCTATAATTTGCTTTAGACAACAACTTTGACTTGAGATAGTCTGCACCAAAGTTATGAGCTTCATCAATAACTAAAACTATATCTTTATCCACAGATTTGATTATTTTTTGCAGAGAGTCCGATGAGAATGTGGCATTAGTAGTAACTAAGCAAAAATGATTAGTAATACCATATATAAAGTATTCCACCTCGTCTTGTAATAATCTCTTCCAATTTCTTTGTTTCGATGTTGAATATCCAATAATCGGATTCATTCCAAACAACTCAATATCTTCAACCCACTGTTCAACTAGATGTTGATAGGGACAAACGATTACAATAGCTAATCGATTATTGTTTTCTTTGAATAGCTCAGTAACAGCGGCTAATCCAGTGATTGTTTTTCCTGTCCCTGTTGCCATATCAAATATTCCTCGAAAACCTTTGGACTTCCAACTTGCAATCGCTTCCAATTGATAGTCCCTCAATTTAATTTGCTTCGGCATATGTGGTCCTATTATTAAGGGTTCTTCTTCATCTATATTAGTTCTATATAATTCTTTTTCATCCATAACTAAATCTGGTTCTTCGAAAATATAACCCTTAAACTTTTCAAGCGCAATCTCAGGAAAATCCATCGTTTCAACCATATCAATATCATTATTCCAAAGCTTATCAAAAGTATCTTCTTTCGACCGAATTCGTTCAAAATCATTTGTCCAAGAAGTAAACACATCAAATGATTCATAGTTATATGAAAGTGCAGATTTCGTTTCGTTAAGCGAGCCTGTAAAGACTATTTTATTGCCTTCCTTATCCTGTAATAAACCCATTTTCTCATGATATATTCCAATTCCATTAGATGCCTCAATAAATGCTATTTTAATATCTAGTACCCCTGTTGAAATTAAATGAGCGAGTAAGTTCAATCTTTTCTTTTCATAATAATCAGTAGTTCTTAAATCTAAAGAATCTAATATAGATTGATTAATAACTTCTTCACGAGACTTATACCCCTTATTAATTGCCTCAATATCACTTTCTGATAACTGCGGTGATGCTATCACTTGAATTTTACCTGAGTTAGCAATTAGACCAGATATTCCTTTTGATATTTCAATTAAGGCTGTTGAAGAAAAGTATCCAACTGCTCTTTTATAACTTACAGATTCTTGAAGAGTAGGTATATAAAAGTCTTTAATTATATCATCACTAAATGATCGATACTCTGGTTTAAGAGTTAGCTTTAAGAATCCCATTTAATCACTCTTTCCATAGACTTATATTTCAATTACTTTATACAGACTATTGTATCATTATTAATAATAAATAGTACCTGTGTGACAATAAATAGTGTTTTTATACTTTCATGATTGTTTATTCCACATTTATGCTGAATTATTTTCACCAAAGATTATCACGAACTAGCGGAAAAGCACATCCGGTAGAAGACCATCTATTTCGTTGTTAATTTCTATATATTGAGTTTTTAATTCCGGATGAACTTCAAATAAATCTAATAACGAATCTCTAAACTTCCAAGGGATAAAATGACCACTCATTCTACTATTAATTGCTCTAACTATATGTTCATCAAAACCAAACCTTATAATAATACTTTTAATAATATTTCTATTTCCCCTTGCCCAATCAAAATCATTTATTTTCATATCAACAAATGCTATATTTTTAAACATTTCAAAAAAACCTGTTTCCTCTAATGTTAATAAATCAGATTCTTCCACCTGATTAATAAACAATGTATCATTATTTACACTAGAAATAGTCTCTATCATTTCTTTTAGCTGATTTTGAGGAATTAGACCATGTCTTAGAAGACCTATTATTACTTTATAGGTCTTATATGAATGCTTCATTTCATTCCATAATGATCGGATAAAAACCGGATCCTCAGTGAAATAACGAACTTTAGAGGAGTCCTCTTCAAATAGCACTTTACATAACCGTCTATTTACTTTAACAAAATCAATTAACTGGTTTAAAAACTCTCCATTCAAAGTAAACATTTCATGCCATGGGTGTGTTCTTATTGGACTAAAGATATCTCCCTTAGTAAGTTCGTAAATCACCTCAAGAACTTCTAAATAATCACTATGTTCCACTGCAACTGGAATTTCGTTTATTATAACTGATGGATCAGCATCAAAAGGGGTATAATTTGAATCGAAGAACACTTTTATCCTTTCTAATAATGCTTCTTTTCCCCCTCCAACACCGAACTTTGAAAGGTTCGATTCATAAAAGAGCCAAAATGATTCAACATGACTAAAACCTATTTTATTTCCTTTAGCATGTGCACAGTCATTTCTTCTGTCTTTCCAGTAAAGGTATTGGTTCCTCGTATCTGCTGATAAATTAAATATTGTTGCAGGTCTTTCCCTATTAACACATTCTATTATTTTCGCTTCCCATTTATCGTCATTTCTCAAATCGTTTTGAATCGTCAACCAATAATCTTCTGTATATCCAGGTGGTTTGCTAGCAATAAGTACTCGTTCTTTCAGAATGTTTTGGAAGGAAAGAAAAGAAAATAAATAAGCTGCTTTATATGCTTGTGCTCTATAGCAAATAAGAGCTTCTTCAATAAGTTCTATTGTTCTAGTTGAAGTTTTTTGTTCGTATTTAATCCAATCTTCGAAATATATCTTCAAAGAGAACACTCCTATCTAAACAGTTTTTATTATCTGTTATTAAATAATTATTATGTTGTTTATAAAAGGTAACTAGTTAGGAAAAATCATGTTTTTTAAAAGTTTCTCGCCTAGTTACACGTAATTCAAGTTACCTTTCACTATTTCATCAAATGGAATACTTAATCTTCTCCCGAAGATATTTCCCCAACTCCTCATCACAACAATACACATAACACCCCTTCATCCCCCTCGTCATCAGTGTCTTATACGTATTTCTTACCAATTTATCCAACAAATCAACCTGATCCTTTTTCGGTCTTGCTGGTCTTGCACCTCTATCCTTGAAATGCTCTCTTCTAACCACGAGTGATTTCGTTTCAGGATCGTACCCCAGATCATTTCCAATAATTACGCCTGCGTATTCCATTTCTAATCCTTGTACAGTATGAATACAACCTATTTGATAGGCACATTCTGGATGTATTGCCCAGTCGATACGATTTGGATCATTCCAAGGCATTGCAAAACCCATCTCTTTAATTACAACATCGTTGGGTAATTCCCCATCTACAAGTTTCTTATCCCACTCCCATGCATAACCTGCCATAACTCGTCCATTTTGTTCATCAATAACCTTTCGGATTAATTCCTGAGGAGTATCCACAACCTGAAAGTCGTAGTCTCCTTCTAATGGGACAAGCATTTCATCCTCATTAAATATATTATCGAGCCAATCTATATAATTTCCTGAACCAGAACAGCGGAATTGCGAATCGAGTTCTACAACATGAACTTCCGAGTTTAATTTTTTCGCCTCTTCTTTAATTAAATCGAAGTTGCCAATGTCTTTATTTGAAATGACTTGGTTGTCATCCACAAAGAATACACTTAGTTTACTTGCACGGATAATTTGAGTAGCTTGATTTTCACCTTCAATTTTCCTTTTCATATGTCCTTGGTTTTTAAGTCGGTGTGCTTCGTCACAAACCAATACATCATAGTAATTTTTTGGAGTTTCAACGTAGGAAGCTGAACCCTTAAATAGATTTCGGATTTCCACAAAGCCACTGGATCCAACTAATTTCTTACGCAGTATTTCTCTAAACGCTTGATTGGGTGTGATGTATTCAATATTCGAATCTCTTGATAGTAAGTAGTTCATCAAATTCAGACCAATTACTGACTTTCCTGTACCAGGGCCGCCTTTGATTAAAATTGTATGTTTAGCAGTTGAAGTCCGTATCACTTCTTCAAATAGCGCAATCACTTTTTCATATGCAACTTTTTGTTCGTCTAACAATATAAACTCTTCATTACCTTGAAATAGTGAATTCACTGTTTCAACTAACTTTTTCGAGGGACGTATTTTACCTTCCTCAATACTCTTTGCAATTTCAAATCCATTGCCCTCTGATACGTCGTTTCTTAGCTTTTCCGCTAACTCACGATCATTAAACTGAAAGTAAATCGGTGAATCTTCTATGTAATTTAAGTAGCTTGGATCCAGTAAAGGCTCATTCGTCCGAGCTGGAATATAATTATGCAAATAAGCACAGGAAGTAAGATTAATTGTTGAATCTTGATAGAGAGCTTCGTTGAAGTTTTGAAGGAAACGTTTATAAGAACGGGCTTGGTAGGAAGGGTGTACAGTCTCTCGTTCTCTACCCCCTAAAAATGTACGTACGATTCCGTCACTCTTTACCACTTTCGCTTTCTGCCATTGTTTTAGTTCAACAATTACTGCATTTCTCCTACCTTTTTTATCATGACCAGCGATTAAGAAATCAATTCTTTTTTCGGTCGATGGTAAATTATATTCTAGTAAAATATGTGTATTATCCTTTAAATCCGCATCTCTCAAAACCTTCGCCATTTGTGGAAGAGAGTTTTCCCAGGACCTTAACTCACTTGCTGAAATGGATTTATTCATGTACTTTTTCACGTTTTGTTCAAGTACATATCCAATTTTATTCTCAAGTATATGTTCTAAAAAGTTTGAAGATGGCTCATTGTATATAATCAATTCGATTCACTCCTATCCATAGGTCTTCTTATTTAACTAGAGATAGATTACCACGTCATTTCACACACTATATTAGAAATAATACCCATTACTATTATTTTACCATACTTTTTAGACAATAAGCTTAAGTATTCAAATAACTCTATGTAATTAGTGAGTAGAATGCTAATTAGCATGATTTCACTACAGATTTAGCGGATTGTTAATTAGCATATTTACTTGTATACAATTGCCTTAAAATATCATTCTTGTACGGATCCGTCTAATTTTTTTTGAAATTTCCTAATTAGCGTATACTGGTTTTAAGAAATCTAATTAAATTGGAGGCGAATAAAAATGAAAATTCTATTCGACGAAACACACACATCTAATGACGGAAAGCATTCAAGTAGGAATATATGGTATGGATATGCTGATATATCTGTTGATGGTGAATACGGAAAAACCCTTGAGCTAAGTGAAGATTTTATGGATAACTTATGCGAACTCATAAAAAAGGATTTATCTACAAATAAAGCAGATTCACCTACTGAAACGAACTGGTATTTTTACGGCAGCACTGTAACTCAGGACGCTATTGGAGATACTATCCGTCCGACAATTATGGTACGTGAGCGATCTAACGAGTTTGTCACTAATATGAATATCAGTGACTACGATTTCGCAGTAAATATGGATGCTATTTTGTTATTCAAGGGGAATTTTGAAAAACGTTTAGCAGGCCATTGAGTAGATAATAAAATAGTATTAATTAAAATGCACCCCGAAATTTAGAATTACAATCTAACTTTCGGGGTGTTTTTTTGCGGCTATTAAAGGAATCCATATGACAACCAATCCTATTTTTTCAAACTTCCATGAACCTTTCTTACACAAGCACGCAAAACTATTTTCACTCAAAAGTATCCCTTTTAAAGATTTTCACCTATATACGTAGTGACAGCGTATTTAATAGGTCTAATGAATCCAAAGGGGACGAGCCAATGAATTATTTAACAAACCACCAACCATTCCAATCCAAACACGAATTAAATGAAGCAACTGCCTCCCATCTCGGCCGTTGCAAGTATGAATTAAACGAAACGGACCGTGATGTACTCTTAATGCTCAGCCGTTACGCCATAAAATATCCGGGTGTGGCTCATTTAAAAGTTGCTACAATTGCAAAGCATGTGGATAAGTCGGAGCGTACCATTCAACGTGCGATTCGCAAACTTGAACGCTTACAAATCATCGAAATCAAACCGTTTATCCGGCAAGTATCCGGCGGTTTTGGAGCCAATCTTTATATTTTTTTACCATCAAGTGTCGTATCGAAAGCAGCACCTCGCAAGGAGCTCACAAAACCTACTCCTGCAACGGATACAAGTAACAATTCGAAGAACGAACCTATCTCTTTTATAAGCAAAAAAGATTCTTATATACATAATACGTATCACCAAGTGAGCGTCACTCATTACAATCGATTTAAAAAGTTTGTTGAATCCTTCAAAGGCAAAGACAATCAGCCCTTAGTCAGCAGATTATATGGCGTATACCGTGCGCAAACGCTGCGCTATTTAAAGTATGATATTTACAAAGGGAAATCCGAACAATTCAATGCGCTCTCCCTACAAGCACTGTCCATCACATTTCAGGCAACAAAAAAGAAGAATATCCATAACATTTCCGGCTATTACGACGGCGTACTTCGTGAATTGATTGGTAAACTTTTATTCGGTAATATGTTCATGGAATATGATGTGCCCGTGGAATTCAATTTTTAGATGGGATTCACTTTTTTTCATGCAGTAGAAAGCCCCTAGTCAAAAAGAATTTTTCTTCTTAGTATCCTTTTTATGATTCAAGGTCTATATATCTAGTGAATAGTCCCATTCGACTGTGCAAAAGCTATAGTGCTTTTATGAATAAAACCGCCATCAACTGATGGTGTATTTAAAAGGTGTTTACTAGGAGGAGTTTTAAGATGAAATTATTAATTAACGAGGCACCGCTTCAAATTATTCCATCGTTGGCAGTACAAGTTGGGTTGAACGAAGCCATTTTGTTGCAACAACTCCATTTTAGATCGCTCATTTCTCAAAATCATAGGAGTGGCTATAGATGGGTGTATAAGACGTACGATGAGTGGAAAACTGAAGAGTTTCCATTTTGGTCTGTGGATACGATTAAAAGAACCATTCGTAAGTTAGAAAAGATTGGTATTATCATTTCTACCGCGGAGTATAACCATATGAAGATGGACAAGACTAAATGGTACCGGATTGACTATTCGTCTTTGCATGACCTGACATTGCAAAATGCCCCCACTGCGATTGCAAATTCAGCTCAAGATGAAATGCAAATTGCACCCACTCTACAAGGCGATTTGCCCTCAGCAATAACCAAAGAGATTAAGAGTATTAAGAAGTATACTGTCGAGAACGATCCGGGCGTTGTGTCTGTCATTGACTATTTAAATGAAAAAGCACAAAAGGATTTTCAAACAACTTCAAAACCAACAGAACGATTAGTGAAAGCACGCTACCGAGAAGGATATAACCTCGAGGATTTCAAAAAGGTCATTGATTGGAAAGTGAGAGAGTGGTTGAACGATCCACATTGGCAAAAGTATTTACGCCCTTCAACTTTATTCAACGCAACACATTTTGAAAACTATTTGGAAGAAACGAGAGGTGGAAAGATTGAGGAAAGCAGTTCACCGAAATCATTCGAATTAGATTTTAGTAAAGGAGAAGTTGACGTTTAAAGTACGCGGGCAAGTAAAAAAGTGTACCTGTGTGCCAAACAATCAAGTTTGTTTAAACTTCCTTGAATGTTTCTGGCACAGGTACACAATATTAATCACCTTTTCGTGTATTGGTCACTTCCCTACTAAAACTTGAATCATTCCATTTTCTTCTTCTGGTCTCAATGTAATAATAAACATGTCTGTAGATGTTTTGAGTGTAGCAAATTGAAAGACACCAGGTACACTTTCCACTTCACCATCTTTTGTAATCATGTAACCGATCTTTTCGGAGTACTCCCGGTACATGTCAAATACTTCTACCACATCAATGTTTTCTAAGTTGATATCGATGTAATAACCAATTTTCTCCTCATCCGACTTATCGGATATGTTCGTTATGACCATTCCCTCTGGAAACGGAAAATCCTTGGGTATATCATCAGGTATCGATAACTCTTTCCCTGTCTCATCCTTTTGTTCTGGTTTATCGTCATCAGTGGATTTCTCCCCAACGCCCTTATCCTTTTTGGATTCAGTCGCTTTAACCGAGTCCGTATTTGTGTTCGACGAATCATCACCGGCATCGTTACACGCGACTAAAGTAAGACACATTCCTACGATTAGAAACAACGTCAAAACATGTTTTTTCATTTTCGTATTCCTCCCTTTGTCTATTTTTTATATCAAATTAATAGTAAAGTATCGCATCTGACAGTTTACAAATATAGAAATAGGACATGTTTCTGAGCGTCTTCCATAGTTCGAATATTTCGTTTACTTACTCTTTAGTTTACCATAAATAACACGCAGCATGATTAGAAATAATGTCTTTCTGAAAATGATTCTATCGAACTAAAATTTTCTTCGACTAAAATCTATGTTATGACAAGACGCTCATCAAAGTGTTTATGATCTCTTTTCAAATACATAAGTACATCATTTACATTTCCTTGCACCGACACCTCAAATCGAGCTAGAGAAGGCCACCCTACGACCTACCTACCCGAAGGTGAGCTGGATGAGTCCTATGCACTGGATTACCATCATTTACATAATTCGTCCTAGGTGACGCTCACAAGCACTTTCATGGGCCACTACACAATAAAAAAAGCCCTGCAGGTGATGTCTTACTCACCTTACAGAGCTCATCTAATTTACTTACCTAACATTTCATTAACTTTATCTTGGTTGTTCTCAATCCATTCACGTGCAAGAACTTCAGCTTTAGTTCCATCTGTGTCCATCGTTTGAATCATTTCTTCCACAATTTCAATTGTAGTGCCCCAATTCGTCAAAAACGCATGAACATCGGGCGCTTTTTCTTTCAAACCATTATTTGCAAACACTTTTATTGTAGATATTTCAAACTTGTTGTCCTCATCTTCAAGCACTTTCAAATCGAATGTTTTAAACATCGAATGTGGACGCCATCCGTAAAAAACGACCGGCTTTTCGGCACTTATAGCGCGTTTCGCTTGCGCTAACATACCGCCTTCTGAAGAGTTCACTTGTGTCATATCTAACCCGTACCCTTCAATCGCTTCATTAATAAGTCTTGTAGCACCACTGGCACCCTCTTCAAGACCAAATACTTCATTGTTGAACAACTCTTCGTTTCCTGCAAGATCGTTTATGCTGTTAATATCGGTCATATAGGTAGGGACAACTAGACCCGTCGGCACATCATCATAACTGATTGCTATTTCTTCAATCGTATCCTCAAATTTCGAAATGTGGTTCTCATGTGCTGGTAACCAAGAATCCATAAACACATCTATATCTCCACGTGAAAGGCCAACGAACACATTTCCCGCATCCGCTTTTACTTCTTCCACTGAATACCCCATATCTTCAATGATCAGTTTGGCAATCGCTGTTGGCGGAATCGTACTTGTCCATGGTGTAACGCCAAATGTGATCGTTGTGTCTTCTTTGTTAGCTGATTCCTTTTCTGTTTCTGTTTTTGTGTCTTTGTCTTCTGAACCACATGCAGCCATAACTACAAGCAGCACTGCCATCAAACTTGCTAAAACTATCTTCTTCAAACGAATCTCTCCCTAAATTTACTTTAATTAACTAGGAGACTGCATCGTCTGCTGCCCCATTTAATAAAAAAAGCTCTGAACGGTAGTATCTTACCCACCATGCAGAGCTTATGTTTTACTTACCTAACATCTTGTTGACTTTATCTTGGTTGTTGTCAATCCATTCACGTGCAAGTTCTTCAGGATCCGTTCCGTCGTTTTCAAGTACTTCAATCAGTTCTTCCATATCATCAATGGAAATGTTCCAATTGCTCAGAAATGCATGGACCTCTGGTGCTTTTTCTTTCAACTCTTTATTCCCAAATACTGTTACTGTAGAGGCTTCAAAGTGGTTTTTCTCATCTTCAAGCATTTTTAAATCGTATTTATTAAACATCGTATGTGGACGCCATCCGTAAAAAACGACCGGTTTTTCATCGCTTATAAAACGCTTGGCTTGGGCCAACATTCCCCCTTCTGAAGAGGTGATTTGCTTCATATCCAATCCGTAACTATCAATCAATTCGTTAATAGTTGGTGTCGTACCTGCGCCTTCTTCAATTCCATATAATTCATTGTTGAACATATCTTCTTTTCCTACAAGATCGCTTACACTATTTATATCCGTCATATAAGTAGGGACAACTATACCCAATGCTGCATTATCATAACTAATGGACAATGCTTCGATGTTGTCTTTATTTTTTTCAATTTTAACCTCGTGCACTGGAAGCCACAAATCCATGAACACATCAAGATCTCCTCGTCCAAGGCCAATGACCACGTTTCCTACATCCGCATTGACTTCTTCCACTGTATATCCCATATCTTCAATGATCAGTTTGGCAATCTTAGTTGGCGGTACTGTACTTGTCCACGGTGTTACGCCAAATGTGATTGTCGTGTCTTCTTTTTTGTTCGATTCTGTTCCTGTTTCTTTGTCATCTGAACCACATGCAGCCATTATTACGAGCAGTACTGCCATCAGACTTGCTAAAACGATTTTCTTCAAACGAATCTCTCCTTAAATTTACTCTACATAACTAGAAGACTGCATCGTCTGCTGCCCCATTTAATGAAAAAAAGCTCTGAACGGTGATATCTTACTCACCATGCAGAGCTTATGTTTTACTTACCTAACATTTCATCGACTTTATCTTGGTTATTGTCAATCCATTCACGTGCAAGTTCTTCAGGGTCCTTGCCGTCTTCTTCAATCTCTAGGATCATTTGTTCGACCTCGTCAAGAGTAATGCTCCAATTGCTCAAAAACGCATGAACATCAGGTGCTTTTTCTTTCAGACCGTTATTACCATATACGAGTACTGTAGATGATTCAAAGATGTTTTTCTCATCTTCAAGTAACTTTAAATCGAATTTATTAAACATTGAGTGTGGGCGCCATCCGTAAAATACGACCGGCTTTTCAGCACTCATAAAGCGTTGAGCTTGCGCTAACATGCCGCCTTCTGAAGAGTTCACTTGTTTCATATCTAGTTCGTACTTATCGATTGCATCATTAATAAGTGGTGTACCACCAGAGCCTTCTTCGATTCCGAACAATTCATTATTGAATAAATCTTCTTTTCCTTTTAGATCTTCTATACTGTTAATATCTGTCATATATGCAGGGACAATTATGCCAAGTTCTGCATCATCATAGCTGATAGACAGTTCTTCAATATCATCTTCGAATTTTGTAATGTGGTTTACATGACCTGGAAGCCATATGTCCATGAACGCATCAATGTCTCCACGTGAAAGTCCAATGACCACGTTTCCTACATCTGCTTTTACTTCTTTCACTGAATAACCCATATCTTCAATGATTAGTTTGGCAACTGCTGTTGGTGGAACTGTACTTGTCCATGGTGTTACACCCAATGTGATCGTCGTGTCTTTTTTAGTTGATTCTGTTCCTTTTTCTTTGTCATCTGATGAACCACATGCAGCCATAATGACGAGCAGTACTGCCATCAGACTTGCTAAAATTATTTTTTTCAAACTTATCTCTCCCTAACTGTTACGATTTTTTACCTATACTTTGCGTTATTCTATCTAAAATAATGGCCATTACAACAATCGCTAAACCACCAGATAATCCGAGTCCGATGTTCACTGTGGAAATACCAGTTAACACAGTGTCCCCTAGTCCTGGTGCACCAATCATTGAAGCAATGACTGCCATAGAAAGGGCTAACATCATTGTTTGGTTGACCCCTGCCATAATTGTTGGTATCGCAAGTGGAAACTGAATCTTCACAAGTAGTTGCCAGCGAGTAGATCCGAAAGCTCTAGATGCTTCAATCACATCTTCAGGTGCTTGTTTCACACCTAAACTCGTCATACGAACCACAGGTGGTGTCGCGAATACAAATGTGGCGATTACAGCAGGTACGCTTCCAAGACCAAATAACAAAATCGCCGGTATTAAATAAACAAAACTAGGCAATGTCTGCATGAAGTCTAGTAACGGTCGTACAATTCGATCGGCTGTTTTATTTAATGCTGTTAAAACACCAATCGGAATACCAAATAAAACAGATATGGCAGTGGATACAATTACAATGGCAACGGTTTGAATCGATTCGTCCCATAAATCCACCGCTCCTACATAAAAACCACCAATGAGCGCAAATAAAGCAAGCCCTTTTCCTGAAACTTTCCAAGCTACCAAAATGACCAGTACTACAATGACTTCAGCTGGTATGAAAAGCAGGAAATCCGTAACCATGTTAATAAATGCGCGTAGAAAATCACTGATTTTGTCGAAAAACTCTGCTGTATTTGGGAGTAACCAATTATCTACAAAGTTATTCGTATAATCTTCGATGGGGAAGTTAAAATAATTCATTGTGCACCCACCTCGTCATTGTCTATTTCTTTTTCTACTACGATGTCTGTCTCTTTATCTATTACTGTATCTGTCTCTTTATCTATTTCTTTCCCTAGTACAAGTCCAGAAAGAATAGACACACGTGAAATGATTCCTAACAACTTGCCATCTTCCACCACTGTAATCGGATATTTCGAATCGACTGCGATTTCAATGAGGTCATTAAGTGAAGTACTCGGATGTACAGAAATCACATCTTCAATAAGGACTTCTTTTAAGGGAATTTCCTGTTTGTATGCTCTGATTGCGTCATCAATCGTCAGTAAACCTTTGAAATCGTTTTCTTTTCCAACAACAAAGATACTTGACGCACCAACTTCTTCCATCTTACGCACGGCCATGCGTGGACCATCTCTATGTGTCATAACGACTTCTGGTCGCTTCATAACGTGAGATGCTTCCAAGATTTTCGAGCGATCGATATCTTTTACAAAATCGGCTACATAATCATTTGCTGGATTTTCCAATATTTGCTCTGCTGTTCCAACTTGGACGATTTCGCCATCTTTCATAATCGCTATTCGATCACCCAGTTTTAAGGCCTCATCCAAATCATGGGTAATGAATAAGATTGTTTTGCCTAATCTGCTTTGTAGACTCATCAATTCATTTTGCATTTCTTTTCGAATAATGGGATCTAGTGCACTAAAGGCCTCATCCATTAAAAGAATATCCGTATCATTTGTTAAAGCTCTTGCTATCCCGACACGTTGCTGCATCCCACCACTAAGTTCGCTTGGGAAACTTGCTTCATATCCTTTCAGTCCTACATCATCAATAACTTTAAGTGCTTTCGCTTCTCGTTCCTCTTTATTTATCCCTTGAATTTCCAACCCGTACGCAACATTACTTAAAATAGTACGGTGGGGCAATAAACCAAAGTTCTGAAAGACCATCCCGAGTTTTTTTCTTCTAGTTTCCAATAGTTCTGGAGTCTTCATTTTAGTCATATTTTCACCATCAATTAAAACTTCTCCACTTGTCGGTTCAATCAACCGATTCACCAATCGGATTAATGTTGATTTCCCACTACCCGATAAGCCCATTATGACAAAAGTTTCTCCGGTTTTTATTTGAAGGGATGCTTTGTTTACACCTACCGTCATTCCTGTCTTATCTAGAATTTCGGACTTTGTCTGGCCATCTTCCAACAATTTCAACCCTTGCAAAGGTTGCGGACCAAATACTTTTGTTAAATTTTTCAATTCAATTTTATACACACTATTCCTCCAAAAAATAATTTGTTACGCGTTACACGTTTTGTACGTATGGTTTATTAAACTAAGTGGTTTGCTTCATACATCGCAGATGCTGTTGTTGTTCTTCCATCAAGCGGTAAGATTAAACGGGGTTAACCAATGCATGTTCCAAATTTTGCGTATTCGTCAATCGTTTCAAAACACTATGTTTTAGTTGTTCGCTTACAAGAACATTTTTATAAATGTTATCCGATTCTTTGACCCCTTCTTCTATGGTCGACAAAAATGTGATTCAATCTACCGATGTTCTTCTATCAATCACAATCCAACTATTTTTTCTATGGTTACCACCATACATATAATAGAAAACACTTTCAACCCTCCTCCCTTCCTGTAAAACATCTTATTTTCATTCATAAAGCCCTACAAGGATTGATAGTAAAGCAATCATAAGAAGTTAACTATTTACCCAGTTTATTGAAAAAGGGTTCTTTATACCTATATCATTTACGCTCAAAACCAAGGGAGCTGCCAATAAAAACTACTGTCATTTCCCTAATTTTCAAATAACAAAAACGGCAACCCATGAGTGGGGGCCGTTTTGATGGTGGTGCATTCCTCGGAACACAAAAACAATATAGATATTCAATTTGATGCTTATCCTTTATCTAATTTCTTTGGTTCCTTAACTGGTACTTCATCTTCATCGTCCATTATTTCTTTTGCGGATTTTTTGAATTCAGAAAGTGTTTTCCCGACCGCTGAGCCAATTTCTGGCAACTTTCTCGGTCCGAATAACATCAGCACAATAACCAATATGATGATTAAGCCTGGGACACCGATAGCTGCCAAACCTCCCATTAAACCCGCCTCCTCTCAATATGACACTTACACAAGTGAACCCTCGGCTTTGCTGTATTTAATAATTCCTTCTGCTGCCCTGTACGCAAGTGCTCCGACGGTACCGGTTGGATTATAACCCCCGTTATGAGGAAAGTTCCCTGCACCTACTACAAATAGATTTTCAACTTCCCAATGTTGCAAGAAATTGTTCACTACACTGTTCTCCGGACTCGCGCCCATAATGGTTCCACCTGTATTATGTGTTGTTTGGTACGGAACTATGTCGTAATCCGATATTGGATTACCGGCCATAACGGTTTTTGCACCCATCTCTTTCATTATCGTTGCTGCTTTTTCTGTTAAATATTTGTGTAATTTACGATCTTGTTCGGTAAAATTGTACGTCAATTGAAGTAACGGGACACCGTACACATCTTTATAATCTGGATCCAGCGACAAAAAGTTTTCCTTATGCGGCATGGACGCTCCTTGTCCACCTACACTTAACGTCCTGGAATAATTATGAATGGACGCCTTCTTAAATTCCGGGCCCCATGCAGGTGTATCTGCCGGGACTGGATTCGATTGAATTGGCCGAACGCCTGTCTGAGTAATCGACATGCTCGCTCCGTGTATGAAATCCAACTCGCTATGATCGTAGTTGTCTCCGTTCAGATCATCAATTGTCATACCTAGCGAACCCGCGCCCATAAAGACATTCATCTGTTCATCGAAAAACCCTGTTGCACCAGGAAGGACCTGATACGCATAGTTTTTGCCGAGTGTTCCTTTTCCTGTTTCGGGGTCATACATTTCTCCGATGCCTGATACCATAAGAAGCTTTGCATTATTCATAACATAACTTGTTAATACAACGACATCGGCGGGTTGGAAAAACTCCTCTCCCGATTGCGTATCAATGTATCGAACGCCTGTCGTTTTGTTCCCTTCTTTCATGACCTCGACGACATTTGCATGGAATCGAACTTCATAGTTTCCTGTTTTTAGTGCCGTTGGAATAACTGTAATCTCTGGTGAAGTTTTCGCACCATATTCGCAGCCGAACCGCTCGCAAAAACCGCAGTATTGGCAAGCTGCTATTGTTTGACCATCAGGGTTCTTATAAGACTCCGACAAATTAGCTGAAGGCAACATAAACGGAGTATAACCAAGATCACTCGTCGCTTTTTCAAACTTTTTCAAGATGGGTGTCTTTACCATCGGAGGCGTAGGAAACCCGTTCGCACGTTTCCCCGCAAATGGGTTTTTGTCTTCACCAGATATGCCGGCGGTCTTTTCGAATTTATCGAAATAAGGCTCCAACTCGTCATAGGTAATGCCCCAATCTTGAAGCAAGTAATCTGCGGACAGCTTGTCTTTTCCGTACTTTTCATCCGTTAACGTTTTAATATTGAAATCATACGGAAGGAAACGCCATGTATGCCCATTCCAATGGGTTCCGGACCCTCCAAGTCCTTCGCCTAGAAGGAATGATCCCATTTGACGCATTGGGAGAGCGCGCATCTTTCGGCTGTTTCTGAATGTGATTGTTTCTTTTGAAAGGTCTTGCATTAATTCATAACGGATTGCATACCGATACTCATCGTGGACCCTTAAATAATCCGCGGTACTCCGTTCTTTTCCGCGCTCAATTCCAACAACTTTCATCCCAGCTTTCGCACACTCAGCCCCAATGATTCCACCAAGCCATCCAACACCAACAGTCACTACATCCACTTTATCCAACGTTTTCACCAATTGTTTTTCCTCCTTTAGTGTTCCATACTGCTGATTGACTTAGGCTTTATGTTCATATATTTATCGGTTTCAATTTCTTTAATATAGGCCATCTGATGTCCCGGAAATCCTTTCATCTTCCAACCTTCCATGTTTATATTTCCGTTATAGATTGGATCCGCGTAAGCACCTTCAAGGGTGGCTTGCCTTAGTAATTTAAAATAGAATTCTGAAGCTACGCCCTTCATATTTATTTCATTCTTTTGAAACGCAGTAATTATTTCATCTTTTTGATCACCTTCAAGCGCAGCAAATCCTGTATCGTATCTTTTTTTCGCTTCTTCATCCATTTTTGCGATGCCTGACCTGAATATTTCGGCACGGGTAAGTCTACTTTGATACCCTTGTGTAGATTCGCCCGCAAAGAATGGTCCTTGCATATATTCTTTTGCATTGCTTCCGTAATTCCCCGCTAATTGGTTGTCAATAAAATATGGGACACCAAGTCCTATTGCACCGGGTCCAAGCTCATCCTCCGGAAATATTCGTTCAACCGCTTCCGATAATACTTTGAACTCGTTTTCATTCGTAAAGAACATTCGTCCGCGAAATACCTCGCCGACATATTCGCCGCCGCCCGCTTCGTTTTTACCCGTCCCTGCAACATCATCCTTTGTAGCGTTTTGTGTGATCAGACTTCCAAGTACGCCCCCACCTATCAAAGCACCTGTAGCAATACCAGTCGTCTTAAGAAAGTCCCGCCTTGATAAACCCTTCTTATCTTTCGACATTTTTCATCCTCCTTAGTTAAAACGTACCTTTACAATAAAGCATGCCAATTTGTACTCTTTTTCATACAATAAGGCTTGAATTATTCATAGCCCCCCTCTAGTACCACAGTGAAAACCAATTCTATTTGCTCAAACCTTCACTATTGTTTCCCACATTGAGTCCTTTCATATTTACTTATTCGCATAGTAAGGTAGGATGATAGGTAGGAAATTGATTCATTTCACCTGGCTCGAATTAAACCTTAATTCTCTATACCAAAAACATTTAACAAAGGAGCGAAAAATCCATGAAACCTAAAAAGTATCCAATGACGGAATCTGGAAAACACGCAGTATTGCAAGAACTAGACACCTTACAGACGCAAAAACGTACAGAAGCATTGGAACGCATTAAAACAGCGCGAACGTTTTGTGACTTTAGAGAGGACTCGGAATACGCAGCGGCTATGAAAGCACAAGCCCAGATGGAAGAACGAATTTTACTGCTCTTGGACATGCTTGAAAATGCAGAAATGATCAGCGAAAAGAATCACTTTGTCGATTCGGTTGTTCTCGGTACGCCTGTAACATTTATCGAACTTCCTAACGGAGAAAAAGAAATATATACAATCGTAGGTATGGCAGAAGCCGATCCACTAAACGGAACGATTTCCAATGATTCACCACTGGCGAAGAGCCTTTTAGGACGTTCTGTTGGCGATGAAGTAAGCTTTAGTACACCAGGCGGGGAAATGAAGCTTCAAATTGTAGCGATTGGATGAGTTTGCATTTCATTCAACAAAAAAGAACAGCTCTTAGGAAAGCCATTCTTTAACAAGACCGTTATTTCCAATAATTGTTGGCAGCAGCTACTGTTTGAAAGTAGTTTGCTACAACATGGGAGGCCATTATGAGACTGTTGGGGTTATTTGAATAGACCTTTCTGAGCTCCGCCCTCACTTCTGCTGAAGGTTGCGTGTACATGACACCCTTTTGTGCAAGCACTATCGCTAGTTCAAACCCTTTTTGTGGGGTGTCTGTTTGTAAACTCGTAATCCAATCCTCCATCCTTGTTCCCCTCCTTTTGTGATTCTCTTTAACTAGTGTATTCATACGAAAATAAAAAGACCTTTGCACGTATTCACTTAACTTAACTTAACCTAAACTTAACCTTACTTTGTTACAGTATAAAAAAACGACAAAAGGAGGTAGTTTTTTATGAACTCTTTAAAAAGCATTGTCGGATTGCTTGCCCTTTTGTTGCTTTTATCGGCTTGCGTTTCAAGTCCAAAAGATAATGGTGATCAATCAGACCAAACTGTTGATAAAGACGATGAAGTATCTGAAGTAGATAAAGAAAACAGCGGCGAAGAAGCAGATGCACAAGAACTGGTTCTTGATGATTTCCCTGAAGATGTATACATACCACTTAATGCAACCCTCACTAAAAGTATTGTGACAGACGAAAATTCTATTATGCTCACATACGAAGTGCCTGGAAAAATGGTTGATGACCAAGACAATTACAAAAACTTTTTAACGGACAAAGGCTATACAATGAATGAAATCAACATGTCTGACCAAATGATTGTTTTTCAAGGGACTAAAATAGGCGATCATTTTTTATACTATTCACTCGTAGGGCAAGAAGATACTTCCTATACGTTGAAAATCGAATACGGAAAATAGGACCCCTAAACAAAAGTGTGTAGTCAACATGCTTTCGTGTAAGTACAATTGCCAGTTCAACCCCTGGTTGTGAATGCTCTTTACTCCACGACGTACAAAAAAGGCCTTTGCATAACTAAGCAAAGGCCTTCAAATTCATATCCACGTTATTTCTTCTTTCTACTCTCAATACCTTGTACAATCTTCTCTTGAATCATTAAATACTGATTGATTTCTTCTTCACTCAAGCTTTCAAAAAGCAGCATGAATACATCTTCACCAATTGCTTGGGCTTCTTTCAATGCATTCATACCCGCAGTTGTAATTTGAAGTTGAATCGTTCGACGGTCCGATTCATCGTACAATCGTTCCGCAAAGCCAAGACGCACAAGCTTTTCGGAAATATTCGTCATGGCACCCTTTGTATAACCGATTGTTTCGGCTAATTCCGCCTGCTTTTGGGGGCCTTTTGTACGCAACTCAGCCAATACCAATATTGGTGAAATACCAAGAGGATGCTGAAACTTTTTTGTGAACTGCATAATATTTTCATTATTCATCTGTTCAACTGTGCGAATTAGTTTGAAAATATTTTTTTGTTTCATTTAAACTCTCCTTTTAAGAAAGCTTTTATTAGCTTAACATAACCGATCCGCCATCAACCATAAGCGTTTGTCCTGTAATGTATCGTGAATCTTCAGATGCTAAAAAGACTGCAACGCGACCAATATCTTCTTCTAATTCACCAAAACGTCCTAGTGGGATTTTGTTTACAACTTGTTCGTAATACTCAGGTTGTGCTTTTGCCCATGCCTGAACACCAGGAGAGTTGGCAAGTGGGCTAATGATATTAACGTTAACGCCAAACGGACCCCACTCATTTGCAGCTACACGCGAAATACCGCGGATTGCTTCTTTAGCAGCAGCATAAGCACCTTGAGTTTCTTGGCCTCGTATCCCTGCACCAGAAGCGAAGTTAATGACACTACCTTTAGTCTCTTTTAAGTGTGGAAGTGCCGCTTGCATCAAGTAGAATGTTGGGTAAAATCCAGTACCAAACGACAAATCTAAATCTTCTTGGCTCGTTTCTTCAATTGTAAATTGTCTTGAAGCGTGTGCGTTGTTGACCAACACGTCGAGCTTGCCACATTTTTCAACAACAGTATCAACAATTTTAAATAAGTTTTTATGATCCATTAAATCTGCTTTAATGAACATCGATTTTGGAGAAATTGCTTGAAGTTCCTTCTCCATCGCTTGTCCCATTTCTTCATTCACATCAACGATTGCTACGACCGCGCCTTCTTTAACCATTGCTTTTGCAATACCGCCACCGATACCGCCAGCACCGCCCGTAATAATAACTACTTTGTCTTGTAATTTACTCATTCAATACATCTCCTTTTTTTAGTACATCTAAATATAGTATAGGACTAAACCATGCAAGTTGAAAGTAATTGAACCGGTATCAGCACTTCGCGTTTTAAAGTTTCGATTTTTAAATACCTAGTGTTCCACTTTAATGGACTAGAAACACGCTCTGCTCAATTTGTTTCATTTCATAAAAGTACCCTTTAAGCTCCATCAATTCATCAAATGTACCCGTCTCTACGATAGTTCCATTGTCCATCACAATGATTTGATCCATCTTCTCTAGTCCTGTTAAGCGATGACTCACGAGAATAATCGTAGCCTCTTTCGCTTTTTCAAATAAATAATCCATAATGTGCGCCTCTGTTAATGCATCAATAGAGGACGTTGGCTCATCTAAAAGCCAAAATGACGATTTTACGAGTAAGGCTCGGGAAATGGCGAGACGCTGCTTTTCGCCACCTGAAAGATTCTCCCCTTTTTCTAAGACTTTATCGTCTAAGGATAGGTGTCCAAGCTTTACCTGTCCCAACATCTCTTCCATTTCTATATCACTCAATTCATCACTGGCAAGCAGTAAATTTTCTCGAATTGTTCCATAGAAAAAATGATTTTCTTGGAGCAGAACATTTGTCTTCTCCCAAATCGTCTCTTGTGATAAATGATCAATCGAATCTTCGTTGAAGCGAATTTGACCTTGGTCTGCGCGATAAAACTTTAACAGCAACTGCAACATCGTCGATTTTCCAGAACCGCTTGGACCGACTATGGCTGTTTTTGAGCCTGACGGAAACGATGTGGTTACATTTGTTAATGTAGTACGCATTTCATTAGGAAACGAAAACGTTACATCCTTCATTTCAATCGAAGGGACGCCTAGAATAGATCGGTTTTCAAAAACTTCTTGAGATTTCTCATGTACATCGTCTTTTCCAACAACTTCAGTAAGTCTTGTCGCGGCTTGCCGACTCTCTTCTAAATAACTTGGGAAAGCCGCCATAGAAGTTGTATTCTCAAAAACAGTCAGGGAAATCATGACAAACATCGCAAGGTAGATCCCATCCATTCGACCATCTGCCACTAAATATGCGCCCGTCCCTAGAACAAGCAAAGATATGAAAAGCGACAGAAACTTGTTTGCAGCCTGGCTGAACAAGTTATGAATACTTTCACGTTCTTGTTCTTCTAAATAGGCATGTACAGATTGATGCAGTTCGCCTTCTTTTACATCGAGTTGTTGGTAGATTTTCAAATCACGAAAACCGTAGAGAAATTCTGTCACTTTGGTAGATAATTCTCCGCGCCTTTGTCTCACGAGTCGATCCACTTTTCGTTGTGTTAAAGCAAAGAATGCTGGAACGACAAATGTAGTTACCATCAAACCGATGAATAGAAGCACTGCTACCTCTATTGAAAACAGCGCAGTAAAAAAGAGTGTACATAAAAACACTAAGAGTAATACAACCGGTGGGTAAAAAACGCGCAAAAAGAAATTCTGTAACGCTTCCACATCACCCACTACTCTTGCAAGAAGATCTCCGCTTTTATACTTCCGGAAAATTGTTGGTGCGAGTGGCTCTAACTGCTCGTAAAAGGAAACACGCATATTGCTTAACATCGTAAATGTCCCTCGATGAGAAAAATAACGTTCTCCGTAACGACCTAATGCAGATATAATTCCTAGCATTTTAACCGACGCAACAATGATCATGAGCGTAAAGATTGAAGGAGTTATAGCCGCCTTGGAAATCAAATATCCACTGGATGCAAATAAACCAACAGCTGTTATCCCAGCAATAAATCCGAAAAGAAGAGAATAGAATAGATCCTTTTTTTCAATGAATAATAACTTGATCACAAATCCTAGTTTTTTCAATTTGCAATCCCTCCTTGCTGAACAGACACCATCGTACGATACGGTTCTACTGATTCCAGCAGTTCCTCATGTGTGCCCGTTGCCAAGAGTTCTCCATTGTCCAAGAAGATAATCTTGTCGGCATTTTTAATCGTATGAAGTCTATGTGCAACTGTTATGACTGCCGAATTTTTAGACAATTTCCGAATAGAAGCTTGCAATATCTTCTCAGTCTGAAGATCAAGGCCCGTTGTCGGTTCATCAAACAGAATGATGGATGGACTTTTTAGAAATGCTCGAGCAATAGCGATTCGCTGTTTTTCTCCACCTGAAAGGTCTCTTCCACCTTCACCAATTGGTGTATCATAGCCGTGTTCTAGTGAGTTCACTAAATCGGAAATCCCAGCTTTTTCAGCAGCTTCTATGATTTCTATGCGAGTCGCATTCAAGCGTCCGCCAATCGCAATGTTTTCCGCAATTGTCCCTGAAAACAAATACGGGTTTTGTGAAATGTAACTTAATCGATCAAACCAATCTTTTTCTTTAAAGGTTGACCTTGGTTTCCCATTAATCAGCATTTCTCCCTCTGAAACCGAAACAAGTCCAGCAATCACATTTAAAAGCGTGGATTTCCCAGCACCCGTTTTACCGACAATTGCCACTTGTTCATTTGGACCTATTGCTAGTTGAATGTTCTTTAATGCAAATGCATCTTCTCCATACGTAAAACCTGCATTGCGTAACTCAATAGCAAGCGGTACTACTCTTTCCAAGCTGTCCGTTCCCCATACAATAGGATTGTCTGTTTCGGATAGTTCAGCAGCTAGTTTTTTAGCAGCTCCCATACTTCCTCTCCCCGTATGAAAAGCACTTCCTAAGTCTTTCAATTTCGTATAAAACTCTGGAGCTAATACCAACATATAAAATGCGGTTAGAAACGTAATATTCTCAAAAACGATTAAACTAAGGGCAAGTTCTAGGGCAATAACCCCCATACTGAGCATCGAAATGAATTCCAGAACTAATGAGTTTTGAAATGCAACTTTAAGTACTTCCATCGTCGCATCTCGAAAATCTAGACTACTTTTTCGAATTTTTTCTTTTTGTTCTTTCGAACGCCCCAATAATTTAAGGGTCGTCAATCCCTGTAACGTATCCAGAAATCCACCCGAAAAAGCAGCCATTTTATCCATTTGTTCTTCGGATTTGTCCTTTGTTTTGAAACCAATGATCATCATGAATACTGGTATGAAAGGTGCAGTAATCATAATAATCAAGCCAGTGGTAAAATGTTGTGTGAAGATCACGACTAAAATAAGGAGAGGAATGATAGTAGCTTGAATTACTTGGGGAATATATTCGCTAAAATAACTATCAATTTCATCCACAGTATCCATCATCACACTTACTTTTTTACCGGACTGTCCTTGAAGTGAGGATTGCGTTGTATTTTTAGAAAATTTATTTAAAAGCAGTTTTCGAAGATTTCCTTTTACCTGTGAAGCCATTTTCACTCCAGTTCTCCCACTTAAAAACTGAAGGACTGTTCTTGCTAAAAACGCAAAGAACAATCCTATCAATAATGGTAATACATCAGAGAATATTGCATCTTTTAAAAAAATGCGATCCACAACTGAGACTAATAAATAACTCTGTACAATTATTGCCGCAGCTGTTGTGACAGCAAAAATGACCAAGAGAACCAGCTTTCTTTTCTGTTCTAATGCTAATTCCTTAAGTCCAACCATTGCTTAAACCTCCCGAAAAATGAGCTAATTTAGCGAAGCATCCACCTCAACTAAATGTGTTGCTTTATTTTTCTTTTGTAACAGATTCATCTTTTGGTGCACTCCAGAAAACAACTCCAGTTGCAGCAAAAAGTACGAGAAATGGAGCGACAAAGATTAGAAAGTTATTTAGCATTCATCTCACTCCTTTTTCTTGATTCCCTGGACATACTCTTTATCAAATAAGAAGAGTTTCACTAATAAATACATAGAAGGAACGAGCAATATCAACCCTAAAATGAATACCACAATAAGTGAAATTGCCATTGCATCATTTGTAAATCCTTCGTGAATCGTTAAATGTGGATACAACAAGTACGGATACAGCGAAATTCCATATGCATAAAAGGCTAAAGCAAACTGTCCTATTAGTAGGCCAACTGCTGCTCCATATTGCTTTCGCTTCCAAATCAGCCATACCGACCCAATCCATAATAGGAACGATAATCCGAACATCCACCATAAATCTAGAATACGAGAGAAATGCTCCGGATTATGATAGCTCAGTTCATAAATGATCCCCACTGCAGCAATGATTAAAGGGAAAGCCCAAAACATTGCATATTTGCGCATTAGGTTTGTTGCACCTGTATCTTGTGCTCTATTCGCATACCAAGTAAGAAAAACAGCCGATATATACAGAACTGCAACGGTAGATAAAACGACAACGGACCATGTTAAGGGACTCGTAAACAATGCCACATAGTCTAAAACAGGATTTCCATCAATCATGGAGATGAATCCACCATTCGAAATGGTAAGCACTATGGATAATGATGCCGGAACCAAGACGCCTGCAACTCCATACATGAAGGCATACCCTTTATGTCCCTTGTATCCTTTTGAGCCATACAGTTCAAAGGCATAGTACGAACCACGAATGATCATTAAAATTAACGCTATACTTCCTGGAACTAGGAGTACCGTTCCATAATAAAATGCGGTTTTCGGGAAAAAACCAACAATCCCAACAAAGAAGAATACGAAAAACACATTCGTAACTTCCCAAACTGGAGATAAGTAACGCTGGATCACATTTGAAACGATATGTTGTCTACCTGTGATGATACTGTACGCGTTAAAAAATCCTGCTCCAAAATCAATTGACCCCAAGATGACATAACCAAATAGAAATGTCCAAAGGACCGTAATCCCTATTATTTCTAAACTCATGTTGTTTCACCACCTTGTGCAACTCTTTGTTTTTCAAGCTCTATCTCAACTGGATTATTGACAAACATTCTGCGTAATACAACTACGGTTCCAATTCCTAAAAACAAATACAAAAGCCCGAATAGAATTACCATTAATCCAACATACTCGCTGGACGTTGCTGCCGCATCTATCGTCATAATTCCTTTTAGAATCCATGGATATCGACCCATTTCAGTCATCCACCATCCTGCTTCAATCGCTAGGAAGGATAGAGGTCCTCCGAGAACAATGAGCGAGCGGAACCATTTCGATTTCACGAAAGGCCATGCCCGTTTTATTCCTATAAAATAGACAAGTGAAAGACTTATCATGAATACACCAATCGTAATCATTAAATCGAAAAAGTAATGGATTATAAGTGGTGGCGTTTCTTCTACAGGAAATTGGTCTAATCCAATCACCTCTGAATTCGGAGTTCCATGTGCAAGTATACTGAGTCCGAATGGAATCTTAAGTGCATATTTCACTTCTTCATTTTCATCCAAAATCCCATACATTAAGAGTGGAGCGCCTTCCTCTGTTTCAAAATGCCATTCGGCTGCAGCTAACTTTTCCGGTTGGTACTCTGCTAAATATTTACCCGAGAAATCTCCGATTAATGCAGCTGCTATAGAGAACACAAGTCCTATTTTCATTGTCATATACAGTGATTTCTTATGATAAATATGGTTCGATCCTTTTATCATTTTGTATGCTGAAATGGCTGCAACCATAAATGCAGACGTCATGAAGGCCGTTGCCAGTACGTGGGCTACTTTCGTCGGCATTGCCGGTGTAAACATTGCTGCAACCGGATTTGCATTTATAAGTTGTCCATTAACAATGTCAAATCCTTGCGGAGAATTCATAAATGCATTGAGCACGGTAATGAATAGTCCTGAAGCGGCCGCACCAAGAACCACGGGAATTAGAAGCAAAAAGTGTTTACGTTTGTCTTTAAATCGATCTCCCGTATATGCATAAATCCCTAAAAATATTGCTTCAAAGAAGAAAGCAAATACTTCTAAAAATAGAGGTAGTGCAATAATATTTCCTGCGAGTTCCATGAAGTTCGGCCACAGTAATGAAAGTTGCAGTCCGATTGCTGTTCCGGTTACAACACCGACAGCGACTGTGACAGCAAACCCGCGGGCCCAACGTTTAGCCATTAAAAGATAATGTTCATCGTTTTTCTTAATGCCCACCCAATGTGCAATCATTATCAGGAGTGGAACACCGACACCTATTGTTGCGTAAATAATGTGAAACGAAAGGGTTAGTAATGTTAATACCCGACTGGCAAATACTGGATCTTCAAATAACATTTTTCATTCTCCTCCCTTTACTAGAAACCTGTTCATAAGCCCAACCTTGAATACAAAATAAAAAAATGACATCGTTCATACAACAGTATAGCTATAAACTAATTTTACCTTTTTTTGAATACGAGTAGGTGTATAACTTGTGACAGTAGCGACGAACCTGTGAACACGATTGTTTATACGATTCCCGTGTTTTCTTGCAGAATCGCATCCCATTCTTAACTATAGTATAGACCTAAACTACCGTAGAAGAAAGTTTGGGAATCGCAATTCAAGTCGTTTATCCGATAAAATTCAATTTTCCAAAATCCTATGATAGACTGATAGAACAACACTGAAAGGAAGTCATTTCATGCAAACTAAAACACTAAATAATGGACTTGAAATCCCACAACTTGGGTACGGTGTGTGGAAAATTCCTGATGATGAAGCTGAACATACAATACAAAAAGCAATAGACGCCGGATATCGTTTAATTGATACCGCAAAAATTTATAAAAATGAAAAGGGTGTCGGGAAAGCAATCGCTAGTACTACTGTTCCCAGAGAAGAGCTCTTCATTACAACAAAACTTTGGAATGCCGATCAAGGGTACGACACAGCACTGCAAGCTTTTGATGAAAGCCTAGAAAAACTCGGTCTTGATTATGTAGATCTTTATCTAATACATTGGCCAACACCAATGTTCGACATGTACGTAGAATCGTACAAAGCCTTAGAAACCATTTATAAAAGCGGTCGCGCAAAAGCAATCGGCGTCTGCAACTTTGACATCGAGCATTTACAACGAATCATGGACGAATGCGAAATCATTCCGGCCGTAAACCAAGTCGAGTACCATCCCTACTTGCAACAAACGGAACTCCATAAATTCTGTAAAGAACACGGTATTCTAATCGAAGCCTACAGCCCATTAATGAACGGCACCAAAGTTTTAGAAGATCCCGTAATCCAAGAACTTGCAAAACAACACAGCAAAACACCAGCTCAAATCATCCTACGTTGGCACCTACAAACAGACGTAGTTCCAATACCAAAAACAGTCACACCTTCACGAATGGACGAAAACCTAAACGTATTCGACTTCGAACTAAGCGAAGAAGACCTAACAAAAATCGCGGCACTCGACAAAGGCGAACGTCACAACGCTGTTCCTAGTGAATTCAGTTATCGATAACTGGGGATGTCCATGAAAGGGTTCTTTGTCAAATGACCTTGGTGAAGAACTTTAGTTGATTTCTATTCTAAAGAGAATCACACTCTTTCACTATTGATCTTGATCTGAATCTTGAACTTATCTTCCCCACAGACTTCAGCTAATTGAAGTGCAGACCGGCGACTCCAATGGGATCAGCGCGAATGTCGAGACCCCACAGGAGCGTGGTTTTCGCGACGAGGAGGCTCGACAAGCGCCCCATGGAACGCGTCCGGTCGGAACGGAAATCGGCGTATTAACCACATTATTCCTTTGCCATATATATATCTAAAAAAAGAAAATGCGTTTCCACTTGGTCTACTCACCAAACGGAACCGCATTTTTCTATTCATTAAACATCCTACACTCAATCCACATTAAAATAACGTGCATCCGGATGCGCAAACACAATCGCCGAAACAGACGCTTCCGGCTCCATCATATACTCCTCCGTCAAATGCACACCAATATCCTCAGGCTTCAACAGACCGAACAACTTCGACTGGTCCTCCAAATTCGGACACGCCGGATACCCAAACGAAAAACGCTGCCCCGTATACTTCGCCGCAAACCGCTCCAGCATCGTGAAATCCGTAGCATCCGGGAACCCCCATTGATCGCGAATCTCCTGATGAATCCGCTCCGCAAAACCTTCCGCAAGCTCCAACGCCGTCGCTTGAAATGCATGACTTTCCAAGAACTTACCTTCCGCCTTCAATTGATTGGCAAAATCACGTACCCCATGTCCGGCCGTTACTTGCATTAACGCGACATAATCCATCTCACCGCTGTCCACCGTCTTCAAAAAGTCCGCCAAACATAAAAACGGCTCCTTGCTTTGTCTTGGAAACGTAAAACGTTCAATTTCCGTTTTGCTGTCTTCCGAACTGTAAATAATGACGTCATCCCCGTCAGACTGAGCCGGAAAGAACTGATACAATCCAGATGCCTTTAAATTACCCGAACTTAGGAATCCTGTAACCATTTCATGGAGCTCCAGCGCGCGCGGCTCCTTATTCTCAAGCATCTTAGCAACATTCCCCCGAAGTCCTAAATGATGACCAATAAGCGTTCGCATATTGACATACGGCGACAAATGAGAGACCGAATAATCCTTTTGAATCCGACGGCGTAAATCTTTTGGAACTCGAACTGCTGCGTCTTCTCGAACCATTTTCACCGGTCGAACCGCCACTTCCAAAGCTGGTGCCGCCGCTCGTTTCGCCTCTTTAATGATGTCGTTTTCAACGCGCTTTATTTTCGCCTCTTCTAATTCAACGAGCAATGCAGTTTTATCCTCTTTATTTTGCAGACGATTGGCCAACTCCAAGCCGTACATCGCATCTTTTGCATACAATACCGGTCCATCGTACTCTGCTGCAATTTTCGTCTCTGTAAAACGACGCGTCAGTGCTGCCCCTCCAACAAGAATTGGTATATCGATCCCAGCAGCTTTGAAATCCTGAGCGGTCAACACCATTTGTTGTGCCGATTTCACAAGAAGCCCTGACAACCCAATAATGTCGGGCTTTTCCTCGCGAATCACCTCAATTAACTTACCTGGTGTCACTTTAATCCCGACGTCAATGACCGTAAATCCATTATTCCCCAAAATGATTTCGACCAAGTTCTTCCCTATATCATGGACATCGCCTTTTACCGTCGCAAGAACAATCTTCCCTTTGCCGCGGTCTCCTGAATCTTTTTCCATGAATTGTTCCAAATACGTAACCGATGCCTTCATGACTTCCGCACTTTGGAGCACTTCCGCTACAATTAGTTTATTCGTATTGAAAAGCCTTCCTACTTCCGCCATCCCCGTCATTAATGGACCATTGATAATATCGAGTGGAGCGTCATACATCTCCCTTGCCGCTTCCAAATCGGGAATTAAACCTTCTTTCGTTCCTTCAACGACATAGTAACTGAGACGTTCCGGAACCGTTTTCGGAATATCATCCTCGGTCTTTTCTTTCTTTTTACCGCGGTAGAAATTTGTAAAATCCGCAAGTGTTTCATCTGTTGTCGTAAACAGCAGTTCATTCGCCATTAGAATTTGCTCTTCTGGAATGGAAGCATAGCGTTCCAATTTCTCCGTATTTACAATCGCGTAATCCAATCCTGCCAATGTACAATGGTACAAATACACTGCGTTCAACACTTCACGGCCAACAGGAGGCAACCCGAAGGAAACGTTACTAACACCCAAAATCGTCAATGCGCGAGGCATTTTTTCTTTAATCAAACGTATGCCCTCGATTGTTTCAACCGCTGAACCGATGTACTGAGCATCTCCCGTTCCAACCGGGAAAACGAGCGGATCAAAAATAATATCTTCAGGTGCGATTCCCCATTTATGAACAAGTAGGTCATACGAACGCTGTGCAACTTCTAATTTCCGCTGCCGAGTGACGGCCATTCCTGGCTCATCGATTGTTCCAACGACAACAGCAGCTCCGTATTTCTTAACCAAAGGAAGAACAGCATCAAAGCGTTCTTCACCGTCTTCTAAATTGATGGAGTTGATGATCACCTTCCCCTGCGAATATTTTAAAGCTTCCTCAATGACCTTTTCATCCGTCGAATCAATGACAAGAGGTACTTTTACTTTCTTCACAACTTCTTTCATAAATCGTGTAATGTCCTGAAGTTCATCTCGGTCCGGATTCGCAAGACAAATATCGATGACATGTGCCCCGCCTCTTACTTGAGCACGAGCAATTTCAGATGCTTCTTCAAATTTCCCATCTACGATCAGCTGCTTGAATTTTCTTGAGCCAATGACGTTCGTTCGTTCGCCAATGAGTAAAGGACGCATGGTTTCATCATATAAAAGTGGTTCAATTCCAGAGATCGCATGACCGTGCAATTCCTCAGGGATTTGTCTCGGCTTTTTACCTCGAACCACTTCTCGAATCGCCACAATATGTGCAGGCGTTGTTCCGCAACAGCCCCCTACAATATTCAGCCATCCTTTATCCGCAAACCCTTCGAGCTTTTTCGATAAGGATTCTGGAGATTCATGGTAATGCCCATCTTCATCCGGCAATCCAGCATTTGGATAACAACTGACAAATCCACTAGATAGCTCTGACAATGAACGAAGGTGATCGGTCATGAATTCCGGTCCAGTTGCACAATTTAAACCAACGGAAAGAGGTTTAATATGTTCAATCGATATGTAAAAAGATTCAATGCTTTGTCCCGCAAGTGTTGTTCCCATTGGTTCAATTGTTCCCGAAATCATGACAGGCAGTTCAATACCCGTCTCTTCAAATGCTTGTTTAATGCCCAGTGTTCCTGCTTTCACGTTCAACATATCCTGACTTGTCTCCATAAGAAGAATGTCACAGCCGCCGTCAATCAATGCTTTTGCTTGAATATAGAAATCTTTTGTCAGTCCGTCGAAAGTGGCGCCGCCCGTAACCGATAATGTTTTCGTTGTCGGTCCCATTGCCCCAGCAACAAATCTCGGCCAGTCTGTCGTTGAGAATTCCGCTGCACATTTTTTCGCGAGCACAGCAGCCTTAAAGTTTATGTCATATGCCTGGTCACCAAGATCGTAATCATCGAGGACAATCGGCGTTCCACCAAATGTATTCGTACTGATGATATCCGCCCCTGCCTCAAGGTACTCACGGTGAATTCGCTCAAGGACATCGGGTCTCGTAATGTTTAAATATTCGTTGCACCCATCGTATTCCTCACCGCCAAAATCATCCTCAGACAAATTCGCTGCCTGAATCATCGTACCCATCGCACCATCCATAACTAAAATTCGCTCTATTAATTGTTGTTCGATTAAATGCTTCACCATGGACTATTCCACTCCTATTCTAAAAAACAAAAAAAGCCTTCCAATTAGAAGAAGGCTTTTGAAAATACAAAAAGTATGCTTCTCCTTATCTGCGGAATCCAAATAGATTCGCTGGAATTAGCACCTGACCAAAAGGCTGGTTGCTGAAGCGTCATAGGGCCAGTCCCTCGACTTCTCTTGATAAGAAAATTTATTCAATTGTTTTGATAATTAAGAATAGCATATCTGGAAAACAACTAACCGTCAATGGTTTATTAATTTATATTAGGAATGTTGCACTCGTTAATTTGTTAATAGTACCTCTGGCTACTTCCTTTTTTCGCTATTTCATGCGCTAGACGAATTGTTGAAACTGCTAACTCCGCATAGGTCACTTCTTTAGCGGGGTTAAAAGAGTTTTGTTCCGTCGTGAACAATCCCAAAGAATTTGCCAAAGCGACATGGCCTATATATTCTTTTCGAACTTGATCCCCGTCCTTGAAGTCAAGCTTATAAATACCACTCTGTTTGGCTGCCAACTCAAGCCCTAAAGCACGTATATGCCAAACGGCCATTTCTTCTTTCGTAATCGGGGCATCGACTGGAAAGATTGTATCGCTTGGTAAAATGATGCCCATTTCAACGGCTTGTTCCACCATTTGATATAAAGGGTGTTTAGGATCGATATTCTCGAACGTTTGACTCTTGTTTTCACTCGAATCATAGAACCTGCCGTCATAAAAATAAGTGAGGGCATTCATAAGCGTTTTAAGTGCCTCTTCTTTTGTTACGGCGGTATCTCCATTAAAATTATCGAACTCTTTTACCTCTAAAATTTTGGCACTGATGAGGTAATTGAGCTCTTCCTGTGCCCATGGATGTGAAACTTCGGGGAAATCGCTCACATTAAACAAGCTGTTCCATTTTCCTGAATTGGCGTCCATAGAGCTAAACATTTGTCCGTTAAATACAGGCAAATAGACTAAATCATAATGGTGATTGTTTTTTTGCTCTTGTTTCATATAATTCAATTTTAGACTGAGTGCCTCTTTAAAGATTTCCTTGGCCATTTCCTCAGTAATGGCTGATTCAATTGATGGCCATTCCTTCACTTCTTGATACATTACACTAAGACTGTTTAATGAACCATTGGCGGCTATGCTTACGTTAATTTGATCATCCATCACAATAACGCCATTTAAAATTCTTGGGAAATTAAAATAATACGTTCCAGGTCGTTCCTCATAATAAGAGTCTGCAATGGGATTGGCATATTCGTGAAGGTAGGATGGAACCCATTTCAATAAGTAGTTCTTTGCTTTAGCAAGTGCCTCTTGCTCAGAAATTTTGTCGGCCTTTACAGGTTTTTCTGCGGCCTGTTCCAAGATTTGAGCTGTTACATCGTAAAACTGGATGATCTCACCAGTCTTTTTATCAATTTCTAAATTGGACCCATGGCCTCCGTTTTCACCTTGATACATATACTGGACACTAAAAACTTCCTGTCCACCATAATTTGTGTATTCCCCAATAGATTGAACACTTAATTTCCAAGTGTCGGGATAGATATCAAGAGCTTGTTCAGTAATTTTTTTTGCTTCTTCCTTAGTAATTCCGTTGTATTTTGCTGGAATCGGTTTGGCAGAAATCTTCTTCAATTTCGTGTTTTTTGGCAACTTATCCACATAGTCCCTTGCCGTTAACCACTTACCCGAAAGCGCATGCACCCCACGTAAATTAGATGTTGGTTTGTATACGAGCTGAACACTGCGATCATTTATTCGATTTGTTTGATAATCATTCTCTATTTGATAGTGCAATTCAACCGTAAGATTTCCTTTTACTTTTTCAAGAACTTTATTTTCATCTATCACTCGTTTTACATCGTCAAAAGTGGACGCGTTCTTATTCATGGGGTTTCTATACAGTCCGACGATTTCTCCGTTGCCAAGCACACTTACCTCAATTCTTTGATCCGCGAGTGGCACTTTATTTTCCGTGCGGGCAAATGAAAACGAGTAATGGATTGGATCAGTCAACAGTTGTCTCGAATAATAGTTCAGCGAGTCTGGTTCAAATAGGTACTTCTTTCCATCTTTAAACTTCTTAAGTAAAGCAATCGCAATCTCTTTGGCCTCTTCTTTTGAAACTTTTGGTGGAAATAAAGCCTCAGTCACATTCGCTGGTTGATAATTGAATTGTTCAATTTCAAGACTTTCACCAACAAACCCCACAGACCCATATATTCGTTTACCGTTTACCAACTTAGTAAAGGATAGTTCATAGCGTAACGTCTCGTCTTCAGGATAATAAAGCCCGCTACCCATTTGAAAATCACTCGACTTTAAATAATCAAACTGATTGGGAAACAAGGAACGAAACTTTTTTATTAAATCATCTTTTGTGAAATTCATTTCTGTTGCAGCAATTTGAATATGAGGCTTTATAGACAGATCACTCATGGATTGAGAAGCGTTTGCGGTCGATAAACACATTCCAAAAGATAGAGCAGAACAAGTCAGCAAGATTCCAATTTTTCTAAAATTAGTTATACTATTCACCCCTGATTTAGTAGTCTATCCATTTCCGAATAAATCCGTCTTCCAATAATTTATCCGCGGATACAACACTTTATGTTAGTCAAGGCGTGGACATGCCTAATCTATTACAAAACGTACCTGCGTGACAAACAATCACGTTTGTTTCTTTCACAAGTACGTCCAATCGAATTATGTTATTGAATTCCGCGAAAGTGTTATACTAACAACGAGATAACTTCAATTTTTTTACATAGGTACTATTTCAGATTCATCAACAACTAGGAGGAAAATAAAGTGAGAAATTCGGGTATGCGAACTGAAGAAGACTTCTTAGGTAAAAAAGAGGTTCCAAATACGTGTTACTACGGCATCCAAACGCTCAGAGCTGTTGAAAACTTCCCGATCACCGGTTACCGAATCAATTCAGAATTAATTAAAGCAATGGCGATTGTGAAAAAAGCTGCGGCGAACGCAAATTATGAAACCGGCCGACTTCCGCTCAATTTACAACAAGCAATCGTGCAAGCATCCGATGAGATTATAGAAGGACTTTGGCATGACCAATTTATCGTGGATCCCATCCAAGGCGGTGCAGGAACTTCCATTAATATGAACGCGAATGAAGTAATCGCGAATCGTGCTTTGGAAATACTCGGTAAAGAAAAAGGAGATTACGCCTTTTTAAGCCCTAACAACCATGTCAATATGGCTCAATCCACAAACGACGCATTTCCGACCGCAATACATATCGCAACACTTGCATTGTCCGCAAAACTACTCACAACAATGGAGAAAATGTATGACGCTTTTAAAATAAAATCAATTGAATTCGACCACATTATTAAAATGGGACGTACCCATTTGCAAGATGCTGTTCCCATTCGATTGGGACAAGAATTCGATGCTTACAGCCGAGTCATCAGACGGGATATCAATCGAATTTCCCAGTCCCGACAACATCTCTATGAAGTAAACATGGGAGCTACCGCGGTAGGTACTGGATTGAATGCAGATCCGAGCTATATATTAAACGTCGTTGGCCAACTCGCAAAAATCAGCAACTTTCCACTTAGTGCCGCTGAAAGTTTAGTAGACGCCACGCAAAACACAGACGTCTATACAGAAGTTTCCGCGTCTTTAAAAGTATGTATGATGAATATGTCCAAAATTTCAAATGACATACGGCTCATGGCATCGGGACCCCGAACCGGTTTGAATGAACTGAACTTGCCGATGAGACAACCGGGATCATCCATTATGCCCGGAAAAGTAAATCCAGTAATGGCCGAACTGATCAATCAAATCGCATTCCAAGTCATAGGCAATGATCACACAATCTGCCTCGCTTCAGAAGCCGGCCAATTTGAACTAAACGTAATGGAACCCGTACTAGTTTTCAATCTCTTGCAATCCATCAGCATCATGAACAACGGATTCCAAGTATTCACAGACAACTGCGTATCCGGAATTACTGCAAACGAAGAAATAATGAAGCACTATGTAGACACAAGCGTCGGAACAATCACAGCAATTAATCCACATATCGGCTACGAACTGGCAAGTAAAATTGCACGAGAAGCCATACTTACCGGCAAATCCGTCTATGAGCTTTGTTCTCACTATGAAGTCCTGACAGAAGAAGAATTAAGCATTATTCTAAATCCATACGAAATGACAAAACCGGGAATCTCCGGAGCTTCTTTGATCGAAAAGAAGAAAAAAGACCTTTTAAAATAAAATTGTTTTGGTTGCACTCGACAGGGTTTGGTTGCACTCGGGGTGACTTTGCTTGCACTCCGCGGGGGTTTCCTTGCACTCGCCACCGATTTGCTTGCACCCCACGCGATTTGCTTGCAAATAAGGACTTTAAACCTAAGCTACTCAAGAGCTTTTCACAATCTTATAGTGCATAAACAGCATAAAACAAATGCGATTCCATTTTGGAATCGCATTTGTTTCGCTTGCACCCCACAACACTTCCCTTGCACTCAATGCGTATTTCCTTGCACCCCGCAACACTTTGCTTGCACTCTTCACTGGTTTCCTTGCACTCAACGCGATTTGCTTGCAAATGAGGACTTTAAACCTAAGCTACTCAAGAGCTTTTCAACGGCCATTATCCACTTTAAAAAACAGGATTGTGACCAAATAATTTATGATACGTCTAACTGATGAATAACAAAATGCAAGGAAGGGTGAGTTACTTGCCACATACAAAGGAGGAAATTACGAATTGGTATCATCTTTATAGTGATTCCATTTTCAAGTTTATCATGATGATGATTAACGATTATCATCAAGCGGAAGATTTGACCCACGATACTTTTATAAAAGCTTACAAAAACCATCATTCTTTTCAAAAGAAATCGCAGCCCAAAACTTGGCTGTTCAGTATTGCACATAATAACACCATAGACTATATCCGAAAGCAAAAACCTTTAAAGATTTTCCAAGATGTACTCCAAACGCTGAAGGATTCCGCACCTTTACCGGAAGATGTTTTAGAAATCAGAGAAAGTTCAGTTGAGTTGTATAAAGCATTAAGTAAGCTAAAATCCAGCTACCGCGAGGTCATCATTCTTAGGAAGATAAATGAGTTTAGTACTAGGGAAACGAGCGAAATCTTAAATTGGTCAGAAGGAAAGGTTAAAACAACACTTTATCGAGCAATTCCCGATTTAGAAAAGGAACTGTTAAAGGAGGGGTTTTTGAATGAAAAACAAGTCTAAGGATAACTCTTACCTCGATGAACAACTAAAACAATTGGACACAGATATTATTTGGGATGAGAAGAGAAAGACCAAACTCCATAATAAAATTTTATTTACAATGGAAAATGATCGTTCCAAAAACAAATCTAAATTATTCGCGGGTTTTAAATATGCTTTAAATATTGGAGTACTGTTGATTTTAATGTTCTTCGGCTACAACTTCATTTCTAACAGCATAACCCAACAAAGTGGAAAGGATTTAACGAGCAACGAAAGTAATCAACCAAATGGTACTCCAATCATCGATGATAAAAACGATGAAAACCAAGTGAATTCAGAAGAAGTCGTTGAAAATCCAGAAACGAACATGGAGGTTCAAACAGGCTCTTCCGAAACAGTAATTAGGATCGTGGAAGGCAGTGACTTGGAAGTTAAAGTACTTAATTATCAAATAGAACCCTATGGTATCGCTTATCAATTAGACGAAGTATTCACTGTTACCGAAATGAGCAACAATCTAATAACATATTCCACTCAATATGATGATTATAAAATAACATTAGAAATGATAGAACACACAAATCTTGAAAAAACAGTTAGGAATCTTCAAGAAAAATTTGAAACAGAAAGTTATGATGAAATATTTGAGTTGGAAAGTACACCTGTTGAAGAAAACGGATTGCAAGGAAACATACAATTCTATGGCGACAATCCCGTGAAAGGATTTATTGCTTACGAGATTGGTGAACACGCACTCGCCATTACTTTTCAATATCCCGTAGAAGGTGCCGATGCGATGTATCCCCTCTTAGAAACCTTACGAAAGTCAATTAAAGTACAGTAATTAATATTTCCTTAGTAAGGTTTTTATTTACAAATGAGCTTTTACGACAAGTTTTACAATAAAGATTCACAACGTAACACCTAGTGCAGCTAGTGTTAAAACACTGTCTAGAGAGCTATTCTTATAAACAGATAAAAAATGGACCGAATCCGATATGGTTTCGGTCCATTACTATTTGTTGCTATGGAAATTCTATTAGAAGTAAAATAAATCCTCGAACTTTTTATCTAATGCTAAGCAAAGTAATAATGCCAGTCTCGCAGTGGGAACGAACTCACCAGTTTCTATATTACTAATTGTTTGGCGCGACACTCCGACTTTTTCGGCTAATTTAGCCTGGCTTAATTTTTGATCGGCACGAACCTTTTTTAAATTGTTATGAAGAACCAATTTCACATTCATCATTTTATAATCCCGGCAATTCTATAAAGACAGCACATGCACCTGTCAGGAAAATCACAAATAAAATAAACCAATGCTTTTTTGAAGTTAAAACAAATTTTCCATAACAAAAAGCTCCAACCATACCAATTAATAAACTAAGTAAATCACCATAACTTTCATTGATTATATTTTTATACACAATCATAAGGCTGATTGCTATAAAAGCAAACGCTCCAACAGCCCCTAATGCAAAATCATTAATATATTTACGACCCTCGTCTAATTTTTGTGTTCGAGCAATTTTCAATATCTCATCTTTGTTCATTTCGGCACCTCCACAACCTTTGACAAGTATACTTGTCATGTTAACAATAAGTTCATTACCCATGAATGTCAAGTGAACTTGTCAACAAAAGTTATTGTGCTTGTTCCCGAAAGATGCCTATTTGGGATTCTTATCGGTTGTGGTACTTCACAAAATGATAAACAAAATATTTTTTTAAAATGACGGGATTAAGGATTGAGTTACAGATAGAGGAGGTTGTCTTCTTCATGTATATTAATAATCCCTGTGTTATGATAGCAGGGTAAATTAAAACTTGTCGGTGGAAGGGAGATAAAGTCTCCAAACCGCAAATTAATTATATAAAAAGAGGAGGAATCATAAAGTGATTATTGATCCAATCAAAGCCTTTTCTGATAATTATATATGGTGCATTCAAGAAGAAACAGAGGCAGTTGTGGTTGATCCGGGAACAGCGAGAGTTGTCCTTGATTACCTTGAAGAAAAGCAGCTTCGTTTGGCGGCCATTCTTTTAACTCATATGCATGATGATCATACCGGCGGGGTACGGGAAATTCTAGCGAGTCATCCCGAATGTCTTGTTTATGGACCGAAAGAAACGAAAGACTTGGTGAATAGTATTGTAAAGGAAGGAGACTCCTTTAACTTGTTGAGCCAAACTTTCCAAGTCTACGAATCAGGAGGTCATACGCATGGCCATATCAGTTTTTTAATGGGAAATAATCTCTTTTGCGGGGATGCCTTGTTTTCAGCAGGATGCGGTCGGATTTTTACCGGTGATTACGAAGCTCAATATGAAACTTTGCAGAAATTTAAACGCTTGGATGATGAGATAAATGTTTATCCCGGTCACGAGTATACCGAAACCAATTTACGTTTTGCATACGAAATGCATCCGGATAATATAAAAATCTCCAAAGCACTGGAAGAAGTCCAGGAATTGTGTGCTAAAGGACAGCCAACGCTTCCGACAACGATCAGCAGGGAGAAGGAAATTAACCTCTTTCTGCAAGCGGAAACATTGGAGGACTTTATTCAATTGCGTAACGCCCGTGATGACTTCTAGAACAATTACTGGGTTGCTTTTTGCCGAATGATACATAGCGAAAATTGATAGGACAATTAACTTTATTCAATCGTTTCAAGTGTTCTTATATAGTATCTATGATAAGCTAAAATCAATAAAATTATGGAGGATGATATACTTGAACCAAGTACTTGTTGAGATTTGTTTACGTGTTAGAGACATTGATGCTACTTTAGATTTTTATACTGAGCTTTTTGATTTTGAAGTAGCCAGTCGCAGAGAATTCCCTGATGATAAATTTGATTTAATCTATCTAAATTCACCAGGTTCTTCAGTACAAATAGAACTTACTTATAATTATGATGCAGAACCATATGTTATAGGAAATGGTTTCAGTCATCTAGGAGTAACAGTAAATGATTTAGAAGAAATGCATGAAATTTGTAAAGCTTCTTCTTATGAAACAGGCGAATTGAGAGGACTTTCTGGTGGAACACCTTCTTACTTCTTTGTTACTGACCCTGACGGCTATAGAATCGAAGTAAAGCGTAAGCACTAAAACGTTCTAATTACAAAAATGATTATAAAAAGCCCACCCCTCGACCCTCTACTTACAAAACAGAGAAACGAGGTGTAGGCTTTTTTTATTGTCGTGTTATTTCTCGTTGGGCGGTTGCCAGTTTCAATATAATTTGTTTGTGGGAATATTTCGACAGGCTGTATGCCTTTAACTTGATATCCGTGTTCAACTAATAACGCTAAATCTCTCGCCTGTGTTTCTGGATTGCAAGAAATATAAATGATTTTTTCTCCTATAATTCACTTGCAGAATCATAAAACTTCCAAAACATAAATCTACCTGTTCCAGCACCTATATAGTAATTTTCATTTCTATAAATAAAATGACTCTCTCTCCCTGTATCCAAGTCTTCTAGAAATTCCTCGTAGCTGTAATTCATTCATTTGAACTCCTTTTTAATTAGCCCATTATAGGAATTGGATGCAAATTCTTCTTCAAGAATCGCCCCCATTAGTTAAAGAAGGATTGTAAAGTTCTTTTATTCTGTTGCTTTAAAAAAACTTGATAAGTATTTTGCGGAAAAGTAAGACGCAGGAATTACCACGAATATCAATAGTAAAGAATGAAAATGATCGCTAATACCAGTCTCCCATATCCAACGGTTATATTCAAATGCCAAAATCTTATAATAAATAAGGAAGAATATTATTGCAAAGAACAAAAGTAAAAGAATTTCTTTGTCTTTTTTAATTATTATTTTCACCTCTCTTCCACAACTAAACTGCTCCGTTACCTAAATTAAAATACCCTGTTTGTTGAATAATTCACACATATTAACTTATTCAACACCATCGCAAAAAAACCTTCTTATTGAACTAACCTGCCCCGTTAGTCTAAGGAATGATTCCGCAAAATGGTCCTGTTTTTGATCGGGTGTAAATTTTCAATCCAGAATTGCACTCATTTCTTAAATAATTCTTTACTTAATAAATTCAGCTTTCAGAAGGTATGCAACATCATATTTCTTAAGCTCATTCATCTGACCTTCAGCATCTTTATAAAAATCATCAGTAAGACCACTCATAATTCCATCACTTGAAAAACCGATAATCCCTAACACTAATACACCTTCAATTGAATTATTTTTTCCTTCGAGGTTACTCCAAACGCTAGCCATAGCATCTAAATCATCTGAAGTTGTCTCGACGTTACTTACAGAACCTATACCACCATTACCGCTAATCCCTATATTGAATGTCTGCTTCTTACCACTTTCATCTGGATTAGAAGTTGCAAAAATAATAGAACCATTATTCTCTACACCAGATATTAAAGAGCTTATTGCCTCATTAACTAATTTACCTGATTCGTATTTTTCAACCCATACGGATACTTCTTTATAATCACTGTCAATAGTGAAGTCGAAAACAAATGATTTAACTGATGTAGTCGTAAGAATTGCATTCTCTCTCTCTGTTAATTCAACAGCAGAAATCGTATTTGATTTCGGATTATTATTAGCACAGGCACTTAAAACAAATACCAACAGTGCTACTAGTGTAAATAACCTTTTCATATTATTCCTCCCTTTATCCATCTACCATTACTCAAATAAACTGGCTCTCTAGCGGAGATTTCATGTTTTAAACTCACCCGTTTACGATGTAATATTTAATCCAATTTAGCTAAAAAATAGTCCTAATAATAACTAGATATGTTATCGAGAATAGTGACGGAAAGAAAATAAAAGTTCCCTAAAATAATACCGCCTTTGTTCAGTATAGCGTACTTCAGACCCTATGACCTGTCAGTCGTGATGCATGCAGTTGTATTTACGGGATGGTTTCAAGAAACATAGCTCCATCATTCCCATCCTTCGTTGTAAAGTTAGAATTTATATTGCATAATCCTCTGTATTTCATGCGATTGCATTTATAACAGAACTTGTCGAGCGGCACCCGATTCTCGAACATAGGGAAATATTTTTCTGCTAGTCTAGATCATACATAGACTCAACATAGTCTATTCCCTTTAATAAAATATTAATTGCTACATAATCATATCCATTTTCTAATTTGATATGATTAATTTCCGTCACCACACCATCTTCTACCTCTATATTGTCGATATAAATATAACCTGACTCAAGAAGATAATGATAAGCTAAGTGTTTTTCGCTATTCCTTTCTCCCATTAACTCATCTCTTTTGGCAATCAATAAATTATTTAATTGTCCTTCTCCACCAAAATGTAGATTATATACTTCTTCTAATAACTCTAAACGTAATTTCTTTCTAGCTTTCATAATCTCAACGTCTATCATAATCCACATTCTCCCAACAAATAAAATCAATAACTTTTGGCCCGATTGCTGAATGGGTGCAAATCCTTATTCCAGAATTGCGCCCTATTGCTTTATAATTTTAATTTATTGATACAGATGGCCTGACAGTAATAAAAATAAAAAATAGGTGAAAAGCATACCAAAAATAGTTATATTCATATACGCTCCGAAATTATCGCTCTTATCTTCTTTACTTTTAATATCTTTTATTGCCCTAGGCAAAATAGTAACCCCTAATAGTATTACAAAAAATGGTGCCAACTTAGTATTTCCTGTAATTATCATAAAAGTTCCAAGCACTACAACTATGATATTTAAAGATATGTTAAATATTTTCATCACCACTTTATTATAAATTATATAACTTCCTCAAAATTGGCCCGATTGCAATATAGACGTAATCCCTTATAAAACAATCCGCACCCTATTGTGGGCAAGGATTGCACTAAACATGTTATCCTTTTCCAGCCATTATTGCTGAATATTTTCTAATACCCGAGGTTTGTCTCCATTGTTTGAATACATGATGAAATACTCCTTCTCTTCCTCGATCAGGTTCCAAACAGTCCTTTCTTTTATCATTATCTTAAACGTTTCTTCTTTGCTAGGATCGTTCGAGTCATTTACCATAATCCAAAACTCTTTGTTGTTGTTTGACTGACCTTTTTCAATCACAGTTAACGATGAGGATGTTGAAGTCCCTCCACAAGAGGCAAGTAATAACGTGAAAAGGATAATGAATGCCCCTAAAGTTTTTTTCATATATTTTCCTCCAATGAATGAATAATTAATTCATCAATCTGGCTCCGTTTCAGGCACAATGCTTCTTCAACAACTACACCCGATTATTTAATAACCGTTTATCGTGAATTGATATACACTAAAGACGAACCACATAAGAAGCAGAAAATGGGCTACTAGGTTTAGTATCATTGAAGATTTTTTGTATAGCTTTCTTTTCAAGTATATTAAAACAAAAAATAAGAAAAGAAATTGTATCAAAAACATTGGGATAGTAATAAGAAGAAATAGGGTAAATTCCTCTGCTTCTGTTAACATATATCCTTTACTCTCATCAAGTCTACTCAGCGAAACAACAATTTCGGAGATGTTGGCAGAAACCCAAATTAGAGAGAAGTTTACTATGAAAAATAAAACAACTATTATTCTGTGAAATCTGTCCAAAGCATTGTCTCCTTAGCATACTAAATTTCCTTTTCTGAAATCCCTTATACCTGAATCGCGCCCGTTTGTTTACTTTCCTAATTGAATAAAATAATCCCTTATATCTTTTGGCAACTCTTCCACCGATAAAACTTTTAATTTTTGTGTTCCAGGAGATGTCATAATGACATAAGTCTTTTCGTCATATTCAAACAAAGTCACTTGGCTTATACTTTTTGCAATCGACTCATCACTTTTTATATAATCAAAGTCTTCTTTCTTAAAATTACCCTCATAACCCTCTAAAGTTAAATTTTGAACCTTTTCAAAATCATCTGCGAATGAAATAGCTTGATATAACTCAAGTGAGTTTTTAGGCTTACTAAAATATAAAAAATAAATTAATACACTGATTATTATTAAAACTAAAGTAGAGAGTATTATTAATGTGCTTTTCTTTACAAACATTAAACATTCTACCCCCTTTACTTTTAAAGAATCTGGCCCGATTGAATAACAACCCTTATGCTTTTATCGCCCCGTTAGTTTAATAAGTATTTCTTTATTGTTCATACTAATAGCAACCTTGAATGGAGGATTTTTATGAAAAAAAGCCTTTTAATTCTGCTTGCTTGTTTGACTCTTTTCTCTTATTCCCCTGGCCAAGCCAAAACCGTAACTGAAACTGATATACGATTGCGTGATGACCTGATTTTGAATTTGCTTTATCCCTCGATTCAAAAGGAATTGGAGAAGCAATATGGAGCAGGTAAACAATTTGAGTGCCAAAAGATTATTCAAATTAAAAGGCTGCCCGTAGGCACATACTTATTTAATGTTACCGTGCAGCTAATAACATTTGAAGATGCCCACGGTCCTCCTAATGATCTAGTGACAATCACTTTTAATAATGAAACATCCCAAGATTGGCACGCTATTGATTTCAAACGAAAAAGATTAAAGGAAAATGAAATACCAAAACTGTGCAACTAGATTTAGGCATCCTTTGTAAAAAGGATGCTTTTTCTTTGAGCATATTCTTCCGTAAAATGGCCCAATATAAAAGGTGGTTGCAAATCCTTATTACAGTATCGCACCCTTTAACGGAAGACTTTACTTTGACTTATAAAAACAAAACACCCTACATCCTATACCTAAATGAAACTTATTCAGCTTAATGAAATTCAGTCTTTATAAAAATTCTTTCCCCAGTTTTAGTTATAACATTAATCCCATCAATAAAGGGTCCGTGGCTAACAATTTCCTCTTTACTTAACCCCTTTGTATCGAAATTGACATGACCTTTGATAATGATACTTTCAGTGTCGAAAGTTAACTCTGTAATTATATTCTCTATTTGTTTTTGTTTAATCCAATCAGTTAAAACAATCTCAACCGACTCCCTTTTAACTTCCATTTCCGCCTTATTACTTAGTGTTATGTCATAACTGAATTTCTGCTTATCGAAGTCCTCTGAATCATCTATGGTACCAATACCTGATTGCATACCAATAACATCTAATCCTTGATCATCAACAATTGTTGGGTTTGAACACCCTGAAATAATAAATATTATAAGTCCCATAAATATTAATAACTTTCTCATATAATCCTCCCTTAATCCCGACATCGAATACATCAATTTGGCCCGATTCTAGGAGATTCATCTAAAATTTTCTGTTTTCAGGACAGATAACTAAGAGGCTCAACGACCTCGAAAAGTTCACTTTCCTCAATGAACTTTGTAACAATAGAGACGTGCCCCACACCCACAATGAATAGAATACGTTCATCCTCAGAATCAATGAGACGAGTTAAATTTGCAAACATGATCAGGTTCCTTTTATACCACCAACTTAACCAGTTCATCCCAACATAATCATTAACATCACCAATGCGTGCAATATTCAAATGAAGTTTATGCAAAGTGTCAATTAAGGCAGGTGCGTTTAATTCTTTGTAGTAATCTAGTACACTCTTGTCTTCTGACAATACAGGAAACTTCATTCCCTCGTATATTTCATTGAGAAATTTCGTTTGATTTTCCTTTGCCCAATTCTCAACTTCCCCAAAACTCATATCCGCTTCGCCCATCCAATCCGTCGCATGAATCTGTTCATGTTCCAGATTTAAACCTAACCGAAAGCCTACTTGATAGATTTCATTCATTTTCAGTTTGTATGTACCTAGTTTATATTGATTAAATTCCTCGTTAAAAGATTCACTATCCTCTGGTACCATTTCAACAGCAATTTTTGTTGGTTTAAACTTTTCTAATTTAGACACCAATTCCTCTATTTCCCTTTGCCTTTTTTCTGAATTCAGCCCCTCATATTCGGACATATGAAAACTTCCAAGTACAAGAATTTCCGTCTTTTCTTGATTCAATTAAATCCCCCCTTTTTTTAATATACACTCCGTTAAATTGTCGTATTTAAGTACAAACCTTATGCGGTGAATGCACCCTTTAACGGATGATCAACCTGCCTTGGCTGTATGTATTTTAGTAAAGATAATTCTTCCTAGTACTGTGCATGCAGTCATAATAACAACGGCCAAGACAAAACCAAACTTCCAAGATGCAGGACAATTAATCATCATAAATACAATTAAACCTATTACAAATAATCCGATAATAAAAAGCGGAATCCTTAATCGAGGATTATATTGTTGAACTAGCACCATGTCACTGGATAAAAAGATATTACTGATAACCAAATATGTAGATGCTTCTACCAAGTGAAATAAAGAAAAGGAAAACAGAAAAAAGAATGCTAGCGTATTAGGAAATTCCAGAGACAAAAGAAGTAAAAAAATTGGGATTCCAAAGAGCAGGTTAACCACAATTCCAGCAATCCCCACATGATAAAGTTGCTGATGACTCAACGTTTTTTTAGCCTTATCTTCATCAATAGGATTTGGGGTAGAGAAAAATAGATACGGTGGAACATGAACATTGAATGGATTATTCTTGCACCCGTATTTTGCATACATAAGACCGTGCCCAACTTCATGTAACCAAATTGCTGAATATAAAGCCACATAACCTGTAATAAAATACAATAAGATCATTCTGCTCCTCCAATCACTCAAGATTATCAATGTCTACAAACAAGTTAGTAATATGACAACGGGCACAATCCTTATTGAAGAATCGAACCCTCAATTGTTTAATGGTTAAATTTCAGGCTGATAAAACTTTTTATATTTTTTTTTAAAACTTAAACATAACGTAAAATCCAATTCCTGCTAAACACAAACCTGCAAATGCAATTAAACTAATGAATAACGGTTCGGACATTATCCGCACCCCCTCTCTTCGAATTCTAGGAAACCCTGCATTATAAAAATAAAAAGCCTATTACTGCCAAGCTATACTTTTTAAAATCTTTACGATTTTATAGACATTGCGAGTCGCATCACCAATCGTACAGGAAGCGCAGGCTTTGCCATTTGATTTACGTCTCCCACAAAAAACAAGTCCGATGCAGGATAATAAAACGCAAATGAACCTGTTGAGCCTAAATGACCCAATAATTCACCTTTTCCCATAAATAGTGTCACAAGACCACCCAACGAAATTTTCATATATCCGGCACCGTAATGAATGGGGGACATGGCGATTTGCAACTTGTTATCCATTTCTAATTCATGAAAAACAGTTTTATTAAATAACCTTCCTCCAAAAAAAGCTTTGATAAATATCATTAATTCACGAGCCGTAGAAATACAACCGCCACTAGCGGAAATACTTCTAATACTATTCGGCAGATAAAAGGAGGTATCCTTATAATAAACATTAGGAACAAAATCATCTTCTTCTATTGGAAGGTATGTATTTTTGAGTCCTAAAGGGTCGAAGATGAATTGCTTATAAACATCTTCTAATGTTGAATCAGTAACTATTTCAATTATTTTTCTTAGTAAATCAAAGTTTATATTTGCGTAATGAGCCCTTTTTCCAATATCCGGTGCAAAGTGTGGTTTCAATTGTTTCGTTTTCATGATGGTTTCATCAATACTAATTTGCCTATCCTTGTAGATTGCACGTCTTCTTGCTTTATTACTGCCTTCCTCTATGGCATCCGGCAATCCACTTGTATGAAATAATAAATGAGAGAGTGTAAGATCCTTGGAATACTCTTGCCCCTTGTATATATGGAGGCTACTCAACGTATCTTCTTCAAAGTATTTTGCTATTTTATCGTCTAGTGACAGTTTTCCTTGCTCTCTCAAAATAAGAATACAAGTGCTTGTGAACAACTTTGTAATGCTTGCCATTAGGAAGGGGGTATCAGTGTTCTTACCTCCGTACCCAAGTTGATATGAAAAATCCCCGCTATAATTTTCTATAAGTAGCACAGATTCATATATATGTTTATTTTTCGTGCTTTTTTCGAAGATTTTTTGAATTTTTGTTTTTGAATCTCCATATATATCTCCCTATCTATTATTATAATAAAATTTTGGCCGATGGAATTATTCCATTATCTTGCCCTATTAAAGTACAAGAATAGTTCTACTATTGATACGTTCATATGACATGTAAAGTTTCATTATAATGAGTGTTTCGAATTAAATGAACTGTCCAAATGATTTCTTATTGATTTTAAAGTATAAAAAAAAGCATTGCTAAATGCGATACTCATTTCACTCTGTTTTCCGTTGATTCAATATGCTAAACAGTTCCTTATTTCTCTGCTTTCCTCTCTGATGAGAACCCGATATAAAAAAGTGTATTATTATCTTAACGGGTTCGATTGATCGGGAGAAAACATATAAACGCATTCCAATTAGCAAACTAATTAGCGCATGTTTTCGACAATGGAATAACAGTAGAAAAATCAAACGAAAAACGCACAGATAATGACCTGCGCGTTTTTGCATGCCATATTCTCTTGTTAAAGTTGGTGTATTAATTGCCCCACAATCGCACCCAGATTGTTGTTATAATTCCTTTTCTACGCTTGATACTTCGCATTCCTTATGCTCTTTATTGTACTCACATACCCAATTACCAGGAAGAGTATAGCTGTATATATTACTGCACCACCCATAGTAAGTAGTGCTGGCAATTTATAACTGATTGATGGGTAGCCACTATGAGCATTATAATGCCATTCTTCACCCACAAACCCAGACTGAATACCGTATAACGCAAATCCAAACAGTGCTAAAGCAAATATAGCCTTTTTTTGGAAGACCGATTTAACTAAAGTGTCTTTGAAAACAGAGGAGAGGGATTCTTGTCTTTTATACACTTTTACCTGTTCCATTTTAGTAGATGGAACTAAAAAGAAAACAAGCAATCCGCTGTAAATCAGTAACAGGATAATAATTTCGGAAATACTCATCAATAAACCTCCTTTATCCTTTTTTAGACGTTTTTGGCTTGAAATTAGATTCATCTATCTGGTCCGATTGTAGCCCAGCCCTTATTCATTAAACGCACCTGATTGCCAAATGATTTTTATTTTATTCTTTCCAATTTCAAACCCTTAATGCCAAACATTAGACTTTTGTAATAATCTGACCGAATTGAAAAACCTGCAAATTTCTCGTGTGTTGTACAAGAAAACCAAGTAAAGTTATTTTTTATAAACGTCAAGTCTTCTGGTAATTCTGGAGCAACCCAATCATATAAACTAATTGCATATTTTACTAACAACTTATAGGTTTCTATATTGGATTCTATAACAAAAACTGTTGCAGCTGCAGTCGTCGTTTCAGTTCCTGCCCATTTATTCGTTTTGTAAGTTTCTATAAAGTAAGGCTCAAATTGCATAATTATTTCTTGATTGTATTTTAGTTCTTTTCTTGTGATAAAATAGAATTTGTCTGAGTTATCACATAGAATTTTTACAAGACTTTTATAAATTTCACCCTTAGGATTCTCTGTCAAATCCCAGTATTCAATTTCCTTATGCTTTTTCATCTGTTAACCGCATCCCTTTCAAATATTTATGCCCCTAGAAGACGGCTCTTCTTCAATCTAATTGGCCCTGTTACTGAAAGGGTGCAAATCTTTGTTAAAGAATCTCGTCCTGTTAGTTTAAAAAATAAATACTACAATTGCTATAAGAAACAAAATTATCATCAGGAGGAAAGACACAAATGCATGTCTTATTTCTTCTTCATCTTCTGCTATTTTAAGCTTTCTCCTAAAACCTTTCCAAGCAGAATAAACGCTAATTACAATCATTAAAAATATAAGTATCCTCAAAAAATCCAAATTCGAACTCCTCCGAAAACCCCCACACTTCAGCAAAAACCTTCTTCAAGAAAACTTATCCAATTACAGGAAAGGGGGCAAGTTCTTCTTCAAGAATCGCCCCCTGATTATTGTTAAGCTTAAGTTTTCCAACCAAACTACATTACTTGGAATTGAGCAACAAGAAAATAAAGTTGTTATAAAAAATGCAAAAGTGAATTTTCACTTTTACATTTTTTATATTGAACACAAATAGCTTACCGAATTGATTTGTAAAACAAAGTTATTCATCATCAAGATCAATTTCGAAAGGTTTTTCTTCATATTTGGAAACATCGTATTTTCCAATCACTTGATAATTATTAGACGCTTCATCATCAGGCTTAAAATTATTGAAATCGACTACTTCTAGTGCATCTGACATCATATTCAATAAGTATTGTGGTTCTGGAGCTTCTTCCACCGTGGCAAGAACGAGTGCATTTCACAAATATCCTACATGTTGTGAAAGTAATTGAGCCTTGAAGTCTAGTCTACTTGCTTCAGCAAAAAGCTTCATGAAAATTGAAACTGTTCTTGTATTTCCTTCACGGTAAGGATGAACACGCCAAGGCTTTTATCATAAATGCAGAAAAGTCTTTTACGAGACTAGGATTAGAATAACTCCATTGTTTAGATTCAGACCACCTGTAAACAGTTTTCAAATCAGATATAATGTGATTTTTATCGCTATAAGCAACAGATAATCCATTTAAAACCTGTTCACTTTTAGAGATATTGACTGTTCTGAATTCCCCAGCCCATGAATACAGCTCATGAAAAAGAAAGTGATGAATTATTTGGAGACTTTCATGTTTTTGAAAATCAATCTTTTGGGTGATAGAATTAATATCTACAATCCCAGCGATTAATAACTGTGCTTCAACGTCAATTAATTGTTGTTCATCCCGAATGTCTAGTTTGTTGATTAAGGTGTTGGTATTAGGATAAATATAAGGATCCATAAATCATTGTGAAGCCCTTGTATATTTTTCAACAATCGCTTGCTTCAATTCGCTGGATGATACTTGCCCATTTTCATATTGATTTAAGAGGTTCTTTGTAAATGCACTTGGTTTTCCACCGTCAATTGCGGCCATTCCAACTGCAAATTCTATTTGTTTTTGGCGTTCTTCTTGTGAATTTTCATTCATAAATAACACCCCTCGTTTGTTGTTACCTCTATTATATCAGTTTTCATGTATCAAAAGATAGTTCGTTCACTTCATGGAACCTTTTAGAGTTTTATAAAGACGTTGGCACAATTCTAGAGAAAATATTACCAAACAAACGCACCCGATTGCGTAAGTTGAGTTAAATTAAATTTTGTTGCCTAGACGTTTGTCGAAGTAAACTTTCTTTAGTAACACGCATAATAAAAAAGCTATGTATCCACCCATTGAATTCATTATTATGTCATCGACATTAAAGGTACGAGGTCTTATAAGTCCAATGTATGTAAAGGAAAGTTGAACGGTTTCAATCATAAAGCTAACGAGAAATACTATTAGAAAGGCTTTAATTTTACTTTCGATCTTAAACAAAAAGGACAAATAAACCCCTAAAGGCATTAACATAATAAAATTAAAAAAGGTTAATTTTAGTGAGTTCCAGAAAAACCAATCAATCCCAACATAGCGATACATTAAAAATAAGTCTTTCAAGAAATAGAATGGAACCAATTGAACGGATGGTTCATTATCTTTCGACAAAGGGATCCAAATTCCCCCAATTGTAAGTCTGGCAACAATCAGTAAATAAAAGATAAAGCTATAAAATAATATTCTCCTTACAAGATTACTTTTTCCGTTCCGTTTAAAATCAATGATAATATATAAAATCAAAGAAAAAATCAATATAACGGCAAAAGCAAAATCATAAATTGTATGCAATACTTTCACCCCTTACTCTCTAACAAACTGGCCCGTTTAAGTGATCTGGTAGCAGTCGTCTATACTGCAATCGCACACCTGAATATTGAAGAAATAGAAATACAAGTTCAGTTTTTCATCGTTTCTGAATTCATTTTTTTGAAAGTCATAGCTTCAAAGTTTATTAATCAGCTATCACGTGATGCTCTATTTGTTCTAAAGTCCAAGGGTTATCACCTTTTTTTGCGTACAAAGAAAAATATTCTTTATTTTCCTCAATCAAGTTCCAAACCATCTCTTCCTGAACAAGTATCTTAAAAGATTCTGCTTTTGTTTGATTATTTGGATCGTATGCTTCAATCCAATATTCTTTGTAGTCGCTTGAATGCCCTTTTTTAATTACAATCAAAAACGATGAAGTTGATGTGGAAGGTTCTCCACAAGCTGCGAGCACTAATAAAAAGAATATTATTAAAACACTCAAATATTTCTTCATTACTCTCCTCCAATAATTAAAATGCTTTTTCATTCAACAAAGTGGCCCTAATGTTGCAAGGCTGTGTTCCATTAACGCCCCCTGTTCTGGCACAACATTTATTTAACTAACGCACACAGTTGGTAACACTCACATATTTATTTTATAGTTATTGCATCTTGCGGTAATACACTTTCCTGAAGCCAGTTTTCAATCATTTTATTAAAATAATTAGGATTCAACATTGAAATTCCGTGACCTACATTAGGTATAATGATTCCTATACAATTTGAATTATTTGAAACTATGTCCATAGCTGACTTTTTCATTATAGTCTTTTCTTTCTTGCCAACAGTTACTAATATATTGCCCTCTGCTTTATTAAAACCTTTAGGTATTCCAAATGACATATTTTCCTTTAGTATTCGAATAAGTGTATCTGATTTCATTTGAGAACTTTCTTTATAATACGTTTCAAAATATTCTTCTGAAACATAAAGCACTTTTGACTGAACTTTCGAGAAGTACCTATTGGAAATTAAAGGGGAAGTTAATTTTATAGCTGGACTAATCATTTTTCCAACTAACGTATTGGGTCTAACTAATGCACTATTAATGATCGCATTAGTAATTAGTGTTGGTTTCATACTCATCATTTGAATAACTACTTGTGCACCCAATGAAAAACCTATAACAATAACCTTTTTACCTTTTGCAATTTTTTCTATGAGCTCAATAACTTTCTCTGCACTTTTTTGAATTGAGAAACTTTCAACATCTTTGCTTTTCCCTTGTTCTGGTAAATCTATTGTAACGCAATGATAGCTAGTGAAATGTTGGATTTGCTTGTCCCACATCCAACTACTAACTCCACCACCGTGTAAGAATACCATAAGCGATGCATTTTCATTCCAATACTCTTGATGATATAGCTCCAAAAAATCACCACTCTTTCTACCAAAATGGCCCGTTTCAGGCACAATGCTTCTTTAACAATTGCACCCGATTGGAGCACAAACCTTATGCAAAAAATAAGCACCCTATAGTAGAAGATAGCTCATTTAAAACGCTCTGTTATCTTAGTGATAAGTTTTCTTTTTTTACAAATATAAAATTTCCGATGATAAAAAACATTGTAATGATGATAGCACTAACACTTGGATAACCTATATAAACTGCCAGACTGGTATGTTCAACCAAACTAAATTCTCCCCATTCAAGCCATAAACGCCAACCCATTCCAAGGCCGGTTAAAATTATACAAGTAGTAAAAACAAACCATATTCTATCTTTAAATAAGCCTACAAATATGTTTGCCACAATGAAATACATTGATAATGTCAAAGCCATAAAAAACAAGCTAAACCCTTTTAGTCCTGGAATTACAAAAGTAAATGATATTCCCGAAAAGAAGATAATGTTTATTGTGGCGAATATCAGAAACATATTTCGTGATTTTCCTATCCGGTTATAGAACTGTTTTCCTGACAAGGGCTTCCCTCCAATTTCTTCAACTCGTTTTTTTGTAGTGAACAATATGTTTGCAGTCTATTAACAAACGTTTAGATATTGTCCCATTAAATGGCTCCGATTGCTTTATTACTCGATTAACGTCGCAATATCATTTTCTATTTCAAAAATCAAAAAGTCCTTATCTTCCTTAACTAATTCTTTTTCATATCTAAATTCTTTGTCAATTATCATTTCAAAGTAGTTGGTTTCCTTGTTCAATTCAAAACTGGACATTGATCAAATCTAACATCACCAATAAAAATAGCTCTTATTTTTTTCATTGTATCTTCCTTTCACTGCCATTTTATTTATATAGCCAATTGAAGTGATTGAAGCTTATGTACAAAATGGATGCCAAGTCTCATTCAATAATTGCACTCAATCATTGAATAACGATGCTTAAAATTATTTGTAAAATCGCTGTAATCACTACTATCCACACAATTTCTATTCGTATGAAGGAATTATACGTGCTACGTTTTTTTGTGTCTGCTATATCTTGTGCAACTTTTAAATTGATTGGTAAAAAATATAAAGAAAAAATTATCGCTACTGAAAGCGAAATGCATAAATTAACAAGAAATTGACTCGTTGTTAGTCCTGCTACTGCACCTCCTATAAAAAATACTGGAATACCAGCCCATATAAAAAAGGTGACAACTAACAAAACTGCTGCAATTATAACCAACATATAGTTTCTTTTAAGCACATTTAAATAACTGTTGCAGTAATAACTCACGCTATCCCTCCTTCACCCCATTCAGCAACCTGCCTAAAGTACTGAATATTCATTCTTACACATCCCAAGTATATCATGTAATTTGCGACTGAGATTACATGAATGGTTGTTTATTTACAGTTAGGCACAAATTATAAATCAAAGTAATATAGATGATAAGCTAACTATTAGGAGTACTTTTATATTGTTAGTATGATGAGGGTAATAATAGAAAGTAGGAGGAATGTTCAGATGACAAAATATGAATTACCAGACGTGTGGCAGTGGGAAGAAGAGCATCCAAATAAAGGCGGTAATCGTCCGACAGCCGGTGAACGGTTCGAACAAAAACTACCAGTCGGAGAGGCACCGTTCCAACTTTATTCACTGGGAACACCGAATGGTATTAAAGTGACAATTATGCTGGAAGAATTAAAAGAGTTGGGTGTCGATGGTGCAGACTTTGATGTGTATAAAATCAATATTGGAGCCGGCGATCAATTTGGGTCAGATTTTGTCAAGATCAATCCTAATTCTAAGATCCCAGCCCTAGTCGATCAAAGTCAAAGTCCACGTGTGGAAATTTTTGAATCAGGATCGATTCTGCTTTACTTGGCTGAGAAATTTAATGAACTGATCCCGACAGATATTCATGGACGGACAGAAACCCTTAATTGGCTATTCTGGCAAATTGGGTCGGGTCCTTATGTTGGTGGAGGTTTTGGCCACTTTTTTGCTTATGCGCCAGAACCTATGAAATACCCAATTGATCGTTTTACTATGGAAACGAAACGTCAATTAGACTTACTTGATAAAACATTAGCTCAGCGTTCTTATATCGCTGGTGATGTCTATACAATTGCAGATATTGCGATATGGTCTTGGTACGGACGTTTAGCTTTAGGAAAATTGTATGAAGGCTCTTATGAATTTTTAAACATGGATGAATATACTCATGTCTTGGAATGGGCTCATCGCATTGCGGAACGACCAGGCGTTCAAAAAGGTCTGGTAGCTAAGTATCAGTCGCTTGGAGAGTAGTCTCAAGAAAATGAGTGCTTTTCTTGAATATAAGGTGTCTTTTTGATGTGTCCCACATATTTAAGAGATGTCTTGTTAGGGTAAAGAAAAGATTGTGAAGGTCCCCACTTAAACTGTAGATTGCTTTAACACAATATGGAATAAAATTAAAAAGCCTAAAGTATCCAATGATTTATACACTCATTGTATATTTAGGCTCTTTTTTCATTCATAAAACATGCTGCCATAATCAGCATGTTTTGATTGCCGAATACAGCTTCACTGTACTTAAAAAATATAACAATAAAGTCGTTTAAATCTAATTGAAATTCCTTTAAAGCACCCTTTTGTATTAAAGCTTTATGATTCTCTTTGCTTTTCCTTAAAGCCTTTAATATTAAGATTAACAGCATAAGCTGCAGCAATGATTAATAATATCTGAGTGTATCCAAAGTTCAAGTCAAGCCATGTTGTCATTAAGATTAATGTGAATATTGTAATGATTGTTATAGCTAGGATGTTCTTATTGTATTTATTCATCTTAAAACCTCCAAATTTTCTACTACCTAAACGTACCGTAATTAAGCTAATGTACTGTTAATGGGCTTCGATTGATTTCATTCTAAATATTAGAATGATCGAAAAAAATCGACTGACGTGAATGAAACTGCATGATATGACACGATATTTTCCCGTTGACTTAAATCTTTCTTTTGTATAATAGAGTATTTATTGAATTGTTTTTTTCGGAATTCAATAGGCAAAACGCTTGGATTTCTGTCCAAGCGCTTATATTATTTTAAGTCCCAGACTGCATTTTATAGTTTCTCAAAATCATTCCATTAGACCTCATCATATTAAACTTTTCATAATAAGGAACTAGGTCATCGTCACAACATAAATCAACCATATATATATGATCAAGTTCCTTTAACATACGACTTACCAATTCTTTACCTATACCTTTATTTTTGTATTCTGGCAACACTTCAAGAAGTGGAATGTAAGCGGATAGAACGCCATCACTAATTGCGGTAATAAATCCAATGACTTGATTTGTTTCATCATCTAATGCAATAACTACTTTACTGCTGTTTTTCAACAGTTTTAAGTGAGTTTTAGGTTTAGGCGGATTTGGCCAACCTTCAAAAAATCCTTTTAACATATCCGGTGAAATACTATCGAGTGAATTCGTATATAACATAATAGATCAGCTCCTAATTTTAATATTTACGAATTATATCTAAGATATATCAAAAGTAAAGCAACAAAAATACGACCTCCAAATAGTTCAAAGTTATAGTTATCAGACGACTTACATGAAAAAAACTTGGATCGGATTGTTCACCTTAAACATGAACCAAACTTAGTAGATTCTTAGATCGATATTGAACAAGTAGTAGTAAGCTAAGAAAAATAAAGGTTACAATTACTTTTGAAATTAAAATTTCCCTTTGAAATACTTCGACATACGAATTCTCCTCCCTTACTTCACCATCTCGCTCGTTTACGTGATCCGGAGGCAATCGTTTGCACTAGAATCGCACCCGATTACAAAGTTATATGAATTTCTCTTGTGGTTTTATGGTCTTTTTTAAGCTCAAAATAAGTAAAGCCATTAACAATACAAAAGAACCTCCCGCAAGTAACTTGGCAACCATTGAAGTCTTTGTGAAAAACAAATAAACATCAAAAACTATTAGAAAAATAAATATAATATTACCTATACCTAACAGGGTTTTCTCATTGATATTTGAATTTCTTTGTCCCAATATTTTCATCCCCTTATTAATACCCAATAATGCTATGTTAAATTAAATCTAATACTTTTCCCCAATAATCCTTCACCAATAACCTGTCTTTATTGAAGTGTAGTCCTATTAAAACAACTGCACCCTATTGTTCGAATAATAAGAATGCACTAAAGTTAAAAGTGTTAAGTTGTTTTTCAATTCTTCTTTAAAGTTGATAAATAGTCAATACAGACCAACAAAGTGACTGCTATTTCATTGCTATACAAGACTATTTCTTTTTTTCGTGATAAATCAAACAGTTTATAATCAATTATTGCAATGACATTTTTATTTTCATCTTCTATGTATGTTTTGGTTTCGAGTGGCTTATCAAGATAGTAATACTTCTTCCCATCAATAACAATTTCTTTTGTATCACCTAATTCAATTGCCTTGATATTAGTTAACGTACCTATTTTTAATCCATTTTCAAATATTGACCACCCATTTTTGGTCCAGCGAAAATGCTCTTTGATAAAAAACTCTTTTTCATCTTGGTTAGCCTTTATATTAACTTCCCATCCCGTTAAAAATATCTCCGTTAGTATATTCAGGAAATTAGGATAGAATTTTTGTATTTTAGCTATGGTTATTCCTTTTTCATTATGTATTTCGAATGCTTTTTTAACCCCCTTCATCAAGGGAATAGTAAAAATATATTTATCCATTAATATGATTCTCCATCAATTTTTTGTACATTTGTTCGAAGAGTTCCAGGGGCATTTCAAAATGTGCTGTATAGTCATTTCGAATATATGTAACCATTTTTACGTTATTTCCTATTATCTCCACTTCGAGCAATGAATTCTCACCTTTATCTCTAATCGAAACGCATACACCATTTTTCTTTTCTTTTTCTTTATATTCATAATTCATAGCTTAAAAACACCTCCAAAAGTATATTGTGATTATCCTTTACTAAGGTCCTATTTGAAAACGTTTCAGCCCTTTGACTTTAATACGGTTGAAATAAATATAAGTTTCAAATCCCACAAATTTTTTCCAGTGTTTTGTTGAAAAGCAATCCACCTTATTCATTTAACACGCCCTTTTCTTGCATAACGCTGTACGATTAAAGCCCCCGAATGGAGCATAAGTAGCATAAATTATTGTTTACTTTTAATCTCCTTTAAGAGAGAGATAATTTTATAGTTCTGCTTAATTACTGTTTGATTCTGTGCTCTTATCTTTGCAAAGTCGAACACAAAAAATATCAAAACTAATAATATCAAAATTGCTAACACTTTTCCCCCTCATTTCACACACAACTTCCACGAAAATATTTACAATCCCACTCAATCGACGATTTGGCCCTTTTGCGACGCAGCTCCTATTCCACAACTGCACCCGATAGCTTCATTAAAGCTACTTTAAATAATTCTTTTTATGAAAATTATTCTAACCAAAAAGCGAATCCAAGTAAGGTAACAAAAGCTAGAGTAAGCTGAATTAGTGATACTTGAAAGTCTTTTCTGTTATCAGAAAATCTCCATTCCATATATGCTTGAACACCAATTTGAGTTAGTACGAAAAGTCCAATCATTATATATGTTGAAAAGGGGTGGATATTAAAAAGGATTGCAAAAGTTATGAAAAAAATCACAAAAACTATACGCAAAGTCAAATCTACTTTTTTATGCAATTTATTTACCTGATTGTATGAAAACCATTTCCTTTTTTTTGCACCCATTCTATAACGAAAAATAGCTGGAATAATTCCAACTAGCAAAATAATAATTAATAGTATTATTAGAAGTTCTATCCAAAACCCAGATGGCATACCAGGTTGCCCCATTAAATATCAACTCCAATCTAATAGTCTTCTCCTTATACCAATAAATATAACTATATAATCTGGCCCGATTGAAGCGAAGCCCTTATTCAACGACTGCACCCGATTACCTTATTACTCGATTAATGTTGCGATATCTTTTTCAATTTCAAAAATCAAAAAATCATCATCTTCCTCAACTACTACTTTTTCATATCTAACTTCTTTGTCAATTATCATTTCAAAGTAGTCCGTTTCATTATTCAATTCAAAAACTGGACATTGATCATATCTGACATCACCAATAAAAATTGCTCTAACTTTTTTCAATGTCTTTTCCTTTCAATGCAATATTATTTACCTAACTATTTGAACTAATTGGCCCTTTAGCGGTACAATCTTTATTCCAGAATTGTCCCCGATTCTAGCAAAGCATTGTATGATTATTCGGTACGTCATTTGATTAGCAAGTTATAATTTCGAACTGCACCAAGGACAGAAATCAATAGCTATACTTGATGAACCACCATCATGAATTATCAACCCATAGTCATTCTCTTTATTGTCAAAAATTAATATTTTATCAGGACATTCAAATGGGTCGCTATGCATGTCACATTTGAAATTTGCATGGTAATCCATATTTTCACAGCAGTGTCTTTTCATGTTTTTCTCCTTCTAAAAGAAATTGGCATATTACTGAAAAAGGCACAATTCTTCTTCAACAATAGCCCGGTTTGCTTTATATCTATCTTATCTATTTTTTGATATGTGTTTTTATTGCTATAATTTCCTCTTTTAGTTTCTGGTTTTCTTTCTTAATTTTTGCTACTTCAACCTGAGTAAATAATAAAGCTGCCAATGTTAGATATACAATAATTGTAGTAAAAGACATTAGTAATCAAACCCCTTTATATTTCCACGAAATGCCTCATGTCGCCATCCCTAATTCATTAAGCGCACCCTTTTGATGAGCAAAGTGATAAGAGTTACAATTCACTTCCGAAATTTACCTGGGTCTTCAATCCTTGTAGATACAACCTCTCCACAATTAAGACAGAAGGTTAATATTTTATTCGATCCAACTGATAACTTTTTGTCTAGTGGCTTAACTGCCATAAAATCCGTACCTTCACCAAACTCAGTACCATTACACTTTGGACATTCATTTTTATTCATTCGTAACATCTCCCTTATATTTAAATATACGACCGAACTCATTGACCCAATCTAGAGTACAACTCTTCTTCAAGAATCTTGGCCCTATTGTTGCAAGGCAATGTTCCATTTACGCACCCGATTATGATACTCCCCCAGTTACTTCTAACAAATTCACTTGTAGAACTTTTTCTTTAAGATAATGGATCTATCACTGAATGGGCTCAAAGTCTAAATTAATTATCATCACAAGAAACAGTAGTTTTGGAAATCAAGAACTTTTTCTCTACTTCCAGGCTTATACCTGCTTCCTTATCGATACACTCAGCCATTTCAAGCTCGTTTGCTATATGATTAGAGTTGATTTTGAAGAGCGTAAAAAATGTTATGGATAGTATAAAAGATATACTTACTATTAACACAGCGATTTTCATTTTGTTTCCACTCAACTTCTGCACCCCCTCTAACACAATTTGGCCCGTTTTAAGCACTGTCTTATTCAACAGGTGCACCCTATTCTTGAACAATTCTTTTTTTAATTGTTTGCGTTACGCCCCAAAACAGAAAACGGTATAGCATTGCCAATATAAAAAGCGTAACTACTAGTTCAAAAGGAGATAAAGTGTCAGGACTAAGTATATAACCATTGAACAAAACTAATGCTAAAGACAATAACTCTATTAAAGAATCTTTAAATCCAATTTTTTTATACAAGCTACTAGTACTTTTGAAGTTATAAACAACTTTGTATTCCTGGTCATGATTTAACAATCCTTTGAGACTACCGAAGCCGATTACATAAATCCCCATTGCAATGTCAAAGTCCATATCCAGAATACGCGTTATTACACAATAAACTATAGTGAATAAAAGTAAATAAATTTTCTAACCCTCCTTGTTTTTATTAAATATAGTGGCCCGATTGCAATACGACATCACTTATAAAGCAATCGCCCCCGATTCTAGTCCAACGTATTATTTCATCCGAATAACAAAGAATATTGCCGCTATAAAAAAATATAGAAATTCTTAAATTCACCCAAAACAATCACTATTTTCCTTTACCTGTTTTTAATCCGATAATGACTAAAATCACAAGCATAACTATATAAAATAAGAAAGGTTTGTGATCATAGAAATAAGTAATAGCTGCACCAGAGAGAATTCCAAGTAGTAAAAAAAGATATAGATTTTTAATGGTTATTACACCCCCAAATACCTCCTATGAATAGTTCCCCTATATTGACGGCTATTTCAAACCGTAACACACATTTATTTATTCTGTAAAAATACACTTTAAATAATCGTAGATATCGATAATGACGCCCTAAATGAATTTGCAGTCATTAATATAAAAAGGTGTTGGATTCTTTATAAGTGTTTAACAGGTGTTTACCAGTCTATGGAAGTAGGTAACTCAATTACTCGATATGAAAAGCTGCTATGAAATCAGCCAATATTTTAAACTGGCTTATTACTGAAATGGGGCAAATTCCTTTTCAAGAATCGTACCCCATTGCGATATATACCTAAGAGGGTTAATTCAAAACATTATTTGCTTGATAACTTTGGTGTCCTCCACACTGGTATAAAAAATTTAATATTTATGAAACTCAAAATCACAATAGCATAAAGTAAAGTAATCAATGTATTTATATCTTTTACAAAAGGTAACATATCATAAAATAAGAAAGTAAAAACAAATAACAAATCAAACCATATAATTTTTTTCGATCCAAATTGTTTTTTAAAATAATCACTTGAACCTACAAATGATAAGACCAATCCAATCGAAAAGAAAACACCCCACCAAACTTTGGGATACCAATCAGGAAGCGAAGCATTATCAGAGTAAGCACCCATATAACCTAAAAAACCGACCAATGTAAAAACTCGACCAAGGACAGCTGAAATTTGCATATTTATATTTTTTTGATTTCGTTCAATCCGAGTTTCTATCTCTTTTTGTTCCTCTACATATTGCTCAGGAGAAACTAATTCTTTAATATCACTATCAAATAAGTCAGCCAACTTTATTAGATTATCTGTTGATGGTTCTGATCGATTTGTTTCCCATTTTGATACTGCCTGCCGACTTACTCCTAACTGTTCAGCTACATATTCTTGCGATATCTTAAGAGATTTTCTTTTACTACTAATATTAGAACCTAACGACATTATGCAAAACTCCTTTTCCAATATGATTACTGTAATCGTATTGGTTTTACAGGTTGCACACCACCAACCATACAGCAACTATTGGTTGCAACTGCTTGATTCAACAGATTTATTCAACGAAATGGCCCGTTTTAAGCACTGCCTTATTCATTAAAGGCACCCGAATTTTTAAATAAGATTAAAGTGATTTGTTGTCCCATAAGTAACTAAACCCAAAATTAATAAAACACAAGTTATAGCACTGAGAATGTATGTTTTATCTTCTTTTGTGAAAATCCACTGCATTATAGTCCGGAAAGAGAAAACAGCAACCATTCCTACAAAAATCAATATTCTAAGATGTGGAAAGTCGGTTACTAATATGATCATCAAAATAATACTTGTCCCAGAAAGTATTATTTCCCCATGTTTATGTAGCTTGTTTACGTATTGCTTATCTAAATCGGTTTCTTCTATATTCAACTTTTATATTAGTTTTCGATTAATAAATTGATCTGATATAAAAAGAATAATTAGAATGCTAATAATGGCAATCATTTTTTAATATTCCCCTTTTCAAACTACCTTGTCCGTTTAAAGCACAGCCTCATTAAACAACTCCACCCGATTGCGATGTACTATTTAATACTTCAAAGCTAAAAAACAGTCCTGATAATAACTAGATATGTGATCGAGAATAGTGATAGATAGAAAATAAACGTTCCCGAAAATAAAACCATCGCCTTTTTATTCATAGTTCCCACATCATTACGTATTGAAGTGAAACCAAATAATAAACCGCCTAAAATTGACATCAAACCGAACGATGTATTTATTGTGGCCAACCATATACCTGTCACAAAAATTGCAAAAGCTAAAATAGGGTTAAATAATATTTTTACGATTATTTTAATATACCTCCCTTATTTTTATTAACTTTATATGACGTTGCTTTTTCTACTAAAGCGCCCGTTTGCCTAAAACATCATTTCACTTTATCTAGACAATCTGTACAAAAAATCTCGCTTTCTTTTTTCAAATATGCTTTAATCTCGACCATTATAGTGTTCTTAGGAGCCTTCATCTTCGCATAGATTTCTTCTCCGTCCTGAACTTCTCGATTACAATTCGTACAATATAGCTTACGTTTGAACATTAGTATCCCCCCTTTGTTTTTTACAAAATGGCCCGTTTTAAGCACAGCCTTATTCAACAACTGCGCCCTATTGTATTATAAGGGTTAATCTTAACAGGTCAGCAGCCACCTTCCTGCTGTATCATTTTTCTTTTAATACATCCTTCATCCTTAAGTACTCTTCTTCACTGATTTCCCCTTGAGCAAATCTTTTTTGGAGAATTGATAAGGCTTCGTTATCCGAGAGTTTATGTGCAGGTGTTGTTTGCCCACCTTTATTTTCCCTTGCTATTTTTATGATAGTAAAGATAACCAACACGGTGATGATAACCAGGAGCAAGACAACTAAAACACCTATAACTCCCATTCCGGTGGTGCCTTCCCAACCCATCATATGATTATTATTACGATTCCACATCCATTTCACATCCTTTATCATAAGTAGTTTTTTCTTATTATTCCAAATTACTTTGAGTTCTTTTTTCTTTGATGAAATTCTTATAATAGCTAATAGCGATTGTAATTATATTTATAAGTATGATTCAATACTAACTGTCTGCAACAATTTGGCCCATTAGCTTAAGATGCTTTTTCAGATAACACACTCCGTTGCTTGGAGTGCAGGCGTCGACTCCGAGAGAATCAGCGAAAGTCGTTACGAAGAACGGCTTTTGCGAGATAAAGCGTTAGCTTTTCGAGCATATCTTTGCACTCGCCTTGAGACCCTGGACGGAGCGCAGCGAAGGAAGCGGCTCAAGCCACGCCCTCCGGAAAGCGCGCGCCGGAACGTAAAGCAACAGTTTATCTACATTGGATTTTGGCCCGATTCATGAGCAGACTATGTGCAAAACTACACTCTTTTGCTGAATATATCGAACCTAGTTTTCATTTAGCTCCAATGAAATATCATCCAATTGTATTTTAGGATTTATAGCTAACAATGAGTGTATAAGTTCACTTTCACTTTTCGGGGATATATTTATCACATCATATTTACTAAATCGAATCTCCAATCTGTCAACGGATAGAGCAGGAGCTGTCAATGGACTTTTGGTTCGGCGAATTGTTTTGATTTCTTTAATGTTAATTTTACTTTTGAATGGACCATATCTTACCTTTAGAAACTCCCCTTCAATCTTATAACCTGTTCCAAACCAAATCCAAAGTAACAAAGTTACAATCGATGCACCTATGATATATCCCGGTATACTTTTATAGGTTATCAGTTGCCAACCAATAGGTTCTCCACCAAATATGTAAATCAAAATCATAAAAAGTATGAAGCCAAAAATAATTATAGAAAACCAAATATCTTTCTTAGTTGGAAAATACAATAACCTCACCTCCAATCGACAGTAATTAAATGATCGGCTTCGTTTGCGGTACATACTATTGATACGTTCAGAAGGCATAAAAGTTTCATTATCCCGAAGGTTATGAATTCACCGAACTGTCCTATAGTCTTCACATTCCAATTACTATACCAAAGATATCCAAATATGTTCCTAAAAAGAAAATTTTATTGAGTTTAATAGATAAAAAAGAACATCGCTAAATTGCGATGCTCTTTACATTCTGTTTTCCGTTGATTCAATATGCTTAACATCTTCCCTTGCACTCACCACGCGTTTCCTTGCACCTCAAACCACTTTCCTTACACTCAACACCCGTTTGCTTGCTCCCCACGAGATTTGCTTGCAAACGAGGACCTTAAACCCAAGCTACTCAAGTGCTCTTCTCAATCCAATAACGTTTCAACAGCATTTGTCTTCCTTGCACCCCATGGCATTTCCCTTGCACTCACCACGCGCTTCCTTGCACCCCACACGACTTTCCTTGCACTCAACACCGGTTTGCTTGCACCCCACGAGATTCGCTTGCAAACGATGACCTTAAACCCAAGCTACTCAAGTGCTTTTCACAATTCAATTACGTTTCAACGGCATTTGTTTTCCTTGCACACCACGCTACTTTCCTTGCACTCACCATACATTTGCTTGCACCCCACACCACTTTCCTTGCACTCAACACCCGTTTGCTTGCACCCCACACCACTTTCCTTGCACTCAACACCCGTTTGCTTGCACCCCACGCGATCTGCTTGCAAATCATGACTTTCCACCCACCCAAAAACGAGTCACTCAAGAGCACTCACACAAAAAGAGCACTTCAACAGCATAAAAAAAGCGATTCCACTGTGGAATCGCCTTTTTTCATTACAATGCACCTATTTTCAACTTACCATGCCACTCAAGCAAACTGTCAATCGATTCATCACTGATCGCGCCGCTTTCTTCTGCCGCTTCAATGAGAGCGCCGAAATTCGTTAAGCTTGTATACGTTAAGTTTTCCGCTGCGAACGCTTTGTCTGCACTTTGCAATTCATATGTAAATATAGAGACAATGCCCGTCACTTCAACATTCTCTGAACGAAGTGCTTCTGCAGCATTCAAACTGCTTCCACCTGTTGAAATCAGATCTTCGATAATCACTGCTTTATCATCCGAAGTAATTTTACCTTCGATTTGACGGCTTCTGCCATGTCCTTTAGCTGCTGACCGGATGTACACCATCGGTAACCCTAAAATATCCGCAACCCATGCTGCATGTGGAATCCCAGCCGTTGCAGTACCTGCGATTACAGTCGTATCCGAATACTGTTCACGAATGATGCGTGCCAAGCCTTCTGCAATTTGTTTCCGTCCCACAGGATCTGCCATCGTTAAACGGTTGTCACAGTAAATTGGGGATTCTATTCCTGAAGCCCATGTGAACGGCTCATTTGGACTAAGCTCAATCGCTCCAACATTCAATAGAATTTTTGCAATGTCTTTTTTCTCAGTCATTATACTAGCCCCTTCCAAAGTGCATTGATTTCTTCATACGCAGCACGTGGATCTACTGCTCCTGTAATCGCTCTTCCAACAACGATATGTGTCGAACCCGCAAGTCGTGCTTCTTCTGGTGTCGCGATCCGCTTCTGATCGTGAACTCCGCCGTCTGAAAGTCGTATTCCTGGCGTCACTTTTAAAAACTCAGTGCCGCACGCCTCTTGAATCACAGCCGACTCGTGAACCGAACAAACCACGCCGTCCAAGCCTGCACTTTTCGTGAGCTGTGCATAATGCAGTACAGAGTCTCTAAGAGCGACGTTTATCAATTGCTCTTCACGAACTTGTCGATCATCCGTCGACGTCAACTGAGTCACACCGATGAGCGCTGGACGTTTATGACCTGAAGGTGTACCTTTATCAAGTCCTTCAAGTGCCGCCTCCATCATCGCCTTGCCGCCTGCAGCATGAACGTTCACAAGGTCCACACCAAAGCCTGCGAGTACTTCCATCGCAGACTTCACGGTGTTTGGAATATCATGCAACTTCAAATCGAGAAATACATCATACCCCAACTCTTTCAAACGAGAAACAATCGCTGGGCCTTCTTTGTAATACAGTTGCATGCCTACTTTGACATGGACATCTCCGTCAAACGCACTAAGAAATTCAAATGTCTTTTCAGCCGAATGAAAATCGAGTGCAATAATCGGTGTGTTTTTCACAGACGGTGACTCCTTCCAATGAGCTCAGAAATATGATTGATTCCAAGTTCATCTAATTTAGCCGGCAATTCTTTAATAATCGTTGGACATATAAAAGGATTGACAAAGTTCGCTGTTCCTACTGCAACCGCACTTGCGCCGGCGGATAGGAAATCAATGACATCAGACGTTTCTGTAATTCCACCCATCCCAATAATCGGAATTCGGACGGCTTGACTCACTTCATAGACCATTTTAATGGCGACTGGTTTAATTGCCGGTCCGGATAATCCACCGGTTAAATTGGCAATGACAGGACGTCCTGTTTTTTCATCCAAACGCATACCAAGAAGTGTATTGATCATCGTAATACCGTCCGCACCACCCGCTTCAACAGCACGTGCAATTTCACTTACATTGGTAACGTTTGGTGAAAGTTTCACGTACACCGGTACTTTTGAAACAGCTTTTACAGCCGCTGTCAATTTCTCAGCAACGATTGGATCCGTTCCAAATGTGATTCCGCCTTCTTTAACGTTCGGGCATGAAATGTTTAATTCCAACGCGTTCACATTCGGCGCACTTGAAATGACTCGTGCCACTTCAACATAATCCGATGTTTCCGTACCTGCAACATTCGCAATGATCGGCACATCAAACTTTTCCAACCAAGGCAATTCGTTTTCCATAACACTTTTAAGTCCTGGATTTTGAAGTCCTATCGCATTCAGCATTCCTGAAGACGTTTCAGCAACACGTGGCGTAGGATTTCCAAGTCTCATTTCTAGCGTTGTAGCTTTAATCATAATCGCGCCAAGAAGGGATAAGTCATACAGATTGCCGTATTCTTGACCAAATCCAAAGCAACCCGATGCCGGCATAATCGGATTTTTTAGTTGCAGTCCTGGTAAATCAACTGAGAGTCTATTCATATCGACACCACCCCTGCTGGAAAGACGGGTCCATCCGAACATACTTTAATATACGGTTTGTCCGAGCCTTCAGTCGTTCTGCACACACATGCAAAACAAGCCCCAATTCCGCACCCCATACGTTGTTCAAATGATAGAAACCCTTTTTGTCCTTTGTACATTTGCTCTACGGCATTCAGCATTGGCATAGGCCCGCAGCTGTAATACGTTGAAAACTTTTCTTCAAACTTCTCCATAACAGTCGTGACAAATCCTGCAGTACCATGCGTTCCGTCCACTGTTACAATATGCGTTTCACCGAGCTCTGCAAATTCTTTTTCATAAAATACGACATTTTCGGATTGAAATCCTAATACATGAACACATTTTACGCCTTTAGCCGTCAGTTGTTTCGACAGCTCATAAAGCGGGGGAACACCGATACCGCCGCCTATGAGAATTGCCGTTTCGCCTGCTGCCGTTTCTTCTACCGGAAAACCGTTGCCAAGAGGTCCAAGAACATCCACTTCATCGCCTTCACGTTTCTTTGAAAGCTCGGTTGTCCCCTTCCCTTCCGCACGGTATATAATCGTTATTTCAGTCTTTTCTTCATTAATAGATGCGATTGAAATGGGTCTCCGGAGAAGCAATTCATACGAATCACTTACCCGGATGTGGATAAACTGCCCCGGAGAAGAAATCTCTCCGACCAGTTTTCCAGTGAGCTTCATTTCAAATATATTATGGGCTAAACGATTTTGAGAAGTTATTTTCATACGATCTTGGATGATCAACTTAAAACCTCCCTTTTCGTCATTGCCTCCGTTTGGAACTTCATGGATTCAATCACACTGAGCATTGCTTCAGCAGTATCTAATGAAGTAAAGCATGGAACGTTGTTTTCTACCGATTGACGACGAATTCTAAAGCCGTCACGTGCCGGTTCTTTTCCAATCGTCAATGTATTGATGACAAACTGTGCTTCACCTTTTTGAATGACATCGAGAAGTGTCTGACCTTCAGAACCTATTTTACCAACCTTTTTCACACGTATTCCAGCGGCTTCTAATACTCTTGCAGTTCCTTCAGTTGCCATCACGTGATACCCGATGTTCGTAAAGCGTTTCGCGATTCCAATCATTTCATCTTTATCTTTATCCGAAACAGTCATAAGTACAGTTCCGTATTCTTTTATTTCCATACCTGATGCAACAAGGCCTTTGTAAAGTGCTTTTTCAAGCGTTACGTCTTTCCCCATAACTTCACCTGTGGATTTCATTTCAGGCCCAAGCGTTATGTCTACACGACGAAGTTTTGCGAATGAAAACACGGGAACCTTCACGTACACACCAGCTGGAGCTTTTGCAAGTCCACCTCTGTATCCTTGTGATGTAATGGAGTGTCCAAGAATGGCTTTCGTAGCAATATTCGCCATTGGAATGTTCGTGATTTTACTCAAAAACGGTACCGTTCGGCTTGAACGTGGATTCACTTCAATCACATACACTTCATCATCTGAAATGACGTATTGAATGTTCATCAGACCAATAATCTTCAGTCCACGAGCCAGTCTCGTCGTATAATCCGTAATTGTTTGAATATGTTTGTCCGATAAGTTTTGTGGTGGATACACTGCAATCGAGTCACCTGAGTGAACTCCTGCGCGTTCGATATGTTCCATAATTCCTGGAATCAATACGTTTTCACCGTCACTAATGGCATCTACTTCAATTTCTACACCCGTTAAATATCGATCGACGAGAATCGGTTGCTCAGGACTTGCGTCAACCGCATGCTCCATATAATAAATCAGTTCTTCTTCTCTATAAACGATTTCCATTGCACGTCCACCTAAAACATAAGAAGGTCTAACGAGTACTGGATAGCCGATTTCATTGGCAATTACAATTGCTTCTGGAACAGATACAGCCGTTTTTCCAAGTGGTTGTGGAATGTCAATTTCATGAAGAGCTTTCTCGAACTTATTACGATTTTCAGCACGATCTGTATCTTCAAGAGATGTTCCTAAAATCTTCACACCGCGATCTTCAAGGCCAGCAGCAAGGTTAATCGCCGTTTGTCCACCGAACTGAACAACTACACCTTCAGGTTGCTCAAGATCAACAATGTGCATCACATCTTCTAGAGTAAGAGGTTCAAAGTACAATTTATCTGAGATTGAGAAATCCGTTGAAACAGTTTCCGGATTGTTGTTAATAATAATCGCTTCGTATCCCGCTTGTTGAATCGCCCAAACTGAGTGAACCGTTGCGTAGTCAAACTCAACACCTTGTCCGATTCGAATTGGACCCGAACCTAACACGACGATGCTTTTCTTTTCAGACTTCATCGACTCATTCTCGTCTTCATATGTTCCGTAAAAATAGGGTGTATCGGATTCAAACTCACCCGCGCACGTATCTACTTTTTTATAGACCGGAATAATTCCCTGTTCTTTTCGGTACTCATAAATCGCTTTTTCATTGGACTCCCAAAGCTTGGCAATCGTAACATCCGCAAAGCCCATACGTTTTGCTTTGTACAATGTAGCCCGGTCGAACGGATTATTTCTCAAGTCATTTTCGTATCGCACAATGTTTTCGAGTTTACGAAGGAAAAATACATCAATCATACTCCAGTCGTGAATTGTTTCTACAGAAACGCCTCTACGCATTGCTTCGCCGATGAAGAATAAACGCTCATCTCCTGCACGACGAATCCGTTTTTCAATCCACTCATCCGTCATTTCAGAACCGTTTTTAAGAGACAAGTCAAATTGTCCCGTTTCTAGTGAACGTACCGCTTTTAAAATCGACTCTTCGAATGTACGGCCAATTGCCATTACTTCTCCAGTCGCCTTCATTTGCGTACCAAGATTCCGTTTCGCAGATTCGAATTTATCAAACGGCCAGCGTGGAATTTTCGTAACGATGTAATCGAGTGACGGTTCGAAACAAGCATATGTCGTTCCAGTTACCGGATTCATCATTTCATCAAGCGTTAAACCAACAGCGATTTTAGCTGCGATTTTAGCAATTGGATATCCTGTTGCTTTCGATGCAAGTGCAGACGATCTACTTACACGAGGATTCACTTCGATAATATAATAGTTGAACGAATGCGGATCGAGTGCAAGTTGAACGTTACATCCACCTTCGATTTTGAGTTCACGAATGATTTTAAGTGAAACATTTCGCAACATCTGATTTTCACGGTCTGTCAATGTTTGACAAGGTGCTGCAACAATCGAATCACCCGTATGAATTCCAACGGCATCGACGTTTTCCATATTACATACGACAATCGCATTATCCGCGGAATCTCGCATAACTTCATATTCAATTTCTTTATATCCCGCAATCGATTTTTCAAGGAGACATTGCGTAACTGGGCTATACTTCAAACCGCTTGATACTGTTTCTTCAAGCTCTTTATCGTTTTCACAAATACCGCCGCCTGTCCCCCCCATTGTAAATGCTGGGCGAACAATAACGGGATAACCGATGCGCTCTACAAATGCATAAGCTTCTTCAAGATTATGAATGATGTCACTCTCAGGAACAGGTTCCCCAAGTTCGTTCATAAGCGTGCGGAATAAATCACGGTCTTCTGCTTTATGAATCGCATCGAGTTTCGTACCCAAAATCTCGACACCCAGTTCATCTAAAATACCTGATTCATGCAGTTCAATTGCCATATTCAGTCCAGTTTGTCCACCAAGTGTTGGAAGAAGTGCATCCGGCTGTTCTTTACGAATGATTCCACTAACAAATTCAAGCGTCAACGGCTCAATATACACTTTGTCCGCGATTTCCGTATCGGTCATTATTGTTGCAGGATTCGAGTTGATCAAGATTACTCTGTATCCTTCTTCTTTTAATGAAAGACATGCTTGTGTTCCCGCATAGTCGAATTCTGCTGCTTGTCCGATGACGATTGGACCCGAACCGATTACTAATATTGTTTCAATGTCTGTACGTTTAGGCATTAAAATTCTCCTTCCGGTTGTTCGTTTTCATTAAGTCGATAAATCGATCAAATAGGTGGTTCGAATCTTCAGGTCCAGGGGATGCTTCAGGGTGAAATTGTACCGAAAAAGCGTTATACAGAGTGCTCTTTAACCCTTCAATCGATCCATCATTAAGTGCTTTATGAGTGATTTCAAGATTTGTTCCTTCAAGAGAATTTTCATCCACAGCGTACCCGTGATTTTGTGACGTCAATTCTGTTCTTCCAGACAATAAATCTTTTACAGGGTGATTGCCTCCGCGATGACCGTTTTTCAACTTAATCGTTGTTGCGCCATTCGCAAGTGCCAGCAATTGATGTCCTAAACCAATACCGAAAATAGGTGCTCTACCTAATAATTCTTTGATTATATTTACAGTGACTTGAACATCTTCAGGATTTCCCGGACCATTTGATAAAACAATGCCGTCTGGGAATAAAGAAAGTATGACGTCTGCTGAAGTATCGAATGGAACTACAATGACATCGCAATCTCTTTTATTGAGTTCTCTTAAAATCCCGTGCTTCATGCCGCAATCGATTAAGACAACTCGATCTCCGCGCCCTGGGCTTGGATAAGGTTTCTTCGTTGAAACTCGAGAAACTAAATTTGTCGGCAATTGATAAGCTGCTATTTCCGCTATTTTATCGACCAAAGATACTTCTTCTTCAACTGCTGTTAGATAGCCTTTTAGAGGACCTTTATCGCGTAAAATTCTCGTTAACTTACGAGTGTCAATTCCTTGAATTCCAGGCACACCCTTCATTTCCAAAACAGCTCCAAGACTCATGCCGCTTCTAAAGTTTGATGGCTCTTCCTCCAACTCACGAACAACAAGGCCGTTGACAGACGTCTCAATCGATTCAAAATCATCGCGGTTAATGCCGTAATTACCAATTAGAGGATACGTCATAACGAGAATCGATCCAAAGCTCGATGGATTTGAAATGGCTTCTTGATAACCCGTCATACCTGTCGTGAATACTGTTTCTCCGATCGATGCTCGATCACTACCGAATGCAGCACCTTCAAAAACCGTACCGTCTTCCAAAATAAGCATTCTTGTTTTCATCATTTTCCATCCTCCCAAACAACTTTTCCGCCGTAAATCGTCATTACTGGCCATCCAAAGCAATCCCAGCCGTCAAATGGTGTGTTTTTCCCTTGCGATACGAATGTAGAACGATCTATTTTCTGTTCCTTATTCAAATCAATCAATACCAAATCTGCTTCTGCACCCACTTCTAGTTTTCCGTAAGGCAGATTAAAGACCTCTGCAGGCTTACTAGTCATCCAGTCGATGAGTTGTTTCATTGTCCAAATTCCTTCTTTTACAAAGTTCGTATACAGAAGTGGAAATGCTGTTTCTAAACCTGTAATACCAAACGGTGCTGTTTTCATGCCCACTGCTTTTTCTTCAGCTGTGTGCGGTGCATGATCTGTTGCGATAAAATCAAGTGTTCCGTCTAAGAGTCCAGCGCGAAGTGCATCCAAATCGTCTTGACCTCGAAGTGGTGGGTTCATTTTCCAATCTGCATCGTCTTTCGTAATGTCATTTTCCGATAACAGCAAATGATGTGGACTCACTTCTGCGGTTACGCGAACTCCCGCTTTTTTACCATCCCGAATCACTCGAACCGATTCTTTCGTACTTACGTGACAGACATGATAATGTGCGCCTGCCGCTTCAGCTAATAATATATCCCTTGCAATATGTACCGATTCTGCGATTGAAGGAATTCCAGGTAACCCCAGCTCTTTATTTTTCGTTCCTTCATGTAGTGCGCCGCCGTATATAAGTGAATTGTCTTCACAATGTGCAACAACCGCCATGTCTATTTTAGCAGCGTCTTGCATTGCTTCATACATCATTCCCGCTTCTTGTACCCCCACACCATCGTCCGTAAATGCAAATGCGCCATTCTCTTTTAGTTCCGCAAGATTTGCTCGTTCTTTACCCGCTTGACGAATCGTGATGGATGCATATGGAAGAACACGTATCAAAGCATTTTTAGCAATCAAGTCATTCACAAGTGTAAGATTTTCGATTGTATCTGGAACAGGTCTTGTGTTCGGCATCGGACAAATCGTTGTATAACCACCTTTTGCAGCAGCATGTGTACCCGATTCAATAGTTTCTTTATGTTCTCCACCAGGCTGACGAAGATGTACATGCACATCTATAAAACCTGGAGATAGGAATAATCCATTCCCATTTATAATTTTTGCATTACCGGCATCAAGTTCGGTCCCAATTTCACTAATTACATTTCTCGTAATCCCAACATCTCCAATGATTAACTCTCCACTTTCAGATACCATTTGTACGCCTTGAATTAGTTTATCCAAACTTAATTCCTCCCTTTCAAAATTGCCTCTAATACTGCCATTCTAACATACACACCATTTTTTATCTGCATAAAAATACGAGAGTTCGCATTTTCAATCAATTCATCTGCAATCTCAACTCCTCGATTAAAAGGCGCAGGATGCATAATGATTGCTGTTTCTTTCATTCGCGAAGCACGTTCTAACGTTAAACCATAACGTTCGTGGTAACTTTCTCCGCTGTAACTTTCGCCGTCCTTATGACGTTCATTTTGAACTCTTAGCAACATGATTACGTCACTTTTTTCAGCATAATCTTCCCAATCATTTACAGATTCAAATTCTCCTGACCATTCAGCCGGGCAAAGGAACGTAACATTTGCACCTAATCTTGTCAGTGCATCTGCATTTGAACGCGCCACACGACTGTGCACAATATCACCGACAATAAGAACCTCTATCCCTTCAAATGTTCCAAACTCTTCTTTTATAGTAAACAAGTCCAGTAAGGATTGAGTTGGATGTTGTCCCGATCCGTCGCCGCCGTTTATGATCGAACAGCTTGTCTTATTGATCAGCTCTTCATAATATCCATCATCGGGATGACGAATGACCAGTACATCTAAACCAATCGACTCCAGTGTTTTTACTGTGTCGTAAAGGGATTCCCCTTTTAATGCACTTGAAAATCCTGCTTCGAAGGGTAGTACTTCTAAACCCAATTTACGTTCTGCCATTTCAAAGCTCATCTTCGTTCGAGTACTCGGTTCAAAAAACAAGTTACTTATTGTATAGTTTCCAGGTAATTCATGAATTCCTTCTTTTTTAAAACGTTCTGCTCTATCCAGTAGTTCTATTATTTGTAATTCGCTCAAATCTTTCATCGATACAAGATGTTTCATTTGAATTCCCCTTCCACTTTATGCAGTTTCGTCTGTGAGCTTTTTGGTCGTTTTTCCTGGAAGTACAAGATTCAAAACAACACCAACGATTGCGGCAAGAGCCATTCCTTCTATTTCAAACGTTTCACTGAACTTGATGGATGCTCCACCAATCCCGATGACTAAGATGACCGATGCAATTACAAGATTTCGTTGATTGCCAAAGTCTACTTTATGATCTACAAGCATCCGAAGGCCTGAAGATGCAATGATTCCGAACAATAGAATGGATATTCCACCCAAAACCGCTGTAGGAATCGTTGCGATTAAGGCCATTACTTTTCCGAAAAAAGAGAAGATGATTGCGAATACCGCAGCTCCTAAAATTACGTATACACTATACACTCGAGTGATTGCAAGAACTCCAATATTTTCACCGTATGTTGTTTTCGGAGGTCCACCGATCAAACCACTGAGGAGTGTTCCAAGCCCATCTCCCAGCAAAGAACGGTGTAAACCTGGGTCTTTTATGTAGTCTCTTTCAACAATTCTTCCAAGGACAAGCTGATGTCCAATATGTTCAGATATCGTAACAATTGCGATCGGTACCATAACTAAGAGCAGTGTGGGTGTAACAACAAAGTCGTAGTCAACCCCAGGAATGAGCATTTCAGGAAACACGAGAACTTTTGCTTCTATTACTTTCGTGAAATCCAATATTCCAATAGCCGCTGAGTAAATATAGCCGACGATAATTCCGATTAAGATCGGCATTAAACTGATAATCCCTTTAAAGAACATTAAGCAAATGATTGCTGCGGACAGCGTCACAAGCGCAGCGGAGAAATGAAGCAAGTTGTATTCATTGTTAACAGTACTTGCCATTCCGACTGCAGTTGGCGCAAGCGCTAAACCAATTACGATAATAACCGGAGCAACAACAATCGGAGGCAATACGTTCATAATCCAACCCGATCCCGTTTTCCAAATGATTAAAGAAATAATTCCGTAGACAAGCGCTACGAACGTACTCCCAATCATCGCACTTCCAATTCCCCCACTCTCCGTCGCAACTTGTATTGGAATAATGAATGCAAACGATGAACCCAAGTACGCTGGAACTTGAAAGCGTGTAACGATGATGAAAACGATTGTTGCAATTCCACTCGTTAATAAGGCAATTGCTGGGCTTAACCCAACGAGTTGAGGAACCAATATTGTTGCACCAAACATTGCAAACATATGTTGTAAACTCAGCGTTAACCAATGTCCCATTTTCGGTTTTTCATGTACATCCAAGACTTTTTCAGACACCTTCGTTTCCCCCATGCTAATTTCTTTATTTTGTTATTTATATTGAATGAATTGAAACGCTGTTTTTACCATCCGTTTCTTCGACACTCACAACAACTCGTTCTCCACTCGATGTAGGAATGTTTTTCCCTACATAATCCGGACGTATCGGAAGTTCACGATGTCCCCTGTCCACAAGTACTGCGAGTTGTACAGATGCGGGTCTTCCTAAGTCCATCACAGCATCCATTGCTGCACGAACGGTTCTGCCTGTGTATAAAACGTCGTCTACCAAAACCACTTTCATATCGGTCACATCGTGTTCGATGTCTACTTGTTGAACGAGTGGCTCTTTGTTGTCATTTTTCAATACTAGGTCATCCCGGTAAAGCGTAATGTCCAGTTCACCCGACCGAATCTTTTTTCCTTCAAACTGTTCAATCTTCAGTGCCAATCGTTTCGCTAAAAATGCACCTCTTGTTTTAATGCCAACTAAGATACACTCATCAATTCCTTTGTTGCGTTCAATAATTTCATGAGCAATCCGCGTAAGTGCTCTATCAATCGCTTGCTCGTCCAATATATTTGCTTTCTCCGCCACTATTTTCTCCTCCTAATTAAAATCGATTATGTATGAATTAAAATGGATGTTCTTCGTGCCCGCTGATTTCCGTTCCGACCGGACGCGTTCCATGGGGCACTCGTCAAGCCTCCTCGTCGCGAAAACCGCGCTCCTGTGGGGTCTCGACATTCGCGCTGATCCCATTGGAGTCGCCGGTCTGCACTCCAATAAGCTAAGATTGTGTTAAAGATAAAAGTTCAATTGAATTTAAAGTTCAATCTAAGTTGATTGGAGTGCAATGCGGCGACTCTAGCGGGATTAAGCGGGACAGTTGAGACCCCGCAGCGGAGCGAAAGCGAGCGAGGAGGCTCAACGCCCGCCCCGTAGAAAGCGTCCGCATGGAACGGAAATCAACTGGCTAACTGTAATCTAGGCATAAAAAAATCCCTCCAGCCATAATTGGCGGGAGGGTTTACATGCAGAAAATACGTACAGCAGAAAAATTGCCGCAGCAATCCCTACCATACTTCCGTGCAACCTTCCCAGCCTCTCTGGACTGATCTTAAAGGTATCGCTATTCATTTACTTTTATCAGTATACAGTTTACTCTTCTGATTTGTCAACGTTCACTCGAACTTTGTCGATCATCGCTAAAAAATCTTCCGGTGGTGGGCTTGTAAACTCCATATACTCACCTGTTTCAGGATGTTCAAAGCCTACCGTACCCGCATGTAACAACTGACCTTCAAAGTTGACTGTTTTTTTAGGTCCGTATTTAGGATCTCCTGCAAGAGGGAATCCGATATACTTCATATGCACACGGATTTGATGTGTGCGGCCGGTTTCAAGTTTACATTCCACAAGAGTAAAATTCCCAAAACGTTCAAGTACTTTAAAATGAGTCACAGCATGTTTACCTTTATCCGTAACCGTCATACTCTGTCTTTCACGCTGATGACGACCAATAGGTGCCTCTATCGTGCCGTTATCATGGGGTATATGACCGTGAACAAGAGCTGTGTAAACTCTAGTCACCGATCTATCCACTAGTTGATTCACAAGCGATACATGGGCTTTGTCGTTTTTGGCAACCATAAGAAGTCCCGATGTATCTTTGTCGATGCGGTGTACAATTCCAGGTCTAAGTACGCCGTTAATACCTGATAAGTCATTACAATGATGCATAAGACCATTCACAACTGTACCACTTGGATGGCCCGGCGCTGGATGCACAACCATTCCGCGTGGTTTGTTGACGACAAGGACATCTGAATCTTCGTAGACAATTTCTAAATTCAGATCTTCAGCAATTACATCAAGAACTTCTGGTTCGGGCTCTTGAACGGTTAGTATATCGCCGCTCTTCATTTTATAACTTGCTTTTACGGGTTTTCCACCAACAAGTACAAAACCGTCTTTCATCCACTGTTGAACTTGGCTTCTAGACCATTCCGGTCGTGCATCGATGAGTGCTTTATCGATTCGGCTTCCTTCAAATTCTTCTGTTATTTCTACTACAAATTTCTCCATTAAGACACCTTTTTCTTTTTCATATTCTTCTTTTCATCCATAAGAATATGGATAATTACTAAAACAACACCAACGGTCAAAGCAGCATCTGCTATGTTAAATATCGGAAATTCATAATTTACAAACGGTATAAGCACATCAATGAAATCGACAACTTCTTTTCGAATGACACGGTCGATGAAATTACCAATTGCGCCACCTAAAAGCATCATTAAACCGAGTGCAAATAATGGTTCTCCTTTTGCTTCTTTATGAAAATAATAAATAATTCCAGCGGCCACAATAATTGTAACAATATAAAAGAGCCACATCTGTCCCTCAAGCATTCCCCAAGCCGCACCTTTATTACGATGTGATAGAAGTCCAAGATAGGGTTCGGATATGCTTATTCTTTCCCCAAGTTTCATGTTGCTAACAACTAACCATTTCGTCAATTGATCTAGGAAAATCACAAGTATGGCCAATCCGTAATAAATAAACATTTCCCATAACCCCCATATAACAATTGATTTTATTTTACCACAAATGATCTACCATAGACGTTAAATCTTACTCATTAAATATAAAAAAAGCAGCGTAGGCAATCTGTACAATCAGACTGCCGCCGCCACTTCATATTAGACGAGTTATTCTGTCACTGTATAGTGTTCTTTTACAACAGACGCACATCTTTCACAAATCTCTGGATGCAGTTCATCTGAACCAACTGTTTCAGAGATTGTCCAGCAACGATCACACTTCTCACCGTTTGCAGCTTCGATTAGAACACTTACTGTATCCAGTTTCAATGCATGTTCAGGAACATTCTCGATGTCGCCTTCTGTAAACTCAGACACGATAAAGAACTGTGCAAAATCGATGTCCTTCGCTTTGAATACATCTTTATATGCTTCAGGAACACATACTGTCAATTTTGCTTCAAGTGATTTACCAATCGTTTTTTCATTTCGAGCAACTTCTAGAGCTTTTAGAACATCATCACGAATTAACATAAGCGTTCCGAACTGCTCACGAAGTTTTTCTGCTTCAGCTCCTAAATCTTGAGCTTCCGGCATATCCGTCAGTTGAACACTCTCTTCTTCAACATGGTCAAAGTGAGCCCACATTTCATCAGTTGTATGTGGTAAAATCGGCGTCAACAATTGAACAAGAGCCATTAACGTATCGTGCATAACCGTTTGCATTGCACGACGATGTGGATGATTTTTGTTTTCAATGTAAACAACGTCTTTCGCAATGTCCAAATAGAACGAACTCAAAACACCTGTACAGAAATTGTTCGTAGCATGATAAACCGTTGCAAATTCATAGTTTTCATAAGCTTCGCGAACTTCTTTGATCAAATCTTGAAGTTTTAGATAGACATACTGATCTACCGGTCGTAAATCTTCAAATTGAACACGATCTGTAGCTGGATTGAAATCCGATGTATTTCCGTGAATGAAACGGAATGTATTACGGATTTTACGATAAACTTCCGAAACTTGTTTAAAGTTTGAATCTGACACTCGAACATCCGCAGTATAATCTACTGAAGAAACCCATAAACGAAGAATGTCCGCACCCATTTGGTTCATTACTTTCGCAGGAACAATTACGTTTCCAAGCGATTTACTCATTTTACGGCCATTTCCATCAAGAGTAAAGCCATGGCTTAAAATCCCCTTATAAGGTGCATGTCCGTTTATTGCAACACTTGTTGTCAATGAAGAGTTGAACCACCCACGGTACTGGTCAGACCCTTCCAAGTAAAGATCCGCTGGGTAAACAAGGTCATCGCGCTCTTCCAGTACACCTTGATGTGTAGATCCTGAGTCAAACCAAACGTCCATAATGTCCGTTTCTTTCGTGAATACACCATTCGGGCTACTTGGATGTGTAAATCCTTCAGGAAGTAAATCTTTCGCATCCCATTCAAACCATACATTAGAGCCGTGTTCACGGAAGATGGCTGCAACGCTTGCAATGGTTTCATCCGTAATGATCGGTTCATCATTTTCTCCGTAAAACACAGGAATCGGAACTCCCCACACACGTTGACGTGAGATACACCAGTCACCGCGGTCACGAACCATATTATAAAGACGCGTTTCACCCCATGAAGGTGTAAACTTTGTATCTTTAATCGCCTGAAGTAATTCAGGACGGAAACTTTTAATTGAAGCAAACCACTGAGCAGTTGCACGGTAAATTACCGGTTTTTTCGTACGCCAATCATGTGGATACGAGTGAGTGATGAATGATAGTTTCTTCAAACAACCTACTTTATCAAGTGCTTCAGTTACTGCTTTATTCGCATCTTCATAAAACATCCCTGCAAATCCAGGTGCTTCATCCGTCATAACACCACGATCGTCTATAGGTGAAAGTGCATCAATTCCGTACGCTTGAGAAATGTAGAAATCGTCTTCACCATGACCAGGTGCAGTGTGAACGCAACCTGTACCAGCATCAGCAGATACATGTTCTCCGAGCATTACAAGTGAATCACGATCATAAAGTGGATGCTTAGCAACTACACGATCCAGCTCTGATCCTTGCAGTTCACGTTCAACCGTATAGTCTTCCCAACCAATTTCTTCAGCAACAAATGTAAGAAGATCTTTGGCAATTAAAAACTTCTCATCTTGAGCTTTAACAATTACATACGTAAATTCAGGATGTACTGAAATTCCTAGATTCGCAGGAATTGTCCAAGGTGTCGTTGTCCAAATTAGGAAGTTGACATCTTCTTCAAGTACACCAAGACCGTCTTTTACAGGGAAACTTACGTAAATAGATGCAGACTTTTTATCTTGATATTCAATTTCAGCTTCTGCTAATGCAGATTCACTTGATGGGGACCAATAAACAGGTCGTAATCCTTTATAGATGTATCCTTTTTTAGCCATATCACCAAAAACTTGAATTTGACGTGCTTCAAAAGATGGCTTCAGCGTGATATATGGATTATCCCAATCCCCACGAACACCAATCCGTTTAAACTGAGAGCGTTGGCTATCAATTTGACCAAGTGCATATTCTTCACACATTTTACGGAATTCAGCAATCGAATGCTCTTTTCTTTTTACACCTTTGTTCACAAGTGCTTGTTCAATTGGCAATCCGTGAGTATCCCAACCCGGAACATACGGCGAATGAAAACCCGTCATTGATTTGTGTCGAACGATCATATCTTTCAATACTTTATTAAGCGCATGTCCCATATGAAGATCTCCGTTAGCATACGGGGGACCATCATGTAAAATAAAATGCGGACGTCCTTCAGTACGTTCTTGTACTTTCTTATAAATCTCCATCTCTTCCCATTTCGCTTGCATTTCAGGTTCTCTATTCGGTAAATTTCCACGCATCGGGAAATCTGTTTTCGGCATAAGTAGTGTGTCTTTATAATCCATTAGTCATCCTCCTAGGAATAGTTATTCGAAAATCCATTAATCTAAATGTACAATCTTAGTTGCTTGGAGTGCAAGGCAGTCTAAAACCACGACGTCCTGTCGTAACGACTGCATGACCCACTTCGTGTGGGCCCGCGGCTAAAGATGACTCCAGCGGGATGAAGCGGGACAGGTGAGACCCAGCAGGGAGCGATAGCGATCCGATGCGGTTCACCGCCTGGAACGGAAAGCAACGTGGCAATTGGATAACATTGTTAAAACTACCACTGAACACAAACATAAAAATACCCCGCCCCTTTAAAAAAAGGGACGAGGTATTGTACCCGCGTTACCACCCTAACTTGCAGCACGAAACTTCATGCTGCCACTCAGACACGATAACGGGGTGTTTCCCGAGACCTACAAAAAATGTACGTCTAAGCTCTGGAGTGATGTTCACTTCAATTGTATTGACCGGGCTTTCACTGTCTCCGGCTCGCTATAACTAACAAAAGAAACTACTGTCTCCATCAACGCTTTAAGTAAATATATGAAATTTAGTATAATTGCTTACAAATACATAGTCAAGTTAAGTATATTCATTTATTTGTAATTTAACCTTTTTTTGAAAACTCAATTTGTTCTGTGCCAATTTCAGTCTCCAATAACCGATCCCAATCATCCGCCTGTATCAAATCAAGCTGTGCTTCTATAAGCATTTTGAAACGGCTTCTGAAAACTTTCGACTGCTTTTTCAAATCGTCCACTTCCATGGAAATTTCACGGGCACGAGATAGAGCTTCGTTAACAATGCGATCTGCATTCTTTTCCGCTTCCTTCACAATCAACTGAGACTCTTTCATAGAATTCCGACGTACATCTTCTGCAGCTTCTTGTGCAATAAGAATCGAACTGTGTAACGTCGCTTCAATTGAATTGAAATGAACAACTTGTTCTTTCGTTTGCTCTAAGCTATCTTTTAGCTTTTTATTTTCCTCAAGCACATTTTCATAATCTTTTAAAACTTGCTCTAGAAATTCATTTACATCATCTTCATTATAGCCGCGAAACATTGAACGACCAAATTCTTTATTATGTATATCGATTGGTGACAAAGCCATCTGATGCATCTCCTTCTTTACTTATTCAAACTTCATTATACATGTTGGTGCCATCAATAACAGCAATTATCAGAAAAATCATACCAACTTACCAATAATGAGTCGAATATTTTCTTTTCGAGTGATGCCTTCTATCGCAATAATCTTAAAACGGCCGAATCCTCGGATGGACAACATATCAAATTCAAACAGTTCAAAAGCCGGTTGATTGCGAACGACCCAGTTCAATTTCACCTTATCTCCGTGAACAAGTGCAGCCGCTTTTTGTCTCGGGATGTTTAGGACAACAGAAACAATTGTATCGAGTCTCATTGAACTACTGACGTAAAAGGATTCCTCCCAAGTATCATGGGAAGCTATTAACTCATCTGAACTTGTAAGTTCGTCCACCGTTACTTTGGCTTTTCCTATCGACGTAAAGTTGGCAATCATATAATCCTTCAGCTCATCCGCTACTGCAAATTGAACTTCATCTTCAGCAATTCGAATATCACCAAATTTTGTACGATCAATTCCAAGTGACATCATCGAACCTAAAACATCTTTATGGCCAAGTTGTAAAAACTTCGATGCGTACTTCACTTTAAATACGGATATATTATAATCGCTACTTTCAGGAACATAGTAATCAGGATATATAAGTACTCTCACACGTTCAGCTTCAGGAAACTCACCATTCATTTCAAATAACAATCCACTTCCCCTAACGAGCGATTCAACAATAAATTGCTGTCTCGGATCTAGGAAACCAGTTAACTTCGGGGAGTAGGTATCCTCTACTTCACGTATCCAACCGATTGCACTCTCTATAAATGGCTGCTCATCTTTCCTGAAATGCTGTAAAATTGTTTCCACGTTTTCCTACCCCTTAAGTTAATTCAGTAAATAACAGGTTTATGCAATAAAATTAATGATCATACCGAAAACATTTCGAACCCCGCTTGATATGAAGCGTAAAGCAAATATTGCTACGATTGGTGAAATATCAATCATTCCAAGTGGTGGTATGAACTTTCGGAAAAAAGAAAGATACGGTTCAACGATTTTACCTAAGAATACGCCAAAACCCGTTTCACGCATCGAAGGAACCCATGACATAAGTATATATGCAATAAGTAATAAACTGTATATGGATATTGCTTGTTCTAATAAATTGCTAATGGTAATTAGTATTGGAATCATTAGTAAACGTACACCTCGTTATAGTTTCTATTGTTCAAAGAAGTCGGATATAGCGCCTGCAACTTCCACATTTTCAGGAACACAAAGAAAAATATCCGTTCCAATTCTTTGAATATCTCCGCCAATTGCATACACTGTACCGCTAAGAAAATCGACAATACGAATTCCTTGATCGCGGTCAATACGCTGCAAATTCACGACAACCGCTCTTTTGTTTTTCAGATGCTCTGATATATCTTGTGCTTCGGCATACACACGTGGTTCAACCAAAATTACTTTAGACGACTTCTGAGCACTTTGTAGACTTACAACCGTTGCGGGCTGTGATGGTTCTCTAGGAGGTGCTGTTTGCCTTCTTGAATTCATCTTTTTAGGTTGTTCCCTCACAGGAGTTTTTTCTTCCTGCTGACGGGTGGATGTTTTTGGCGCTTCTACTTCTCTTTCTTCATCGTCCAAGTAGAAGAAGTTTTGTAGTTTATTTTTCAAGCTCAATTGAATCCCTCGCTTTCTGCTCCGACGAGTGCAGTACCTATTCGTACATAGGTTGCTCCTTCTTCGACCGCAATTACAAAATCATTAGACATTCCCATTGATAATTCTGTACAAGGTGCATGAGTGAGTTGTTGTGCCATGATGCGATCGCGTAACGTTTTCATGTCCTTAAAAACGGTTCGCAATACCTTTTCGTCTTCGACATGTGGGGCCATTGTCATTAATCCAACAACCTTTATTTTATCATAAGACTTTAAACTTGATACAAAATCGTCCAGTTCTTCAGGTGTAATACCGGACTTTGAACTCTCCCCAGATACGTTCACTTGTATGAAACACTTAACTTCATTCAGTGCTCGCTTCTGAATTTCTTTGGCGATACTCATTCGATCCAGTGAATGTAAATAGTCAATTTCATTGATAATATCACGTACTTTACGACTTTGTAAATTACCGATAAAATGCCATTCTACACCATCAGAGATTGCCTCTTGTTTTACGAGAAGCTCCTCCGCACGGTTTTCACCAAGTTGTATAATACCCGCTTCTTTTACTTCATTCGCTCTTGCAGTTGAAACGCTCTTTGTAACTGCAACAATTTCTACTTCAGAACGACTTCTACTGGAGTTTTCACAAGCTTGTTGTATTGAATGTTCGATTCTTTGTATACGTTCCGTTAAATAACCCATTCTAATCACTACTTTTCATCAATTGTTCTCTCCATTGTAACAAGCTAAGACTTACATATCAATGATAAGTCATTTTTTTCCGTCTTTCCTACCAACAAGTACAATATCTTTCCCTATTGTTGTAATATCTTGTAGTCGAACTTTTCGAGTGTCTTTTTCTTTCGAGTCAAAAAAAATATTCCGCTCTCCTTCACCAATATGCAAAGACTCTACTTTTCCATTCACAATATCAATTGTCGCGTCTTGGACGTACCCAAGCAAAGTTCCCTTAGTTGCATCAATAACTTCTTTTTTTTGGATTTCCGAAAACTTCATGGAATCCCTCCTTTATATAAGCATATGCTTGAAAGAGTGAAAAAAGAAAAAACGCAGTGCAACGATCTGCACTGCGATTCCAAGGTCAATCCTGTTGAGCCATACCATCCCGAATTATTTGGACTGCATTTTTTTCCAATCTCGAAATTTGAGCTTGTGAAATCCCTAATTCTTTCGCAATTTCAGTTTGTGTTTCTCCTAAATAATAGCGCTTGGAAAGGATTGTTTGTTGCCTATCATTTAATGTTGAGACGGTCTCTTTAACTGCGACATATGTGGACCATGTTTCTTCTGAAACTGATTTGTCATGCAATTGGTCCATCATAAATACCGGATCCCCTTCGCCACCATTCATTGGTTCATGAAGCGACATCGGATCTTGTATTGCATCAAGAGCAAATAAAATATCATCTTCTTTAATTCCCGTTGCCTCTGCTAAATCCGAAAGTCTTGGTTCTCTTAGATTTTCATTAATAAACTGTTCCTTTGCCCGCATCGCTTTATAAGCAATATCACGTAAAGATCTCGATACGCGCACCGCATGGTGATCACGTAGATGACGTTTGATTTCCCCAATAATCATAGGAACTGCATACGTTGAAAATCGGACATTATGTTTCAAGTCAAAGTTGTCTATTGATTTCAAAAGCCCAATACAACCCACTTGAAACAAATCATCCGCCTGTTCTCCCCGGTATGCAAATCGTTGAACAAGACTTAAAACGAGTCGTAAGTTTGCAACAACAAGTTCTTCTCTAGCGGAGTGATCTCCACTTTGCAACCTAATAAAGGTCTCTTTCATCACTTCATTCGTGAATAAAGGCAATTCGGACGTATTTACACCACATATTTCGACTTTTGTACGTACCATTCGCTCTTCCTCCGTATTCTGTAGATGACTGTACAATATAGTCTGTCCGTCGACCTACAGAATATGCGGAGAAATAAATCGCCAATTTCAACCATTATGCAATTGGATGATTGAGCCTTTCACGAAGGTCCGTAATTATTTTCTTTTCAAGTCGAGAAATATAAGATTGAGAAATTCCAAGTAATTCAGCAACTTCTTTTTGAGTCATTTCGATTTGTCCAGTAAGACCAAAGCGGCACTCCATTATATAACGTTCGCGTTCATCTAAAATATGAATCGCTTCAATCATATGCTGTCGTTCTATTTTCTTTTCAACATCATCAATAATAATATGCTCATCTGTTCCTAAAATATCAGAAAGCAATAATTCATTACCATCCGAATCAGAATTCAATGGTTCGTCAAAAGAAATTTCAGACCGAAGACGATTCGTTTTTCTCAGATGCATCAGAATTTCATTTTCAATACAACGAGATGCATACGTTGCAAGTTTAATGTTTTTATCGACTTTAAATGTTTCAATTGCTTTAATAAGTCCGATTGCACCGATACTAATAAGATCTTCAATATGCGTATTCGTATTATCAAATCGACGAGCAATATACACAACTAGTCGTAAATTCTTTTCAATAAGTGTATCTCTCGCACCCATATCTCCTTCCATAAACGCCCGAATCGTAATCGCTTCTTCTTCGCGCGTCAGTGGTTTTGGAAGGGATTCATGTCCCCCAATATAATACACACCATTTTTCTTTTTAAAAAACGAGGCAATGACCGATACCCATTTTTTCAACTCATGCAGCATGAACAGCTCCCCTTTCAAGATTTAAAGTTTCCATGGCAGATACATGTAAAATCGCATCGGCACCGGTTGGATAATGATGACTGCTTTTTGTAAGTACGATATATCCTGGATGAAGAGCGTTGTCACCCTCAACCAACCATTTTTCAAATTTAAATCCAATTGCCCAAGATTGCCCTTCTACAGTCTGAAGTCGCACCAGTCTCATATCCTTTTGATAAGCACTTGGAAACTCAGACAGCGACGTAGACTCACTAGGATTCCATAACAATAAAGGTTCCTTTAAATCATCAGGAATCGTATTTTCAATTGCTTTTAAAGATACAAAATGAACAGGCGCCCCTGACAACGGTTCTGTACAACTGTTTCCGGTATCCACAAAAATATCCAGTCGAATCGTTTCCCCCCATATTTTAAGATTGGATTTCCCTGTCAGTTCCGAAAGACGACGAACCGTTCGTACATCAAGCCAATTCTTTTTAAATAAATAAAGAGCCACATAAGCAACTACTGCATACAAAAGAACAGTATACGAACCTAAAATAGCATGGATTCGGTATTGAAAAGCAGTCAACATTCCTCCAGCAAATAAAGCGCCAACTAAAACGACAACTGCAGACTTTTTCCACGACTCATATACTCTTCCAAATGCACAAACAGTCATCGCCAAAAAGGATACAAGTACCACAATGAAAGATGCAGGAAATAACGTAACGGGCAAAGCGCCAACGAAAGAAGCAAGAAGTAAACGCCTGTGTGTAGCACCTGCATTTCCAACTTTGTTCGCAAATGAAAGAATTACAAAATTGAAGAGCATATTCACTCCGACGATTACTTCCCCATACATAGGCCGCCCTCCCTACTAGTAACATTATCATCCATGTCCTAAAATGTTTGTCGGTTTGGGGATGAAAACAAAAAAATCATTCGACTTATTTTGATAATGTACAATGAATTAAATTGAGGATTCTGCCAACCCGCTGATTTGCGTTCCGAGTGGACGCGTTCCACGGGGCACGGCTTCAGCCTCCTCGTCGCGAAAAGCGCGCTCCTGTGGGGTCTTCAGCTCGCGCTGATCCCGCTGGAGTCGCCACTCTGCACTCCACTCAGCTAAAAAGTGTGAAAACATAATTCATATATATATTTTCAATATGCAAACTAAGTTGCTTGGAGTGCAAGGCGGCGACTCCAGCGGGATCAAGCGGGACAGTTGAGACCCCGCAGTGGAGCGACAGCGAGCGAGGAGGCTCAACGCCCGCCCCGTGGAACGCGTCCGCCTGGAACGGAAAGCAACTGGGATAGTAGAATCCTTTCTTCAATATTTATTCCACAACACAAAAAAAGACTTTCCAACTATGCATTATGCATACATCGGAAAGTCTTTAATTAGTTATATTGTGGATAACCACTATTATTTGCGACGTTGTCTATTACGTAAAAACGTTGGTACATCAAGAGCATCTTCAGGTTGTCCACCTTGATGAGGACGATTCGTCTCATGCTCGGGCTGTTCCTGATACTGACGAGACTCTTCAGCACGCGGATTTCTGGACTGGCTTGGACTTTGTTGTTGCTGTTGAGGCTCACGAACAGCAGGACGTGCAGACTGGCTTGCTCCAAAACCTGAACTACGAGTAGGACGTGCCGGGATCAGCTGAACTTCATTGAAACCTGTTGCAATAACAGTAACAATGATTTCATCCTTCAAATTATCATTAATAACAGATCCAAAAATCATATTCACATCTTCATCCGAAGCAGATGCTACAATATCCGCAGCTTCTTGCACTTCAAAAAGACTTAAGTTTGAACCGCCTGTAATATTCATTAACACACCTTTTGCTCCGTCAATAGAAGTTTCCAGTAAAGGACTCGAAATTGCTTTTTTCGCAGCTTCTGAAGCTCGGTTTTCTCCTGTAGAAATACCAATCCCCATTAGTGCGGATCCTTTATTAGACATAATCGTTTTAACATCTGCAAAATCCAGATTGATCAGTCCAGGTACTGCGATTAAATCGGAGATACCTTGAACACCTTGTCGAAGAACATTGTCCGCTTCACGGAACGCTTCAAGCATAGGAGTGTTTTTATCAACAATTTCAAGAAGTTTATCATTCGGAATAACAATAAGTGTATCAATCGAATCTTTCATCGCTGTAATACCACCGATTGCTTGTGTTTGACGCTTACGTCCTTCAAAAGTGAATGGACGCGTAACAACACCTACTGTCAGTGCACCTAAATCTCTTGCGATTTGTGCAATAACCGGAGCGGCACCTGTTCCAGTACCTCCACCCATTCCTGCAGTAACAAATACCATATCGGCACCACGCAACGCTTCTTCAATTTGTTCTTTACTTTCATCCGCAGCTTTTTTCCCAACTTCAGGGTTTGCTCCGGCACCTAAACCTCTAGTAAGCTTGTTACCTATTTGTAGTTTCACATCAGCACTTGAAAGATTTAGTGCTTGAGCATCCGTATTCACGGCAATGAACTCTACACCTTTTACACCGTGTTCAATCATTCGGTTAACAGCATTATTTCCTCCACCACCAACACCAATGACTTTAATGATTGCAAGCTGATCAATATTCGTATCAAATTCTAGCATGGTCTCTCCTCCTAGTCATTCTTAACTCTATGGTTGTAATGAATCATTCAAAAAAGTTGTCGAACACATTTTTAGCTTTACTAAAGATACCTGGTTTTTTAACTGTATTTTTTTCGAACGCCTTTTTCTTAGTACTTGTGTTGTATTCAGTTCCTTCAATCGCCAAGACAGGAGAAGCGTCAGATAACTTACCAAAATATTCTTCTTGCATATGCGCATAACGTATTAATCCAACAGAAGTCGTGTACATTGGTTCTCTAACACCAATATACTCAGGTGTATGAACACGTACTCTTGTCTTCATCACATGTCTGGCCAACTGGAGAATACCGTCCATTTTGGTAATGCCACCAGTTAATACGACACCGCCTGGCAAATCACGCACGCCCATTTGGAATAATTCTTCTAGAACAAGATCGAATAATTCTTCTAGTCGAACTCCGATAATTTCCGATATGTATCGCTGGCTATATTGATCTTTTGAATCTGCACCAATTACGGGAACTTCAAATAGTTCGTCATCTGAAGCATCATCATAAAATGCATGTCCGTATTGATGTTTAATTTTTCGTGCTTGTTCCGTTGGTGTTTTCAATATAATCGATAAATCTTTTGTGATATGGTCACCACCAACTGGAATTACAGAAGTCGACATAAGTCTGTTTTCTGCAAACACTGAAACTGTAGTAGAACCTCCACCTATATCGATATATGCTGTACCATGGTCTTTTTCGTCTTCCGTAAGAGCAAATGTACCTGCTGCAAGTGGTTGCAAGTATATTTCACGAATGTTAAGACCTGCACGTTCAACACAACGTAATATATTGTGGACAAGTGTTTTTGAAGTAGTGATAAGTGTTCCATCCATTTCCAAACGGACACCAATCATTCCACGTGGGTCTGTAATTTCCCCGTAGTCATCAACAATAAACTGCTTTGGAATAATATTTACGATTTCTCTATCTGGTGGAACGGACATCACTTGAGCAGATTTCATAACTCGATCAAGATCATCATCGGTAATTTCACGATTTTCACTATTAACAGCAACTACACCTTTTACATCTTGCAGCAATACTCCATTCGCAGGTATACCAAGGACAACTTCATTGATTTTCATACCGATCATTCTTTCGGCCTGTTCAACCGCTTTTTTGATGGATTGAACTGTTGCATCGATATCGATAATTGTACCTTTGCGAATACCTGCCGACTGAACATTTCCAACCCCTACAACATGGAGTGATCCCCCATCTACTTCACCAACCAAGACTTTGATTGACGAAGAACCTATATCAAGCGATACGTATAATTCTGATTGGCTCAACGACTGGCACCTCCCTAACAACTCTTATATTCCATTCTATTGCATTATTGAAGTATTGTCTAAAGAACTTCGACATCTTATGTTCAAATCCTTTCATTCGGAAACTTTTGTACTCGATTTCTTTTCTCGGTCATCCCATTTCGCAAGAAGAATTCTCCTAATGACAGCAATGTTTTGGAACAATCTCACCCCAAATGCGAACACAGCCGCTAAGTATAAATCAACACCTAAATGCACACCTAGAAAAGCCAAACCTGCGGCAAGAACGATATTAAAAAAGAATCCAGAAACGAATACTTTATCATCGTAAACCTGTTGAAGATGTGCCCGTATGCCTCCAAAAAGAGTATCGAGTGCTGCAAGAACGGCAATCGAAAGATAGTTGCCGTACTCTTGTGGGATTTCAATATCTGTTAAAAGACCAAGCGATATCCCCAGTACAAGACCTAATAAAGGTAGCCACATATCTTATTCTCCTTTCGGTAATTCATTTAAAAAACGATTTTCAAATTTTTCGTGCCATCCGCGAATCTTTATGTTATTTTTCGGTTTACCTATTTCAAGAATTAGATTGTCTAAATAGAAGTCATCGTGAATCGATGATGCAAGTAAATAATTATACAGCTTTTCTCCGTCTGAAAAGGACGGCGTAATGATTTTCATTTCAAATGGTGGATTTGAAACATTGAGTCCATTCACTGCTGTAATACCGTTAATATCTCTAATCGAACTTAGTGTTGTAAATCGTTTTCCATCCACTTCTAATACATTCCCTTTAAAGCGATTCAAATCATTTACAAAACGTGTAAGAAGTTCCGGAGATATACCGGTGATTGGTATACCATACGCAATGCTTTCCTTTGACGGCTTCACTTTAATCACCATACCCGGACCAGATATATCCGTCATACCGGCTTGTTGATAGAGCTTGTCCACGGTTTCAGTTAAAGCCTTGCCTGTATTTTTATCTTCGAGTGATTCGTATGTATGAATTGTATTGTCAAGCTCACGAATTTCAGATAATAATTCGGAATGAAGCTTTTTTTCAGTTGCAAGTTCATTGCGTATTGCCCAAATATCTCTTGTGTCGCGCACTTCAGGACTTTTAACTGTATTGTATTGCACCGCAACCATTAATCCAATTATGAGCAACACAAATGTGAATTTCCACTTTATTGGATTAATCATCCTTCCATCCCTTTCTTCTATTTATCCTTCATTTCTAAGTGCTGATAAATTTATTTGTTTTAAGTGTTCAGTTGTGACAACGATATTATCCAAAATAAGCCCATCGATAACACCGCCTCTTAAATAAAGAGAATCCAACAGTACTTCTGCATCCCCAACCGCTTCAATAACAAAAGGAGCTGGAAAAGTTCGACCATCCACTGTTATGACTGGTCCTGTACATTTGATGTTTGAGCTCGCTGTTATCCTTTGACCATTTATCGAAAGTCCCTGTGCTCCAGAAATTCTTAGTTCATTTACAACTCTAAGAATGTGACTTTCATGAACGATATAGTCATTTGGATTTTGTTCAACTGGGTCATATTCGGCATCTTTTAATACTACTTTGACACCTTGTCCAACCGCAGGAACAACACCAAGCAGCAAGCGAAGATCTTTCGCTTCTTTCACTAGTTCTGCGTGATCTTCCTCACTCGTAGAAAAAGAGTGTTCATACGACTGAATATCTTCCTGCTTGGCGGCGATTTCATCAGTTAATTCTTTGTTTCGCTCTTTTTGCTGACTTAATTCTTCTCGATACTTTTCTTCTTGAATGAATGTTGTGGATCTGGAAATATCATTTGTTTTGTTCTTGCCAAGTGTATTATACGAAAACGCAAGCATGAAGCCCAACACGAGAAACACGAGCGAGAAAAGTATATGTCTACCTCTTTTTCGGTAATCCTCACTCATCTTCTTCGACAATGACCTCATCCTCCTCTTCTGGTCCATACATTTTACTGAATGGCGTGAAATATGTACCTACTTCCATATCGATAACGCCCTTTTCAACGTCATTTAACTGAGCTGTAATGTCTGGGTAAAATTCCATGCTTTCTGCAAATGTCGGAATAATTGCTCGTACTTCGTATCCGTCATCCATATATACAATTAAACTTTCCATATCTTCATCCGTACCCGAAAACAGGATTTCAGAAATCATATGGTAAACTTCTACTTCCATTTTAACTAACTGCTTACTCAGTTGTTTGCGAATTTCTACGTCAGAAAAACCAAATAGAACAGGTATTTCATCTTCAGGTACAATCGTTTCAGGAGTGAATAATTCCCCATTTTCCATTAACAAACTGTATTGACCTTTCTCTTCAACGTAAGCGATAGTTCCCCATTCCGAAATTTTAATTTCGATATCGTGAAACCACTTCCGAGTAACAACAACCTTTTTCACAACTTCAATTTCACTAAGAGCCTTTTCAACAGCATTTTTCTTGAATCCCCAGAAAGGCTCGTCCTTTATTAGACCACTTTCATTTATATAAAACTCTTCTTCATAAAGGTTTGCACCGCTAATGGTCACTTTGTTTATTCGACTTAGCGGTGACTGGAAATAGAGAATAATGAGAAGCGCAATAATGAAGATGATGATGACAAACAAAAACTTCTTATTTGTTGTTCTCCTTCTCTTCTCGCGCATGGAGGGTATTCGCTCTTCTATATCAATTACTTTATCCATAAAGACCCCCTCCATTCATCTCATTTTTTGTCTACTTGCAAAGTGTAAAATAACGCCCGCGGCCATCCACGTTGTCATTAGTGAAGATCCACCATAACTGATGAACGGTAATGTGACACCTGTAACCGGCAATAATCCGGATACAACTCCTATATTTAAAAACGTTTGAAAAATCAACATAGAGGACATTCCGGAAACAATTAGAAAAGGAAAGTTGGCTTCCGTACGTATTGCGATACCAAACGCAGATATAAGTAATACAGCGAAAAGTACGATGACAAACGTTGCCCCTATGAATCCAGATTCTTCAGCAATTATTGAAAATATGAAATCGTTTTGAGGTTCTGGTAAATACAAATACTTTTGTCGGCTATTCCCGTATCCATGACCGAACAAACCACCAGGAGCAATTGCGAATATCGACTGTATGCCTTGAAATCCAGTTCCAAGAGGATCGTTCCAAGGATCGATGTACGATTTAATACGGTCTAAACGATAGGGCGCCGCCGCAATTAATGCGATAAAAGCCGAAATTCCAGCTGCACCAATAAAAGCGAAAAAACGTAAAGGATAACCTGAAATAAACAATACTGTGAATGCAGAAACAATCATAATTACGGTAGATCCTAAATCAGGTTGAATCATGATGAGTCCCGCTGGAAGTAGTATAAGCCCAATATGTTTTAGACGTATATGCCTTTTTCCTTCACGCGCAATTTGAACCGCTGTCGCAAGCTTGCCAATTAATGCAACTTTGACAAATTCTGCGGGTTGAAGACTAAACGGACCAAACGCAATCCAACTTTGTGAACCGTTTCTGGAGGCCCCTATTCCCGGAATAAGAACTGCCACAAGGAGTAGTATTGAGAGCCAATAAACAACTGTCCATGTTTTCTCATTGGATGTGAGTGGACTTTTCATAATGAAAAAAGCAATTCCTACCGAGACAACCATATAAATGAATTGCTTAACTATGAACGGGGAGGAATCAGCGTAACGCACCGCCCCCCAATACGAACCTGCAGAATGGACAAAAGCTAAGCCAATCAAAGAGAGCACCGCCGCTGAAACAATAAATGCGATTTTCAACTTTCCTTCCAGTTTACGCATCCTTCCAGTTTATAGCATCAAATGATTACAATTGTTACAAGGACATAACAGCTTCAATAAATTCATTACCGCGAACTTCAAAACTAGCGTATTCGTCCCAACTCGCACAGCACGGGGACAACAAAACGGTATCTCCCTCAACGCTTACTAGGTCAGCTTGCCTTACTGCATCTACCATGTTTTCGGCTAGAATGATTTGCTCTACTTCACATGACGCAGCAAATTCAGCAAATCTCTTTTTTGTTTCCCCTAACGCTATAACCGCCTTCACGTTCCCCATAAACGGCCTTAACTCTTCGAACGAGTGACCTCTATCTAGACCGCCAGCGAGCAAGACAGTGGGTGTCTGGAATGCAGCAAGAGCACTTTTAGTCGCTAGTGTGTTCGTAGCTTTGGAATCGTTATAAAACTTTCGACCTTTTAATTCTTTGACAAATTGCATTCGGTGCTTCACACCCGTGAACGAGCTCAGAACGCTTTCAATTGGTTCTTTATCGCAACCGGAGAGAATCGCTGCAGCTGTTGCTGATAATATATTTTCAAGATTATGTTCTCCGGGCAATTTTATAATTGACCGACTTACATAAGGTTCTCCGTTCCAGTAAATCATCGATTCATCCGCAGATATCCCTTTTTGCTGCTTCCCTTTTAAGGTGAATGGTATTTGTATAGCATTCGATGTTAATGCAACTTCACGAAGCACTTCTTGATCGGCATTATAAATAAAATAATCTTCCGAAGTTTGGTTTTTCAAAAGATGTGCTTTCGCTTTTACGTATTCCGCAGATGACCCATGATAATCGAGATGTGAATCATACACATTCGTCCAAATCGCAATCTTCGGACGGAAAGAATCCGTTCCTAGTAATTGAAACGACGAAGCTTCCAAAACAATGATGTTTTCTTTAGTTGCAGTTTCTGCAACAGCACAAGATACAGTTCCTATATTTCCGGCAATTAGAGGCTTTTTCTTTGCAACATTCAACATATGGTATAACAATGTCGTAGTTGTTGTTTTTCCATTCGAACCTGTAATGCCGATAATCGGCGCTTCACTTATCCTTGAAGCGATTTCAACTTCAGTCCATACCGGTATTTCTTTTCGAATGGCCTCTTTAATCACTGTATTTGTATAAGGAATTCCCGGATTTTTCACAACAAGCTCAAATCCTTCATCTAGAAGCCCATCTGGATGGCCTCCACAAATCACATGTATCCCCTCGGATCTAAGTTCTGCAATTTCCTTACTCCCTTCATCAGGCGAAGAGTCGTTCACTGTTACAACAGCGCCAAGAGATGACAGTAATTTTGCAGCGGCAAACCCACTTTTTGCGAGGCCGAGTATAAGGACTTTTTTCCCGAGAAATTGTGTCGTATCTTTCACTTACATCACCTCCAGAAGTACTGGGATAATCGCTGCTATGAAAGCAACTCCCCAAAAAACAATGACGATTTTCCATTCGGACCAACCCGAGAGTTCAAAATGATGATGAATTGGACTCATTTTAAATATCCGTTTTCCGGTTAATTTAAAACTGATAACTTGTAAAATTACCGAAGCTGTTTCAACTACATATACAATCCCGATAATAAACAAGAGCAGTTCTTGTTTCATTAACACAGAAACCATCGCCATCGCTCCACCAAGCGCAAGCGATCCCGTATCTCCCATAAACACATGTGCTGGCTTTAAATTGAATATTAGAAAACCAAGCATTGCGCCGGATACAACAAAAGCGAACATCGCAATATCAAGTTGCGCAAGTGTATCATTACTTATTGCTAAAACACCAAATGCCGCAAACGCAATCGATGATGTACCTGCAACAAGTCCGTCTAACCCGTCTGTTAAATTAACTGCATTTGAAAAACCAACGAGCCAGAAGATTAAGAACGCAACATAAAAGATGCCGAGTTCAACTTTGAAGTCTGTGAACGGTAATGCGACCGTTGTATCAAACGAACCTAGTTTTAATAAGAAAAATGCAGCGACTGCAACAAGTATTTGCCCGATTAGTTTTTGCAGTGAAGAGAGACCATCGTTTTTCTTTTTAACGACAATAATAAAATCGTCTAAAAACCCAATTACTCCAAATCCTATTAAAACGAGAAGGAGGACAATCGTCTGCGTCGTCAGTACTTCGAATATGTATGATAAGGCAAGGGTTGAAATAATAATAGAAAGCGTGAAGATCAGCCCACCCATCGTTGGTGTGCCCGCTTTTTTCTGATGGGTTTTAGGGCCTTCTTCACGAATACTTTGCCCGAACTTCATTCTCCTAAGAATCGGTATAATCAAAAATCCTAAAACGATTGAAAGGGTAAACCCTACAGCAATCGCAATGAGCGTGGTAGTGAGTGTCATGACTATTTCTCCTTCTATTTTCTGAAACAAAGACCTTTAAAAGCCTATGCCAGATTTCGCTTTTAAATCTTAATCTGTGTACACATGAATAATATCATCTACTGTTATCAGAGAGTCAATTGCAGGTAACTGGTATTTTACTCTTTCCCCTTTACCATGCCATTCAATTTGATATGAATGCAACTGAAGACGCAGTTGTTCTTTAGTAAATCCAGTAAGGTCCGGAACACGATGCGTCAAAGCATCTCCCCAACGATACTCTTTCTCGATCTGACCTTCTCGCTTATTAATCCCTAGAAGTGGTGCCGCCTCTTCAATGATTCGCCCAACAATTGGTGCTGCAATCACACCGCCAAACTGTATGGAGTTTCTAGGATTATCAATTGCTATATACACTAGAATCTCAGGATCATCTGCAGGTGCGAAGCCAATGAATGAAACAATATAATCACCATCTTTGTAACGACCGTCTTCAACCTTTTGAGCAGTTCCTGTTTTACCGCCAACACGGAGCCCCTCAACAAAAGCATTACGCCCCGTACCGTTCGCAACTACCGACTCCAAAGCTCCCCGGGCTAGTGCAGATGCTTCTTCACCGATTACTTTCCGTTTCAGTTCAGGTTCAAACGTACGTGATAAATCTCCTTTATCATCCGTTATTTTATTGACAATATAAGGTTTAAATAGATTCCCACCGTTAATGACCGCAGCGACCGCTTGCACTTGTTGGATCGGAGTGACTGAAATCCCTTGCCCAAATGCAGTTGTTGCTTGCTCTACAGGGCCGAATGCTTTCTCTGAGAAAAGAATCCCTTTCGACTCCCCCGCAATTCCAGAATCCGTTAGTTGGCCAAAACCAAAATCCTTAAGATACGATGATAGTTTTTTTCCACCAAGTCTCTGACCGATTTCTACAAAGCCAGGGTTACAGGAGTTTTCTACAACTTCCATAAACGTCTGGTCTTTGTGGCCAGCCCTTTGCCAGCAACGCAACCGTGCATTCGCAACCTTCACAAATCCAGGGTCATAAAATCGATCATTTTCAAGGTCAACTACCTGTTCTTCGAGTCCGGCTGCAAGTGTAATGATTTTAAACGTGGAACCCGGTTCAAATGTCATCCAAACAGGTAAATTCCGATTATAAATGCTTGGATCGACGTCCTGATAATTCGATGGGTGAAATGTAGGTAATGAGGCTAAAGATAGGAGTGAACCCGTTTTAGGATCCATTACAATGGCTAACGCCTGAGCAGCATCGTATTTCTCCATCGCCTGCATGAGTTCCCGTTCCACAATTTCTTGGATACGTAAATCGATTGTTAATTCAATAGACGCTCCTTGCGAGCCCTTATTAAAACCGTCATCGACATGGGGCAATGGAATACCTTTAGCGTCTGTAAATAGGCGAATTTTATCTCCAGTTCCTTGCAGAAATTCATCGTAAGCATATTCAATTCCCGCCAAACCCTGACCATCATAACCTGTAAAACCAAGTAATCTTGATAGCAATTCACCATTCGGATAATGCCTTACAAAATCTACACCCGTATACAAGCCATCAATTTGGAGTTTTCCTATTTCATCGGCTTGCTCTTTTGTGATGTTTTTAGCTTCTGGGGCTAATTTCACCATATACTCTTTTTGAGACATTTTTTCCTCAAGAGCTGTAGGATCGGTTCCGAGTATTTCGGATAGAGCAATTGCAGCAGATTGTATGTCGTCATTTTGAGTAGGCATGAAATATAAAGTCGGTGCAAGCCTACTCCCCACAATTAGTTTACCATTTCGATCTACAATATCCCCTCGCATACCGCCAAATGGAATTTCTCGATCCCAATTCGCTTCCGCTCGTCCTTTTAAAAGTTCATGATCAATAATTTGCATATAAAACAACTTAACTAACACCATTCCAAGGAAGATGAGGAAAATGACGAATACCGCCCTTAACCTCTTTTTAGACTGTAACTCGATAATTGTCCGCAGTATCGATACACCTCTCGTTTTTCTTTAAACGTATGAGATGAAGCGGTCAGCTATTCGTCAACCACCTACAATACTTTCTTCTTCCTCGTCAATTTCAACTTCTTTATAAATTTCTGAAGGCTCTTGCAAGTTAATAACAACAGGGTCTTCGGGTCCTATAACACTCCCCGCGGATAAACCTTGACTTGTTACATATCCATTACCGTTTATTCGAATATCGAGTCCCGATAACATTTTATATGAAAGAACCATCTTTTTTGACCATCCCGTAAAGTCTGGCAAAGAAATCGGACCTTCCGATTTTAATATGACTACGGTTCCCTCCGCAAGCCTTACCCCTTCTTTTGGATACTGGGAATTTATAACTTCCCCGTCACCAATCACTACAGGAGTAAAACCATCTTTTGCGAGCAGCGAAATTGCCTCTTCAGAACTTTTCCCTGTAAAGTCACCTAAATGAACTGTTTCCTTTGTTTCGATTCCTTCTGGGACAATATTCATATACTTTAAACTGTTTTCCATAATGGAATTAAATAGCTTTGAAACAGGTTCGGAACCCGCTTGACCTGCTTTCAATTTAGGGTGTTGGACAATTATATACGATAGGAGTTCCGGGTCTTCTGCAGGCACCATTCCAAGAAACGAATATAGATAGTTAGATCCGCCTGCTAAGTATCCACCCGACGCTCCGGGGATTTCAGCAGTACCCGTTTTACCGGCTACTGTATAGCCATCTATCGCAAATCTTCGTCCGGTTCCGTGATCCGATGTAACAGTAGACGCAAGAATCTCTCTCACTTCTTTTGCTGTTTCCGCAGAAATTGGACTCCCTTTTTCAATAGGTTTTTCGTCTTGTACAATTTCATCCGTATTTGGATTTGTAATTTTATCGATTACATAAGGTTGCATCATAATGCCGTCATTCGCTATTGCCGTTGCGGCTTGAAGCATTTGTAGCGGAGTCACTGTTGAACCCTGCCCGTATGTCGTCGTTAAACGTTCACTGGGATTTTTATCTAAAATAATTCCAGGTACTTCTTTGGGTAAGCTGATTCCAGTCTTTTGTCCGAAACCAAAACCCTTAATATATTCTAAAAACTTCTGATCACCAATTCTCTCAAGCAAGTAAGCCATTGAAACGTTAGAAGAACGTTGGAAACCCTCTAGGAAAGTAATCGTTCCCCACCCCGTCCGATTTACATCTCGAATGGTTTTATCATAGATTGTGTATTGACCTGATTTAAAATAAGCCATCGGGTCCCACTTTTTTTCTTCAATAGCAGCTGCAATCGTAAACATCTTCATAGTTGAACCGGGTTCTACTGTATTCTCAATCGCATCATTCAACCAGTTCGCGGTCAGTCCTTCACGATTTGAAGGATTAAAGGCTGGGCGCTGACTCATAGCCAAAATTTCACCCGTTTTCGGATTAACGACCACAGCGAGCATTTTATCTGGCGAATATTCATCGTCCACACGTTTCATCGCATCTTCTACAAAGTTTTGAATTGTTTTATCTAGTGTCAGTTGAATTTCAAAACCATCTTGAGCGGGTTGTATTAACTTTTCAGATTTTGGAAGAACGAATCCCCAATGATCTGAATCGAATTCAACCTTGCCATCCGTTCCACTCAACTCTTTATTGTATGTTGCTTCAAGTCCCATCTTGCCTACAGTATGAACATTCTTATCTTCATCTTCTTCTCTTAAAGTAAATCCTACAAGATAGGATGCAAAAACACCATTTGGATAAAACCTTTTCTTATCTTCCACAAATTCAAGTCCTGGAAGTTCCAACTTTTTCAGAGCAGCAACCGTTTCATGACTTAAATCACGTCCGGCTTTACCAAATTCAACTTGATATTTCCCACTTTCAGAATACTCAAGCATGTGGTCAAGGATGAATGATTTTTCAAGCGGAATATACTCTGCTAGTATTTCCGCAGTTTTTTCATAATCCACAACATGCCTGTCCCTCTTAGAACCTTTTGGCGTTGCATCTTCACTTAAAATAGCAACAAGTCGGTAACTTAATGTATCAGAGGCAATTAACTCACCGTTTCGATCTACAATCGTTCCCCGATCCGCTTGGAGTAAGGATTCTCGTGCATACTTGGCCTCAGCAAGAGAAGACATGACTTTCCCTTCCGCTTCGCCTGTTATCTGAATATATACAATCCTTCCGAATAAAAGCAAAAAGAGCCCTCCAAAAGCTAAAAACATCAGAAAGGCTCCCAATTGGAAACGAAATTTTTTCTTCTTCATTGTCCAGACACAACCTTTACGTTGTTTTTATCTAGGTCCAAACCAAGTTCCTTCGCTTTCTCCCATACGCGTTCATATGTGGATTTTTCTTTCACCTCAATCGCTAAGTCCGCATTTTCTTTCTTAGTTTCCATAATACTTCTATCGAGTACTTGAACTTCACGATTCACGTCATTTATTTGTGCTTGTGTATGCAAAATCATCGATGAAAATAAAACGAGGATTGTTGAAAAAAGCACGAATATTAACTTCTCACCAGAAGATACTCTTTTACGTAAAGGTTGTTTCTGTTGTTGTTGTTGAGGTATATCATGTATTTCTTGTTCACGTATGTATGAAGATACTATTCTTCTTTGCTCTAATGCCATCGTTCAACATCCCCCTTTATATTTTCTCGAGTATTCTTAGTTTTGCAGATCTTGCTCGTTTGTTTGTTTCCACTTCATCATCACTTGGAACAATCGGTTTACGTGTGATTAGTTTTGCTATTGGTTCCATCCCTTCAGGAATGATTGGCAAATTGGGCGGTAATTCAGGCAGTGAAGACGCTTCCTTGAATAGCGTTTTACACAGACGATCTTCAAGTGAATGAAAGGTAATGACACTTAGACGTCCACCAGAACCGAGCAATGTGATTGCATCCGATAAAGAATCTTCGGCAGCACCTAATTCATCATTTACTGCGATTCGAATTGCTTGGAATACCCTTTTCGCTGGATGTCCACCAGTTCTTCTTGTTGCAGCAGGTATACTTGTTTTAATGATTTCAGCAAGTTCTGCAGTTGTACGTATCGGAGCTTCTTTTCGAACCTCTTCGATTTTCCGTGCAACACGTTTAGAAAATTTCTCTTCACCATATCTAAAAAAGATACGTATGAGATCTTGATAGGACCATTCATTCACAACTTCGTAAGCAGTAAGAGGGGCATCCATATCCATTCTCATATCGAGAGGAGCGTCTAAATGATAACTAAACCCTCGTTCTGGAGTATCCAGTTGTGGTGATGAAACACCAAGATCGTACAGAATTCCATCCACTTTCGTAATTCCTATTTTTTCTAATTCTTCTTTTAGAAATCTAAAGTTTGAACGAATAAAAATAACTTGCTCAAGATGGTCTTTTAATCTTTCCTTTGCCACTTCAATAGCTGTTGAATCCTGATCGAAACAAATAAGTTTTCCTTGTGGAGATAAGTGTTTTAAAATCTCCATGCTGTGGCCTGCGCCGCCGAGCGTGCAATCTACATAAATACCATCGTCTTTTATATTTAAGCCATCGACGGCTTCATTCAGCAACACTGTCGTATGATTGAATATGTGGTCCGCCTACTTTCTAATTATTAATAGTTGTTTTTCACTGTTAAAAGTCAAAGTCTATAATGTTTTCCGCGATTTCATTGAACGATTGCTCTGAGTCGTCGTAATAGACTTCCCATAGTGGTTTAGACCATATTTCAATACGACCCGAAACACCGATTACAACACAATCCTTCTCTACTTTCGCGTAGTTTAATAAGGATGATGGAATATTAATGCGCCCTTGTTTGTCGAGTTCGACTTCTGTGGCTCCAGAAAAGAAAAACCGAGTAAATGCGCGAGCATCTTTTTTGGTTACGGGTAGAGCTTTCAATTTTTCTTCAAGCAATTTCCATTCATCCATAGGGTAACCGAAGAGACAGTTATCAAGTCCACGAGTCAACACAAAACCAGCACCTAAATGTTCCCTAAATTTAGAAGGAACAATAAGTCTACCTTTCGCATCTACGGTGTGCTGATATTCTCCCATAAACATACTCTTCACCCCACTATATAAAATAAATGTACCACATCCCCCCACATTCCTCCACCTGTTTTATAATAAAGTTATCGATATGACTGAAAATGTGTCTATAGTACTTGTTACATTGAGATTTCTATGGGCATACATCCGGAAACAAAATACAAAAAACACCCCCGCCCGCACTATTGTGCTTGCAAGAGTGTTGCTTTAATTGTTGTCAAAGATAGACGATCTTATGCGTCCCATCCATTTTAAATGGCAACTCGAGTAAATCACGAATGAGTGTCGGTCCGTAGCTATTCAAATATGCGTACGGAGTATACATTCGTTCTTGTAATGAACCTTCAGGGAATAATTCAGATTCTATAATTCCGAACGTCCGAAGTAATGCATCGTGTTTGATATATATATTTTCTTCTGACTTCTCTTTTAAATAATCCAACTGGCGCTCATGAAAATTCAAGTTTTTTTGTAAGAGCTCTATGAAATTCGTATCTTCTTTATTGATGAGTTCACTTAATTTATCGTATTGCTTTTCAATCATTTCATTTGTTTCATCCACTGCATCATTGAACGCGTCATCCCGCAAATTATCAATGACCTCTTCTCTTACCGCGATGACTTCTCCAGATAGGACATCACTAAAAGACAATGATTTGGAATCGAGAGCCTGTTTCGTTTTTGAAGTAACAAGTGTTATGGACATTCTTGGTACGATGATTGGCATTTTCATTTGCAAATGATGAAATGCTTCCTTTAAAACTGCCCAGTAAGCAATTTCACCAGGACCGCCAACAAAAGCGAGTACTGGAAAAACGAAATCTTGCATTATAGGTCTTGTCGCCACGTTATTACTTAGAAGCCACGGCTCCTGTTTTGCAATTTTAAGCAGTTCTTCCTCCGTAAAACGAATTCCCGCACTTTCATTTATAAAGCAATTATTTTCTCTTGTCAGTAAAACACGACCTGTTTCATGAATAAAGAATAAATTTGCCCCATCGAGCTGTGCATTCATCGGAGTCCCAAATCCAGCTGATTCGAATTGCAGTTCTTTCTGATGAATCACAGAAGCAATTTTTTCCGACTCATTGATCAGTTGGCTGAAATACTCACTTTCCATTTCCCGAAGTGGTTGATATGCCGAATCCAGAAAGAGTAAACCTTCATCTTGAAAAAGACCGTTCATCAGTCGTACAAAAAAACCGGTGAATGTGGATTCTTTTTGTAACGCTTCAAGAACTTCAGCTAGTAATTCTTTTGTATAAATCGTTTCACCATATGTGCCAAATATCTCTTTAACGAATTCGGCCATTTCATCCTGTTTATAAGTCGCGTCCGATGCCATTAGCTTTAATATATATTTCTCGCGATACTGTTTTTTAGATATGCGATAATCAGCAACTGTATTCACATGATTTATTTCATTCAAATCATGATCTTCTCCAGCGACCCAAAAAACAGGAACAACAGGTATTCCTAATAATTCACGTTGCTGCTTCGCAAGCAATAGGACAGAAATCGCTTTATGTACAGAATATAAAGGGCCTGTCAGTAAACCAGCTTGTTGCCCACCAACAACCGCAACTCCGTTTACTGCAAGTTCGTCAATATGTTTTTTTGCTGCATCGGAAATTCCGAACGGCTTCATAAATGAGGATAATACTTCTTTTAACGCGCTTCTTTGAAAGGATCTTTCCGAAAGTTCTTTATTCCGTATGAAAAATGAACTTTCTTCAACAGTGTAATCAAAATACGTATGTACAAATTCAGGATCATTCGTATAAGACTGCATTACCTTGTTTTTTTCGGGTAATGTCAACATTTCTAAGTTCATTTTTCATGCCCCTTTTTGACAATTTATCTTTACAGAGTATAGCATTTCTAAAGGTTTTTTTGAAAAATATACGCTTATAGTGTTCTCAATTCAGAGAGTCCATAATTTTTAATACCATTCCAATGATCAATAATATAAAATAGGCCGCCGCCAGAATTAGAAATAAAAGTCTCCATGTCTTGCGTAAAAGACGAACAATCTGAAAATCCTTTACTTTGAATCTTTCTAGAAATGCATAGACAATCGTTATAACAATTGCGATTACTGCAATATATACTCCCACACCTTTATCAAAAATTGCACGAAAAATAATATAAACTGCCAAAAACAAAAACGGCGTTGTAAGATCTGCAGCAAGCCCAATAACAGTTACCGGTGCTCTACCCCTTCTACGAAAGAATATAAGTATAAGAAATGTCAGTAGAAATGGAAAGACGATTAAAACTCCAAGCAAAACGGAGATAACTGTACTCATGGTTATTCCTCTTTTCCATCAATAGAACAACATATAGGAAGACACTAACCCCTATGTGATTAGTGTCTTTGATTATATTGTACCTACAGTTTTTTACGGTTAAATGAACAGCCGATTTACACAGGATAGACCGGATGCTTACGAGGCGGTTGTGGAACATTTTTTGTACTATAATCATTAAAACGTTCGATAAGTACATCTCTTAAACTAGATGGTGCGATAATCTCATCTATAATCAATTCGGACGCTAGTTTATAAATATCGATTTCCTCGGTATATTCCTTATGCTTTTCCTGAACAAATGCAATACGTTCTTTCGGATCTTCAATGGCTTCAATTTTATTGGAATACACTGCATTGACTGCCGCTTCAGGTCCCATTACAGCAATTTGTGCAGTCGGGAGCGCGATGCATACGTCAGGTTCAAACGCAGGACCAGCCATTGCATAAAGTCCAGCTCCATAAGCTTTACGAACAATTACAGATATTTTTGGAACCGTTGCAGAACTCATCGCCATAATCAGTTTCGCACCGTGACGAATAATCCCCGCACGTTCCACACTAGTACCGATCATGAAACCGGGTACGTCCGCTAAGAATAGAAGCGGAATTGAAAAGGCATCGCAAAGTGTAATGAACTTCGCTGCTTTGTCTGCCGAATCGACAAACAAGACGCCGCCCTTCACTTTGGGCTGATTTGCAATAATACCAACAGGACGACCATCAATTCGGGCTAATCCTGTAATGATTTCTTTTGCGAATAATTTCTTTACATCGAAGAAACTTCCCTCATCGACTAATGCATCAATCGCTTCGTACATATCAAAAGGAGCATTCTGATTTTCAGGAATGATTTCCTCAAGAGTGCGTCCAACTTTTGCTGCCACAGCCTCTTTTAATGGAGCTGCTTCTGTAAAGTTCGCCGGAAAGTATTCTAAATATCGACGCGCTTCGGCAATTGCTTCTTCCTCATTCGCGGCAAGCACATCTCCGCATCCACTAATCGAACAATGCATACGAGCTCCACCCATTTGCTCAAGTGTCACTTTTTCACCAATCACTTTTTCAGCCATTCGCGGCGAACCTAGATACATCGATGCATTTCCATCGACCATAATGACAACATCGCAAAATGCCGGTATATAAGCTCCACCTGCTGCGGAAGGACCAAACAAGACGCATATTTGTGGAATAAAACCCGATAGTCTTACTTGGTTATGGAATATTTTACCCGCACCTCTGCGATTTGGAAACATATCGAGCTGATCTGTAATTCGTGCTCCAGCCGAATCGACTAAATACAACATTGGCACGCGCATTTTTTCAGCAATTTCTTGAATTCGTATAATTTTTTCTACAGTACGAGAACCCCAAGAACCAGCCTTTACGGTAGAGTCGTTTGCCATCACACAAACCGTTTGACCATTTACTTTTCCAGTTGCCGTAACAACTCCATCCGCAGGTAAGTCCCCTGCTTCATAGTTTGCAAATCTGCCGTCTTCAGTATATTTTCCACCATCAAACAGCAACTCTAGTCGATCCCGAACAAATAACTTGTTTTGTTCTTTTAGTTTTTCATGATACTTCGGATGTCCCCCAGAAAATATTTCTTCCAACTTTTTTTCAAGTACTTTATTGTATCCCGTATTGTTCGGCATTCGAATTCCCCCTTTTACTAATACCTAACTTCAAACAAAATTCGTACTTGGTACGCTTTATTCTCCGAGTGTTACTACAACGTCACCTTCGTTAACAAAATCGCCAACTTGTGCATTGATTTCAGTTACTTTACCGGATTCTTCTGATTCAATAGGAATTTCCATTTTCATTGATTCTAGAACCATAACAACCTGTCCTGCCTTAACTTCGTCCCCTATTGCTACATCTACCGTAAATACTGTTCCTGCCATTGTTGATTTTAATTTCGTCATTTATTTTTCCTCCTTTTGATGTTCGGACCATTGTGTTAATACCGCTGTAGTATAATTTCCTTTTTGAAAGCGTTCAAAATCAAGAAACTCTGTAAATAAAGGAAGGTTTGTTTTAAGCCCCTCTATTTTTACTCCTGCAAGGAATGTTTTCGACTTCTCAATCGCTTCCTCACGAGTCTTCGCATGGACAATCACTTTTGAAATGAGTGGATCGTAAAACGGCGTTACCTGATTTCCTTCAACATATCCAAAATCTACTCGAACTCCATCTGTGTTTCCCCAATCCATCTTATGTAAGGGTCCAGGCGACGGCATGAATTTAATTGGATCTTCTGCATAGATACGGAATTCAATTGCATGGCCATCAGACTTAATCTCTTCTTGAATCGTAATAGGAAGGTCGTTGCCTTTTGCTACTTCAATTTGCCATTCAACTAAATCTAACCCGGTTATTTCTTCCGTAACAGGATGTTCTACTTGTAAACGCGTGTTCATTTCAAGAAAGTAGATTTCATTTAATTCATCTACAATAAACTCTACTGTTCCAGCATTTTTATACTGAACCGCTTTTGCAGCATTAACTGCCGCAGCATGGAGTTTTCCACGTGTTTCCTCAAGTAGTTCCGGTGAAGGTGACTCTTCAATAACTTTTTGATTGCGTCTTTGTACTGAACAATTACGCTCAAAGAGATGCACAACATTTCCACGATTATCGCCAAAGATTTGCACTTCAATATGACGAGCATTCGCAATATATTTTTCAAGAAAAACAACATCGTCTCCAAAATAGATCTTTGCGCGTTTTTTTACGGTTTCAAAATTCTGACTGAGTGCTTGCTCAGTTTCACAAAGCACCATTCCGATACCTCCGCCACCAGCGCTCGCTTTAAGCATAATTGGATAACCAATTTCCTCAGCGAACCCTATTGCATCTTCTAATGTGGCTATGCCTTCATTCGTTCCAGGAACAACTGGAACACCAGCCCCCTGCATCGTTACGCGAGAACCAATTTTATCGCCCATCTTTACAATTGTATCGGCATCTGGCCCTATAAATTTAATACCTGCAGCTTCAATTTTTCGAACAAAGTCTGCATTCTCCGACAACAGCCCGTACCCTGGATGAATTGCATCCACTCCATTTTCTAAAGCGATGCGAATAATCTCTTCTGACTTCAAATACGACTGTTGAACCGGTGGTGGTCCAAGTAAAAACGCCTCATCTGCTTCGTGTACGAAAGGCATGTCCTTATCCGCTTCCGAATAAACAGCAACTGTCGCAATCCCAAGGCGTTTACAAGTCTTCATTATTCTCATTGCGATTTCCCCACGATTCGCAATTAAAATCTTTTTCATAATTCAACCCCCAAATTAGATGATCGTAAAAAACCCATCCCTATTAGTTTAAACGATAGATGAAAACGTTTTCAAGCTTTGTTGTAAATAAATTTAAATCTTTGAAGATGTTTGACCACTCAAAAAAGACTCTACCGCTTTATGATGTGCTTCATTTTCCCATAAAATTGAACATTGACGTGCTTCTTCAAACATTCGATCACGCATAAAGTCCGCTGTCCACTTCCGAATCGCAACTTTCTTATATGCACCATGAACAGATTTATGAATTTTGGACATTGGTGTAAGAAAGTTTTTCAGGCCATTCTCTGCAGTGCCCTCGTAAATTTCAGTAGCCCATTCCATTTCAAGCAACTCATCCGCAGAAAGAACTTTTGCTTCCGATAAGAATCGAAAAACACGGTCATGTTTGCCGTCCTTTTCAAACAACAATGTAGCCCCGCCCCAACCGGTTGTAATCGCAAGTGTTCCTTGTATAAATCCAGCCTTCGCAGTGCTTGATACGACCCGATAATCACAAGCCATTGCAATTTCACAACCACCGCCAACAGCGGAACCGTTTACTAAGGCGATTGTAGGTATTGGCAGCGTGGCTATTTTATATAAAATTCCTGCCATTCTATTTAACATCGGGAGTGTTTCTTCAGCTGTTTGTAATTTGTGAAATTCACTTAAGTCCCCACCCGAACAAAATGCTTGGTCACCTGCGCCTGTAATAACAGCGAAAGCAATTTCAGGACTCTTCTCTATTTGTTCAATGAATTCTTCAAACCCGTTCATCACTTCTGCGTTGATAGCGTTTCTTTTTTCAGGGCGATTGATTGTAAAAAGAGCAATTTCGTTTTCAATGGTAATCGTATAGGTCAAGTGAATCCCTCCGAATAGTTAGTCAAATGTCTGTATTCATTATCCATGACTGGTTCTATGATTGTCTATGTAAACAACTATAAAATATATGGTGGTGAACAAAAAATCCTTCTTCACGCTGATTTCCGTTCCGACCGGACGCTTTCTGCTGTCGAAGAATAAAAACCATTCTTCTTAGGGCCGTGCGTCGAGCCTCCTCGTCGCGAAAACCACGCTCCTGTGGGGTCTCGACTGTCACGCTGATTCCCGCCAGAGTCGCCGGTCTGCACTCCAATCAGCTAAGATTGTGTTCAAGATAAAAGCTCAATTGAATTTAAAGTACTATCTAGTTGGAACGAAACCCCTGTGTTATTTATTTTTTAATAGAAAAAGGCCACCGAAGCCATGGTCTTCGGTGGCGTTAGTAGCAGAATAGAATTATTCAGCTATGATTTCTTTTCCTTTGTATTGACCGCATGATTTACAAACACGGTGAGATAGTTTCATTTCGCCGCAGTTATCACATGTCGTCATGCCTGGAACTTGCAATTTATAATGCGTCCGGCGTTTTTTTGTTTTTGTTGTTGATGTTCTTCTTTTTGGTACAGCCATCTTCGGCACCTCCTTACTATATTACCTATTCGTCTTGCTTGTCGAAAAAGTTTGCTAATCCAGCTAATCTCGGATCCACTTTTGTTTTTTGCTCTTCGAGGAGCCGAGCATTGTATTCCTCGTCAGTTACATACGACCAACCTTTTCCATCAGCCTGTTTCATTTTGTCGGCATTTGCGCCAAAAACTTGAAGGGGTACTTCAAGGAGGACGAGCTCCTCAAATACAGGTGTTAGAACAACGAAATCACCTACAACAGGATGAATTTCGTCATTTGTTGCCAATACCGTCTCATCCCAGCTGAATTGCTCAACCGATTCGATAACAAACGGATAGTCAACATCTTCCCAAGTTCGGGAACAAGGTAGAATCATTGTACCTTCGAGTCGGAATCGGCACGTGATATCTCTCGGACCGATTTTACAACTTCCGGTGACCTGGATAGGCTTGATGCTCCGGATTTCCGGGTTCCGTTTCTTAACGGAATCAAGGTTGACCACTTCGTCAAGCGGCATATCTCCTTGCCTGTATCTTTGCAATTGATTGATGGACCATTTCATGCGATCACCTCAAGACAACATTCTTGATTATATAATGTGCGAAAAGGGATGTCAAGACAATCTCTTGTCACATCGTTAGCCACATCGTTATAATAAATACTAGTATACCAAAGGAGGTCTCTCTTTGAAAGCTATAGGGATAGTCGTTGAATATAATCCGTTCCATAATGGGCATGTTTATCACATAGAACAAGCCCGAAAATCGACTTCAGCAGATGTTGTAATTGCGGTCATGAGTGGTAATTTTCTTCAAAGAGGCGAGCCGGCATTTGTTGATAAATGGGCTCGGACAACGATGGCATTGCAAGGTGGCGCAGATTTAGTACTCGAATTGCCTTACGTATATGCAACAGCTCATGCTCCTGTTTTTGCAAAAGGCGCAATCGAATTACTGGACGCTATCGGTTGTGATGCATTTTGCTTTGGAAGTGAAGATGGAGACATTAAGCCTTTTGAGCAAAGTATTTCAGTCCTTCAAAACGCCGGCGACAAATATGAACAAATAGTGAAAGAAGCAGTTCAGAGCGGATTAAGTTATCCAAAAGCGCTGAATGAGGCATATCTTTATGCTGTTCAGTTGTCCGGACAAAGTTTACCAGTTGCAGATTTAACAAAACCGAACAATATTTTAGGATTTCATTATATGCAAGCAGCTCGGGAAATAAATTCTACAATGGCTGCTGCAACAATTCCCCGCATCATTGCTGGGTACCATGATGATGCGGATGATGAACAGACAATTGCAAGTGCAACCGGAATCCGTAAATCCTTTTTCGATTTCGATACGTTAGATTCTGTCCGAAACTTCTTTCCACAAGGAACATTTAACACCTTAACTGCTTGGCGTGACGACAAAGGATCTTTCGGTAACTGGGACTCCTTTTATCCGCTCTTACGCTTCACAATACTCCGTGAGGGACCTAAACGGTTAGCAGAGATCGCTGACATCGCCGAAGGTATTGAAAACTTAATGTTTCGGGCTGCGAAAAACAACAATACATTCGAAGGGTTCATGAGTGAAGTCAAATCCAAACGATATACATGGACACGAATTCAGAGAATGCTGACACATATATACACTGGTTTTACATATGAACACCGAAACGAAATTGGTTCAGCATCGTATTTACGACTTTTGGGTATGACGGAAAAAGGTCAATTATATTTGAATAAAAACAAAAAAAAGCTGAAGCTTCCTCTCATAAGCAAAGCAGCCGCCTTTTCAGATCCATCTTTACAAATGGATATTCACTCAGCCGATATGTATGCTCTGGGAATCGCACACAATACAAATCCTCCTATTGTTGGAGGAGATTTTAAAAGGACACCCATTATACTACCGTAATCACTTTGGTTCTAATTTCTCTAAATAGTCAAGAGCATCCTCAATCGATTTAACGGGTACGATTTTCATTTTCGTACCTATTTTTTTCGCCATTTCTACCGCTTCAGCATAATTCGTTTTCAAACCCGGATTGCGGTCCAATACTTCTGTCGGTATTTCGTCTTCAGGAGCGAAAAAGATTTCTACACCATCACGTGATGCTGCGATTACTTTAAAGTCTGCACCACCAATTCTTCCAACTGTTCCGTCCTCCAGCATTTCGCCTGTACCTGCAATCTTGTATCCCTTTGTTAAATCTTCATCCATTAATTGATTCATTATTTCAAGAGTGAATAATAAGCCTGCTGAAGGTCCACCGATATTAGACGTTTGGAACTCCACTAAAGGATCCGTCGTTAGCGTTTTGTCTTCTTGGAATTGAACTCCAAGACCAATACGTCCTTCGCTTTTTGGTATTTCTTTAATCGTAACGGACACATCCAGGAATTTCTCATCTCTTTCGATAGACATTTGAACTTTGTCTCCGAGTTTTTTATTACCTATTATCTTATAAAAATCACCGGACTCTTCAAGTTTTTTGCCGTCAATCGAGTAAATTTTGTCCCCAACTTCTAATACTTCGTACGCTGCTCCACCTTCCAAGACACTTACGATGAAAACACCATCGAATTGTATATCCACTGGTAAATCAGCCTGTTTAAAAGCAACCGTTATTGCGTTGAATTGGGAATCAGACATTAATTTTTTCTGTCGTACATTATAGTCTTTGTCGCTTTCATTTGGTCGTCTTACATTTACAGCCGGAAGAATTTTTCTCTTGTCGGAAATTTTTGCAAACGCATACGTTAACGGCGTTGCCTTTGATAAGGATATCGTCATCAAACTGAACGTACCTACGTCATTCAAATCTCCATCTTCTACCTCCACAAGCGGCGCTAAATCATAAGCCCCACCAGGTTTTGAAATATAAGAATCAATCGGAAATAAAAATAGGGCAGCAACAATCATTAATACAATAAGTAATTTACCAAGTCTTTTATTTCTCATTTTGGTGCCACCTCCGTTAATAGCCTGTACTCTCTTCACATATATATTAGTGTAGCACCAGAAAAACTTCAGATAAAGAATTAACTACCCACTCAACACTTGGTTCAGAAAACGAAAGGAGCGAAATGCATGAGCACTCGAGCACATGTAGGTCCGATTTGATTATATGCTAAATATTGCAGTTATATGGGGTCTCATCATACTTTTTATTATCCAACCAGGCACTGCTCATGACGGTGCGGTTGCTGGTGGACAACTTTTCATACATGCACTTCTTCCTTATTTGTTGCCTTATATCATATTGACCCAATGGCTATTGAAAATGCCCAGTACATCTACGAACAGTCCGGTATGGCGGAGATTTGTTAAAGCATTCGTGCTTGGATCATTTGGAGGATTCCCTGTTGGCGCAGTAACAGTTGTCGAAATGAAAAAAAACGACCAATTGACACAGAAACAAAGTGAATTCCTACTCGCTGCTTGTCACGCCCCTGGGCCTATGTTCGTGATTGGATTCGTTGGTGCCGAACTTCTTGGCGATGTAACCATTGGATGGAAATTACTCATTTCAATACACATTGCAAATATACTCTTTTTCTTCTTAACACTATTCCTTCTAAAAAACTCCGATGAAAATGAAACTATAGAAGTACCTGAAGCCAAAAAACCAAAAGGAATCCCGCTTCTTGAAGCAATCAAAGACAGCACAACAATCATCACGTTAATTGCTACAACTGTTATTTTCTTTTCTGCACTTGGTACAGTTTTAGCAAAAGTACTTGCAACCGCGACCCACTTGGACATGGGAATCGCCACAACTGCACTTCTCGCCTTTTTTGAAATGACAATTGGCGTACAATCTGCAACAGATCACTTCAGCACACTCGAAATTTTTCCGATTTTAATCGCTTTAATACTATCGATGAATGGCCTAAGCATTCATATGCAAGTTGCTGTAATTGCAAAATCAGCCAATTTATCGATGCTTCCATATGTTGTCGGTAGAATTTGGAGTATCGTTCTTGTTCCAATTATCTTCTATTTACTTTTATAAAAAAGGCCATTCAATATCTATCATTGAATCGCCTTTTCTCTTATTTTATTGATTGTATTTCTTTTTCAAAGCGAGTTCAACGGATTTTGGTACAAGTACTGATATTTCCCCACCATATTTCGCGACTTCTTTAACGATACTCGAACTGAGAAAGGAGTATTGATTGTTGGTCATAATGAAAAAAGTTTCAATGCTTTCATCCAGTACGCGGTTCATAGATGTAATTTGCATTTCATACTCAAAATCGGATACCGCACGAAGTCCTCGGACAATTGCTGAAGCACCGATGCTTTTCGCATAATCAATTAGAAGTCCTGAAGAAGACTCAACCCTTACATTCGGAATACCAGCAGTCACTTCTTCAATTAATGCAACTCGTTCTTCAACTGAAAAAAGAGAGTTTTTCGATGAATTGTTCATTACAGCAACTCGGACATCAGTAAATACTTTTGCTGCACGCTTAATAATATCAAGATGCCCATTTGTGATTGGATCAAAACTTCCAGGTACAACGACAATTTTAGACAATTACGTAACCTCATTTCTTATATATGGATACTGCACTGTTTCCGTAATTTGAACAATTTACTTTTAAAAACAAATCAAAAGACTCCGGTAACTCTAGCTTTTTATCATGTTCACAAACAATAACTGCATGATTGGAAAGAAGACCCGCTTCTGCAAGTGTTCCCGCAAGTTCATAAAATTCTTTTTCCGCATAAGGTGGATCAATAAATAAGTAATCAATACTTTCAACCCTATTTTTCAAAAGACTGACGGCTTTACGGGCATCTGATCGTTCAATATGTACTTGGTCCGTAAACTTTGTTTTTTCAGCATTCATTTTGATAATTGCACATGCTTTCGAATTCTTTTCAAAAACAATTGCTTTATCAGCACCGCGGGACAATGCTTCTAGTGAAAGTGCCCCGCTGCCGCCAAACAACTCTACAACAATACCTCCGTCAAAATAAGGACCTATTCGATTAAAGATTGACTCCTTTACTTTATCCGTAGTCGGCCGTGTTTCATTTCCAGCTAAAGACTTTAGTGGAATACCTTTTCTTGAACCCGCTACAATCCTCATTTGACCGCTCCCTCATTTGGAAATTGTGTTTTCGGAACTAAGTTAATAGTCTCGGATTTCTTTTCAATATCAAAAAGAAATAAACGAATAAACCAACTTTCTTCAAAATACAATTGATCATCAATCAAGTCAAATGGAACTGAAACGAGATCGAACTTTCGCTCATTGTATACATAAAATGGTTCTTTTAAAGGAAAACGAAACTTTCTAGCCTCATTTTCAATATAAATGGACCGGTCGTTCTTTCTAATATCATAGCCTGATTGACTTAGAACTTCTTCAATAGGATAGAGTGTTTTTCCATCTTTTATAATGACTTTTATATCAGGATGACTTTCTCCAGAAACAAGAACTTCTCGAGCATCTTCAAATAAAAATGGATATACATGTTTTTCATCATTATTATTTTCAGAAAAATACGATGTTCCAAAGCCTGTTACTTGAACAATCAAATCATCTAAAATTTCAGCATCAACGGGTTCACCTGTTTTGGTCCTTAGCTTTTGCACGAATAACTCCAGTTCATTCGGAGTTATTACAGTTGTTAATTCATCATAAAGGGATTGTGATTTTTCAGAACCTATGCCCGTCCCAATAAGTACTGATGCCACAGACTCCGCTATTATATATTGACTATTCGGTATCTCAAATCGAGAAAACATACTATCAATCATAAATCGATCTGCGATTCTAGCTGCGTCCACTGTATCCGTGACAACAAATCGTTTTGACCGAAGAGCCGATTTCTCTTTATCAATAACAACGATTGAATGCTCAGCATCGACGCTTTTAAGAGCGGCATCCGCTTCTTCGAGTGCTTTTAAATTTGCAACCGCACCATAGACAGTCAAACGTTCACCCGCATACTCAAGTGGAAGCATATCTTTTTGCCAGTATAAATCGGAAATTTTCCCACTTCCACGGAACAATGCGTAATCAATGAGTTCTAAACTTTTTTGACCCTTTTGTTCTAAACCATTTACCCAAAAACCGCCGATTCCTGTTTCATCTGTCAAGTGCAGGATCGTTGAACGCACCCCAACACCATGAAGTTCGACAAACGGCATTTTGAATAGATAAGAATCGCCCATAGGCTCATTCTTTGGAATTACATACGAAATGGATTGTTGGTCCACTTCTCCTTCAATTAAAGCAGTCATTTTTTCTTCCAAGCGGGAGCATTCTGTTTCGGCAATTCCATAACAGGAACGTTCGGTACTTACCTCCGGCCAAACAATCTCGTAACGACCATTTGTTAAACCTCTAAAATGATGCCGTATATGCAATGCATCTGGACGGTTTGTAACTTCGATTTCTTGAGAATAGGTTCGTGCATTTATATCCTCACCAGAAGCCCTGCCCGCTTGACTAAAATGCATATAGAGCAGTAAACCATTAATGACGAGAAGAAGAACCACTGTCCTTGCGATAAATTTCACTTACCACACCTCATAAGGTTGTATTGTTGTTCTCAATTTATTAAAGTCCAGTCTTATAATCGTATTCTTTCGCTTTATCTGGTTTTGCATTTTCATAAAATGTTTTAACTAAAGGTTTATAAGAAGGCACTACCTTTTTCACCGATGGAAGTCGCTCCACTTTATTAATGACAGCATCTATATCTTCTTTATCGCAATAAAGGACCACATATTTCATTTTTCTAGAAATATAATGAACATGACCATACTTCCTGAAAGACTTTGCTTGTCTTAGATGATGGAGATAAATGATAATTCCTTGACGATCGACCATAAATTTCCCCTCGTTTCCTAACCCATACAATACCATAAGTCTGAAAAGGCCTGCAACATAATCCTTAGCTGACACATCTCGTCTTTTACACTATAATGAAGTCAGTACATCTTAATTGAAGAGGAGGTTCCATAATGGGTAGAAAGACAAAAGTAGCCCTTACGCTTGGTGCTGCTGGAATCGCAGCATGGGCAACATCCAAAGCAGTTGCAAAACCTATTCCCCGCAAAGCGAAAAAAGCTCTAGAATTTGATCAAACAGTTATACTTGCACATCGAGGAGGCCTTCTCGAAGCACCCGAAAACACGAGAGCCGCCTTTTCTAAATCAGCCGCACTCGGCGTAAACGGATTTGCGGTAGACGTTCGACTGACGAAAGATGAGGAAATTCTTGTTTTCCATGACGAACATGCAGATCGTACAACTGACCTAGTTGGAAAAATATCGGAATTCACATTGGATGAGTTAAAAGAAGCCAATGCCGGATATAACTTTGAAGATGAAAATGGCGACCATTCTTATCGCGATAAAGAAGAAAAGGTCCTATCACTAAAGGAACTTTTAGAAGAATTCCCACATATGTTCATCAGTATTAACTTGAAAGATTCTCCCGAAACATATGAAGGAAGTTTAATGCCTTCTAAGCTATGGAGACTGATTGAAGATCTTGGAGCCCAGGACCGTGTTTTAGTAACAAGCACGTTCGACGAACAAACAGATCGATTCAACCTTTATGCACAAAGCCGCGTTGCGACAGGTGCTGGCGAGGATGAAGTCAAGAAAGCATACACAGCTTTCACAAGTCAATTTGGTCATCTCTACAGTCCACGTGAAGATTTATTTATGATTCCAGAAAAGCTTGGAATTTTCCCACTGAACACAGAGGGTTTTATAAAGTTTCTTGCGCAATTGAATGTTCCTGTCTATTTCAATAATGTGAATGAACGAGATTCTATCGTACGTCTCATAAATGCCGGAGCCGCTGGTTTCATAACAGACCGCCCCACATTCGCAATGGAAATCGTTCAAGAAAACGCTGGTCAATAATAAATTTATACAACATATAAAACTTGAGAATACTGTAATCCGCTGATTTCCGTTAGTACTGCACCCCGAACATTAGAGTTAAAATCTAACTCTTGGGGTGTTTTTTCTATTGAATAATTGAAGTTTAGAATTCAATATCGTTTAACTGTTTACGTTGAATACGGTCGAAAGCTATACTACATATAAGCATCCTTTAACGGAATATGTTCTTTACATTTTCAACTGACTGATTTGTTAAAGTGTATATAGTGTTAGTATCTTCGACATCCATTATTGTTCCATGGTCTTGACTTAACCAAAGGAAAAATGATTTTTCACCCAATTCCACTTTATACTGCGGGTCTGCCATATCCACTACAACTAGTTGCTTTTTAGCACTGCTAAAAGCTTTTTTAAATTGCTTAATTGCTTTCTTATCTGTGAAGGTGACTAAGGAATCTTCTTTAACCTCGGAAAAGTTTTCCATCTCATAAATATTTACTTCCTTAACCTCTTTAATTCCCTTGCTACAACCACTTAGTGATGCTATTAAGGCAAAAAGAAAAATTGATATAATTAAATATTTCTTCATGGATTCACTCCCTTATTAAAGTTAGTCGTAATCTCTAACAAAAAAGTTTCATACGCATTTCACAAGCTGACCCGTTTGAAACACGATCCCTATGCGACAACTTCACCCTTATGTTGTACAAAGCCTTTAGAATTACAAGACTTAGTATAGGCTTGCAAACGTTGATTTCCGTTCCAGCCTTACGCTTTCCGGAGGGCGTGGCTTGAGCCGCTTCCTTCGCTTCGCTACGTCCAGGGTCTCAAGACGCACGCTAATCCTCCCGGAGTCGAAGGCTTGCACTCCAATCAACTTAAAGTGTAGTACTTCACAATAGCCCCCGATTGATGAAAGAAAATATCTTAAGATAACTGCCGTCATCAGTAAATACAACTAGTTCAAACAACTTTGAATTTAACAAAACACGGTACGAACAAAGAGCCAATACTTAGTATGGCGAGTCCTACACCTAGCGTAGCAAAAAGATTATTGAAAGGTGAAAAGAAAATGACAAAGAGAAGCATTGGCAAAGCAGTAAGTGGTGCAAAAATCAACCTACCTTCAAAAGTCAATCTATGTTCTACACCACAATTATCATATTAAACTGACTTGTTTATCCAAACCAAAAACGCTTTGTAAACTTTACTCCAGCTGAAAGGCATTTCACAATTATGACATTTTCGAAATACCAACACTCCTTTTTCGACATAATAAAATGGCCCCATTAAGGCACAGTCAAACTTCAGCAACTGCCAACGTTTACGAAATAATACATTCTCAATATTTATTACCGATTATGGCGTGTATTCCAGCATAATCTCAATAAATTTAAACCTTCAAATATAAAGAAGGAATGTTGGAGGGTTTTGTCAAATAATATATACTATGAATAGAGAGAGGAGGGGGAATTTTCAAAAAATGAAATAAAACTCAAAAGCTTCTTTGATTGATTTGAGCTTTTAGACAATAATAGAAAAGGTGGGTTTATTTTGAAGATTTTTAAAATAATGAAAAAAATATTTATTTATCCTTGTAGCGTCATTATTTATTAGCGGGAATGTTACTTATGCGGATGAAATTGGTAGCTCAGATTCAAAAGAACAAATTCTGATTAAAATTATAGAACTTGATAAAGAAATGACAGACGAAATGAATCAAATAGTATCAGAAGAACCTGAAATATCCACGTACAATGTTAAACTAATTGAAAAATTACCACCTTCTGGGGGTATACCTTCTGGTATTTTTGTATCTACCTCTAGAGCAAACAGTAATGCTGTGACACTGGGTTATGGAAATGCTCATAAATTTAAAACAACAATGGTTAAAAACCAAAAAGATACCACAATAGCGCATTATAATATGTATGAAGTGAAATCATCAAAAAAGCCGTTTCAAAAAGGTGATATTCTACTTCATCATACCTCAACTAAAACATTTTATGTAACGCATCACAATATATTTGCAGCAGACGGCTACCGTCCTATCCCCTTATAAAATTGACCAAGATGAAGGAGTAATTAGTTATGAACAAAAAAACAACAGTCGAAGTATATTTGGATTTCAGAAAGTTCGAACCGGATTGGGACTTTTCTTTGACAGCTATAACAGACAAATTAGAAATATCTCCAACTGAAACTGTGAAAGTCGATGAGTGGGCTACATCCAAAAGACGATCCACTATTACACAATGGCAATATAGTACAGGAGTTATTGAAACAACTGATTTTGAAAAGGAATTACAAAAAGTAGTTAGCATATTTAAAAATAAAGTTGACATTATTAACGAATTGAAAGATGAACTAGGTCTGAAAACTTCATTTTGTGCAGTTACTAATGTGTACGATGGACGCTCTCCGGGATATTCTTTTCCAATAGAGGTTATGAAATTTGCGGTGAGTATCGACACACTAATCGAAATCGATGAATACGTTTATGGATTTTCTGAAGATGATTTGGATGATGAATAAAAATAAAGGGTACCCATTTACTTAGTGGGTACTTTTCTAATTCTTACATACTTTTAAACCTATGGATATTAGCTTAAATGAGACCCCAACAACACTTCTTAATATTTAATTAATCCCTTTTAATCTGGCCCGTTTCAGGTACAGTCCATCTTCCACAACTGCCCCCATTAACGGAAGATAGTTTGCCAATCTTCCGAATAATAGCAACGTGCTTTATTCTTTCCCACAATCATAGCAACGTTTGTCTATATCATTATCACCATATATCCGTAACTCTTTCTTTTCTCCACAAGTGTTACATGACTCAAAATATATTTGTGGAAGCAACCCTTCTTCAGCTAATGGAACCCACTCTTTTTCGTACAATTCTTTTGTCATACCATAATCAGTTAAAACAAGTTTCCCGTTATTATTCAAACCAAAATTACTGCTGTCTTTTAAATCAAAGCAATCGAAGTTTTTATCCAACTCATTCATAACCGTTTCAAAACGATCAGGGATGAGGTGACTGTGAATTTCAGGATTGATATCATAGGATTGGTTATCTATGAGTTCTAAAGGGAGATAGTAATCTTGTATGGAAATGAAGTCATCCACGTAATAAGTTTTGGCAAGTATTGAAGCGAGCCCTTTTTTCTCCATTGCGCTGAAAACTTGGAGTTCATTTTGTGATTGCTTATAACCATTTGAGTGTAAGTGTACTTTTATTACATAATTCGATACCTTATATACTTTTCGTGTAGAGCCAATACCAACAAAGTTTTCATCTTTACAATACGAGTTCCAGTTATCAATTATTTCTTCAAGCAATTATTTCCTCTCCCTCAAAATGGCCCGTTAACTGAAGATGCTTTTTCACATAGTACACTCCGTTGCTTGGAGTGCAGGCGCCGACTCCCGGAGGATCAGCGTGAGCCTTGAGACCCCGCAGTGTCGCGCCCTTTGCGACCGAGGAGGCTCAAGCCACGCCCTCGGGAAAGCGTGCGCCGGAACGGAAAGCAACTGTTCGCATACTACTTTCTGGCCCGATTCTGGAATTAGCTCTGAACATACTACTTTCCGTTGCTTGGAGTGCAGGCGTCGACTCCGGGAGGATTAGCGTGAGCCCTCCGGAAAGCGTGCGCCGGAACGCAAAGCAACAGTTTTTCTACATTCATTTTTTCAGCCTATTTGTTTAAGTATCAAATTCCATTCCTAGTCTCTATTATACCAGAGGTAACAAACGAAATATCCTAAACACTTAAAGCATTACAAGGCACTTATAGTGCTAACCCGGCTGATAGCCTTACACCACCTATTGTAAAGTCACCAAATAACCTGTTTATAGCTACACGAAAAAGGGTATTTTTAGTCTAAACCCCGTTATAAAAATAGACTAACCCCTCTTTTTTAAAAAAACAACCCCACCAAATGAAAATGGTGAGATTGTTTTTTATTTTGGATCTAAATGGCGTTGTACCTTATGCAGAACAAGAACAACCGCCACCAGTTCCACATCCAGTACCACAAGATGAATCCGAGAAAAACGCACTGCCTGCAGGAACCTTAACCGACTCAGACACAGACAACGCAACGATTGAACCGACTTCATCAAACAAATGCTGCACATCATTTTCAGCAATCCGAAGCGCCGCAACATGTTCATTCATATCCAGTTCTCGTTTCTGTACTCGAATACTCTTCATTACTATATTATAATCCGGATGATATCTACCGAATCGTTGTACTTCTTCATAACGTTCCTTCATTTCAGTAAACTCGTGAATTTTTTTCGCAAGCTCAGAATCTGAATAAACATTCGTATGTGCATTTCGATAACTGATTACGACATCCGAGGATAGAAGGATTTCAGTCAGGTCCTCCGCATGTTCAAGGATGGTAACCCATTCATCGGTCATCAACAAAACGCAACCCCTCCGTTCCCCTCTATCATAACAGATTAATTTACATCCGTGAATTGATTGGACAATAAATTTCGGCCTCGATTCACTTGTTTAGAGAATAATGCTTTTTTCGCCTCTTCTTGATCGGAAAATAAAAATACGCCCTCTGCCGTTTGTTGTGTTTTCTCATGCCCTTTTCCAGCAATTAAAACAATATCCCCTTCCGAAGCAAGAGCAATCGCCATCTGAATCGCACGTTTTCGGTCAGGTTCCACTTGAACCCCCTTAAAATCGTCTCGAAAGCCTTGTATAATATCTTTTATAATTAAATGCGGATCTTCACTACGCGGATTATCCGACGTAACAATGACCTGCGAAGAATATAAAGCAGCAATCGCTCCCATCTTCGCTCTTTTACCTTTGTCTCGATTTCCTCCACAACCAAAAACAGTAATGAGCTTCCCCTCACAGATACCTAAAAGCGAACGAAGGACCGCTTCAATCGCATCAGGAGTATGTGCAAAATCAACATATACTGTAATTCCATCCTGTTCATAACTCTGCAATCTTCCTTCAGGAAGCATTAGAGCACCCACATGTTTCATAATCTCTTTGATTTGAAAACCCAACTCCAAAAGAACTGATATTGCTGCAGCAGAATTGAGTTCATTAAAATTTCCAGGTACGGATAAAGGAAATTCTTGCTTTTCATTTCGAACCATCAAGTACAAATTCTCTTCTCTTAAAATACGAACATCTGATAATGAATGCGTGCCAAAATAAATGCATCTATTCGCAATGGAATCAGTCATCTTTACACAGACTTCGTCATCCCGATTTGCAATAAATACTTTTGACATATCCACCAATTTCTTTTTTGCACGAATATAATTAGATGTTCCGCCGTGCTCATCAATATGATCGATGCCAATATTAAGAAGAACCCCAATATCAATATCGCAGTAGTCCAATCTGCCTGTCGATAAACCAAGTGATGAAGCCTCTAGTACGATATGAGTGACACCCTCTTCCAAACATTTCCTGAGTAACGGTTGAAAATATTCCGCAGGCAATGTAGTCATATCAGGTGCTTCAAAGTCTATTTTCTTTCCATCGACAAAGATACCGGTCGTTCCAATTACAGCGCTTCGAACACCAAACCGACTTAATATTTGCCCAACAAAATGCGTTACTGTAGTCTTCCCATTTGTTCCGGTCACAGCAATAACCGTTAATTGTTCGGAAGGATTTCCAGCAAACCTTGCACACGCATAAGCCAAAAATCTACGACAATCCGGAACTGTAATAATTGGAATCCCATTCGTTTGAAAATGAACAAGAGATCGATCCATTACAATAGCTACCGCACCTCCATCGATAGCTTCCTTGATGTAACAAGCTCCGTCTACACTTGCTCCCTTTCGAACAACAAAAATATATCCTTGTTTAACATTTGCCGAGTGTTCAGTTATTCCACTAACAAATATCCCAAGGTCCTCCCCGACAGCTGTACATGGCCAGTCTTTAAGAAGTTCAGTTATAAGTAGCACCACTCTCTCCTTCCCGAACATTTTATTTCCTAGCGAATATATTGAGAGCGAACCTACTTTATCGTATGAGAAAAGTTTAGCGAATGTCACGAAGAAAGTTGGGAGCCTTGATGATTGTTCAAAAATACGGCGGTATAGCAATGAAAGATGAAACAACAAGAAAGAAATGTATTGAACACATAAAGAGCGGTATTCAAAAACACGAAAAAGTTGTAATTGTCGTCTCGGCAATTGGTCGAAAAGGCGACCCCTACGCTACAGACACCCTCTTAAATTTATCCAAGGCATTTGATGCAGATAAAGTTGCAAGGGACTTAATAGCGTCTTGTGGAGAGCTTATAGCGGCCGCAGTTCTATCCGCCGAACTCAATAGCTTCAACATCAATACAACCGTATTGCATGGTAAAAGAGCTGGTATTTTAACAACTGGCGAATACGGCGATGCAGAAATTGTACATCTGGATCCATCGGAAATTAATGCGTATCTCAAAGAAATGGATTGCATCATCATTCCTGGTTTTCAAGGGGTGAACACAAAAGGGAATGTGATGACTCTCGGTAGAGGTGGTAGTGATTTGACAGCCGTTGCATTAGCGGCAGCACTAAACGCTACACATACTGAATTTTATAAAGACGTTCCTGGAGTAATGACGGGTGATCCCCGTTTAACAAAGGAATCCAAAAAGATAGACGTGCTAACAGTAGACGAATTCCTACTTCTTCTGAATACTGTAAATCCCATAATTCAAAAACGTGCTGCACTTTATGCAAAATTAAAAGCGATGCCCCTATATGTACGAGGCATCGCAGGAACTGAAGATGGAACTTGGATTATTCCTTAAACCAAGTTTATTTTCTACGGTCATCATCTTTGTTCTTAAGTATTAAACTTTCACTGTAGACTTTTCCAAAAACACCCGTTCCAATATGTGTGAAATATTTATCCAACATCACTTTTCGGTGAGCGGAAGAATTTAACCAACCATGAACTACTTCAATTGCATCTACGTAATTTGAAGCAATATTTTCTCCCGCTCTTTTTTGATCAATACCGGCTTCTTTCAACCGATTTGTTAAATTGTCAGGTTCAAGCGCCTGAGAAGAAGAATAACTGCCGAGCATCAAATCTTTACTATGCTTTTGAGCAACAACTTTTAACTGATAATCCATTTCTAATTCAGGAATATTTCTCTTTTGTCGATAACTATTGGTCAGCTCAAAAATTTGTCTTTCTGCTGCTCTATCAACTTCCACTTGGACCGTCGATGAAGGTACATGCGGCACGAGCATTTCTCCCGTAAATGTCATATCGTACGGTTGATGAAGGACAAGTGTTTCAGGGTCTATAAACCGAACCCCTTCTAAAACCCCATCCACTTGATCCACGTAAAGTTGTGCATACAAGTCCTTGTATATAATCAACAATCGATTTTTCTGATCCTCACCATTTAAAGAAAAAGTATATACATTGTCATTTAGAGATACATTCACTTCTGATTCAACAATCGTAAATCGGTAAATATCTTCCACTTTTTGCCCAATCGTAAACGGTTTTACATCCGACAAAAGAGTGGATGTATATATTTGATTGACCTGGTTTTCAGTTGTAACACCCGCCATAAAATTAATATCTTCAAAATAGATCCACCAGTTATACCCATAGCTGGATGGCTCAATTCGGTCTGGTTTCCCCATTTTCTCTATTAATTCATCCGTACTTTTTCCCACATATGTAGATAATCCTTCAGCGGGACGGGACGTTTGAGTAATAGGCGCACCTACACCATCATTTAATTGAGGTATAGCGGTCACTTGCTTTGGCAATGATTCCAATAGTTCATTTTCTTTTATTCGATCATCTGTATAATAAAAGACTAAGAGTAACACAATAAGAACAACGACAACTTTCAAAAAACCTTTCAACCTTCTCACCTACTCTCACCAATGATTATGTATTGGAAAACGTATTCAAACATCGTTATGCTTTGCAGTACATCTTATTTCGACATTATATGCTTTTTATGAACATACCATTCGAATGATCCTCCGTTTGAGTATGACACAATGTTGTCATTGCAACTATTGTTGATTTGTTCTATTATGAATAGGTATAGGGAAATTACCTGGAAGATAGATTGAAGGAGGATACGTACCATGTATATTGAAAATACTGGCATTGAAAATATCGTTGCCGATTTATCTGTAATTGATGAAATAATGATGAAACATGATCTTGTTCGTGCCGGTCAATGGGACTATGAGCGAGTAACATATGACAAAAAGTATGTCATTAAAGAAGGCACATATTATCTACGTGTTTTTGGCTACACTACCGATGGAGACGTCGATACACGTGACGCAATGATGATTCTAAAAAAACCAGTAATTGGTAAGCACTATTACCCGCACGGCGTGGAATATGGCGAGGGAGAACATTTCCCGGAAACGTTAATAAAAGACTGTAACGCAACACTGAAATTAGTAAACGAAGCATTACTACCATATAACACAAAAAAATAAAAGTATTTCAAGACCGGAGAACCCTGCGTTCTTCGGTTTTTTTAAACGATTATATCAAAACTTTTGGTCATCGTTAAAATATGAAAGTAACGGAGGAATGATTTGTGTCAAAATGGCTTACGAAACGCAATTTTTTTATATTATTTAGTATTGCAATTGTCATATTAATTTTTATCTATATCGTTCCCGTTTCAGTACCAATCATTTTAGCACTTTTAACCGCCTTGCTCATTGATCCACTGGTTCAGCTCGCCATAGTAAAGTTAAAATGGAAACGAAAAATAGCAGTTATATCCGTCTTCATGTTTATACTAGTACTTATTTCATCTATTCTTTACTTTACAGTTAATAAACTTATAGGTAAAATAATTGATTTCGCTGAACAGGCACCCGATCTATTCAATAAATTATCAGGAATGTGGATTGATATGCAAACCAAGATGTTCCAATACACATCTGGCTTACCTATTGAAGTTGTTAATTCCATCCAAAGGGAATCAAATACTGTATTAAATTCCATGCGAGAATCCATTTTGCATATTTTAAGCTCTGAACAAATTCTTCTATTCGCAACAGATATACCTAATCTACTTGTGAGTCTCATTGTTTATATAATTGCTCTTTTCTTATTCATGCTTGAATTACCAAATTTAAAATTCAAGTTATTTGAACGCTTTACAGAATCCACAGCGAAAAAAGTGCGCATAATGGTTACCCGTTTGAATGCTGTATTAATCGGCTTTATGAAAGCCCAACTACTCGTAAGCTTTATCATTCTTGCCGTTGCATTTGTCGGTCTACTTATTGTAGCACCTAAATACGCAGTAGCTATGTCGCTTGTCATATGGATAATTGATATCGTACCGATACTTGGTTCGATTATCGTGCTCGCTCCATGGGCTCTCTATCACTTCATTAGCGGTGATGTGGCCACTGGAACTCAGTTAGCCACCCTAGCAATCGTCTTACTACTCATCCGGAGGATTGTTGAGCCGAAAGTGATGGGGTCTCACATCGGGCTCTCACCGCTTCCTACGCTAATCGCAATGTTTATCGGTTTGAAGCTTATTGGTTTCCTTGGATTCTTCATAGGTCCACTCCTTGTCATCCTTTTCACAACAGCACGTGAAGCTGGAATAATAAAACTTGATTTCAAAATATAAAAAAATGCTCCCGCATCAACTTTGCGGAAGCATTTTTTTAAAACCCTAAAATAGCTCTGAACATCGATGTCACTTCTCCACCTTTGTAAAACACATACAACAGCAGATAGACAGCAACTCCAGTAATTGCAGTGAAAAACCAAATAATGCTTGTAATTGGACCAAGCTTCCGATGCTTCACTAAATTGTTTTTAAGTCCGGCACGAATCGTCACAACACCAAAAACCGCTCCAGTTGTTGCTAAAATGATATGAAAAATTAAGAAAATCGTATAATAGATTTTCAAATCATCCGGTCCCCCGAAAGATGTATTCCCTACCAAAATTGTGCGTGATACATAAATAATTAAAAACAAAACTGCTGCAACAGCAGCTGCGAGCATCGTTTTTTTATGAGCTTCAACTTTCTTTTGGACAATTAAGTACCACCCTATTGCAACTAATACCGCAGATAGGATTATAAAAAATGTGCTAAGAGTTGGTAAAAACGGCACACCCATTACATAAAACCTCTTTCCCCAAAGAAACTATCCATGCATCGTAAGATTTTTACGCATTAATAAATCTTTTTGTGTGATTTCATCTGCATTTGCTTGTTCATCTTTATACCAAGTGATAAAGATTTTCCCAATAATCACGACATAAATTACTTCTTGTATCATTTTCATTAGAATACCACCCAATTGCTGATCCTCTAGTGACGGCATATTTGTAAACAATTCAGGTCCTGAAATTCCAAGTCCTGACAATCCAGATAAAGTGCTTGCTGGAACACAAAGAGCCATCGCCTGTAACCAAGCCTCACCTGATGTATATGTTTCATAAACGGGTACATCTACAAAAATAATTAATGTACAAGCTGGTGTGATCAGTAGAGCGCTCAACATAACATAACCAATCTTCTTTAAGCCGTGAAGCTGAGGTTGACCTTCAAGCGTATTCACAATAGGCCACCAAAGAAAGAATGCTGCTAAAAATAAACTGATTGTAAAAACTGAATGCAAAGTAAGACTTAATTTCACTGTATCCAAAATGATTGGATAGTGATAGAGCGAAAACATAACCGTGAAAACCATTAAACTAATTACCGGTTTTGTAAACAAAGAAATAATCGCATTGAGAATTTTAACATCAAATACTTTTTTCCACATCCAGTTCGGAATACCGATGATCAAAAATGGAGCAACTATAAGAAGTAATATAGCCATTTGCACCATATGCACTGAAAACAAGATATGACCTAATAAGTCTACCGGTGATCCTTTAACAATATATAGTAAAATCATTCCACTGAGGAAATAGTTAATATTTCTACGCGTAAGAGGAGCGGAACCTTCAAAACGATCTTTCCACTTAACTGTAAGTAGGAAATAGACTACAACCAGAGCAGCTAGAGCCAAGAAAAACCACGGGCTCCAAAGTGCACGAAATCCAAATATGCTTAATGGTATCAATGCCATCTCTCCTTCAATTATAACTACTTACTAGTATAAAACGAACTGCTCATGAACTCAATGTACGAAGTATGACTTTATTAAATAAAATAGGAAAAGCCTATGGAAAAGTATAGATTCCACAGGCTTTTCGTAATTAAATTCTTACCACCATACGATTGTAAGAAATGTTAAAACAACAAGGAAAGCTAGAAATGCACCAGTATACATGAACATCATGGCTGTACCATGACCTTTTTCGCTCATATGCATGAAATAGTACAATTGTAAAGCTACTTGAACTCCCGCAAACAACATTAGAGTGGGCATTAAGAAATAACTCGAAAATCCGATTACCTCTGATTGATATGCCACGACCATTGTAAACGAAATGATTGTTAAGAAAATCATTAATGAGAACATCATTATTTGATTTCGCATAGATTTTCTTGCACGTCTCTGGCCAAGTTCCAGTTCAACAGGTGATTTTTGATAAATATCGATGCTCGACATATTAACCTATCACTCCCATCAAATAGACTACAGTGAAGATAAATACCCAAACGACGTCAATGAAGTGCCAGTATAAAGAAAATGTATAATATTTCGTTGCATTATACAAATTCAGTCCGCGTTTAGAGTTACGGTAAATCAAAAGCGTGATCCACACTAGACCAATTGCAACGTGGAATCCGTGAGCTCCTACAAGAGAATAGAACGACGAACTAAATGCACTACTACCGAATGTAAAGCCTTCTTGTACGTAGTGATAGAATTCATACACTTCCAACATAAGGAAACCAAGACCAAGGAAAGCAGTAATCGCTAACCAAAGTTGCATCTTTTTGAAATTGTAATTTTTCATATGATACATTGCGAACACACTTGTTAGTGACGATGTAAGTAGAAGCATCGTCATAACAAATACAAGCGGTAACTGGTAAAGCGATTGAGTAGTATGCTCCATACCACTCGGGCCTTTATTTTTCAAAGCAAGATAAGTAGCAAAAAGTGTTGCGAATAATATCGTCTCTCCACCAAGGAAGAGCCAGAATCCGACGAACTTATTTTTTGCTTCAAGTGTTGCTTTTTCCGGATTATCCGGCCACGTTTCAGGGGTGAATTTCTTATTCAAATCCATTATTTTTGTCCCCCTTTACGCTTTAAATCTCTTAAAATTTCTTCTTTTGTAACATAATAACCTGTATCATCTTGCCATGAGCGAACTGCCATTGCTAAAAATACCCATACAAGACCACCAATTAGAACTGGAAGACCCCATGCTTGTTCAGTTCTGAACATTACACCAAAACCAGTAACGAATAATCCCATACTTAAGATGAATGGAATAATTGAACCGTTTGGCATATGAATATCCTGAATAGGTTCTGCAGGTGTTATTCCAGATTCATTACCTTCTGACTTTTCAATCCATACCGTATCAAGTCCACGCACAAGTGGCGTCTGTGCAAAGTTGTAATACACTGGCGGCGACTCAATCGCCCATTCAAGTGTACGACCATCACCCCACGGATCATTTGCAACACGTACGTTTTTAATTGTAGTAATAATAATGTTATAAATCAACACAGTTATACCAATTGCCATTAACACGGCACCAGCAGTACTGATTGCGTTTCCTGAGTTCCAACCTTGTCCGTCCATATACGTGAAGACACGACGTGGCATACCCCAAAGACCTAACCAGTGCTGAATTAGAAATGTTAAATGGAAACCAACTAGGAAGAACCAAAATGTGATTTTACCTAATCCTTCACTCAACATTGTACCGAACATTTTCGGCCAATATAAGTGAACTCCTGCAAGAATACCAAGAACCGTTCCTCCAACAATTACATAGTGGAAGTGAGCTACGACAAAGTATGAGTCGTGTAATTGGTAATCCAGTGGCGCTGTTCCAAGCATTACACCAGTTACTCCACCCATAATAAAGGTTGGAATAAAGGCAATTGCGTAAAGCATTGGTACCGTTAATTTAATACTACCGCCCCACATTGTGAGGAGCCAGTTAAATATCTTAACACCGGTTGGGACAGCGATTGCCATCGTAGCAACCGAGAATATCGCGTTTGCAGTTGGTCCAAGACCTACTGTAAACATATGGTGAGCCCAAACCATAAATCCAAGGAAACCGATTAATACTGTAGCAAATACCATCGATGGATATCCAAAGAGACGTTTGCGTGAGAAAATCGAGAATATTTCCGAGAAAATCCCGAATGCAGGTAAAATCAATATATATACTTCAGGGTGACCGAATATCCAGAATATATGCTCCCAGATAATAGTGTTACCACCCATAGTATGGTCAAAGAAATTACCGCCGAACATTCGATCAAATGTTAAGAAGAATAGACCGATTGTAAGTGGTGGGAATGCGAACAAGATCATCGCTGAAGCGACAAACGTAGTCCATGTAAATAATGGCATACGCATATACGTCATTCCCGGAGCACGCATGTTAATGATCGTTACGAGGAAGTTAATCCCCCCAATAAGGGTACCTCCACCTGCAATTTGAAGACCTATTGCATAAAAATCAACACCATGTCCTTCGGATATTAGTGAAAGTGATGCATAAGAAGTCCAACCTGCATCAGGTACTTGTCCGATGAACCATGACAAGTTTAGAAATACTCCACCAAAGAAGAACATCCAAAAACCTAATGAGTTTAAGAATGGAAACGCAACGTCACGTGCTCCAATTTGGAGTGGCATTACGACGTTCATAAATCCGATCAATATAGGCATGGCCGCTAAGAAAATCATTGTGGTACCATGCATCGTAATCATTTGGTTAAAAGTTCCGGCACTGATTAGATCGTTGTTCGGTGTAAGGAGCTGGAAACGAATAATCAATGCTTCTATTCCACCGAGTACGAAGAAGAATCCTCCACCAAGGAGATAAAGGATTCCAATTTTCTTATGGTCGACTGTTGTTAGCCAATCCCATAATGCCGCGCCAAAACTTCTTTTTTGAGCAACTGAACTCACTTTGTAACCTCCTCTTCAATTTCACTTATAATTACTTCTCAACGGTTAATCCCATGAGATATTTTGTAAGTGCATCTAAATCATCATCTGAAATCATGTCTTCTGGAAATGCTGTCATTAGATTGCCTGGTTTGTGTTTCTGCGGCTCTCTAATCCACTCTTTTAATTTCTCTTCAGTGTGATCCATATATCCTGCAACACGGTTACGGTCACCGAATGTTGCTAAGTTTGGACCCGCTTTTTCGTTGGACGCACCAACAGCTGAAGTTGCATGACATGCGATACAGCTCTGTGCAAATACTTCTTCTCCAACAGAACTTGAATCATCAACGACTAGCTCTTCTGTATCCTGCATTAACGCTACCCAATTATCAAACTCAGCACGAGGCATTGTTTTTACTTTAAAGTCCATTAATGCATGGGAAGGGCCACAAAGCTCAGCACATTTACCATAAAACGTACCGTCTTTTACATCTTTAGAGTCCATGTCAAAAGTAAGATAAAACTTATTAACGTTTTCAACGTTATTATCTAACTTACCACCAACTGCCGGTATCCAGAATGAGTGCTTAACGTCAGCAGCCATAAGATTGAAATATACTTTTTCGCCCATTGGAACGACAAGTTCTTGAGCGGTAACAATTCCTAAGTCCGGATATTCAAATTCCCACCAAAATAGTTTTGCTGTTACATCTACAACGAGATGCTCGGCATTTCCATCTTCATCTACGTTTTCCATGGCAGTAACATCCCCAAGTTTATATGTATAATAAACCATTGGAACTGCAAGTAAAATTACAAGAAGAATTGGAATTCCCGTCCATAATAATTCCAGTGTGTGACTTCCTTCTGTTTGTTCAGGGACATGATCTTCCCCCAATTTCGAACGTCGGAAACGTACGAGTGCTATTACGTAAATAATCATTACTACAGTAATAACGAACAACATGATAAATGAAGATAATAGTAATAAGTTGAACTGATCTTTACCAACTTGCCCGGTCGGAAGAAGTGCCGATAGTTCCTGCTGACCACATCCCGATAGGAACACAGTCAAAACTGCTAGTAAAGAAAAAAGACGCCACTTTTTGAGTCCTTTCATCATCGCTTAATCATACCTCTCTTTCTGTAAAAAATATTATTCTTGTTCAAAGAACTTCTAACACTAACACTTCTATGTGAATTCCTGTTGAAAGAAAGAATTCCGTTTGTTAAATGAACAACGAGAAAATGATTATAGAGACAAATAGTATCGTCATATAATTGAGAGAATAGACAAACATAGTTGTCGCCCACTTTAAATCATCTTTCGCCTTAAAGCCTTTAAGTGCAAAATACAGCCATCCTATGTTCAATAAGGTTGCTAATATTAAAAAGCCTGCACCTAACTCTGTTAGTAGAAACGGTAATGGGAAAAGTAACAACACCCATACCAGCATCGACTTCTTTGTTCGTGCAAACCCTTTTACAACAGGCAACATTGGAATGTTTGCTGCACGATACTCATCGGTTCTACGCATTGCAAGTGCGTAAAAGTGTGGTGGTTGCCAAATGAACATGATTAAAAACAATGCCCACGCTCCTGCTCCCAATGACGGTTCGAAAGCAGCCCAACCAATTAAAGGCGGAATCGCTCCTGAAATACTTCCAACAACAGTATTTCCAACATGCTTACGTTTAGACCACATAGAATAGAGTACTACATAGCTGAATACTCCTGCAAGTCCCCATAATCCTGCTGCAAAGGATGCAGAGAACAATAAGAACTCACCTACAACAATGAAAGTAAGCGCGAGTGCCAATACTGGCGGTGCTTTAAATCGACCTGTGACTGTTGGCCTGGATTTTGTTCTGGACATTATCGGATCAATATCTCGATCAATTAAATTATTAAGTGCAGCAGATCCGGCAATTATTAATCCAGTACCTCCTAATGCGAAAAACAGTACATCAAGATTTTGAAAGAAACGCTCGTTACTTAGCTGTATTGCAAGAAATAGACCAGTAAATGTCGTAATCATGTTTGAATTGACAATACCGATTTTAATAAGCGCTAGAAAGTCCTTCAATAATGATTGTGCTTCAGCATCGGATTGAACAGCTGGTGATAATGCACGACCGTTTGACATTTTACCCCTCCCTTCATCTATTTGAGTGAAGATCCTATACCTTCACTATATCGAAATTCGAGTATAATTTCTATACATAAGCAAATTTTCCTCAGATTTTCGAATTATGTTGACACATTTGTTCTGGCATCCTCTCTATACTAATCCATTTAGCCGGTTCATTTGTGAAGATATAAGGACTCTTTTATGAACAATTTGTGAAAAGAGTCGAAGTTTGATGAATTCAAATTGCTAGACGTTGTTTTTTCATCGTTCATTCGTTATCATCAAACAAGCGGGGACCTTGAACCGATGGTCATCATTAATTAAAGAAGGTGTCTAATTTGGGCTATAATAAATACTTGAAATGGTTTGCGGTTGCTTCAACAGTAGGAATGCTACTGATCCTTCTTGGCGGAGCTCTTGTAACTAAAACAGATAGCGGCATGGGCTGTGGTCGTCACTGGCCTGGTTGTAATGGCCAACTCATTCCTGATGTCATCACTGCAGAAGTTCTCATCGAGTTCTCTCATAGACTCGTAACGGGTTCTGTCGGTATCTTAATACTAATACTGGCCGTATGGTCATGGAAATCCATTGGACATATTAGGGAAGCTAAATTCTTATCTGTAATGGCAGTATTCTTCCTTATCTTACAAGCTCTCATTGGAGCTGCACAAGTAATGTGGGGTCAAGGTGATTTTATTCTTGCACTGCATTTCGGAATTTCTCTAATTTCCTTTGCATCCGTTCTACTTCTAACACTTCTTATATTTGAAGTAGATAAGAAATTTGATACTGAAAATGTTCGCATTGGCAAAACACTTAAAAGGCACACAATTGGAGTTGCCGTGTATTCTTACTTTGTTGTTTATACAGGAGCGCTTGTAAGACACACTGAATCTTCACTCGCCTGTAAAGACTGGCCATTGTGTAACAATACCGCATTTGAATTACCTAGAAATCTATATGAGTGGGTCCAAATGGGTCACCGAGCTGCGGCAGCACTTATTTTTGTTTGGATACTCGTAATCGCCATTCATGCAATTAAACACTACAAAAACCAACGCGTCTTTTATTGGGGTTGGATCATTGCATTGATACTCGTGTCTGGACAAGCTCTCACAGGCATGATCGTTGTACTTACAAGACTCAATCTTTACTTTGCATTGCTCCACTCATTATTGATTACATTACTTTTCGGTTTATTGACGTATATGATATTACTCGTTTCCCGAAGCAACTCAATGAAATAAAAACGTTGAAGCTATTCCAAATGGAGTAGCTTTTTTTAATGGTTGTACAATTTATGACGTTGGTAAAATCTTTAATTAATATATATACTAAACTAAGAATTCTGTTGCTACTCGCTGATTTCCGTTCCGACCGGACGCGTTCCGTGGGGCGTGCGTCGAGCCTCCTCGTCGCGAAAACCACGCTCCTGTGGGGTCTCGACATTCGCGCTGATCCCATTGGAGTGTTTGAGCCGTGGTCATACACGATGTTGATTATGCAGTCGTTGCGACAGGACGTCGCGTACTTAGACTGCGTCTGCACTCCAATCAGCTGAAAAGTGTGTGAGATATAAGTTCAAACTATAAGGGAATAAATTATTATACAGTTAGAAAACACCTTCAATGTAATACTCTTTATTCCAATGAGCAATCTTAGTTGCTTGGAGTGCAAGGCGGCGACTCTGGCGGAATTAGCGGGACAGGTAAGACCCAGCAGGGAGCGTCAGCGATCAGATGCGGCTTACCGCCCGGCCCTAAGAAGAATGGTTTTTATTCTTCGCTAGCAGAACGCGTCCGCCTGGAACGGAAAGCAACGGGATACTTGAAAACTTAAATAAAAGGACTACCCCAAAAATCAGTTTGCACCGACTTTCTGGACAGCCCCGTAGCAAATAAATAATTCGGTTATAGTAGGCTATAATTCTTCACCCACGTCATTCGTCAAAAAAACTTTTTAATCGAAAAAAGCATTTAAAATCGAAATGAATACGATTTTAAATGCTTTTTCTTTAGTTATTAAACCTCAATTTCAATAAGCAAATCGCCTGTTGAAATCGATTCCCCTGCAGTTACATAAATCTCTTTAACTGTACCGCTAAATGGTGCTTGTATTGTTGTTTCCATTTTCATAGCTTCAGTAATGAGTAAGTGCTCGCCTCTTTTTACTTTAGCGCCTTTCGAAACAGCAACTTTTAATACAGTACCCGGCATCGTTGCAGCAATATGCGTTTCATTGGTAGGGTCTGCTTTCACTTTTCGAACATGATCGGACTCTACATTCATATCTTCGATGATCACTTCACGCGGCTGTCCGTTCATTTCAAAATACAGAACGCGAGTAGCATCCGATTGAGGCTCCCCTATTGACACAAGTTTTATAATAAGTGTTTTACCCTTTTCAATTTCCACTTCAATTTCCTCACCAAGACGCAATCCGTATAGAAATTCTGGTGTTTTTATAACAGACACATCACCAAACTCTTTGTTAATTGCGGAGAACTCATCAAACACTTTCGGATACATTGCATAAGAAAGAGCTTCATGTTCCGTACTTGGGCGTCCTAGCTTCTCGCTTAACTGCGTAAGGAGCAATTCGAAGTCAACTTCTTCAAGCAGTTCACCGGGACGAACCGTGATTGCTTCTCTTCCTTTTAAAATCACTTCTTGAAGTTCTTTCGGGAAACCACCATAAGGCTGACCAATATAACCTTCAAAAAACTCAATAACCGACTCAGGGAAATCAATAGACTTACCTCGAGTTAACACTGAAACTTCATCCAAATTATTTTGTACCATGAATAAAGCCATGTCTCCAACAATTTTAGATGAAGGTGTTACTTTAACAACATCCCCAAACAGTAAATTGACTCGAGAATACATGTTCTTCACTTCTTCCCAACGTTCGCCAAGACCTACCGCTTTTGCTTGTTGCTGCAAGTTTGAGTATTGACCACCAGGCATTTCATGAACATAAATCTCTGTATGAGGACTGTTCATTCCACTTTCAAATGTTTGGTAATATTTACGTACATCTTCCCAGTAGTACGATAAGCTTTCAAGCGATTCAACATTAGCTCGAACATTTCTCTTTCCACCTTTTAAAGCGTAATAGAGTGAACTTGCTGAAGGTTGTGATGTAAGTCCCGCCATTGAACCAAGTGCTGTGTCAACGATGTCTACACCCGCATCTATCGCTTTAGCGTACAAGTAAATACCGTTTCCACTTGTATCATGCGTGTGCAAGTGAATTGGAAGGTCAACAGTGGCTTTCAATTCTGAAATAAGACGGTATGCCGCCTCTGGCTTTAATAAACCAGCCATATCTTTAATTGCTAAAATATGAGCCCCTGCAGATTCAAGGTCTTTTGCCATCTTTTTATAATAATCAATTGTATATTTGTCTCTCTTGTCATCAAGAAGGTCCCCAGCATAACAAATCGCCGCTTCGGCTACTTTTCCTGCATCACGTGTTGCGTCAATCGCAACTTCCATTCCTTTTATCCAATTTAAGCTGTCAAAGATTCTAAAGACGTCTATTCCAGCATCTGCTGATTTCTTCACGAACTCTCTGATGACGTTATCCGGATAATTGGTATACCCAACAGCATTTGCACCTCGGAATAACATTTGAAACAAGACATTTGGAATTTGCTCGCGTAATTTAATCAGTCGATCCCAAGGACTTTCCTTTAGAAAACGGTACGAAACGTCAAATGTAGCTCCACCCCACATTTCGTATGAAAACAAGTCGGGCATGAGTAGGGCAGTTTCGGATGCAATACCTGTTAAATCTGCTGTTCTTACTCTTGTTGCAAGTAAGGATTGGTGTGCATCTCTAAATGTTGTATCCGTTAAAAGTACATCATCCTGCTCTTTAATCCATTTCACGAGACCTTCTGGACCTAGTTGGTCTAGAATTTGCTTAGTTCCAGGTGTTGGCGTTGTAAGTAGATCTATTGATGGTTTTCGAACCGGATGGAAAACTGGTTTAGATTTCGTTTCAATACCAGGGAAACCATTAACTGTAACGTTCCCTAGATAATTAAGTATTTTCGTTCCTCTGTCTTGTCTAACCGGAAATTGGAATAATTCCGGTGTCGAATCAATAAAACCTGTATTGTAATCACCAGTTAAAAAGTTTTCGTGTTTCACAACGTTTCTCAAGAATGGAATATTGGTTTTAATTCCTCGAATTCTAAACTCCTGCATATTACGATCCATTTTTGCAGCAGCTTCACGGAATGTCATTCCCCATGTAGATACTTTAACAAGCAGTGAATCGTAATAAGGTGTAATCACTGCGCCTTGAAATCCATTCCCCGCATCAAGTCGAACACCAAATCCACCACCCGAACGGTACACCATAAGTTTACCTGTATCTGGCATGAAATCATTAAGCGGATCTTCTGTCGTAACTCGTGATTGAATTGCGTAACCAAAAAGTGGTATATCTTTTTGAGCTGGAATACTTTCTATACCATCATGTATGTTCTTTCCATCTGCTATATATATTTGTGAATGAACAATATCAATGCCTGTTACCATTTCGGTAATTGTATGTTCAACCTGAATTCGTGGGTTTACTTCGATAAAGTAGAATTCTCCATCTGAAACTAGAAACTCTACTGTTCCAGCGTTGACATAACCGATATTTTTCGCGAGTTTAACAGCAGCATTACAAATCTTCTCTCGGAGTTCATCACTGAGTGAAATCGAAGGTGCAATTTCAACGACTTTTTGATGTCTGCGTTGAATTGAACAATCGCGTTCATAAAGGTGAACGACATTCCCATGCTGATCCCCGAGTATTTGAACTTCAATATGTTTCGGCTTGTCTATGTATTTTTCAACATACATTTCATCTGAGCCAAATGCCGATTTTGCTTCTGATTTTGCACGTTCAAATGCCTGTGCAACTTCTTCTTCAGAATTTACAATTCGCATACCACGACCGCCGCCACCAAGTGAAGCCTTCACCATAATTGGGTATCCGCTCGACTTACCGAAGATTGCGACTTCTTCAACTGTAGAAACAGGACCATCGCTGCCAGGTATTACAGGCAGTCCAGCTGCTATTGCTTGCCCGCGCGCTTTTACTTTGTCACCAAACATATCTAGATGCTTGGAAGTAGGTCCTATGAAAATAATTCCTTCTTCCTCTAAACGACGTGCAAATTCAGACGTTTCAGCTAAAAAACCATAACCCGGGTGAACAGCATTCGCTCCTGAATCTTTAGCGATTGCAATAATACCCTCGATATCCAAGTATGCATCAATGGGCTTTTTACCTTCTCCTACAAGATAAGATTCATCCGCCTTGTAACGGTGGAATGAACCACTATCTTCAGTAGAATAAATTCCAACGGTTGCAATGTTCAGTTCGGTACACGCACGGAAAATACGTATTGCTATTTCTCCGCGATTGGCAACAAGAATTTTACTAATCTTCTCCATCTCAAGACACTTCCCTATCTAATTATGGTTTTTTGGTTTTCATGTTTGACAAACATGGATATGTTCATCAAAATGCCTAAAGACAACGATAGCAGAATTACAGACGTTCCGCCATAACTAATAAACGGCAGCGTCACTCCAGTGAGTGGCATCAGCCCCATAAGTCCGCCAAGATTAACAAAAGTTTGAATACCTATCATACTACCAATCCCAGCAGCAAGCATTCTTGCATGAGGATCCTTTGTTTTCAATGCGATGGATAATGCTCTTAAAACAATAAATCCAAGTCCACCTATTACAACAATTGCTCCAAGAATACCCAGCTCTTCCGAAATGACCGCCATAATTACATCGGTTTGCGGTTCAGGTAAATATCCCATTTTTTGAAGTGAGTTTCCGAGACCACGCCCTTGAACCCCTCCAGAACCAATTGCAATATATCCATTTGCGATTTGATATCCAGAAGTTTGTAAGTAGTCGAACGGATTTAAAAATGCTTCAATCCGTCCTTTACGACCACCTGTCATAATTGTGCTCCAGTTCAAATAGAGAAAACCAGCAACAGCCACCATACCAATCGAAATTAGACCACTCATCTTTAAAAAGGTTCGCCTTTTTAAACCACTGGCAACAATTACAGAAAATGCCGATAAAATAATGATAAAAGACATCCCTATATCCGTTTCCATCATGATTGAAATCACTGCAAAAGTAAGCACTAAAACCGGTGGACCTAATGATTTATTTAAATTATCTATCGTTCCAGCATTATACTTATTCGCAAGGACACCCGCAAAATAAATAATTAAAACAAGTTTCGCAACTTCTGAAGGTTGTATGCTCCCAGCACCAAACGGGAGCTTTATCCAACTCTGCGCACCAACTGTATCTCCGTAACCAATTTGATGTACAAGTCCAAGAAGGACAAGCATAATTAAAACAGAAGTTGCCATAAAACCTTTCCGTTTGTAATGTTTGTAAGGAAAAAAAGCAGCCAAAAAAAAGACCGGATACGCAAGTGATAGATTGAAGATTTGTTTCTTAAAAAAATAATCGGCGGGCCATCCATATTGACCAACAGCCCATACCATGCTCGCGCTGTAAATCATAACGAGACCAAATAACGTTAATATTAAATATGTGAAAAAAAGCGGATAATCAAAATTCCTTAAAAATCGTTTAAAATAAGTTTTCATTCACAAGAACCTCAATTTCGTTAAACAAAAAACCCAAACCTGAAGTAAGTTTGAGTTTTTTGTCTATTTTCTCATATATATATCATGTAAAACAGTCATTTCTTTTTCAAGTGAAAAAAGAATTTCGTTACCATTTACACGTTCGACTAGACCAATCTTTACTGCAAAATCAATTTCACGAGCAAGTCCAAACATTTGAGTGTCTAACACTTCTTCGTATAAAGGACATTGTGGCATCGTCAAATGATCCATTTGGACTTTAATCAATTGAGCAATTTTATCGGCATCCACCTGAAGCTGCTTCATAGCCTTTTCTTTATATGTTTCTTGCAAATCGATTTCCATGAGGACGCCCCCATCAAACTTTTATTTCTTACTTGATTATTAATAAATTGTATCTTTTGAAACGAGAAATTGCAAGTGTTTCCCCTTTAAAATTATGCTTAGGATTCGAAAGCTTTTCCTTGTCGTACGAAACAGTTATACTAGTTTAAAATAGGTTACTGAACTTAGGAGGAATTTTTTTGGAATCAATCATACCGATTAAAGGAAATGTGCGTTTTGGAATAACAATGGATCCAAGTATTTGGATATTTGATGACCGACGTATCGATTTGGAAACTTTTTTCACAAGCGGTCACGTAGAAGTTGATGAACTTGAAGAATACAAAAGAAGCATGGGAAAACATTGGTCTCGCGAAATTATGGAAGGGGCAACATTCCCTCCCACTTTGGAAACAGAAAAGCAATACGAAGAAAACAAAGACATTACAGGAACTTACGGCATTTATTTAAGTCATTTCCTAAAGAACGCTGAACCGAATGAAGATGCGCAAACCTTATTCATCGAAACCTCTTCCGGAGATGAACATTCAGTTCCTGTCGAAAAAGCAGACGAACTCATCTTAAAGTTTTGTAACGATGGTAAACCACTTAAAGAAGATGGACCTGTCCATGTCATTTTTAAAGATGGATCGAATGCAGATAATCCAATTCGAAATGTTACAGCAATAAAAATTAAATAGGAGGCTATCCAATGCGAGTGAAATGCGTCATATGCGATGAAACCGGGCAGCTGCTAGATGAAGCGCCTCTTGCAAAGAAGCTAAGAAATCGTCCCATCCACACATATATGTGTCCCACTTGCGAAAACCGGATTGCCGAAAAAACAAATGCACGAATCGCAACCGGCAACTTCGTCTTCAGAAGAAGTTCACACCCAATCGAAAAAGAGTTTTGAGCCACCAAAAGCGGAAGCACCTGTTCAGCCCCGACAGGCACAAGGCCGTTTGCTGAAGTGGCGTACTTCAGCCACATAAGCGAAATGACTTGTGACCCAAGGGCCTAGGTGCTGGAGACTAGACGCCACCAAAAGCGGAAGCACCTGTTCAGCCCCGACAGGCACAAGGCCGTTTGCTGGAGTGGCGTACTTCAGCCACATAAGCGAAATGACTTATGACCCGAGGGGCTAGGTCATCCAAACTAAATAACTTCAAAAAAAGGACTCCAACCGCTTTTATGCGGTGGAGTCTTTTTTGTCGGTGCCTTTATATTCATTCATTCTTCGAGCACGGTAAATTATTAATATAAGTGCTGCTACAATAAGTCCTTCTACAATTGGAAGGAAAAATGCAAGGAATGTCAATATGAGACATCCAAGAAAAAGAAATATATAGATAGCGACCGTTTGTAACGGTCTTAATTTTCGCGCAAATCCTAGTTTAAACACCAGTGCCGACAACAGAAAAACGACGGCTAAAAGGACGTACCCGGCAATTGTATAATCCATCTCACCATTGCTTGTAGGAGTTCCAAGACCTTCATAAATGAAGCGTGAGATGCCTGACATTCGACCGAATACTAACTCCGAATCCGCAACACTTGAATTCATTTTAAAACATCCCTTTCATTACAAGAGAATTTTTATTCGTTTTTCTTCTTTTTCGTTACACGTTCACGTTCACTTTTACCAAGAATCTTCTTACGAAGACGAATAGATAAAGGAGTTACTTCACAGTACTCATCATCATCCAAATACTCAAGTGACTCTTCAAGTGTCATGATGCGTGGCTTCTTAATAGAAACGGTTTGATCTTTGTTTGCAGTACGAATATTCGACTGTTGCTTCGCTTTTGTTAAATTGATCGTTAAGTCTGTGTCGCGGTTATGTTCGCCGACAATCATACCTTCATAAACATCTGTACCTGGTTCAACAAAAATCACACCACGTTCTTCTACATGTAGAATACCATAAGGTGTAGCAGTTCCGTTATCCATTGATACAAGAACACCTTCAGCACGGCCACCTACGCGACCTGAAGTCATTGGCTGATAGCTATCAAATGTATGATTCAAGATACCGTAACCTCTTGTCATTGTTAGGAATTCAGTTGTATAACCGATTAGACCACGAGCAGGTACTAAGAAGATTAATCGAACAGTTCCCGATCCACTGTTCACCATATCAACCATTTCACCTTTACGAGCTCCAAGTGATTCTATTACAGCACCCGTATGCTCTTCAGGTATTTCAATTTGTACACGTTCTACAGGTTCGCTCTTTTTACCGTCAATTTCACGAATGATTACTTCCGGTTTAGAAACTTGAAGTTCAAAACCTTCACGTCGCATGTTTTCGATCAAAATCGACAAATGCAACTCTCCACGTCCTGAAACGATCCATGAGTCCGCGCCAGTTGATTCGACACGAAGTGAAACGTCTGTTTGAAGCTGTTGATTAAGACGCTCTTCAATCTTTCTAGATGTTACCCATTTTCCTTCACGGCCTGCAAACGGACTGTTGTTAACAAGGAATTGCATTTGTAGAGTCGGCTCATCAATATGCAAAAGAGGTAAAGCTTCAGGATGATCTACAGGACAGATTGTATCACTAACATCGATTCCTTCAATTCCTGAAATTGCAATTAGATCGCCTGCAAATGCTTCTTCAATATCAACACGTTTTAAACCTAAAAATCCTGACATTTTAGTAATACGATGGTTTTTCACTTTACCATCACGTTTCATTACTGCAACTTGTTGTCCAACCTTAATCGAGCCACGGAATACGCGACCAATACCAATACGGCCAACATAATCACTGTAATCTAAAAGGGATACTTGGAACTGTAAAGGCTCTTCGCGATTATCTACAGGTGCAGGAATTTTTTCAAGGATTGCATCATAAAGAACTTGTAATGTATCTTCTTGATCCTCTGGGTTTGAAGATAGACTTGCAGTACCGTTAAAACCTGATGCAAAAACAACAGGGAATTCAAGTTGTTCATCATTTGCTTCAAGTTCAATAAACAGTTCTAAAACTTCGTCGACAACTTCTTCAGGGCGAGCAAAATCTCGGTCAATTTTATTTACAACAACAATTGGCTTCAAGTTTTCCTCTAATGCTTTTTTAAGAACAAAACGAGTTTGTGGCATACATCCTTCATATGCGTCGACTACGAGAATAACTCCGTCAACCATTTTCAGAATTCGTTCTACTTCTCCACCAAAATCAGCATGTCCTGGTGTATCTAGAATGTTGATTTTTGTATCTTTGTAAAGAACTGCTGTATTTTTCGCTAAAATTGTAATTCCTCGTTCACGTTCAATTACGTTCGAGTCCATGGCACGGTCATCTACTTGTTCATTTGAACGGAAGATACCAGATTGCTTCAATAGTTGATCGACTAACGTCGTTTTTCCGTGATCGACGTGGGCGATGATAGCAATGTTTCTAAGATCATTTCTTAAATTAGTCATTTTTTCACTCCATTATTCTTTTTTCGCATGCTTAACTGTGTTATTATAGCACAAGATGAACCTAGACAATAAACTTTTTATCATATTCGGAGGGATTTTTTTTGAAAGACATCAAATGGACTTTTGTTTTCTTTGCAATTGCTGCGGTAATAACGATGTGCGGAATTGGTATTTCAATCGGTGCAAACAGCATACCTGGCGCAATTCTATCCGTTTTAGCATTGCTAATCGTCATGGGTTTCGGCTTTAAAACCAAAAGTAAAATGCGCAAACAGGGCTTGCTATAAAAATCACCAACGAAACGGTTGTCCATTTTGGATAATCGTTTTTTATTTTTTCATTTCAATATAATTCGTCAAAATTTGTTCGTGCAACCCCGGTCTTGCAACGATAAATGGCTCTTGAGAGAGTAGACCTGGTTTATCACCATTGAAATTTGTCGCAACCGCCCCTACCTCTTGGGCAATAATAATACCGCCCGCAATATCCCAAGGAGATAATCGCGTAGAAATGTATGCATCTAATCGGCCTGACGCAACATATGAAAGCTCCATCGCTGCTGATCCATAGGAACGCGTACCACGGCATGTTGTAATTAAATCCATGATTTTCTCGTTATTAACGTATCGATTTGGAGCAACCCACCTCGCATTAATGCCTACAATAGCTTCATGAATTGGTGTAGGTTCTAACTCCGGAAGAAGTTCATCGTTAAAATAGGCGCCTTCTCCTTTTGCTGCGTGATAAAAATCATCCCCCATTACATCGTATATATATCCGAGCATTCCCACTCCCTCAGCATATATGCCCAGTGAGATTGCAAAATTACGTTTTTGATGGACAAAATTCATTGTCCCATCAATCGGATCTAAAATCCATATAATTCCGTCAAGTGAAACAATATTATCGCCAAATCCTTCCTCACCAAATATCTTATGAGTCGGGAAATCTCTTTGAATTCTGCTTATGAAAAATTGTTCGATTTCACGATCTATGTTTGTTACTAGATCGTTTGGATCTGCTTTCGAATCGATATGTATTTTATTGAAAAAAGAGATGCGTATTTTGTGTCCCGCTTCCTTTATCAATGATTTTGCATAACGATCAACTGCTTGCCAGTTCAATTACCTCACCCCCTAAAACTGATCACCTATTAAGTATAACGAAAAAGACATCCAATTACACAGTTCCCGATTAAGGAATTTGTGTATGGACGTCTTATTTACGTTGCTAAAGTTTTATTATTCAAAACCATTCAGCATCTCCAGTTCATGGTGAATCTCTGTCAACCTTCTTTTACTTTTCATTTTCTGCTTGCCATCTGCTTGTTTTACTGCATCGTATAGCGTCGCCAATTCATAATCAAGTTCTAATTGTAGGAGCTTTACATATTCTCTTTCTACATCAATTTTTCTAATTATATGCACAACTTGTTTCATAACCGACACCCCTTATCGCATTATTGTTTATAGTTCCTCCATTATTATTACGATATGCAGCTCCAACTACATATTCTAGTCATAAGCCTTGTTGTTTTAGATTATTCCCCTATTTCTGTTACGATAAACGTACAATGTGTAAAGGAGGACTAATTATGACTAAAAGTTTTTGGACAACTGATGATTTCGATGTTTTTTCAATAGATGGACTCGAAAATCGAATGAATGCGTTACAAAATATTATTCAACCAAAATTCCATGAACTAGGCAGGCATTTTGCTGATCGACTATCCGCACACGGTACAGATGAGTTTTTCCCACATGTTGCAAAACATCTGCGCCGAACCGTAAATCCTCCAAAAGACAGTTGGGTTGCCTTTGCACCAGCCAAAAGAGGGTATAAGGCTCTGCCGCATTTTCAAATCGGTTTGTGGGGAACGCATTTATTTATTATTTTGGCAGTTATTTATGAAAACCCAGACAAAAAAGGGATTGCGGAACGACTTGATCAAAACAATAAAGCATTACTTTCTTTACCCTCTACATATATCGTTTCAGGCGATCACATGAAACCTGACGCCACACACATAAGTACCATAGGAGTAGACGGGCTTGATAAGTTGTTAGAAAGACTAAAAACTGTTAAAAAAGCAGAATTCTTAGTTGGAAGGCATTTAGTGCGCGAGGATGCAATTCGGATGTCCAATGATGAATTCATGGCATATGCAGAAGAAACTTTCGATGAACTGCTCACTATTTATGACATTGTAATCGGAAGATAATAATATGAAAAGGGATGCAAAACCATAATGGTTACGTCCCTTTTTTTGTAGTATTCATTTTAAATTCAGTCAAAATCTAAAGGGATTTTATCGATATCAGAAACGTCTTTATGTTCGTATGTTAGTACTTCAAAACCTGGTATTTGCAAAGTAATTGTATCAAATCCAAACGGGGGCATTCTCGGTCCTTCATAAGTAACAATTTCGATTGTTACAGCGTACTTATCATCATTTTCATCCCAAGTAATGTCCGTTATTCTTTCAGAATCAAAAAGCCTTTCCTCACCATAGTTCGTCTTTGTCGCCCGAAGGATTTCAGGTCCAATCGTCCTTAGGAATGCTTTTTCAAGAATAACTTCACTTCCAACAGTAGGAAGTTTCTTCTCTTGCCTATTAACTACTTTCCACTGGTCATTTTCTTTTTTTAACGTAAATAAGATATTCACTCCATCCAACTTGACTGCATGTATATACGCAAGATCGTCTTTCACATAAATTCTTGGTTCTTTAACCCATTGCCGTACATCAGATGTTAATACAATTAAAACAGTCTTACCTAGGGGTGAAACTTGTCCTTTATCATCGTAAAAAGGAAAATCTCCAAAGGTATATAATTCGCTAAATCCATTTAAGTTAACATCGAAGTAATACTTATTAATAAAGTCTTGGTTCGCCCTCTCTTGCTTTGCAAAAGCGACATAAGTTGCAGAATCCACTTTGGTTTTCACATTATCGAATGAAACTTCTTCCATGAATTTCTCATTTGTCAATTTTGCACTTGTCGGTAAAATTCTATGGACATTTGTTATCAATAACAGCATGAAAAAGAGGGGGATTATTTTTTGCATCTATTCACCTACCCTGTTTAAGGGTATTTTCCCCCGAATTTAAAATAATATTCGCGCGTAAGAAATTTGACCTGATCCAGATATAGCGTTCGTTCGTTAGGTAAGTAAATAATAAGGCACACTCATTATTCATTAATTTCATAAACTAACTGATCAAATAATTTTTCATCCGTATAAATCAATAGTGCCCATTCTCCTGCCTTTGGAATTTTCACACTTGAAGGTACATGAGCATCCGCTCCATTATTCTCTCCTGCAAGGTTTATTGTCCAACCTGTTGTCAAAATTTGATGAACAGTTCCCGTTTCTTTGTGAAGACCAACAACCGTTAGTTTGGTTGCCACAGGGTTTTCAATTCCCCAAAGATGCCACATCCATTTTTGACCGCTTAGACTTGGCATATCGGCACCAATAACGCCTGATTTATTTTCATTCCCCATAATGTTGTCATTGAACGTCACTGCTTTTTTATCCCAATCAATTTTTTCAAAATCGCTTTCTTTAACAAACTCTGGTATATCTCCCGGTAAATTCAATTCACTTTCATTATTAGAGCAACCTACGACTAAAAAAAGTATACTCAAGAAAATAAATACCACAATTTTTCGTTTCAAAAAATCCTCCCCTTACCATCGAACCGAATATTCCGTCTATTTATATTGCATTTCAACACTAAAAATGACTCAACTTACTTCTTTAACAAAAATAGTTCTTCAGAGAAAACCCAAGACAATATATTTTTAAATAGGTGTAAAAAAGCACCCCATTAGAGATGCTAAATCAACTAAGTACACTTAGATATAAGTCTAGAGAATCCTCTACTTCACGTTGCACTAGTCCTATAAAGTCGCTGTAGTCTTCTGTTTTATGTGCTTTATCAAGTGCATCATAATAGGATAATCGATTTTCTACCTTAATAATTACCCGTGAATTCTTTCTATTATTATACCGTCTAATGGTAACTTCTACACTAAACCAATACTCCTTACTAATAAAATACAGTTATTTCAATGGATGATACACCATACATTTCTTCGCTATCATCCAATTCTAAACATGGGAAAATTGCTTAACCTTCAACAAGCCCGTAGTATTTTATAAGTTTCCCCTCTGATTCTACGAGTAAAATTGGACCCCCAACTTCTCCTTCTTCTTTAGCCGAAAATATTTTTGCACCGACAGGTAATTTGTTCGACATTTCATCTTCAAATTTTGTATCTGTATCATTTCTTGTTTTGATTTCTCCTACTTGTTCGCCTTTTGTTAATGTTAGCTCTTCAACCCAATCAATTCCGGTCTGATAAATCACACCTTCGAATTGAAATATATCAGCGTTAGTGTCTAAGGTTAAAATCTCTGTTGCATCAGGATTTTCAGTTTTATGAGTTTCTATTTTACTTGAATTCGATAAATTAGAACATCCAACGGCCATTAATAAAATGAATATAGATAAACCTAAAAATAATTTTGGTATTCTCACACAATCCCTCCTTTTATCGTTAGACGGTCAGAGGTAAAATAAGTTACCTATAAGTTCTAGAAAATGGATCGTTCACACTAAAATTGCGCCCGTTTATTTAAAGACCTTTCATCATTTCTTTACACTATCCAACAATATAAAGCCCAACACAACACCAGCCACTACTTGAATTGTCTGATTTCGGAACATAATAGCATTAGGTATCAATGAGAGCATGCTTTCAGGTAAATAAAACGGTAAAACGTACATTGATAAAATACAGAAAGACGGCAACCCAATACCAATGAACTTAACCCAATCAAAGGTCCATTGACTATTCTGCCTAATTTCAGTTAAAAGCTTCGGCAACCTAAGCATCATTCCAATAACAATGGGAAATATAGTTGAATATAAATATAACGATGAAAGTTCAAAATTTTTACTAGCCTCTAATTGCAACCACATTTGATATTTAGCTCCGAGGTAAATGATAAAACTTACAACAATTGTCCAACTAAAATAGTAGAGAAATCTTTTCATGTACTCCCCCCTCATCAACACACATTTTTTATCAGACTCGGTTTGTGAATAAATAATAGTTCTACTATTAATACGTTCATAAAGCATTGGAAGTTTCAATTTTCGGAGGATTGTGAATAACGATATTAAAAACACCTATAGAAATTTCTGAAAATGAATTCTTAATTAAAGTTAAAAATAAAAAAACACCGCTAAATGCGATGTTGATTCATGTTTTCCCACTTTTCGTATCCTGAAGAGATCGTGCTAGCTCAGCGCTGTTTCCCTTTTATTTTATCGGTATCCGCACTTTCTTTCGCACTTTTTATAACGTCATAACTTTCATAACCACTTACTTCTTTAAACTCTTTAAAGATTGTTTTCTCCTCAGACATTGAAGGTACAATTTCTTTAAAAGAACGATAGGCAGCCATTAAGTCCATTCTCGTAATTCCAACCTCATATGCTTTTTCTACTGCAGCATAAAAGGCCATAACCGTTACAATTTCCTCAGTATTCCAATCGACTCTTAGCGGATAATTATAATCCATTTACGTTTCCTCCTTGTGCAGACCGAAGTTCCAGCTCGTCCTAATTACTTCTGCTTCTTTTACCATTCGTTCAAATAATTCTTGAACAGATGGGACATCTTTTATTAATCCGGTAACTTGACCTGCCCATCCAAAACCGTTTTCCACATCACCGTCATGAATAAATCGACGGTTCGCTTCCCCGCTAATAAACGTCTTTAACGCTTCATAATTCGGTGTTTCATTTTCAACTTGAAGTATTTTTTCCGTCCATACGCTTGAAATCGCACGAGCAGGTGCGCCAATAGAACGCTTAATGACGGTCGTGTCTGTTTCAGAACCGGCTAGAAGTGCATCTTTATATGCCTGTGAAGCGTGAACACATTCACTTGTCGCTATAAACCTAGTTCCCATCTCAATGCCATCTGCCCCAAGTGCATGTGCAGCCATCCATCCTCGGCCATCCCCAATGCCTCCAGAAGCGATTACAGGGATTGATACAGCATCTACAACTTGAGGAACCAGGACAATTGTTCCGATATCCTCTCGCCCTAAATGCCCTCCACCTTCTTGACCGACAACCATAACTGCATCCGCACCAAGTTCTTCCGCCTTTACAGCCTGACGTTTTGCAGCTACTAAGACGAGCGTTTTAACATTCGTTCCTTTAAGTTGTTCGAAAAACGGTGTTGGATTGCCGCCAGTTACCGATACAACATCCACATTTTCTTGAAGTGCCACATCGAGCATATGTGAAAACGGACGTCCTGTTTGTCCAATTGCAAAGTTTACCCCGAATGGTTTATCAGTTAATTTTCTTACCTTCATAATTTCAGAACGAAGATCTTCAGGGGAACTTAAACTCATTGCTGTGATTTGACCAAGACCACCCGCCTCAGATACTGCCGCGCATAGCTCTGCATAAGCTAAATACGCAAGACCCCCTTGAATAATCGGATACTTAATGCCCAGTAATTCCGTCACTCTCGTTTGCCAGATCATTGGAACACCCCTTTTATCAATTTCGCCTTGGCGTAATTGAGTCCAGATTTTTAGGGGAGTTTACTCGAAAAACTCCCCTAAAAATCTGTGACATCCGCCGGAGGCTTTAACAAGGAGGAATTGAACTTCATTCCTCCCCATTCAGCTGGAGTTTGAACCCCCACTGATAGAAATGAATTCACATTCACCTCACCACTTATAGAAGCGGGAGACTTCTGCTGAATTCAGTTTAATTATTCCACACCTTTAATTGTATTCGGGTCAATGAAGTCGTATCCTTTAGCACGTAAACCTTCTACAATTTGCATTAATGCTGCCGCAGTCCATTTACGATCATGCATCAAAAGATTTGCTCCATCACGTAAATATTCACTATTCACCATAATATCCGCAAGGGCAGCCTCTTCCATATATTGCTTTTCCCAATCATAGCCATACGACCAATTCATAAGAAGCATTTTTTCGTCCGAAACGAGTGCCCGACTAAAATCGGTATTGACTCCAAATGGAGCACGGAAAAACTTTGGTCGTTCACCAATCGTTTCTTCAACTGCATCACTAACAAATAAAATTTCTTCTTTTTGTTGTTCTTCAGAGGATTGTTTTAAATTTGCATGTGTTTTCGTATGATTTCCAATCGCAAATCCTAATTCATGAATCTCTTTTAAAATGGCTTTTTCTTCATCTGTATCAATAAAATGCCCATTTACAAAGAAAATAGCAGGTGCATCTAGCCCTTTCAAAGTCTTTGCCATCTCTAGTGCATATTTATCCGGTGCATCATCAATCGTCAATAGAACAACCTTAGGATTTGCATCGTTTATTGGTTGAAGTGCCCAACTTGCATTTAGCTCGTAAAGTGGTTCAATAACTTCGTCAACCTCAACTTCTTCAACTACCTCTTCATCTTCTGCTTCGTCTTCGATTGTCTCATCAACCGTTTCCGATGATTCAACATTCTGTTTAACCTCATCTTTTACTTCTTCTTTAGCAGTGTCAGTAGAACACGCTGATAGTAGAAGTATTAGTGTCGCTAGTATGTATACCAAATATTTTTTCGTCATTTTTCTACACCCTTTCAATCCATATATGTTAACACGATACGTTGTACGCTACAATATTTTTCAAAAACAAAAATGTCCCCACAGCCTATAGTGCAGCCCTGGGGACATCATTTGTTTAACGATTTATTTTGACATCATATGAATCGGCTTACCCATAACAACTTCAGCAGTTTCCATTACAATTTCACCTAAAGTAGGATGTGCATGAATTGTCATTGCAACGTCTTCAACAGTCATACCCGCTTCAATCGCAAGACCGATTTCAGCAATCATGTCCGATGCACTTTCACCGGCAATTTGACCACCTAAAATCAGACCGTCTTCTTTACGAGCGACAAGCTTAACGAAACCTTCTGTAGCATCAAGAGCAAGCGCACGTCCGTTAGCAGCAAACGGGAATTTCCCTACTGTAACTTCATATCCTTCGTCTTTTGCTTCTTTTTCTGTATAACCAACAGATGCTAGTTCAGGATCTGTGAAACAAACCGCTGGAATTGCTAAGTAATCAACTTCAGACTTTTGGCCAGAAATTGCTTCAGCAGCAACTTTTGCTTCATAAGATGCTTTATGCGCAAGTTGTGGACCTGGAGCAATGTCACCAATTGCATAGATATTAGAAATGTTTGTGCGGCACTGCTTATCAACTTCAATAATTCCGCGATCCGCAAATTTAATACCCAATTCTTCAAGACCCATTTCATCCGTATTCGGACGACGTCCAACAGTTACAAGTACGTAATCGGCTTCAACTTTTTTCTCTTCTCCGCCTACTTCATACGTAACAGTAACGCCTGTCTCAGTTTCTTCAACACCTTTTGCAGATGCATTCGTTACAACCTCGACACCTTTTGTCTTAAATCCTTTTTTAACCAATTGAGTCATTTGTTTTTCAAAACCAGCAAGGATATCACTTGTGCCTTCTATAATCGTTACTTCTGAACCAAGATTTGCATAAGCAGATCCAAGTTCTGTACCGATATATCCTCCACCGATTACAACAAGTTTCTCTGGCAATTCAGTAAGATTCAATGCGCCAGTTGAGTTGATGACGCGTTTTGAGTATTTAAAGCCTGGAATTTCAACCGGGCGTGCTCCTGTAGCGAGAATTGCATTTTTAAATTTATACGTTTGTGCAGAATCGTCATTGATTACACGAACTGTGTTTGCATCAACGAAATAAGCTTCACCTGAAAGATAATCAACTTTATTACCTTTTAGAAGTCCGCTAACCCCACCCGTTAATTTGTTAACAACGCCGTTTTTGAATTCTTGCGCTTTAGTAAAATCAATTTTCACGTCAGACGAAGTGATTCCCATAGACTCTGAATCTTTCGCATTTGCAAAACGGTGACCTACAGCAATTAGAGCTTTTGATGGAATACATCCAACGTTCAGACATACACCGCCAACTGTTTCTCTTTCTACAACTGTTACTTTTTGACCTAACTGTGCTGCACGAATAGCTGCAACATAGCCACCTGGTCCAGATCCTACTACAAGTGTGTCAACTTCAATCGGAAAGTCTCCTACTACCATTTTTACGCCTCCATTAATAATAATTCGGGATTGCTCAGCAATCTCTTAATGTGATTCAATGCATGTTGTGCAGTTGCTCCATCTATCATACGATGATCGAACACTAATGATAATGCTAACATAGGTGCCGCAACAATTTCACCATTTTTAACTATTGGTTTTTCAGAAATACGACCAATACCTAATATCGCAACTTCAGGATGATTAATAATCGGGGTAAACCACTGCCCACCTGCAGAACCAATATTTGTGATTGAACATGTAGCGCCACTCATTTCAGCAAGTGATAACTTACCATCACGAGCCTTCACGGCTAAGCTACTGATTTCTTCAGAAATAGCGAACATTGATTTACGATCTGCATGCTTTACAACCGGAACCAGAAGTCCGCGGTCCGTATCTGCTGCGATTCCGATATTATAATAATGCTTTTGAATGACCTCTTCTGTTTCATCGTCAAACGATGTATTCAGCTCTGGGAATTCTTTCAACGTGCTAACAAGTGCTTTCACAACATATGGTAAGTACGTAAGTTTGATTTCTTTTTCCGCAGCGATCCCTTTAAACTTATTGCGATGTGCAACGAGTTCAGTGACATCTACTTCATCAAGCAACGTAACATGCGGAGCTGTGTGCTTTGAATTGACCATAGCTTTTGCAATCACTTTTCGAATACTAGTCATTTTCTCGCGTGTTTCAGGGAAATCACCTTCGAGATAGACAGGTTCCGATGAAACCTTTTTATCCTTCTGCTCATCTTTAGTTTGTGCTGACACATTTTCTTGCGTATCAACTTCTTCTTCCGATGATTGTCCACCGTCCATATAAGATGTTATATCTTCTTTAAGGACACGACCGTTTTTACCTGATCCAGCAACGAGTTTAATATCTACATCGTTATCACGTGCATGCTTACGTACAGACGGCATAGCAATGATACGACGATCTGTGTCAACTTCTGTTGATTTCTCGTCAGGTTTCACAGCTGTGTTCTTATCTTCATTTGCAGCATCATCTTTTGGAGCTTCTTCTTGTTCGATTGGTTGTCCGGCTTCTGCAGCTCCCTGAACCCCAGATTCAGTTTCTTCTGTCGCTTCAGCTTCTTCTTCATTCGGATGCATACTTTCATAACCCGGAGCATCCAGACGAATTAAAACGTCCCCTACAACCGAAACCGTTCCTTCACTAACTACGATTTCCAACACGGTACCTGTAACAGGTGAAGGAATTTCTACAACCGCTTTATCATTTTGGATTTCAAGAAGTGTATCGTCTTCATTGATTTTATCGCCTTTTGCAACAAACCACTTTACGATTTCACCTTCATGGATTCCTTCCCCAATATCTGGTAAACGGAATTCATATGCCATATGCGATTCACCCTTTCAAATTTCAATCTAATCTTAAAATGTTAGTACTTTTTTAGCTGTCTCAATAATGTCTTTTGCGTTTGGAAGCCAAGAGTTTTCACCTTGTGCATATGGATAAATCGTATCAGGCGATGCAACTCTAAGTACCGGTGCTTCAAGGCTAAGAATTGCACGCTCTGTAATTTCTGCTACAACGTTTGCAGCTATTCCAGCTTGTTTTTGAGCTTCTTGAACGACGATTGCACGATTTGTTTTTTCAACAGATGCGATAATTGTTTCAATATCGATCGGCTGTACTGTACGTAAATCGATTACTTCAAGTGAATACCCTTCTTTCTCCAGTTCTTCAGCAGCTTTCAAACTTTCATGAACCATTGCACCATAAGTGATAACAGTTAAATCTGTTCCTTCACGTTTCACATCTGCTTTGCCAAGAGGAATTGTATACTCTTCTTCCGGAACTTCTTGTCTAAACGAGCGATACAGCTTCATATGCTCTAGGAAAATAACTGGATTATCATCACGAATTGCAGAAATCAAGAGTCCTTTAGCATCATATGGAGTCGAAGGGATTACAACGATTAAGCCAGGTTGTGAGGCAACAAGTCCCTCCAAGCTGTCTGCATGCATCTCTGGTGTAGCAACGCCACCGCCAAATGGTGCACGGATTGTTACTGGTGCATTAAAACTTCCGCCACTGCGGTAATGCATACGAGCAAGTTGTCCACTTACGGAGTCCATAACTTCATATAGGAAACCGAAAAACTGTATTTCCATAACAGAACGAAAACCAGTTAAAGAAAGTCCAATTGCAAGTCCACCAATACCTGATTCACCTAGAGGAGTATCAAATACCCGGTCTTCACCGAATTCTTTTTGCAAACCTTCAGTAGCGCGGAATACGCCACCGTTATTTCCAACGTCTTCACCGAAGACAAGAACGTTTTCATCATTCTTCAGCTCGGTCTTCATAGCTTCCGTTATTGCTTGAATCATCGTTAATTGTGCCATCGGTTACTTCGACTCCTTCTCTGTATAGATGTCAAATTGTTCTTTCAAATTATACGGCATATCGCCTTTATGCATTATTTTAATGAAATCTGTTACTTTTTGTTTTGGAGCAGCGTCCGCTAATTTAATAGCTTCTTTAATTTCATCTTTTGCACGCTCGATTACAACTTCTTCTTTCGCTTCATCCCAAACACCTTTTTCTTCTAAGTATTTGCGGAAACGGATCAACGGATCGCGTTTTTCCCATTCGCTGTCTGTTTCAGATGTACGGTAACGAGTCGGATCGTCTCCAGCCATCGTATGTGGACCGTATCGGTAACAATACGTTTCGATCAATGTTGGTCCTTCACCATTCACTGCACGCTCACGAGCGTCTCGTGTAGCTACATAAACAGCTAGAGGATCCATACCGTCTACTAAAATACTCGGTATACCTGCCGCAATTCCTTTTTGTGCCAGTGTTTTAGCAGCAGTTTGAACATCACGATGTGTAGAAATTGCATATTGGTTATTTTGAATAACAAAAATTGCTGGCGAGCGGAATGCTCCTGCAAAGTTTATTCCTTCATAGAAGTCTCCTTGTGAAGTTCCACCATCACCTGTATATGTCATAGCGACGGATTTCAAACCGCGTTTTTGCATTCCAAGTGCAACACCTGCCGCTTGGATATATTGTGCACCGATAATAATTTGTGGTGGGAATACGTTTACACCTTCAGGAATTGCGTTTCCATGAAAATGTCCACGGGACCATAAAAACGCCATAGACAATGGTAATCCGTGCCAAATCATTTGTGGAACATCACGATATCCCGGAAGAATAAAGTCTTCTTTTTCAAGTGCAAAATGTGATGCAATTTGTGATGCTTCCTGACCTGCTGTAGGTGCATAGAAACCAAGACGTCCTTGACGATTAAGTGAAATCGAACGTTGGTCCAAAATACGCGTATATACCATACGTGTCATTAGTTCAGTAAGCTCGTCATCAGACATTTTCGGGTCAGCATCTTTATTAACGATTTCGCCTTCCTCATTCAGAATTTGGAACATTTCAAACTTCTCTTCAATCTCGTGAAGCGTTTTCACCGGATCGAACTGCTTCGAGTTTTTTGCAGCCATTTCGGCAACTCTCCTTTATCAACTGTATTATGAAACTTGTGTTTATTAATTGGTACAACCATATCAATACTTAGTATACTGAAACATAATGGAATGGTCAAACATAGTACTCGCCTCAGTATTTCCACAATATTGATATTTGGAAATACAGAAACTAAAAAACTGTATTAGTACAATGTGCAGACTGTATTATAATAGAATGCTATTTTTATCCATAAAAAAAAGACTAGTGAGACGTTGCTCATCTAGTCGTTAGATATTCCCTTATTTTTCATCCTCAAAACTCGAAAACAATTCTTCTTTTAAAGTGTTCACTTCTTTAGTGGACTCATTAAATGCATTAATTGCCGATTTAACTTTTTCATTTTGGATGTTTACTTTATCAACTTCATCCTTTAACTCCGGTAATTCAGTTTCTTCGTTTACGAGCAGATCATAAAGGTTGTTTTGGTGATCCTGAAGTTTTTTATATTCAGAAATTAAAACCGAATGTAAATCATATCTTTCTATAGTTGCTGTTTTTAATGTTTGAATTGCATTTATCGTCTCTTCATCTGCTTTTTTAATATCTACATCAAAGGACTCTGCCAAATCTTTGGCTTTCTTCATTGAAGCTACTTCATCTTCAATAAGTGAAGAACGCTCGTCTTGAAGCTTTTTTAGTTCAGCAACTCCAGATTCCAGTTCATCTTTTTGTTTTTGAGTCAATTTCATAATACTTTCAAATTGCTCTTGTTCCTTTTGTTCAATCTTGTATAAATCGGATTGCACATCTCGGTAATCTTGTTCTGCTGTATGTATTTCAGTTAAAGTGTCTGAAAGTCTTTTTTCAACAGTGTCACCAATGCTACATCCAGATAAGACCATCACACTTAAAATAGTCCATACTAAAATGTGTTTTCTCACAAATTCACCCCTTCATTTCTTTCTAAATTATATCGGTAAAAGTAAAAAGATTCAACCATATGCTCAATTACTTTCAAGCTTTTTACGAATAGATTATACTTTGTGTTATATTATTCATTATTAGTGTTGAAAGGAAGATAATACAATGATTCAAATGAAAGATATTGTGCGCGAAGGGCATCCGGCACTTCGCAAAAAGGCTGTAGAAGTTGAATTCCCACTAACTGACAAAACCCGAGAAATATCGGAAGAACTACTTCAATATTTAATTAATAGTCACGACCCCGACATTGCAGATAAATATAATTTAAGAGCCGGTATTGGTCTGGCTGCTCCACAAATAGATGTATCTAAAAGAATTTTCGCCTTACACATTACAGAAATCGAAGGAGAACCGCTGAGTTTTGTGGCCATCAACCCAAAAATCGTTAGTCATTCTGTGGAACAAACATATCTCAGTTCTGGAGAAGGATGTTTGTCAGTCGACAGAGATATCAAAGGATTCGTCCCACGTTACAAACGCATTACTATTTCGGCTTACGATTTAGAGGGGAAAAGTTTCAAAAAAAGATTGAAAGGTTTGGCTGCAATAGCCTTCCAACATGAGCTTGATCATCTAAATGGGGTTATGTTTTACGATCACATTAACAAAAACGATCCGTTCCAAGAGATCCCAAATGCTGTTCCTTTTGATCGCGACTAGTCCATCTTGACAGAAGGTTCAGTTAACTGTATAATGGTGTCTAAGGAGTGGTTCGCCATGTATAAACGCCTGAAACGGAAACTGTTGAAACGGCTCAATGGCATACTCGGAAAGAAAACAATTGCCTAATATTTAAGGCCTGCCGATTAAATTGGTGGGCTTTTCTTTATTTTACAGAAGTGTCATGGTAATATGAATATTAATGGTTTCAATCGAACGTAAAAAAAGGAGAGCTAACAATGATTTTTAAAGTTTATTATCAAGCAAACAGATTACAAATACCCGTCCGCGAAAATACTCAAAGTCTTTACATCAAAGCAGAATCCGAGCAAATCGTTCGCGAAATGCTTGCTGACAGAGAATACAATATTGAGTACGTTCAAATCCTTGAAGGAAGTCACCTTGAATATGAACAGGCTTCAGCGTCTTTTCAGCTTGAGCAGGTATAACATATGACACCCATTAAAAATAACGAAACTGCAGTTTTTGCCCTAGGCGGACTAGGCGAAATTGGTAAAAATACGTATTGCGTACAGTTTCAAGATGAAATTATTATTATTGATGCGGGAATTAAATTCCCAGACGATGAATTACTAGGTATCGACTATGTAATACCCGATTATGCGTATTTAGAAAAAAATGTGGATAAAATAAAAGGTCTTTTCATTACTCATGGTCACGAAGATCACATCGGTGGTATACCTTATTTACTTCGAAAAGTGAACGTGCCTGTATATGGTGGAAAACTTGCATTAGGACTGCTTAGAAACAAATTGGAAGAACATGGACTTTTACGTACAACTCAGATGATTCCAATAGACGAAGATGATGTTATCAAGTTCAGAAAAACATCGGTGACTTTCTTTAGGACAACCCATAGTATTCCTGATGCATTCGGGGTTGTCGTAAAGACTCCGTCAGGTAACATTGTTCATACTGGTGATTTCAAATTCGATTTCACACCTGTTGGCGAACCTGCCAATTTAACAAAAATGGCTAAGATTGGCGGAGACGGCGTACTATGCCTTCTTTCAGATAGTACAAACGCTGAAATACCAAACTTCACAATGTCTGAGCGTAAAGTTGGAGAAAATCTAAATGAAATCTATCGAAAAGTAGATGGCCGTATTATTTTTGCGACTTTTGCATCGAATATTCATAGACTCCAACAAGTAATCGACTCAGCACAAGAATACGGCAGAAAAATCGCTGTATTTGGGCGCAGTATGGATAATGCAATAACAATAGGCCGGGAATTAGGTTATATTAACGGACCTAAGGAATTGTTCATTGATACACAGTCGTTAAATAAATTACCCGCAAATGAAGTTATGATTCTATGTACAGGTAGTCAAGGTGAACCAATGGCAGCATTGTCACGTATCGCAAATGGTACACATCGTCAAGTTCAAATTCAGCCTGGCGATACAGTCATTTTCTCTTCATCACCTATTCCGGGTAACACACTGAGTATTAATAAAACCATTAACTCATTGTTCCGAGCAGGTGCAGATGTTATACACGGTTCTCTTAGTAATGTTCATACTTCTGGACATGGATCCCAAGAAGAACAGAAATTAATGATTCGTCTTATCAAACCAAAATATTTTATGCCGATTCACGGTGAATACCGTATGATGAAAATGCATACCGAACTCGCTGTTAATTGTGATGTTCCACAAGATAACACATTTATTTTGGGCAACGGTGATGTACTTGCATTGACTGCTGATAGTGCTCGTAAAGCAGGTCGTGTTCCATCAGGTGACGTGTATATTGACGGTAGCGGAATTGGAGATATTGGAAGCGTAGTATTACGCGACCGAAGAATCCTTTCAGAAGACGGTCTAGTCATTGTTGTTGCTACGGTTGATACAAAAAATAATCGACTCGTATCCGGTCCAGATATTATTTCTCGTGGATTTGTGTACATGAGAGAATCTGGTGTGATGATTCACGAAGCACAACGAATGCTTTCTAAACAATTACAAGGCAAACTTGCATCTTCACCATCCAATATTTCAGCACTTAAGTCTGAAATCACAGATGTGCTTGGGCCTTATCTATATGAAAAAACAAAAAGAAAACCTATGGTACTTCCAGTAATTATGGAAGTATAAAACAAAAATCCCGTACATGCATAAGACTTATGCATGTACGGGATTTTTTTGTTTTTACAATTAATTATATTAGTGAAAAAATCCCCTCCTTCAGAAAATAGAAGAAAGGGGTGAAATTTCATTAGCATCATATATATTTAAATATATATGATGCTAATGAATCCGGCTATCCGCTGATTTCCGTTCCGACCGGACGCGTTCCATGGGGCACTCGTCGAGCCTCCTCGTCGCGAAAACCACGCTCCTGTGGGGTCTCGACATTCGCGCCGATCCCATTGGAGTCGCCGGTCTGCACTCCAATCAGCAAAAAAAATGTGGTAAATATAAGTTCAAAATAAATAAAGAAAAAGGGATATTTTTCCAGAATAAATGTCTACCAAAACCACTTTATAAACAGAGCAATTAATAATCGGTCACGCTATTAAGCACTATAATTTTATTCTTGAACATTTTACGGAATTGACAAATTCCATATACCTTCAACTTATTTTAATGTGCAATCTTAGTTGCTTGGAGTGCAAGGCAGTCTAAAACCACGACGTCCTGTCGTAACGACTGCATGACCCACTTCGGGTGGGCCCGCGGCTAAAGATGACTCGGGGAGGATTTAGGAAGAATGAATTTCAATTCTTCCCGGGGACAGGTGAAACAACCAACGGCGGCGTAGCGAGAGCCGTCATGAAGAACGGCTTTTGCGAGTAAAAGCGAAGCGTTATGAGCACATCTTTGCTCTTCGGTTGGTCCACCGCCCGCCCTCCCGAACGCGTCCGCCTGGAACGGAATGCAACGGCATACTTGTAAACCTATAATAGGACTGCCACAACAATCTATTTCCACTGATTTTCTGGACAGTCCTTTAGCAAATAAAAATATCAATTATTGCAGGCTAAAATTCTACACCAACGTCATTTGACAAAGAATCTTTTTTTAATGAAGTGCTTTCTTTTCAAATTTATGAATATCGTCATCAGATCCTATAACGATTAAAATATCTTCATACTCAATTTTTTCAATGGCTTGCGGAGATACTAATATATGTTTTCCACGCTTTATCGCAACAATGTTGACACCATACTTTGCACGGATATCTAAATCTACAAGTGTAGAACCTGCGAGTTTTTCATTTGCCTTAATTTCCGCTATGGAATGCTCATCAGATAACTCAAGATAATCCAATATATTATTTGAAACCATATTGTTTGCAATTCGGATGCCCATATCACGTTCGGGGTGAACCACTTGGTCTGCTCCGATTTTCCTAAGAACTTTTTCATGATAATCATTTTGTGCTTTTACCGTAATCTTTTTCACACCAATTTCTTTCAGCATCAATGTTGTTAAAATACTCGCTTGAATGCTTTCCCCAATAGCGACAACAACATGCTCAAAATTGCGGATACCAAGAGATTTAAGAGCTGCTTCATCCGTCGTATCCGCCACAATGGCCTGTGTTGCGATTGTTGCGTAATCGTCCACTCGTTCTGCAGAAATATCAATCGCCATAACATTTGCACCAAGTTCTATTAATTCTTTTACAATGCTTCCACCAAATCGACCAAGTCCGATTACAACAAACTCTTTTTTCATACCGTTATCTCCCCTGTCCATTTAATGAATGCCAACTTCAATAGTACAATTATAAGCACTATCAAATGCTCTATGCAAGTTTACTTACCATACTATTATTAATCTATATATTAAAAAAGTCCAGTTACGCAAATAGTGCGTAACTGGACTTTATATCAATCTTTTTTCATTTCATCAAGTACACGGTTCACACGTTTTTCAAGCATTTTCATACCGCTACCACCGGCTTGGAAATGGCGAAGTTGACCATCTTTATCGAAGACATAATAAGCAGGAACATGCTGATTATCAAATGCGTCTGTCAATTTCATCTCACTATCCACAAATATGGATTGTGTGATGTCATGTTCAGCAGCAACGGCTTTAATTTCTGCAAGATCTAAATCATCTTCTGAACGTGGCATATGAACTGCTACAACATTCAAGTCTTCTTGATATTTATCCCGAAAATTATTAACTTCTGGCATAGCTTCTTTACACAAGTGGCAGCTGGTAGACCAAAAATGAATAAGTGTAGGCTTTTCGCCAACGAGTTCTGACTTCGTTTTTTCGCCATTTAACCATGCAGTAGCACCGTTTAGTTCAGGCAATGGATCGCGTAGTTTCATATTTATATCCTCCTAATTTTAAAAGATCCCCACAGCCAATAGTATGCGCGGGGATCTGTTGTTTACTATTAAATCTTAAAAAGTTATAGTGTTTTTTGACCTGGTCTCCAGTTAGCTGGGCAAAGTCCACCAGTTTGAAGAGCTTGTAAAACACGTAGTGATTCGTCAACATCACGGCCAATATTATTATGGAACACAGTCTGATACTGTAGTTCGCCTTCTGGATTGATGATGAACAGACCACGTAGTGCAATTCCTTCTTCTTCAATTAAAACGCCATAGCTACTTGAAACCGAATGATTTGTATCCGCTGCTAATGGGTATTTTAACTGCTCAAGTCCGCCATCTTTACGATCTGTGTTTATCCAAGCAAGATGCGTATGAATTGTATCTGTAGATACACCAATAATTTCAGCATCTAGATCTTCAAACTCGTCAAAGCGATCGGACATTGCAGTGATTTCAGTTGGACATACAAAAGTGAAATCCATTGGATAAAAGAATAAAACTGTCCATTTATCATTTTTCATGTTTTCTGCAAGGCTTACTTTTCCAAAACTCTTATCAGCAAGTACTGCATCCATTGTAAAATCCGGGGCTTGTTTTCCTACCATACGTTCTATCATAAAAATCCCTCCAAGACATCTTTTGTGTCAGTACAATTTGTACTGCACAATCTATCCTTAGATTATCAAAAATCCTATATGAATTCAAACTCCATGCCTACGTTAAGGGCTTTACATACAGAAGTATGACGGCTTTATGACAACTTTGTCGATTATAAGTCCGAAGGTTTGTCGGGCCTGGCAGAACAATAATCACATGTCGGATCATCACACGACGATTCTTGCCATTCATTGCATGAAATACAATATTTCGAATCATATTCATCATTGAATTTTAATGGTCCTGAGCATTCGGGACATTGATTGGAAGTGTCCGTCCAAGCGACAATTTTTCTGTCTCTGGCAAGAAAAGTGCCTTCTATTTTCTTGTTCATTAATGCTAGGTCTTGAAAGTCGTATATGTTTAGACCAAGGTTCTCCATCGTCCATTTTCGTTCATCCGGGTCCAAATAAAACACCTTTTTCTTTCCCAATAGTACCCCTCCTCATATTCGATGTATTGTACCATATTTTATAGATAAATCTCAATTTCAAATGATTTAGTTTTATACATTTTTTAAAAGTACTTGATTTCTAAAATAATATTCGTATAATTAAAACGTAGTAAAAATAAACTATAAGTTAACTAAAACTATACTTTACTTTTTTGAAGGAGATCTTTTTATGCAAATTGGACCCAAAATAAAAAGTTTACGATTAAAAAATGGTCTTACCCAGGAAGAACTTGGAGAACGAACGGATTTAACGAAAGGACATATTTCTCAACTTGAAAGAGATTTAAATTCTCCTTCTATAGAAACACTTTTTTCCCTACTTGAAGTATTAGGAACAACACCAAAAGACTTTTTCGATGATTCCAAAAAGGTGACAAAAGTTGTTTATTCAACAGAAGAACAAACCGTTCACTTTGACGACGTGCTAAATTACAGTATGCGATGGTTGGTTCCAAGATCCAATGAAAATGAAATGGAACCTGTTCTAATTACATTTAACAAAAGAGGGGAATTCAAGAAGTTTGAGCCTTCCCTTTCCGAGACATTCATTTATGTGTTGTCTGGCATAATCACTATTGAACATGGGGATACAAACTACACCGCCAGTAAAGGCGATGCAGTGTATTACGATGGTTCTGAAAGTCACAAACTACTGAATGCACACAACGGAGAAAGCAAAATCATTCTTGTTGCAACGCATTCCTATCTATAAAGAATACCGAAGGAGGATTACGATGAAAAAACAACCGATTATTCGATTTGAAAATGTAATGAAAAAATACAGCGAAGATACAACTGTCCTAAAAAGTGTTTCATTTGAAATGGAGCGCGGTAAGTTCTATACACTACTGGGTCCGTCTGGATGTGGTAAGACTACAATACTTCGTCTTATTGCAGGTTTTATAGAACCGACGGAAGGTTTGATTTTGTTTAACGGAAAGAAAATGAACGACGTTCCTGCGAATGAACGGAAAGTAAATACCGTTTTTCAAGATTACGCTCTCTTTCCCCATCTGAATGTTTTTGAAAACATTGCATTCGGCCTCAGAATTAAAAAAGTTAAGCAAGCGGAAATCGATACACGCGTAGAAGAAGCACTTAAATTCGTAAATCTAGAAGGCTACGCAATGAGGGAAATCTCTGAAATGTCTGGCGGTCAAAGACAGCGTGTCGCTATTGCACGTGCAATCATCAATGATCCCGAAGTTATTCTGCTTGACGAACCACTTTCGGCCCTAGATTTAAAATTGCGTTCTGAAATGCAATATGAATTACGTGAATTGCAACAACGACTTGGAAAGACATTTGTATTTGTAACACATGATCAAGAAGAAGCTCTCGCAATGTCAGATGAAATATTCGTTATGGATAATGGTGAAATCAAACAATCAGGGACTCCCCTTGATATATACGACGAACCTATTAATCGATTTGTGGCCGATTTTATTGGTGAATCGAATATTGTACCTGGTGTGATGGTTAAAGATTATTTTGTTAAATTCACCGGTAAAACTTTTGAATGCGTTGATAAAGGTCTCAATCCGAACGAAAAAGTGGATGTGGTATTACGACCAGAAGATCTTGAACTCACTACAGTTGATAACGGGAAGCTAAACGTAACGGTCGATACGCAATTGTTCCGTGGTGTTCATTACGAACTTTCCACATACGACGAGGACGGCAATGAGTGGCTCGTTCATTCAACGAAAAAAGCCGAAGTTGGTTCGATTGTCGGCCTCGATTTTAATCCCGAAGACATTCATGTTATGCGTTTAAATGAAACGGAAGAAGATTTCGATGCACGACTTGAGGCGTACGAGGTACCAAGCAATGAACAATAAACCATTACGCCCGCTCTATAACGTTCCATATGTTGCTTGGATTTTGCTCTTTGTACTAACACCAATTGCCCTTATAGTATATTATTCCTTTTTAGATTTAACTGGGAGTTTCACGCTTGATAACTATAAGAACTTTTTTTCTTCGGTTTATTTAAAATTAACCATTAGTTCGTTTTGGTATGCATTTCTAATTACACTATTCTCTTTGCTTTTTGCATACCCAACTGCTTACTTTTTAACAAAAACAAAACACAAACAACTTTGGTTATTACTAATCATCATTCCGTCTTGGATAAACTTATTATTGAAGACATATGCCTTTATCGGACTCTTTGGTTTATACGGTCCAATCAATGCATTTTTAGAAATGACCGGACTTGGCAAGCAACAAATCTTATTTACAGATTTCAGTTTTGTGTTCGTTGCAGTATATATCTTTATACCTTTTATGATCTTACCTATTTTCAATTCGCTCGACAAACTAAATCCAGCACTTATTGACGCTGCAAGAGATCTTGGTGCAAATTCTTGGACAACATTTAGACGAGTGATTCTTCCCCTTACAATGAATGGCGTTAAGTCTGGAATACAAGTAGTTTTCATTCCGGCCCTCTCGTTATTCATGATCACGCGACTCATTGCTGGAAACAAAGTGATTACACTCGGAACTGCTATTGAACAGCAATTCCTCGTTACACAGAACTGGGGAATGGGTTCTACAATCGCTGTATTCCTAATTCTTTTCATGTTTATTATTATGATCATAACGACTGGTAGCGAGAAAGGAGTGTCTGGAAGTGGAAAAGTTAAATAAGTTTCCAAAACTCTTTTTAGCGGTCATTTTCATAATTTTATATACACCAATCTTTTACTTGATTTTTTACTCTTTTAATTCTGGTGGATCGATGTCTGGTTTTGAATCGTTCACACTTGAGCATTATGCAGCTGTTTTTGAAGATAAAAGACTCATCAGTATTTTACTAAACACTATTGTCATCGCATTATTATCCGCACTTGTCTCAACCACAATCGGAGTTCTAGGTGCGCTCGCAATTGTGTTCATTAAGAATAAGAAGATGAGAAATGCTGTATTATCTTTAAACACTATTTTGATTGTGAGTCCTGATGTTATTATAGGGGCGTCCTTTCTCATTCTATTTACAATACTTGGAGTGAAACTCGGTTTTGCATCCGTGTTAATCTCCCACATTGCTTTTAGTATTCCAATTGTTGTCATTATGGTATTGCCGAAGTTGCAAGAAATGAGTCCTACACTTATCGACGCAGCTGTTGACCTTGGTGCAACGAAACGCGATGTGTTGACTCGAGTGATCATTCCATTTATCAAGCCGGGAATTTTCGCAGGATTTTTCCTTGCTTTGACTTATTCACTTGATGATTTTGCAGTTACGTTCTTTGTTACTGGGAATGGATTCTCAACATTGTCGGTAGAAATCTATTCAATGGCTCGAACAGGAATCACGTTAACCATTAACGCATTAACAGGACTCATCTTCGTCATTACAGTCGCTATCGTTTTTGGATATTACGCACTGAGTCGTAGAACAAAAACACCATCTTCGGGGGTGATGAAATGAAGGATATTTTACGAGCCGTTGTATTAATTTTAGTTGTTTCCGCTATACTTTCTTTTGTCAATTCAAAGCTAAATGAAGGCAGTGGACGTTCAGGTGAAAATTCTTTAACGGTTTACAACTGGGGAGAATACATTGATCCTGATTTATTAAAACAATTCGAACAAGAAACCGGAATAAAGGTCACTTACGAAACGTTTGATTCAAACGAAGGAATGATGGGAAAAGTTGAGCAAGGCGGAACTGCATACGATGTTACAATGCCTTCCGAATATATGATTGAAATGATGGCCGAAAAAGATTTACTATTACCCATTGATTACAGCTTGATTCCTAATGTTAAAAACATTGATCCCTATTTTATGGACTTACCATTCGATCCTAACAATAAATATTCACTTCCATACTTTTGGGGAACTCTTGGCATTGCATATAATCCTGAGTTATTAGAAGGACAAACTTTTGAAAGCTGGGATGATTTATGGGATCCAACGCTTACGCAGGAAATTATCTTAGTGGATAGTGCACGCGAAACGATAGGAATGGGATTAAATTCTCTGGGCTATTCATTAAACTCCACTTCCCCAGCCGAATTACGTGAAGCAACAGACAAATTGAAGACGTTAAGCAATAATGTTAAAGCTGTAATTGGTGATGAAGTGACACCGCTTATGATTAACGGTGAAGCAGCAATCTCACTGACATGGTCCGGGCAAGCTGCTGACATGATGAGTGAAAACGAAGACATTAACTATGTCGTACCTGAAGAAGGATCCAATTTATGGTTCGATAATATTGTCATTCCGAGAACGGCTAAAAATATCGAAGGAGCTCATGCGTTTATTAACTTTATGCTTGATGCGGATGTTGCGGCACAAAATGCAGATTATGTGGGCTATTCAACACCTAATTTTGAAGCAATGAAATTAATGGATAGTGAAGTAACTGAAGATGAACGATTTTATCCCGATGAGGAAACGCGTGATCATCTAGAAGTTTATAAAAATCTTGGACTCGAAATGCTCGGTATTTATAACGAATTGTTTCTAGAGTTTAAAATGGATATGAAATAACGATTCTAACGCCCCTACTCTATAATTGGGGCGTTTTTATAATTCAATGATGTGTACTTTAAACTTTAATAATAGTATAATTTAGGAACTCGAAGTATTTTTGAAAGTTGGTAGTAGAATGACGAATCGTGCAAATAAGTTTGCGCTTTATGTACTTATGTTTAATATGTTTATCGCTATGTCTGGAATCGGACTTATTATTCCCATCATGCCCCAGTATTTAGATACGTTTGGTGTTGCGGGACAGACGCTCGGATTTCTAATTGCCACGTTTTCATTGGCGCAATTTATATTTTCTCCTCTTGCTGGTGATTTATCGGATAAGCACGGCCGCAAAAAACTCATTATTTTCGGACTCATTGTTTTCGGAATTTCACAGCTTACTTTTGGAATATCTACTGAACTGTGGATGTTATACGTTTCAAGATTTTTCTCTGGATTGGGATCCGCATTTATCATACCGCCCATGATGGCTTTCGTTGCCGATATTACGACATATGAAGAACGTGGTAAAGGTATGGGTCTCTTAGGGGCTTCTATGTCACTTGGCTTTATGATTGGGCCTGCAATTGGCGGGTTTTTCTCACGAATTAGTCTTGAGTTTCCTTTCTACGTTGCCACTACGGCAGCACTTGTTGCGGCGACGATTTCCTATTTTGCATTACCTAATCCCCCACCCAAAGTCACTACCGAACCCGCTACAATAGTGAAACGAGAAAACTTATTCAAACAAATGAAGCGTTCAACTCGTACATCTTATTTTGTAATACTCATTGTTATGTTTGTATTTTCGTTCGGTTTAGCAAACTTCCAATCCACCATTTCGATTTATGTGGATAAAAAATACTTTTACACTCCTACACAAATTGCCATAATCATAACAGCTGGAGGATTTGTGGGTGTTATTGCACAAACGTTTATCATCAATAAGCTCTTTAAGCGTTTCGGAGAGATGCGTGTAATTCTTGTGAATCTTGTTATTGCAGCGTTCGCAATGATTGGTATTTTATTCGTTCATATGTTTTGGTCCATTTTACTTGTTTCTGCAATCTTCTTTACAGCGACCTCTTTATTGAGGCCAGCGGTTAACACGCTTGTTTCCAAGCTCGCTGGTAATGAACAGGGTTTTGCAGCGGGTATGATGACGGCTTATATGAGTTTAGGAAATATGATTGGTCCAGCATTGGCGGGTACATTATTCGATATTAATATGTCTTTTCCATATATTATTGGTACGGTCATTTTACTCACATGTTTCACCATTGCGTTTATATGGGCGGGCAAAAATCGAACTTTGTTGTCAGATTTGGGTTCTTGATGAAATCAACTTACAACAGAAAAGGTTGTACAATATAAGACATTGATTCAAGATATTTTTGCTGATACCCGCTGATTTCCGTTCCGACCGGACGCGTTCCATGGGGCGTGCGTCAAGCTTAATCCCATTGGAGTCGCCGGTCTGCACTCCAATCAGCTAAAAAGTGTGGGTAATATAAGTTCGATATCAATAGAAAACAAGTGAACTTCCCTAAAGCAGTGTAATCCTCCTTTTAGGCTATCTCCATATATTTCTTGCCATTTTCAATGTGCAATCTTAGTTGCTTGGAGTGCAAGTCGGTGACTCCAGCGGGATGAAGCGGGACAGGTGAGACCCAGCAGGGAGCGATAGCGATCCGATGCGGCTCACCGCCCGCCCCGTGGAACGCGTCCGACTGGAACGGAAAGCAACTGTATACTCGGAAACCTATTTAAAAAGGATAGACAAAAAAAAATAAAAAGGCACCTTCCCATCGCTCTTTAAGGGAAGTTGCCTTTTTTCACTTTCTACATAGAGTTTAGCGTTTTCTCTTCGCTTTCAAAAGCTCAGACATCGTATCTTCCGCCACTGAAACATTCTCTATGCTGGACTCTGGAATTCGTTTTGCTCCAAAACCTTTAAACATACCGAAACGGCGTAGTGTGATGTCTAAGAAAAATAGAATCATTGCTGTTAGGATCAACCACTGTGCAATTGGTTTTTTTTCTGCACTTTTAAAGGGATGGCTGCGAAAAGCATCTGCCGGTGTATCCAATACGATTCCGCCTGTTTGAGTTGCTATTTTCTCCATTAATGCAGCATTCGCTCGTAAGGGTTTGTACTCTTCACTGTAAGGGACTGAGACGCCTGCCTCAAACAATCCACCCTTATCATCTGTTACACCAAAAAAGACGAGTCCTGGCTCTGCATCAACGGTCACACGAACTTTTCCGGGTGCAAGCGGTTCTGAGGTGTAAGGTACTTCTTTTCCGGCTTCATCTACGATGGCAATGTCTAGGAATGCCGCTTGGCGTGAACTATCCGTTACTGTGTAATTACCACCTTGTTCATGCGTAATGATATAGGGTACTTCCAAGTAGGATGGCAATAGTCTAGCGATGGCCGTATTCCAAAATTCTGAATAACCGGACCATCTTGCTAAATCGCCGCCCCATTTTCCTGAAGAATCGGATGTGAACGCAACTGTTCGACCAAGACCATACATCCATTCTGCAATAACTGGATCTTCCTTGGGACTTTCACCTATAATTGTCGCTGTACTCTTTGCTGTAGTAGCGATGTACGCATTTATTTCAGGGACCCCTTCTTTAAAGAGGGACGTCCATTCTGGGACATTCCCAAGGGTCATATAAAATGGATTATCCTCAATATACGTCCTTGTAATCATTGCCGTTTCTCTTGACAGTATTGCTGGTACGGTGGATTCATCTGCAACATCGTAGAATCGTCCCCCTCCATTTTCTGCAAGACTTTCAAGTAAACCTACGTCTGCATCCGATCCAATTGCAACCGTTGACATTGTAATATTATGTTCTTTCCCCCTTGAAAGAACCTCTTCGTAATCTGGCGGCATTGGAGATTGACCATCTGTAAGTAAAATAATATGTTTTCTTTGTAGATTTAAGTCTTCAAGATCTTCATACGCTTTTTTCATTCCTGGAAAAATATCTGTCCCTCCTGCAGCGGGAACTGAAAGAATATTCTCGATTGCTTCCTCTTTATTCCCAAGTGGACCTACTGGAATCACTTCCCACACTTGATGATCAAAAGCGATAAATCCAAAAGTATCATCATCTCTTAGCAATTCAACCGACCGTGCGGCAGCTTCTCTTGCTAAAACAATTTTTTGACCGGACATACTTCCTGAACGGTCCATGACAATCATCAATCCAAGAGACGGAAGCTGTTCTTTCCCTTTTACTTCCATTTCCACAGGTAAAATACGCTCAAGTGGCGATTTGAAATAGCCCCCAAGACCAAAGCTTTCATCTCCACCAACCATCATAAATCCAGTGCCGAAATTTTTCACTGCTTGCTCAATCATCGCCATTTTATTTTCGCCAACAGTGTGACCGGGCACATTATCAAATATAATTGCTCCATATCCTAAATAACCAGATAAGTTTTCAGGTAATTCTTCTGCACTCACAACATCTATCTCAATCGCCTCTTGATCAAGAAGAGATGGAATGCTTGATGGGCTTCGTTTTGTTTCAACAACAAGCACGCGAGGTGAACTTTCCATAATGGTTACGGATAGCATTCGATTATTCTCTAAAAACCGGTCGTTAGGCACAATGATTTTTGCCTCATATTTCAGTAAACCTTCTCCAACAGAATCGATTCGGTAGGAAAAAGCATTATTGCCTGGTTCGAGTTCTATAGATTGTTTTACAACTTCTGAATCATTTCGATAGATATAGAGCTCTCCAACCGTTTTTGACGATGAATCTACTTCTACTTGCAACAACTGTTTCTCACCGCTATAAGACGTTTTTGGTGTTTCAAAAGCAGTGATTGAGGCATCGTTTGTTGTCGCAGTATCTACAAGTAACGTATCTATTTGTATCCTGCCGTTTGAAAACTTCGGCAATAAATCCAGAGTCGAACCAACCGTTTCATTGCCGTCGGAAACAAGAACAATTCGTGTAGCAAAATCTTTATTTGCAACGGAAGTTGCCATATCAATCGCTTTAGCAATATCTGTTTCGTCCTTTTCCTCAATGTCTTCTGAAACAGAAACGGAGACACTTGCATCCGTTAACAGAGCGTCTGTACGAAAGTTTTTTGCGAATGAATAAAGACCAACAGATTGTTGCTCTTTTCTAGCTTTTAAACTTTCGGCAATCCACTTATCTGCTGAAACTCCAGCATCATCAATTGAAATGGATCGATCTACAACGAACAATACTTGTTCTTCCTCTACCTTTAAATTGAAGTAAGGGACTGTAAGTGCAAACACCAAAAGAACGAGTGCTGTACTTCTTAGAACAAAAAGAAGCATTCCTTTACTTTTCCATTTTAATGCAGATGAGCGCCACGTAAATGCAATATAAATAGCAATGGGTATAAGAAGCAGCAGCCATAGTGGTTGGTCAATTCGGATATCCACGTCTTCTTTGCACCTCCCACTCAATCAGCATAATCATTAATATAAATAATGGTAAAAAAACAACCGCAATGAACTTCTTACCTGTTTCCGCACTGCCATCGCTGTTTGTTTTAGTAATCGTAAAAGACGTGTTTGTCAAAACTTCTTTCTCATCGTCCTCTAGTTGTACCGTGAAGAGTTTTTCATTTTCGCCCTCACGCAACTTATAAATTCCAGGTTTTTCTGGTGCTCTAAAACTTGAACCCTCGGTAAACGTTGTAACATATTCATCTTCATTCGTAAAAAGTTCAATTTCACTTGAAACGATTGATTTCCGTTGATTCGGTGTAAATGAACCAGCAACATTCGCTTCAGTTCGAAGTAATTCTGCTGAGCTCCATATAAACAGAGGAAAGGATGGATGCAGTGGCCAATCCGTCTTCTCAATATCGGCTAAAATTACTACATCTCCGCGGCTCGATTTTTGTATGAATGGTTTTTCATCTATAGATGCAATCGTTGTCAATCCTTCAACTGGAGGATACAGCTCACTCACATACACATTGCTTATGTCCACTATTGAAAACAACGGATCTGTTGTGCTTTCGACCACACCGGATACAGGTTCCGCAGTAGAATCATTTCGTCCAATCAGTATAATCGGGTTTGTTCCTTTTTCTAGAAAAGAGACATCATTCGTAACGATAATCGATATTTCTTGAGCTTGGGACATTTCGTTTACAGAGCCGATTGTAACTTCTAATTGTGCGGCTTCAAATGCTTTTTTTACGAGTTCATGGAGGTTCCCATCTATTATGGCTTCATTTTTTTCATTTCCAAGAAGGGCATAAGCACTATTATCTGCTTTATAACTGTCTTCTACGACCAGTTCCGCATGTACAGCTTTACTGTTTGGCAAGTCTTTAAAAGACTCGAGCAAGTCGCTTAAAGCTTCAATTTCAAAAATTTCTTTGGCAATTAATACCCCTGTTAATCCATCCTTTATATGAATTTCGCCTTGTTTCATTTCCTCGGATTGGTTAGATATCTTCACAATAGCCTCAATGCCATCCTCAGACTGAACAGCACCAAACTTATCAATCGAAACATTCATCTTCATATCTGGATTGCTGTTAATGGTCCAACCTATTTTGCCATCGCCTTCTGGAACAGCAGCTCGATCAAATGAATCTGTGTATACATGAATATCTGCACTGCTGCTTGCCGCTATAGACTGTGCAAACTCGATGGAACGGTCCATGAACTCATGTTCATAATTGACTGTGAGACTTCCAATTGCATCTAGAACTTTTTGCGGATCCGTTTCTTCACGAAGTATCACAGTTGGTTCTTTACCTGTCGTGATCAGCGTCACCGCCTGATCCACTCGACCGTCTACTAACTTCTTCATTCGTTCTTGATGTTCGGAAAATAAAGTTCCATCCTTTTTTTCAACGAGCATTGATGCTGAAGTATCTGCGATTAAAATCACATGATCACTCATCACTTCTTCTTGATCAATAAAAGGACCCAGCAATAAAAAAACAAAGAGTAGTAAAGCGAGCATTTGTAAATAAAACAATGCGTTTCTTTGTAGGTTTTTCAAATACGGAGATACTTTTGTTTCCTGCATAGATTGTTCCCAAAAAAGGGTTGAAGATATTGTTTGTATTTCATAACGTTTTCTGAAAAAGTAATAAAGAAGGACGGCTAATGGAAAAATTGCCGTCCATCCATTCATCCAATTCGCAATTCCCATAAAGCCGCTCCCCTCCTTAACGAATCCATGCTGCGTGTCTCATCTTTTTAGTCACGGTTTCCATAATACCGTCCGAAACTTCTGCCCGAAGTAAACGGATTCCATACTTACTTGCCAGTGTTAATAGATAGGCTTCATGTTCAGCCTTACGGGTACTATAGTCTTTCATAGAACGACTTGTTATTGTTACTTCAACGCCCTCTTCGCTTTCAATGTCTACAAATCGCACATCACCTTCAAACGCCGGTTTCTCTTCTTGTTTGGAGTGAATTGTAATGATTCGAACATCTCGACATACACCTCTTAGCCTTTTAAAAAGCTGCTCCCACTTATCCAACTCTTCAAGCCCATCTGTAATGATGAATAAAACTGTAGATGCTTTTGGAAGATGCTTTAAGACATTATTCGTAAATGGACTCGTCGACTCCGGATATTCAATGGATGAAATAAATTTAGTTATAGAAGATCTATGAATTGCGCCTTTTTTTCTAAGAAAGTAATTTTGTTCATCTGACCATGTGGAAAAAGATAGAGTATCTCCACTCTTTAATGCAATATGACCGAGAGCAATCGCTAATTGACGCGCAAAATCCCATTTGTCATCCGCACCCATTGATTTTGTAGGATCGAGTAAAATATGTATACGCATCTCCTGTTCATCTAAAAATTGTTTGATGAACGGCTTATCGGTTCGAGCATATACATTCCAATCAATATGTCTAAGGTCATCACCAGGATGATATTCTCTGTAATCCGAGAAGTCGAGTGAAGACCCCATTTTTCTAGATCGATGCGTTCCTTTATGTTGCCCCAGACGACCTGATTTTGAAATAATAGATAACGAACTTAGCCTCTTCGTCAGCCGGTTTGAAAATAACTCACCCGTCATCTCGAAGATTCTCCTTGCCGAACTTCTTCAATTAGCTTTTCAATCAATTCATCGATTTCTATGCCCTCCGCTTCCCCTTCGTAGTTCATAAGAATTCGATGACGAAGAGCGGGTTTGGCAACCGATTTAATATCCATGATAGAAACGTGGAATCTTCCTGCTATTAGCGCACGAGCCTTCGCAAGTTTAATAATGGATTGAAGTCCACGAGGTCCACTTCCATATTGAACATACTTCGTCCACTCTTCTGCCGAGCCGGTCTTATTATGTGTTGCAGAAACAAGATCTACGGCATAATCAATCATTTCATCTGCGATAATCACTTCTTTAACCATTTCTTGAGCAATGACTATTTCTTCTGCGTTCATTACTTTTTCGATTTGTATCTTCTGTGAACCAGTTGTCCGTAAAATAATTTCCTTTAGTTCAGACTTCTTTGGATACGGTAATAAAATCTTACACATAAATCGGTCCATTTGTGCTTCAGGTAGCGGGTAAGTCCCTTCCATTTCTATTGGATTTTGTGTTGCAAGAACGAAGAAAGGCCGCGCCATTTGTCTTGTCTCTCCAAGAACGGTCACCGTTTTTTCACCCATGGCCTCGAGCAATGCACTTTGAGTTTTTGGTGTCGCCCGATTTATTTCATCCGCAAGAACCATCTGACTGAAAATCGGTCCTTTCTTAAAAGCGAAACGTTGCATTCCTTCCTCGCTTCGCTCCAATATACTCGTTCCCGTTATATCTGCTGGCATTAGATCGGGTGTAAACTGAATTCGTGAAAAAGATAAGTCCAAAACATCGGAAATTGTTCGAATGAGCATCGTTTTTCCAAGCCCTGGTAACCCTTCTAGAAGTGCATGACCATCCGCTAAGATAGAGTAGAGAGAGAATTCAACAGCCTCATTTTGACCAACGATAAACTTCCCTATTTCATTTCTTACTTCACCTAGTCTTTCGCTCATCTCTTTAAATTGTTCTGGCGTAAATGACATCAATACACTCCCATTCTTTATTCATTCAATTGAGGAGAAATAATCAGCAAGAATTTGCTGTAAATCGGATGGTAATCTCATTTTGTCTGTACCCTTTAAGTAAGATTCTTTGTAGCTACCGACTACTTCTTGATATGGACGAACAGTTCCTCGTTCAGTAGGTGTAGTCGCTTCAGATTCTTCTATGAACTCTCCCTTACCAAGCTCACCGCTATCAATAGATGGATCTGTTTTCCCACCAATTCGATCTACTGGTATAGACAGAAGATTCCTTCCACCTGAACCTGTTCCAATACCTTGACCTTGACCCTGACCTTGACCCTGTCCTTGGCCTTGACCTTGGCCTTGGCCTTGGCCTTGACCTTGACCTTGACCTTGACCTTGGCCCTGTCCTTGACCTTGACCCTGTCCTTGACCTTGACCTTGGCCTTGACCTTGACCTTGACCTTCGCCTTGACCTTCGCCTTGACCTTCTCCCTGACCTTCTGTAGGTTCCTTGTCTGAACCTTCACCTGCTTCACCAGTACCTTCATTTCCATCAGTAGAACTTCCAGGTTTTGTAGTACCGCCTGATTCCCCTGGTTTGCTCGAATCACTCGGATTCGTTGGGTTGCCTAAAGCAGTCGATGATGCAGGAAGTTTTGGTGCCTTACCGATTTTATTTAAAGCAGAATGTGACTTACCTATATTTTGTGCCAACTTATTGGATAACTCCCCAACAGCAGCAAGCTCCTCAATTTCTGCGTCCGACAAGGCATCTGAAGCTTCTCCAGTATTTTTCGCAACTGTTTCTTTGTCCCGAAGCCGTTGTTCTTTTAACTGCATTTCTTTTTGCTTCTTCACTATTTCTTTCAATACCTCTTCAGAAACTTTTGCGTCTTGAAGCTTGTCGCCAAGCTCTTGCAACTCTTTTTTCACAACAGGTACTTTTTCTTTTTCAATTAACTTTTGAATATCTTTTTTCATTTCTTCCACGATTGCCTTTTCCTTCTGCATGGCTATCGCTTCAATTTGGGGTTCAGAAGGAAATAACATCAACCCTATTAAGAGAATTGTAAAAAAAACAAATCCTCCAAACATCTTCACATTCAAATATTTTTTCTTTCGTTTCTTAAACAGCTCATAAGCCGCGGGTACTTCAGACGAGGCTTTATCAATAACAGCAGTTGCTAAAATCGATTCATCCCGGTTTAATGAAACAGCGGTAATCAAAATGTTTTCCGGGATGAATCCATCAAGTTTATGAATTGCTTCGCCCATTTGGACCCGTTTATAAACAATCCATATAACCGAGCCAACAAGTGCGGTGACCGCTGCCCCAAACGCGTAAAACTCATAGTTTGGAAGAATGAACATTCTAGAAAGTAGAAAGATTAGAACCGCACAGAATGAAGCAACTAATAAACCACCTTGAATTTGATAAATTATTTTTTCAAATCTAAGCCGTGCTAAAGCAGCAGTTATATATTTTTTCAACAGGTTTTCGTTCTTCATTCGTGTACCCCCTTCACTTTGAACGTTTCATATTGACACGTAACCCTTTAACAGCAATAAATAAGGACACGACAGTTACGATTGAGTAGAAAATTAAATAACTCGCCCAAATTGGAAACTGAACACTGGTGAATTCAGCAATTCCGACACCGACTGACGGCGATAATAAGCTAGCCATCAAAATCCCCGGATTAATAGATGCTATAAAATAGCCGAAATAGGATGAGGATTGTACCCCCGTTCCCATTTGTCCGAAAACCGATAACTGCATGACGAGTAGAAATAAAAATGCAGTAATAATGGATAGGAACAACATTGTTCCATATGTCACAATCATAGCTACAATGGTTCTCCGTATGAGCGTGGAAAACATAACGCCAATGCTACCAATCGCCAGTAACGTTATGAATAGGAATGCGAACACAAGAACAAATTCTTGTGGTGAAGTCCCTCCAAACAAAAAAACAAGACTGTATATCGGTAATGCTGCAACAATTAATAATAACAAAAACGCAATCGATGATAATAATTTTCCTAGTATTATTTGAAACGAACTTTGCGATGTTGTTAATAAAATCGGTAATGTTTGTTTTTCTCTTTCCGTACTTATAGTTCCGGCAGTCAACCCTGGCGTAGTGAATAATACGAGGCCGAGCTGAATGAATGCTAATATAGAGAATAAAATTAAACTTTCATCCGGTCTAAAATAGGATGTTCCATTCACTTGTATCGTTACAAAAATAAACCCAAAAACAAATATGCACATTGCAATTAAATAAAATAGAATTCCTGTAAAACTCTTCGAGGAACGAAATCTAAGTTTCAATTCCTTGGACAAGACTGGATTTTTAAAGTTCATTTTCATTTCAATCCACCCCTTTCGTAATTTCCATGAACACATCTTCTAAATTTGTAATATGTTCCGTAAACGAAAGTATGGGCAAATTACTCAGTACTGCACGTTTTAAAAGCGCAACTTGATCTTCTTTTGTTCCATTATAAGTAAAAGTGAATTCATTTTCGTTGGTCAAATGTTTAATATTCGCGACGAGTGGCTCATCTTCAAAAAATGCAACGGCAGTTTGTCGATCACTTTCGGATAATCTCACGGTAATGACGCGTTCACCATGGAGCTTCGCTTGAATTTCCTCAACAGACCCGTGTGCTATTAATACACCATTATCAATAACGCCAATTTCATCGCACATTTCCGCCAGTTCAGGAAGAATATGAGACGAAATTAAAATTGTTTTCCCCATCTTTTTCAGTGTTTTTAATATATCTCTCATTTCAACTCGGGCCCGTGGATCTAATCCAGATGCAGGTTCATCTAGTATAAGGATTTTGGGATCATGAATGAGACTCCTCGCAAGACATAAACGTTGTTTCATCCCTCGAGATAACAAATCGACGTATTCATTTCCTTTATCCGCCAAATTCACAAGTTCGAGCAATTGCGGTATTAGCTTTTTTCGTTCTATTTCTGGAATTCCATAACTTGCACCATAAAAATCCAAATATTCCTCTGCTTTAAGTTGGTCGTACACTCCAAAAAAGTCGGGCATATATCCAATCAGTTTACGAATTGCAGTCGGGTTTTCACGAATGCTTACTCCATCAATGAACACTTCACCAGATGTTGGTTGTAAAAGGGTTGCCAAAATGAGAAATGTCGTTGACTTTCCCGCTCCATTCGACCCCACAAATCCAAAAACAGTTCCTTCTTCTAACGTAATCGTTAAGTTGTTCAAAGCATAAAAATTACCGTATTTTTTAGTCAAACCTTTTATTTCAATCATTTCGTCACCTCCCCAGTCAATCTAAGTTCAGGAATGCTCGCTTCGTTTCCTTCTCTAGATTTATGAAACACTATTTGAATATCGATTTCACCTTGAGGAGAAATATAGTTTGAAGGATTCTCTGTTATTTTCACCTTACCGCTTGGTTGTACTTCAAACAACCCAGTCTTATGATTCAACACACTTAAATCATACAATTCCTTTTGTATTTTCGTTACATCAAGCGATGTCCAATTGATATTAGATTCTAGGAACTTCTCTCCTATTTTCCATTTTTGTAAATAAACCGCTTCACTGAAGTAACCTATATTCATTTGAAAGTCATACATGTCAGGTTCCATATTTCCATCTTCGGAAACAATCGACATATCCATCATTCCGGGTTCAAGAGTAAGCTCACCTTCAAGTTCCATTTCTACTTCAAACGGTTGTGAAATAAGTGTTAATGCAGAAAGAGTCGTTTTATTTTTTTCAACTTCGACAGGAATAAGTTGTGTATCTGTATAAGCTATCAATATAGGGGTTTTTGATTCCTGTATTAATTCACTTAAAAACTGTAACGTCCCCTCTTTTCTCATTTCCATCAAATCATCGTTATTTATTTGCGGTTGACCCATATAATTATTGTTCATAGGGGATGCTGACAATAAAAAGGATAACTTTAATGCTTCCTCTACTTCGACCGTTTCACCTGGTCCAATGTCGCCGATTGGCAATAGTTTTGAACCGGACCAAATAGCAACATCTGTCAATCCAAATGGATAGTCGTTCTGAATCGTACCGACTAGCTTTTTATTCGAAACAGTTAAATCCACTAAAAGCTGGCCCACTTCGTCGAACGTCGTTTCCCCATATGCAGATGCAACATTCCAATACCCTACATTTCTTAGATGAATTGAACTAGCCGCTACATCTTTTTCAACCATTGCTCGATTGTGCAAGAGTTGCGAATTATTACCGAATAGATCTTGCTTAACTGAGGCTGTTAATGTTGTATCAGCCCCTGAAGTAAATGTATAGTCCCCTGATTTATTCGACAGGATCGCTTCAGCAAAATAACCTTTCGCTTTACCATCCAATTGAGCATTCACGACTGCTGTATGTTGGATTTGTGCTCTACCAATACGATCTTTTGCTCCATAACCAAAAATAGCAATGGATGTGACAACAGCCACTAAAGGAATGATCCACCAAGTATATTCTCGTTTGTCTTTCTTTTTTAAAATAAAATAAAGAATTGGAATGATTAAAATGATATACAGTAAAATGATTCCAGAAAGCAATGGTGCAGATACTTTGAAAGACGGAAAAATTTCGTTTGTATATCCAACATGATTTGACAGCATACCAAGTGATTGATTCATTTGGTTATAATGGGGTTGTATCGAGAATCCACCCAGATCGATTAACGTTTCCCATAATGCCGGCATTCCTTCCATTTTTGAAATGGGATCATCACCAAATGAAAAGGCCGTTTGGTAAATGACTCCAGTACCAACCTCAGAAGAAGCAATGTATGTAGCATCTCCATCACTTAGAATGGATTTGGCCCCTTCTGCCAGACTGGCTTTAAATGACGGGATTGGACTACTAAACTCTTCCGTATTTGCCCAGTTATTAAGGAGCCCAGGATCCAACTCATTCCGATCCCCAAGCTTTAACGGCAAATATTCTGAGAAGATTCCTACTTCCGTATTGATATTGTCTGAACTTCCAATAAACAACTTTCCACCTGAGCGAACCCAAGCCAATAGAGCTTCTTGCTTCTGTTGTGGTAAATCTGCTAAAGGATATTCATCCATAACTATAATGTCAATCATTTCCCAACCTAGTAATTCATCAGGCAGAATCGAACCATCAATCTTAGATCCATCAATGTACTGAGCATTATTAAATTGAGTTCCTTTTGCTTTTTTTAATGCAGATAATCGGTCGATATTATTGGTAAACATAAATACAAATGCACTGTCAAAGCCGTAAGAAGCAGGACTGAATTGCTGAGCTCCTTTGTGTTTGAGCTCCTTTCCTTTTTCCCATCCACCTTCATAAAGGAAAATTCGTTTTACAGCCCCGCTCCCAAAACCGTGTCCATAATGATCCTCTGAACTTGGCATTACAAGTGAAATTGTTTTGGATTCTCCTGATTCTATATCAAGAGGTATTGCTCTACCGGAACCTAAATTATAAGAACTTTGAATATCAATGACTAAATCTCCACTAAATGCAGTTCCACTATTTTCTATTTTAATTTGTGCTGGAGCGCCTTTATCGTATTTTGATTTGCCGTCAAAACCAGTAGTAACGCTTACCTTTAAATCTGGAGCAGCAGACGCATTTACCCCTGGAAGTACCATAATGACAGCAAGTAATACGAATACCAAAGCGGATATCTTTTTCCCCATCTATATCATCTCCCTACCGTTTCATTTAGTGAATTGTTTGTAACCTCTCTATTAGTACGAATCACTACCATTTAAGTTCCTCTTATTTCAAGAAAAATTTACTATTCCGTAATTTCTCGGCATGCGATTGCACAATTTCTGCGAAAGCCTCGACTTGTTTTAATTCAAATGTCGATTCATAACCAATGAGCCACGTGTCCCGTGTTAACTCAAATTCTTCTTCACTGTTGAGTAAAGGTATTTTATTCACAAGCTCATCCCCAGTAAGTGTGATCGCTGGTAAAATTGCATAGCCAATTCCATTTAACGCAAGTTGTTTACACGTTTCAATTTGATCGACAGTAATTTGCCGACCTGGAACTTGAGTAAAATGACTTTTCCACCAATGTTGGATTTCCATATGATAATTAGAATCGCTTTTAAATTGAATAAATGGACGCGTAGAATCTTTTAATTCTTCTATTGAAGTGATTTCACGGTCTACTAAATACATCTGATCCCTAAATAAGTGTGTTTTCCGACTTTTCCAGTCAATCTTACCTCGAACAATTCCAACATGTGCTTCCCGATCATTCAGTGCTTTCACAATTTCAGAACTCCAGCCTGTTATTAAAGATATTTGAGCGTTCGGATAGCTCTCGACATACTCTTTCAGAACTTGTGGCAACCATGTTTGTCCAACGATTGAAGCACATGCAATTTTCAATGTACCGTGGACTTTATCTGCCATTGAAGTGATTGCTTCAAATACTTCTTCACGTCTCATAAGCGCTTCGCGAGCATATGCAATAACATGTTCACCTTCAGGCGTAGGCTCAAGACCTTTTTGCGAGCGAATAAATAGCAGCGTCTCCCATTCCTTTTCAATTGTCTGAAGACGTTGAGAAAGTGCGGGTTGCGATAAAAACAATCGCTCAGCCGCCTTCCTCATATTTCCCTCTTCAGCCAATGTTTTAATAATTTCAAGTTCGGTCATTGACATTATATAACTCCCTTCCGCGTGGAATTCGTAATACCAGAAGTAAGCTTAGTACCGCAAAAAATGCTACTCCCAAGTAAACCCACTGCAATGAACTATCGAGTGTATTTTGTAATGCAAGCAGTTGTTCTTGTCCCAAAGACTCTCTTTTCTCAGCCGTTAGGAGTAAATTCACATCGTCTAACGAGAAGTTAAGTCCCTTTTCGCTAAATCCGTTCATTAAAGATGTATTCAATATTGCTCCAAACAATGCCACGCCAAACGTGTTCCCAAAATTCCGCATGAACATATTTGCAGCCGTTGCCGAACCTCTTTTTTCCCTAGGTACAGCACCTTGAATTGTGACGATGAATGAAGTGCTCGTTAACCCCATTCCGACACCGATGAAAAAGCTCGCTGTTGCTGCCCATAAAGGACCTGAACCTGCATTCATTAAAACGAATAAGGATGCACCAAAAACAAGTGAGATTGTACCAGCAAATGAGACTGTAAACGTTCCAAAACGCACAAGTAAATGTCCAGCAAATGAAGATGCGATCGGCCAACCGATGGACATTGCAGTAAGCGCAAATCCCGCAATAATTGCAGGCTGTTCCATCACGCCTGTAACAAATGTTGGTAAATAAGCCGAAACCCCAATTAAAATGACTCCGGTTGTAAAGGACACAAGATTCGCATAAAGTATGACAGGATTTCTCCATATGGAAAAGGGCATCATTGGGTCCTTTGCCGATCTTTCCACAATCACAAAGAGAATAAACAAACCGATACCCACGCTAATTAGTGAAACACTCATTACCGAAAGACGACTAAATGATTGTCCACCTTCTACAAGCCAAAATAATATAGCGGATAGGGATACCGTCAGAAGCGCAGCACCTTTATAATCAATCGAGACTTTCTTCTCCCGTTCTGGTTCGTGTAAGAATTTGGCTAGTCCAACAATCGCAATTATTCCAAGTGGAACATTGACCCAGAAAATGTATTCCCAACTTAAAAACTGTACAATTGTACCGCCGATGACTGGCCCCAGAACAGCCGAAACACCCCATACACTCGATAAATAGCCTTGAATTTTAGCCCGCTCTTCTGTCGAATAAATATCTCCAATAATCGTAGTCGCAATAGGCATAACCGCTCCAGCACCAAGACCTTGAATCAATCGAAAGAATATCAACATTTCCATTGACGTCGCAAACCCACATAAAATAGATCCTATTAAAAAAATAGAAAGACCGAAAAACAAAACCGGTTTCCTTCCAAATATATCAGCCAACTTCCCGTAAATGAGCACCGTAACCGTGCTCATTAATAAATACGAGGAAAAAATCCAGCTGTATCTTGAAAAACCCCCAAGGTCTGAAGCTATTACCGGCATTGCTGTTGTTACAATTGTTGCTTCTACAGCACTAACAAACATTGCGAGCATTACAGATATAAGTACGAGCGGTCGATTCGTTATTTTTTTAGTTTCAGCCATTGCAAATTCCCCTTTTACAAAACATAGTAAATCAAACAAACCTCGATAAATTACATCTAAAGAGGAATGTTGAATTTAAACAGAAAAAGGCCCTACTTGAGAGCCTTTCGATGTACTATGAATCTTTATTGATCGGAATAAATGTATTTCTTAAACTGCTTTAGAACGACTCTTCTTGTAAAAATCCCCGCAAAAACACCATCTTCATCTACTACACAAAGAAATGGATGATTTATTAGTAAATCCAGCCCTCTTTGAAAACGGTCTGTAGTTCGAATTGTTGGGATATCTGTATTCATAATCGCATCAACTTTTAAATCAAATAAACGTTCATATTCAATATGTGCAATTCCTAAAATCGAATCCATAATCATTCCCATACTGAGTAAACCTTGAAGTCGATCTTTTGAATCAAGAACTGGAATTGATGAGTAGCCTGTTTTCGTAAGAACTAGTAAGGCGTGCTCTGCGTTATTTCCAAGCTGTACGTTTGCTACTTTCTCAGCTGAAATAATGTAGTCGGAGATTGGCGTTAAAAGAAAATCTCTGTTATTGACAGAAATCATATAAATCGGCTCCTTCTATCTCTATACATTTAATTAATTTCTTCATATCTATCATATCACAATCAGTCGATACTGGCCTGTACCTTTTCATTATGTACGAGTAGTTTTTACGAATTATTTTACAGGATGTTAAATATGTATCATGATGTCTATATTTAAAGTTCGATAGTGTGTTTAGAAAGTTTGTGGTACTTAGATTCACACGGGTTCTCGGTTCCCAATACCGCCTGCAGGGTGCTTTTTCATGGTAGGCTAGATAAAAGCAGACTTCACCTAAAGGTTTCTTAGTACTAATCATTTATCCAGTCCTGCTTTAGGATGTTTATTATCAAAACAAAAGTAGCCTAGTACTTGATTTTATCAAGTACTAGGCTACTTTTTTATATAGAATAATCCGTTTTATTTACTATATTCGTTTATTAAAATGGATATTGATTGAGCCATTGTCCGCCGTCTAGGGTTACAATTTCTCCGTTCATATAAGAAGCTTTATCAGACATAATAAATGCTGCGAGTTCGGCGATTTCTTCGGGTTGACCGAGTCTGCCTAGTGGAATTGATTTAATCGTTCTTTTTGCTGCTTCTTCTGACTCCCATAACTTCTCAGCACCGCCTGTACGATCAATCGGTCCTGGGGCTATACCATTCACTCGAATACCGTATTGCGTCCCCCATTCGACCGCAAGCGTGCGTGTAAGTGACATAACACCTGCTTTAGCTGCAGCTGAATGAACGACACCTGCTCCAGCGTTCCAAGCATATGTTGCAAGCATATTGATAATAGAACCCTTTGTTCCATTTTTAATCCAATACTTACCCACAGCGCTTGAACAATAGAATGTACCATTCAAAACGATATCGATAACAGATTTCCAACCATTTGGTGAGAGGTCTTCAGCATGAACGATAAAGTTTCCAGCAGCATTATTTACAAGGCCATCAATTCTGCCAAACTTCTCATCTGTAAAAGCAACCATAGCGTCAACGGATTCTACACTACGGACATCCATTTGAAAGATATGAACGTTCTTTCCAAGTTCCTCTTTTGCAGCTGTTAAACGATCCAAGTCTCTACCTGTAATAACGACATTTGCACCTTCATCAGCGAATTTCTTTGCCATGTACTTACCCATTCCATTAGATCCACCTGTAACAATAATAACCTTTTCTTCAAACATTTTTATTCCCCCTTTATTAAGTGAATGACTATTCACTCATTATTGTATCACGTATAAAGGTGTAGAAGAAATCTAGATTACAGTTTTTACATTCAAATCTATTAAACGATAACATGCTTTAATAAATACTTATCTACAAGTTCATCAACAGGAATCGCTTTACTGTATAAGAAACCTTGTGCCTTCTGACAGTTTGCGGCAAGAAGAATACTCGCTTGTAATTCGGTTTCAACGCCTTCTGCAATTACTTCCATATTTAAATAATACGCAAGATTAATAATTGTTTTTGCGATTGCTTTATTTTTATCATCTAATCCAATATCTTGAATGAAAGAACGATCAATTTTAATAATATCTATTGGATATTTTTTCAAATAGCTAAGTGATGAATATCCCGTTCCAAAATCATCCACGGAGATCATGACGCCAATTTCTTTTAACGTATTCAAAATAGTCAACGTTTCATGAACACTTGTTAGGGCATTTTCCGTAATTTCAACTTCTAGAGAAGACGGAACAATACCATAGCTTTCTATTTTTTCTTGCATATTTTCAGCAAACGTTTCCACCCGGAACTGTTTTGGCGATATATTTACTGCAATTCTAACAGGACGATATCCTTTTTCTTGCCATTCTTTCAATTGCTTGCATACTTGATTCAATACCCAGTCACCTATGCTGTGAATAAGTCCTGACTCCTCGGCTATCGGTATGAACTTGGCAGGTGAAACAAATCCAAACTTCCTGTTACTCCAACGTAATAAAGCTTCAAAACTCGATATTGTACCTGTTTTCAAGTCCACTTGCGGCTGATAATAAACCCTTAGTTCATCCATCTCAATAGCTCTACGCAAATGAGATTCCATTAATACTTCATCGGCAACAATTGAATTCATTTCATCCTGATAAAAGCGATATTGAGAACGACCACGATCTTTTACAAAAGAGAGGGCCTGTTCCGATTTTTTCAGCAACTCTTCAAACTTGCATGCATCTACCGGAAAAACAGAAATACCGATGGATGCAGAAATAAAGTATTCTTGCTGGTTAAGATAAAACGGTTTACTAAAGTCATTTAATATTCGTTGTGCAAGTCTTTCTATTTCAGCTACACAATTGTTTTGTAAGGTTATAACAAATTCATCTCCACCTTTACGGTAAAGTCGACCCATTTGTGGACAGATTAATTTAAGACGATCTGCCACCATCATTAAAATAGTATCAGCACCAGTATGACCAAGAGAATCGTTGATTAGCTTAAAACGATCAAGACCCAAATGGATCAAAAACAAGCGTTCAGCATTTTTATTAGCATTTAGTGAATCTGTAACAAAATGTTCCTTCATCGCACTTCTATTCCACAGGCCTGTTAGTTGATCATTATAAGATAAATAAAGAAGTTTTTCATTGTTTTCCTGATCTATTGATGTATCCCGAACAATCAAGTGCAATTCTGTAACTTCTCCCTCAGTACTTACTGGAATTGCTTTCAAATGGACTTGCAAGTATTCCCCATTCTTTTTGTAAATATATATTTCGTCAACATCAATGGATTCCCCTAAAAAACCACCTCTAATAAGCTCGTGAAATTGATTTGAACTCACATCTGTCACTAGATTTAATATTGAACGACCGGAAAGTTCTTTTGCTTTATATCCATAGGTTGTATGAACCGATGGATTCGCATACGTTATTTGCCATTCTTTATTAATCGTTATGATTGGATCCATATTATGATTAATCACAGATACATATTTATCTTGTAATTGATCACGTAAACTTTTTTCTTCTAGAATATCTAACCGTTCTTGTAACTCGATATAAATTACTTCATCATCCATATCATTATTTTTTTGAAACGTAATCTCAAACAGAAATTTTTTCCGATTCACTGTATGATTGATTTCGGTTGTATAATGTGTAATTGATTTCAGATTTTTCATTTGTCTATTAATCTTAGTCCAAAATACTCCGAAAAATAGTGAAGCCACACGATTTGATTCACTTGAAAAGTAGTCCTTCGCGATGTTATTTGCATAAATAACATCAAATTCATCTCCAATACTTTTTTTAAGGAGGATTGACATTTTATTCGGATGTTGGTCGATGTATTTCCCGACACTCTGTAGATGACTATCATTCAATTCAATATTCCCCCTAATTGGACGCAGCAGGTCCAATTTCAAAACCTTTTGTAAATACAACAATTCCCAGTTTTTTGTCTGAAATTGTACAGAACTTACTCATTTTGTTATTATAGTAGTATTCATTTCGTTTCCAATAAAAAAAAGGAGGTAAGTTTTGGATACAAAACAAACTATTCGTCAATTGGCAATTGCAATTTATACCGTGAATCGCCATGCAAAAACTGCTCCAGATAATAGACATCTCTACACTCTTAAAAAAATGTCTTTAGAAAAGTTAATTCGTACCGGTAATGCTGAAAAAGTCGGATTGCATTTTGTTGATAATCCTAAGTTTAGTAAGCAACATTCAACTACACTTGTATGCTGTAGCGGGTTCCTTTTTCATACAATTCCAGAAAAAGATGACTTTAAAACACTCCCACACCTCGGCCACCAAGACCAAACTTCGCGTAATCCACAGGAGCGAATGAGTTTAAAAACTGCAAGAGAGCTTCTATCTAATTATTTAGATTTTCCACTCGAAACAGAAATAAAAGTGAAAAAGATTGTTCCAAAAAAAAGCATTCACAAAGAAAAGAATTCACAAAGTTTCAGGTCCTCGTATCTTGATGGATAATCGACAGCCTACTTTCACACGAACCATTTGGTGTGAATACAGGCTGTTTTAATTTACCCGCTTTTCTTTGTTACTTAAATTGTTCTGCGATTATTTTCTCAAAATCGACAAGTAGGATCATTCCGTCGTCACGCTTAATGACACCGGTAACAGGTACAGTAGATCCTTCGTACATATCTGAGGCTGCCTCTATTTCGGAATAATTTATACGCTCAATTTGTGTAACTGCAGTTACATCTAATGCTACCGTAATACCGTTGAATTCAGAAATAATATATTTAGCCTCACTATCAGCACTTTCCCCAGGCACTCCAATAACTTTTTTAAAATCTATAACAGGAATAACATCTCCACGAAGTTGAATAATTCCTTCAACAAAAGCATGAGAATGAGGTATTACAGTTACTGGAATTGGCTCAATAATTTCTCTCACATGTTTAATATTAATTCCAAATTTGCTTTTTTCGACGCGGAACTCCACAAATTCAAAGACTTCAAGTTTTAATGACACTTTTTGCACTATATTCACCTTGCCCATCTTCTTTTATTTGCTGTTGCTTTGACGGTTCAAGATAGTCCGTAATACTTATTTCGGCTTTGTTTACTATATATTTAGTTTTATCTTTATTTACTTATATCTTTTATAGAGAACTTGTGTCCCTTTGTCGCCATACCCTTTTTCAACTAATTGTTCATACATCTCAAAAGCAAGCTCCAAACCAGGTAACGCCAAATTCATTCGTTTCGCCTCATCCAGCGCAATGTTCATGTCTTTCAAGAAATGCTTCACAAAAAAACCGGGTTCAAAATCTTCATTCAAAATTCGAGGAGCTAGATTTGATAAGGACCATGAACTTGCTGCACCCGCCGCTATTGAAGAAAGAACTGTTTCAGGGTCAAGCCCAGCTTTATTTGCATAAGCAAGTGCTTCACACACACCTATCATGTTGGTTGCAATCGTGATTTGGTTGCACATTTTTGTGTGTTGACCTGATCCTGCTTCCCCTTGATACACAATTCCTTTTCCAAAAACCGATAAAATCGGTAAAACTTTATCAAAAACCGTCTTTTCACCGCCACACATAATGGATAATGTTCCATTTTTCGCTCCAATATCTCCTCCAGAAACAGGAGCATCAATCGAATCTACTTTTCGTGAAGCGGCCTCCTGAGCAATCTTTATTGCGAGCGCAGGACTTGAAGTCGTCATATCAATAAGAATTTGACCTTCTTTACTAGCTGGAAAAATGCCATCCTTACCATAATATACTTCTTCGACATCCTTAGGATAACCAACCATTGTAAATACAATATCCGAATTCACTGTTGCCGCACCAGCCGTTTCAGCCCAAACAGCACCCTTCTCTATGAGACTCTCTGCTTTCTCTTTCGTTCGTGTATATAGTGTCACTTTATAATCCGCATTTAATAAATGTGCAACAATACTCGCACCCATTACTCCAGTACCTATAAATCCTATACTCAATTTCCCCATTTTAATTCCCCCATTTTAATCCTATTTTTTTAATCGTACCAAAAAACAGAATTGATATCTCTTAATTCGATACTTTTCTCCAAAAAAAAAAGGAGGACGTACCCAATTTCTGGGTGCGTCCTCAAAAGGGGGAAATGAGAATGTTGCTGTGTTCATACTTAATGTCCCCCGTTTTAGTAAAGTTTAAACATTCTTAGGAAAATATTTATTTTTAATTTCGTTTAGTTCTTCGACAAAATGTTCACTTTCTTCTTTAGATACAGTCATAGAGCCATAACGAGCCTCATCGTATGTGTCAAAAAATTCGCCACCAGTTTCCCAACCCATTCTCGCAAACCACTCTTTCACCGTTTCCCCTGCAAATCTTGGCGACTTTACTCGAATGGCCTCTTTTTCAAAGTATAAGAAAGAAGTACGTACTAAATTTGTTGCTTCGGAGTAATCGTATTTTAATTGAACAGCTTGTTTCTGTTTTTTTCCTCCAGAACGAATTGAATATTTAGGTTCTGTTTCATTTTTTATACCGAGCTTACGACTTTTTAGTATATAAATTATAATTCCGATCGCAATAAGGATTGCAAAAATGATAAAGTACGTATTTAAATCGAAATCCGATAACCCTTGTTCTTGTTGAAATGCTTCATCTGGTTCTAACATCTCTTCTTCTTCTTTGTCTGGCTCTTGATTATTCAGTATATATTCACTCAATAAATCTAGAAGAGGTGTAACCGCTTTTGCAACCAACATAAAGAGTCCGCCGAATACAAAACCGAAGATTGAAATGATAGTTGTTCGAATTGCATCGATAAAATAATATACTGCTATGAAAACAACTACTCCTACACCAAGCATCCAACCAAATGCTCTACTTACCTCTGATAAGCGAAATCCAGGTCTATTTCTCCCACTTATCGAAGTGGTGAGAAAACGAATGAGCACAAATAGAATTGTTGTTACTATAAATAACGTCGAATGAATTGCATTTACTTCAATTGCCTGCGTTTTGAGCAAAAAGACACTCGTAAATAAATAAAAAGATGCAAAAAGAATTGTGTTCATAAGAACAAATGGCATACGATTCAAACGCTCTGAACTAAAATTCGCATGTGTTCTCCATGCTATAAAACAGAACATAAAAATTACTGGTGCAATCGGTAATCCAATTAAATAAAAAGGGATTGCTAGTACAACTGAAAGTATTAACCCGATGATCACAGAATAGGCCACTTTAGAAAATAAAAAGTATGTAGTCACACCCATAGTTAGTGCTAATAAGATTAGTAAATAATGCGGTTGGAAAGAAGTTCCTTCTTGAATCAGAATTAATGGATAAACAAGTAACAACAGTTCCAAAATATAACTTTCCGAATTTCTCAGACGGATACCTTGTCGAAAAACATTACCTGAGTGCAACAGTCTCACTCCTTTCGTAGAAACTGTCCACAACGACCCGATTATGCGTTGACCATTTACTAGTAAAGTTCACGTAGCGTTCAGGTTCATGAGTGATTAAAACAACTGTTGGTGAGAGGAGACCTTGTGTCTGAATACTTTGCAAGATTTTTTCAAATGGAATCTTTGCATTTCTTTCAGATAAACGTGCAAGCATCTCTAGCGCTTTTTGGTATTGAACCTTACCACTTCCAGTTGCAAGATACATATAAGGTGTAGTTCCAAATGTACGTATATTGACAACAATTGCAAATGGAATATCATTTTTCAAAGCGTAACCAACATAAGAAACCAAACGCTCCACTTTTTGTTCGAAATCATCATCTGATCGTTGTTTTTCAATTGCATTTAATATGAACAATACCGATTGTGCAGTCACCGGCATAAATTCTTTCGTTTGTAATTTTTGCATTCGAGCACTTGCTTTCCAATGGATTTGATCGAATCGGTCTGAATACACATAATCCCTTGTTCCGATTGGTTGAAAAACGTCATGGAATAACGACTGTCTTTGCCCAAGTTCACCCGGTTTAAACGGAGCCGGATTTAATTGATCATCAAAAGAAACTATCTGTGGATAAACAAGACTTTGAGTCATAACCGGATCGTTAAGTTCCATCAAAACAGAGCCCTCTCCAAAAATATGTGGAACGTCTAATGTAATTCGTGTAATTCGGGATAATCCTCTTTTTCTCCCTTTGAGCGGAATGGAGATACTAATTACTTCCCTACTTCCTGCAGAAAAAGGAACTTCGAAATCAAAGATGCCGCTAAAATGGGATGTATCATCCACAAGGGGAACAACTGCATCTTGAATTGAAAGCGTCAAAACACCATTCCAAATAGGAGTTTTCCCATTCTCAAATTCAAGTACAAGATCATTTTCTCCACCAATCAAAAAACGAGTTTGGTTTTTATTTGGAATGAATACTAAATCTTTACCCACATTCAAATAATAAACATTTTGTACAATACACATGAAAAAAACTGCTGCAAATAAAGCCGCTGGAATAATTTGAAGATAAATAATTGAAAACAACAGAAATACAAGGGATACAGTCATAGTCTGATGTAATGATTTGAACCCTTCTTCCAAACGAAGCCATTTCATTAAACCGTTGCCTCTATAGGAGTGGGAATTGAATTTATTATTTCCATCAATACTTCATTTAAATTTTTCGTTAACATCCCTTCTGTTGACAACTCCATACGATGCAACGCCGCGGGTTCGAATATTGCTTTTACGTCGTCTGGTGTCGCATATCCTTTACCATTTATATAGGCATGTGCTTTTGTTGCTTGCAAAATTGCAAGTGCAGCCCTAGAACTAAGACCTAGCTCCAAAAAAGGATGCTTTCTTGTTGCGTGTACAATTTTCAATATGTATTTTTCCAAATCTTCGTGAACAATTACCTCACTTGCCTCAATTGACCATTTTTCTACTTCTTCTGGTCCGATAATTGACGCCGTTGTAATTGCACCAGGATTTTTACCGTACTGCTTAAGTATCAAATGTTCTTCTTCAAATGTCGGGTAACCAATATTTAATTTAAATAAAAATCGATCCAGTTGAGCTGCCGGTAAAGGAAAGGTACCTTGCTGAGATTCAATTGGATTTTGTGTCGCAATGACCATAAATGGGGTTGGCAATTTCAACGTCTCACCATCAATTGTCACTTGTTTTTCTTCCATTGATTCTAACAAGCTGGACTGTGTCCTAGGTGTTGCTCGATTGATTTCATCTGCTAATAATATATTCGTCGATACAGGACCCGCTTTTAAAACAAATTCTTGCGTCACGGGATTGAAATAGCGAATCCCCGTAACGTCGGATGGCAATACATCAGGTGTAAATTGTACTCGTGTAAATTCTCCTTTGAAAGCGTTCGCAAAACTTTTCGCCATCATTGTTTTCCCAGATCCCGGTACACTTTCCAAAAGCACATGACCTTCTTGCAGCAATGCAATGAGCATAAAATCGAATTCTTTTTCCCGACCTATAATTGCCTTATTCAGTTCATTTTTAAACTTTTCGATTGTCGACATAACTACCCCTCCATACTTTTTAACCTTTTCCCACAAATTCCTTCATGCAAGTACATTCATTGGTTCCGTAAAACATTCTTGTCTTTCTTATCTTTTCCAGTTGGTTTAATAACTGATCAAGTTTACAACTTATCCCAAGTGTAACAGAATTATTAAATCCTACTTCTAATGCTTTTTGTATCATCTCTTCTCGTGTGGATTCAATTTCCATTTCCAACATTCTTTCCAAAAAAAAACCTTCCCTCTTTTAATGAATACACTAGTACACATTATACAGGAATACTGAATTGACTGGTAAAAGAAATAACTCCAAATTCATACACAATACAACAAAATACAACACTATGTCTATGGAACTATCATTAAGATAGTTCTTTACTCAAGTACTACTTTAAGGCAAACTGATAATAATGGACAATATGAGAAATCTCATTTACTCTTCTAAGATGTATGAAACATCTTTGCCCTAAGGACGTCCAATTATGTAAGGAGGAGTTTATATGAAAAAGAAATGGAATCTATTATATGTCGCCCTAGCAACAGTCTTGCTCCTAGCAGCGTGTGGAACGAGTGACACCGACAATGAAGCTAAAGATAACGAAGTAAATGGTACAGCTTCTGAAGGGGCCTCTACAGACGATAGTGTAGTCGAAGAGGATATAGACGAGGAAGTAGATTCGGAGAAAGAAGAAGAAGAATCTTCCGAACCTGTAACTGAAACAGAAACTGAAAAAGAGGACTCGACTGAAAGTACAAATAACAATGACAATCTCTTATCAGACGCAATTCAGACTAAGAGCGATGAACAAGACTATTCAATTCAGTTGCTTCCTACGTACAAGTTAACAAGCGAAGAACCCGGTCGCGATAGTCTTTACGTAAAAGACAATGACTCAGTATTTATGCGAATTGAAACTATGGATGAAGAAGAAGGCAATTATGAATACGCAGTTGAAAATACAATTGTTGTACTCGAAGCATCTAGTGGCGGTGCTGTACCAGATAAATTAGTAGATACAGAATTACCTAAAGGTGATGGCATTGAAGACGCGGAAGGCTACTTCGTAACTGCAGAATCAGCACCTGTAACTGGTATTGTCTTTAAAAAAGATGGAATGGTCATTAAACTTACTATTTTTGATACTCCAAATGCGGATCACATAGAAGAGTTTCTTCGTATGGCTGAAACAATTTTAAAGAATTCATAAAATAAAAAGTCAAAGCATCGTCTTATATAGACAATGCTTTGACTTTTTTATTTCTTAAGATAAATCCTTAACAGAAAGACCGAGTTTCTTTATCAGTCCAATAGCCAGTTCCTGCTCTTCAACTGTCAATGCAGACATAATGGATTCAATATTTTCAGCATGTTCCGGGAAGATAGAATTCATTAGCTCTCCGCCCCTACTTGTAATGGACATGTAGGTTATCCGTTTGTCCACTTCACTGTAAACTCTTTCAAGCAAACCATTTTTTTCAAGTTTATCAACAACATATGTCATCGAGCCGCTGCGCAACAAAATCTTTTGCCCTATTTTCTGGATTGGTTGCCGTCCTTTATGATGAAGAAGTTCCAGAACAGCAAATTCCGTTGGGTTCAATTTATACTTATCAATTGGTTTATGCGCTTCTTCCAAAATCACTTTACTTGCCCTAGTAAGAACAATAAATAACTTTAAAGCAGTTTCAGTATTTTTAGTCATATCTATTTCACCCTTTGTTTTCCCGTTTTGAAGTAAGCTATTGTAAGTATAACGGGAATAACGTAAAAATGTCAAAAATCCAATTGTTCTTTAAAAAACTCTATTCTTATTTTTTCAATCATACAAAGTTGAAATAGATAAATTAGTACTATTAATAGCAGTAGTGTAGCCAATTGCTACAGGAAACAAAATAATGAATTTTGATCCAATCCCTACTTTACTTTCTACCGATATCGTTCCGCCATGATTTTCAATTGTTTTTAATACAAATGATAATCCAAGTCCTGTTCCATCAGCTCTTGTCGTGAAATAAGGCCTGAAAATCTGAGGCAACTGAGAGTCCTTTATTCCTTTACCCGTGTCCTGAATCGATACACTAATTACTTCTTCGCCAACTTCTTTAATTTCAATCGTCAATAACCCATCGGACGGCATAGCCTCGAGTGCATTTTTCAATACATTGAAAAGCGCCTGTTTAAGCTTTACCACATCACCATATATCATACTCTTTATGAGCAAATCCACTTTTTTTATTATCGTAATACCTGCTAATCTTGCTTTTGGTTCTATCACCTGAACTAAATCCGACATTAATGATTGAATAGAAATTAGTTCTTTTTTATTTTTGCTCGGCTTTGACAAAATAAGCATTTCCCCTAATATCGATTCCATTCGTTCAATTTCATCATCAATCACAGATAGATATCTCTTCGACTCTTCAGACGCAGATATTCTAAGTAGTTGTGTAAAACCTTTTAAAGTCGTCATCGGATTTCGAATCTCATGGGCAATACTTGCAGCCAGTTGCCCAACTGAGGATAAGGCATTATTATGTTCCAATTGTTCTTCAAGATTTATTTGCACTGTTTGATCAGTTACCTGTGTTAAATAATAACCTATTTGTTTATCATAACGAGTGACTATATGGTAAAAACAAACATTACCCGGAGTTTTCTCATATTTTATCAACACTTCAGTATATTCATTCCCTAGAATTCCGTCTGTATATTCAGAAAATGTTTGATCATCCTTGGAAGCCATATTTATTAGGACATCTACTGGTTTATTAACAAAATGACTTCGGTCAAAATTTAAATAATGAAAACACTTATCATTTATATCTCGTACTATTCCATGCTCATCTACCAGGATCATTAAACTGTCCGATGTATTAAAAGCACCTTTATAGGATAACTCATTCCTGTTCTTCAATTCTTTTTTCAGGTTAAGAGAAATAGTTATCGTCTTGTTGCAATCACAATAAATGCTTTCCATTTTATACGTACCTATAATCTTTGACTTTACTTGAAGTGGCATGAAAAAGGTAAACTTTCCTTTTTCCTTCGTAATTCCCATATATTCATTCCACATTTCAACTGCCGATTCATCAAGTAACTCTTTAATATTTTCTATTTTGCAGTTGCTAACCATCTTGTTAAATGGGTTGTTGCTATTAATAAAGTTCCCGTCTAAATCCATTATTACGACGGGTATACTTGAATTATTAAAGAGGATTATTTTTTCTACTATCGATTCAGTAATACCATTAGACATTTTTACTCCCCCTACTTCTATATATAGACAGTATGAAAAAAAATGTACTTTAATGCAAAAACACGAAGTTACTAAATATATTATATATTCAAATTATTTCATATCTCGAAGGAAATAGGTATAGGTATTTAGACCTTCATTCCTATGCTATATCTACTTTTTAATAAAAGATTACTAAAACGCAATAAATATTATCAATTATCGTAACGCCTCACTACCTTTTAGAAATAAATACATAGGCGTAATTTGCATGGTTATAGTCACTTTAGCCTAAGTTTTTTCACCTAGATTGAAAATAATTATTTTTTCCGAACTCCTAGTAGTAAGGCCTACTAAAAAATAAAAAGGCCCATCCTTATTTACAAGGATGTGGCCCAGTTCGTTAACCAATAATTACACGTTCTTCGGGGAAATTATAATGTGTTTTCTTCTTCTTCCCTCCAAGGGTGAAAAGAAAGGATATAAGCCCAACTCTACCGATAAACATCAAGATCATAATAATGGATTTACCAATTGTTGATAAATCACTTGTAATACCTAGTGACATACCACATGTCCCAAATGCTGATGTAATTTCAAACAAGAGTGCTACCACTGTTTGATTAGGTTCAGTAACAGTTAAAATAATTAAAGTCACCATCACCATCATACCGGCAAGTAAAATTACTGCATAAGAGCGATATATATCAACTTGCTTAATTTGTCTATTGAAAATACGAATAAATTCATTACCCTTTGCAAAATTAATGAGGAATAAAATTGCAATCGCAAATGTCGTCGTTCTTATACCTCCACCAACCGAACTTGGGGATGCACCAATAAACATAAGGGAGCTTATGAAGATATGTGTTGCATCACTAAACTGCGTAACATCGAATGTCGTCAGTCCTCCAGATCTCGATGATACCGAATGAAATATGGAAGCAAAGATTTTTTCATGCCAAGCCATTCCTTTGAATGAATTCATTGATTCAAGTATAAAAATTATGATAGTACCGATTAGAAGTAGAAAACCAAATGTTGCTGTTGTGATTTTAGTAAATAATGAAAATCTAAAGTTCGGAACCTCTTTTGAAAAATAACTTTTCACTTCAATGAGTACTGGAAAACCAATTGCACCTAGTATGATTAACACCATTGTTACACTTTGAATGATATAGTCATTAAAATACGGGAGAAGAGAATTTCCAGTTAAATCAAATCCTGTATTTGTTGTCGCTGATACCGACATAAAAAAACCATGAAGAAGCGCTTCATTAAATGTCTCATAATACTTTTGTATATAAAGAGTGAAAAAGATCCCACCAATGATTTCAATCATAAAAATAATTTTCACAATTTCTCGAATCAGATGAACAACACCCGAAAGATTATATTGATTATGATCCAACATGATTAGTTGGCGTTCGCTCATACCAATCCGCTTTCTTACAATCAACCAGAAAAACGTACCTATCGACATGATTCCTACAGCACCAAATTGCAAAACAATCATAATCATACATATTCCAAAAACTGAATAAGTGTCCGCAATCGTAATTGAAGTAAGGCCTGTTACACTGACTGCACTAACTGCAGTAAATAAACTATCGATAAAACGAACTTTTACTCCTGGTAAATAAACACCTGGCAAATTTAATAATAGAAAGGAAAAAGCAATTGCCAAAAAGTAAAAAAAGACGATTTTTTGTACAGGTGTAAAACTACGGATCGTTTCGGTAAATTTCATGTAATTAAGTTCCTTTCCCAATTCAAGTGATCATCTTATCATTTTAGGGAACTTGTAACCAAAAAGAAAGGTTTTGCTGTAAATTGCCATAATTTAAAATTAGCCTCTGTTAAAGATACCCCTAATTCCCGGGTTTAATCCACATATTTTAAAGATGAACTCAAATACTTTCGACGAATCTATCTGAATTTCGATAAAAAAAGACCGACTACAGAAAATATGCAGTCGGTTCTTAAATGTTTAGTTCGAATGAGTTTTCTTTCGATTTTGTCGAACACCTTTGAAGTAACCAAAAATTCCAATTGCCGCTAAGACAACCCAGAAAATTGAATTCCAAAGTGACGAGTGCGGAAATGCCGGATCGATAATTTGTAATTCCGGGTGGCCAAGTGTCATTACAAGTAATTTCACTCCAACCCAACCAACAATTAAAAATGCGGCAGTTTCCAACGATGGGTACTTTTCTAATAACTGTACGAACTGACGGGCTGCGAATCGCATGATGACAAGTCCAATAATACCGCCTAACAACATAACGGTAAACTGTCCGCCGTTAATTCCACCAATTTCAAAATCTCCAAGTTCAGGAAGTGTAACAGCAAGTGCTACCGCAGCAAGCATTGAATCCAGAGCAAATGCAATATCCGCGAGCTCTACTTTGAGAACGGTCATCCAGAAGCCAGATTTTTTTCCAGCCTTTAGATCATGCTCTGAATTCTTTTGGGCTCGTTGATCGTAAATACTCTTACCGGATATAAATAGAAGATACGCTGCACCAAGTGCTTGAATCCACCACATATTCACAAGAAAAGTAATCATAAACAATGCTGCAAAGCGGAAAACAAACGCTCCGAACAATCCGTAAAATAAAGCTTTCTTCTGTTCAAGACGAGGTAAGTGTTTCACCATAACCGCCATTACTACTGCATTATCTGCTGCCAAAAGACCCTCAAGTATGATGAGCACTAAAAGTACCCACGCATATTGTAACAAAATAGTATCCAAAATAATTCCTCCTATTAATAAATATATAAAAAGACCCTCACCTAATAAATAGGCAAAGGTCTCGCTAAGTCGGAATTTAAATTAGAAAAAATCCAGCTATCATAACCGATGGCAAAAGCCACGTATTGACGACTATGAAATAGGTTTCCCTATAGCTACTCCCCCTTGACATAAGTCAAAAGTTATTAAGTTTTGGTTGCTCTTTCTTTTATTATAACACCGAATAACAAAATGTAAACTTTGGTTAAACAATTTTAATATGATAGTCAGCATTGTTTTTATGTTGATTGTAAAAGACCGTCATAGCAGGTATCGATTGAATGAAATCAGCACACTGAATCCCGCTTTCCTGCAGGAGTCTTTCTGCTATTGTCGTATCAAACATTGCATTCCAAGATAAATAACCGAGTGTTTCAGCTTCAACACCGAGCATTTGTTGAATTCTTTTTGATTTTAATGCTGTTGCAGCCAAAACTTCTGGAAATCTTCCTTTAGGATTTTTCCCAGTAACCTCGAAAACCATTGCTCTATAAATCTCTTCTATAGGGTGCGGGTTCGGATCCGTCAAATGAATGGTCTGAGATTCCGCCTCTGAGTGACTTGAAAGATACACGGATGCACTCATAATATAATCGATGGGAACAACATTTAAAAAGGCCTCCGACTTTCCGATATATGGAGTCATAGGCAACCATTTCAATCGATCAATCATATTCATAAAGAAATAAGGACCATCAAATTTAATTGTTTCCCCAGTTTCTGAATGACCTCGAACAATTCCAGGACGAATGATCGTAACGGCTACTTGTTCTTTCAATTCTTCTACAAGTAATTCAGCCTCAAATTTTGTTTCCTCATAATGATTTTTAAACGACGTCGGTCGAATCAATTCAGTTTCAAGTAATCTACCCTCACGTTTTCCAGCGACATACGCTGTACTAAAATACATATATCTAAGTATATCCGGATGACTCCGAACAAATTCATTCACCACAATAGTACCTTCTACATTAACTTTCCAAGCAAGTTCTTCTTTTACCGCAAGATCATAAATCGCTGCGAGATGCCATACTGTTAGTTGCTCCTCATGTAATTCTTTAATGATTTCTTCATTCATTCCTAAGTTCGGTTTTGTGATATCCCCAGCTACAATATTGATTGAATGCTTTGAATCTAATTCCATTATAATAGAATCCGCCTTACGTTTCGCTAAATCCACTTGCTCTGGTAATACAAGCACATAAAAAAGTTTAGATTTTCCTTCTCTTATTAATTCTTTAATCAGCTCAGACGTAATAAACCCCGGAAATCCAGTAAGGAAATGGACTTTCATTTAAACAACCCCCTTTTTATTTCAGTATAACATTTATTAATGCATTTAGAAGAATCTTCAGAAATAAAAAAAGCCCCCATAAAGGAGGCTCTAAATTAAGCATGATATTTATTTATTTTTGGGTACCGCACGTTTTCTTGTTTCAGAGTCGAATAGGCTGTAAATAATCGGAACAATATACAGCGTTAAAAGAGTCGAACTTATGAGTCCAGCAATTACAGCTATTCCCATAGGCTGATTCATTTCAGTACCTTCCCCAATACCTAGAGCAAGTGGCAACAAGCCTAGGATGGTCGTCAGGGCCGTCATTAAGATAGGACGGACACGATCTTTAACTGCGACAACAATCGCATCATAAGAACTAAGTCCAGCTTCTTTTCTTTGATTAATGTAGTCGACTAGGACAATCCCGTTGTTCACTACTATTCCAACGAGAACCAGAACCCCAATTACCGCGGTAACACTCAGAGGTGTGTTCGTTACAAACAATCCGATTGCTACACCAATAATCATCAATGGTACTGAGAACATAATGACAAATGGATATTTAAACGACTCAAACTGAGCAGCCATCACAATATAAACGAGAACAATTGCAAGGATAATTGCCATTAACATATCATTAATCGCACTTTCAAAGAGTTCCCGATCCCCACCATATGCAACTTCAATTTCAGTTGGAAGTTTCAGTTTATCGATTGTTTCATTTACTTTTGCAGTCATATCACCGAGTGACTCAGTCGATTCATATTTCACATTAAACGAGACGGAATGCGCTTGGTCAACACGCTGAATTGATACAGGACCTTCTGCAATATCGATTTTAGCAACTTTACCAAGTTCTACAAACTCACCAGCGGGTGTACGAAGTTTGAGCTTTTTCAACTCATCGATGCTATTGCGGTATTTATTATCATATTGCACATAAACCGCATACACTTCATTATTATCGCCTATGATTTGTGTTGTTAAAGAACCACGTGTCACATTGTTCACTGTTTGAGCGATTTGATACGGCGAAAGTCCTTTTTCAGAAGCGAGGTCACGGTCCACTTCAATACGAATTTCTTCAACCGTATTTTGAAGATTATTTGTAACTTCTGTAACGGACTTAAGTTTCACAAGTTCTTTATTCAACTTAGTTACAGCTTCATTCAACTGATTTTCATTTGTATCTTTAAGTGAGAACGTTAGTGAATTCGGAGTCGAACCTGATGCCGTTTGCAAATCGAAACTAATACTTGCATCCTCTCCAATTTCCTTCAACACTTTAGGCTGAACTTCATCGACAAATTCAAAGACCGATCGTTCGCGATCAGACAATGGAACCAGTTTCACATACATTTCAGCGACGTTTGATTTGGAAGTACCTTGAGCTAAATTCTCTTGCGTACCACCTACTAAACTTACATACACTTCAATGTCTTTCTCTTCTTTCAACTGATCTTCAATACGTTTTACAACATCATTTGTTGCACTTGGCGAAGCGCCATTTGGCAATTGAACGGATACACTGACAAATCCTTCATCCGTTGCTGGAAGGAATTCCGTGCCCACCTTCGTCAATGCAAATCCACTACCTGCAAGTAAGACAGTCGTGAGAAATAAAACGATGAAGCGATGTTTTAAGGACCATGTAATAGATCTTGAAAAGTTATTTAATGTTTTAGAACGGCGACGTCTTGCCTCTACACTTTTCCTAGGCTTTTTCAACATACGACTTGCCATCATCGGGACAACTGTTAAGGCCACAATAAGTGACGCAAACAAACTAAAGGAAATCGTTAAAGCAAACTCTGTAAATATCTGTCCGATTAATCCACTGATGAATATAACAGGAACAAATACAGCAAGTGTTGTTAACGTCGAAGCAATTATTGCTCCTCCCACTTCCTTTGCCCCATCAGAAGCAGCTACACGAGGTTCTTTCCCCATTGCAAGATGCCGTTCAATATTTTCTATAACGACAATCGCATTATCTACGAGCATACCAATACCAAGTGCCAAGGCACCTAGAGTTAAGATGTTCAGTGAGAAATCTGCAAAAAACATGAGGACAAACGTAACAATTACTGAATAAGGAATCGCTACACCTATAATTAATGGGCTCTTTATCCCTCTAAGGAAAAAGAACAACACAAGCATCGCAAATATTCCACCGAGAATTAAGGATTGACCAATATTGCCAATCGCAAGTTTGACGTAATCACCTTGGTCAAACAAAATATCCGATTTCACATCTTTAAATTCATCTGTCTCAAGTAGTTCGTCAAGAGCCTCTTGGAAAGACGTTGACACATCGGCAGTGTTAGCACCAGATTCCTGCAACACAGACATTAAAACGGCACCCTCGTCGTTCGCACGTGTCTCTGTTGGAGACTCCGCTTCTCCGAGTTCAACTTTTGCGACATCACGAATGCGTACTTTTTTACCATCGACAGGATTGATCGTTACAATCAAGTCTTTGATTTCATCAACATTTGTTAACGTACTGACGATTCGTGTCGTCAGTTGTTTTCCATCTGTTGTTTCGATTGGTTCTCCTGGCATAGAGACATTATTCGCCTGAACCAGTTGCACAATATCTTCTTGTGCAAGACCGTTTGTTTCAAGTTTTTTCTGGTCTAACGTTATTAAAACTTCCTCAATTAATTGACCCGAAACGGATACACTTGCTACGCCTTTAGTTCGGCGTAGTTCAAGTTCCAATTGCTCCGCTAAAACACGGATATCTGTATCTTTAGATTCCGTCCTTAGGGACAATTGAATCACCGGAAATTGAGAGGGATCAAATTTTAGAAAGCGTGGTTTATTTGCACCATCGGGCATTTGTACTTGATCAATTCGTTGCAATAAATCCATTTGAACATCATCGATTGTCGTTGACCAATCGAACATAAGAAGGATAAAGTTGGCTCCCTCTTGAGACGTGGACTGTATGGATTTCAATCCAGGTGTTGTGGATAAACTATTTTCAAGTGGCTTTGTAACTTTCTCGCTGACCTCTGTTGGGGAAGCACCAGGAAAACTGGATACAACAACCGCTATTGGCGGATTCAACTCCGGAATTAAGGTTACAGGGATACGGAAAAAGGATACAGCTCCAAGAATAATAACAAGAAACATTATTACGATTGTAAATACGGGTCTTTTTATAGAAAAGTCACTAATCTTCATGTCTTCTTCCTTTCTTTATATCACTTATATCTCGGCATAAGTGATGGGCATTTAAGTTTCTTTTAATTACAATACAAACCAAACCAATATCATCTTTTTAATCTATTAAAAGTAAAAGACTTTTCAAAAATGAATTTAAAGTATGTTCTTATCATAGGGAAAATTAAGTAGGAGTTCAAATAAGAGACTCACCTTATTTCATAAAAAAGCCTAAAAAAACGAAAAATCGTCTTTTTAGGTTTTTAAATTATAGTAAGTTATATAAATTGATGGAAGGATGTTTATCATGGAACCAACGCATTGAAAATTCGTTTTCAAATAAAAACACGAGTTTTTCATGCCTATCTTTTACGAGCATTGCACGTTGTCCGGCCATTGACTCGGATACATCACTTTCATTTTCAATCCAACGAGCAACTTTCGCACCAAGATGTTCCATTCGTACTTCTACATTGTATTCATTTTTCATACGATGCTCGAAAACTTCAAATTGCAGTTGTCCAACCGCACCAAGCAATACTTCTTCAGTGTGTAAAGTACGGTAGTACTGAATTGCTCCTTCTTGCACTAGTTGTAAAATCCCTTTGTGGAAATGCTTTGATTTCATAACGTTTTTCGCAGTTACCCGAACAAATAATTCCGGTGTAAACTGAGGCAGTGCATCGAAAACAAACGATGACTTTCCACCGATAATCGTATCCCCAATTTGGTAATTTCCCGTATCGTGAATTCCAATAATATCTCCTGCAACTGCTTCGTCCACTATTTCTCGATCGTCTGCTAGAAATTGTGTCGTTTGTGTTAACTTAAACGTTCTTGAAATCCTAGGGACTGAAACCGTCATTCCTCTTTCGAACTTACCTGAAACAATTCGAACGAATGCAATTCGATCTCGATGCGCAGGATTCATATTCGCTTGGATTTTGAAAATAAATCCTGAAAACTCTTTCGAATAGGGGTCGATTTCTACTTTATCTTTTGTGATTCGTGGTTGAGGCTCAGGTGCAAATTTTAAAAATGTTTCCAAAAATGTTTGCACACCAAAACTTGTTAAGGCACTTCCGAAGAACACCGGTGTTAGCTCCCCTTTTGCAATTCGGTCTTCATCAAAGTCATTGCCTGCAACATTTTGCAATTGTACCTCTTCCATTGCTTGTTTATAATATGAGGTTTCCATCATTGGATGAGGCTTTAAAAGACCACCCTCTTCATTCAATTCAAGAAAACGCTCTTCATCCTTTACTCGAACTTGCTCAATACGATTATTAAAACGGTCGTAAATGCCGAGGAACTCTTTCCCCATTCCTATCGGCCAATTCATAGCATATGATTCAATGCCCAGTACTTCTTCAAGCTCTTCCATTAAATCCAGCGGTTCTTTACCTTGTCTGTCCATTTTATTGATGAACGTAAATATTGGAATTCCGCGCATGCGACAAACTTTGAATAACTTAATTGTTTGAGGTTCAATCCCTCGCCCAACATCTACCATCATAACCGCGGCATCTACTGCCATCAGAGTACGATACGTGTCCTCACTAAAATCTTCGTGACCGGGTGTATCTAGAATATTTACTCGCTTTCCATCATAGTCAAACTGCATAACAGATGATGTAACTGAAATACCACGTTGTTTCTCAATTTCCATCCAGTCTGATGTTGCAAACTTTCCACTCTTTCTTCCTTTTACAGTACCAGTATCCCGAATTGCTCCACCAAAATAAAGTAGTTTTTCCGTGATTGTTGTTTTCCCTGCATCTGGGTGAGATATAATTGCAAACGTCCGACGTGACGCGATTTCTTCATTGATAGGTTTATCCATACTAATATATTCTCCTTCTGTTCTGCTGTTCCTAATCATAGTGACTACCTACACGGATATCAACACTTTTTTCTAGTGTAAAGAAGTAGTGCCGCCTTTAATTATAAGCAGCACTTCTTACTATTTTTCCAACGCACCTGTACCAAACTTTTTCAAAGCTTCAGAAAGAGCAATTTCTGCATCTGAATGAGGATATTTTACAGAACCAATTATTTGATAATCCTCGTGTCCCTTGCCAGCAAAAATTACAATGTCATCTGGTTCAGCTACCGATATCGCATGTCGAACCGCTTCAACACGGTCACCAATGCAAGCGTAATTGTCATGCTTCATCCCCACAGCCAATTCAGCTAAAATTGTTTCATATGCTTCATTTCGAGGATCATCTGTAGTGAGAACAACATAATCGGCAATAGACGCTTTTTCTGCCATAATCGGCCTTTTCACACGATCACGATTGCCTCCAGTACCTATTACAAAGATAAGCTTATTCTTTTTATAAGGTAAAACAGAAGTAATTGCTTTTTCGATGGCATCTGGCGAATGAGCATAATCAATATAAATCGTTAAAGGTAGGTTTGTTTCCACCTTCTCCATACGACCTTTTATAGCAGTTATTTCTCCTAGATGCTTAACGATATCATCAATCATCATACCTTTTGCATACAAAGCTGCAGTTGCGGCTAGAGCATTAGAAACATTAAATTCACCAATTAAGTTCATTTCAACATCGTAATCGCCCTCTGGTGACGATAATGTGAAGCTCGTACCTTCTGCCGTTAAGTTAATATTTGTTCCACGGAATGCAGCATCATTTAAAATTCCATATGTGAGCACGGGATAGGATGTTTTGTCCAACAACTTCTCACTCCAAGCATCATCTGCATTCACAACAACAAACTTCCGTTTCGAAAAGTCTTGTCCTAATTGTGAAAACAGAAGCGCTTTTGCGTTTCCATAGTTTTCCATCGTTCCATGGAAATCTAAATGGTCGTGCGTCAAATTTGTGAAAATAGCGATATCAAACTCTGCCCCTGCAAGACGTCCTTCGATGAGACCGTGTGAAGAAACTTCCAACGTCATCGTTGAACACCCTTCGTTAGCCGCTTGGGCAATCATAGATTGAGTCGTTAAAGCATCGCCCGTTGTATTTTCTGTTTCATATAATGTTCCATTTAATTCAAAACCAATCGTCCCTGTCATTGCAGAACTTTCTCCAGCTGCCTGAAGAATGGATTGAATGATACCACTCACTGTAGTTTTACCATTTGTTCCAGTAACACCTATTAGTGTCATTTCCTTTGAAGGATAATTGTAATGACAAGCAGCAAGTAAACCAATTGCCCGTGACGTATCTTCGACGAGAATGACTGCCACTTTATCGGGGTCTACATCGACGGGTTTTGACGCCACGATCACACGTGCGCCCGAGTCAACCGCTTTTTGCACATAATCATGTCCGTCCACAGTGTGTCCTTCAATACAGACGAACATTCCACCTGCACTGACTGAACGTGAGTCTACGGCTAAATCTGTTACTTCAAGTGGCAATTCGCCAATTACTTGTTTGATTGGTAAAACTGAAATTAATCTTTTCGCTTCCATAATAAACCTCCGTTCAATCCATCATTTCAGATGTTACATATGCGTAAAGAAGTTGCGCTGTCGCTTCTAGAGAATCAACGTGAGTACGTTCTAGAGCGTGAGATGACTCAATACCCGGTCCAAATAAAGCATGCTTCACATCAAATCCTGCTCGAATTGCTGCCGAAGCATCGGAACCGTAATATGGATATATGTCTAACTTGAACGGGATATCTTTTGATTTACAAAGACCTGTTAAATGTTGCGTTAAATCATAATGATAAGGTCCACTTGAATCTTTTGCACAAACAGAAACGGTGTATTCATCTGAGGTTTGTCCATCTCCAATTGCTCCCATATCGACTGCAATATACTCAACTGTTTGCTCTGGAATATTGGAGTTTCCACCGTACCCAATTTCTTCGTTATTTGAAATGTAAAAATGAGTGGTATGAGGAAGCTTTGTTTTTTCTTGCTTTAATGAACGAACTAGTTCAATCAAAAGGGCAGTACTCGCTTTATCATCTAAATGGCGTGACTTTACAAAACCACTCTTAGTAACTTCAAAGCGTGGATCGAAAGAAACGAAATCCCCAACCTCAATACCAAGTTGTCGAGTATCCTCTGCTTTTAGAACTTTCTCATCAATTCGCACTTCAATATTGTCTGCACTTCGTTTTGCACTACCTGCATCTTTATAAACATGAACTGTTGTTTGATGCATTAATATTGTCCCACGAATGTCTTTTCCAGAAGCAGTATGTATCTGACAATATTCTCCCTCAACCGCATCCCAATTAAAACCGCCAATCATTGACAGTTTTAAACGACCATCGCTTTTTACTTCTTTAACCATTGCTCCTAAAGTATCTGTATGTGCTGTTAATAAACGATGACGTTCTGTATTTGTTCCTTCAATTGTAGCAATAATTGCTCCTTTATTAGTCTTTTTATAGTCCACTTTAAGGGCATCTAACTCCATTTGAATCAATTTCATAACTCGACCTGTATAACCTGATGGACTTGGTGTCTCCACAAGTTTCTGTAAAAGGCTGAGTGTCCATTTTTCATCATAATTTTTACTCATTGGCAATTCCTCTTTTCTTTCTGCTTTTGTTATTATACCTTTTTATTCCCTGAAAACCAAAAATGTTGAATAAAAAAACCGCTTCCGAATTAACGGATAAGCGGTTTTACAAATTTAAGTTTATTGCCATAAGGAGGAAATGCGATACGCATCGGAATCGATGTATTTCTATCCAATATTGATTTGGGATGTGTAAACAAATCAAAACTGTATTTCCCGTGATATGCGTTCATTCCTGAAGGACCTACGCCGCCAAATGGCAAGTTCGTATTCCCAACATGAGAAATTGTATCATTAATACATCCCCCACCAAACGGCAAGTTTTCAATAAAGTAATCGGCAGCCAACTCATTTTCTGTAAACATATATGCAGCTAATGGTTTGGCACGCTTTTGAATTTGTTGAACAGCTTCACTTAAGTTTTCATATGTGATAATTGGCAAAATCGGACCAAATATTTCTTCTTCCATTGAAGGACTGTTCCACCAAATGCCATCCAATAGTGTCGGTTCAATATATAAATCACTACGATCCACTGAACCACCATGAATAACTTGTGATTGTTCTCTTTCAACAATTTTAGCTAAACGATCAAACATCTTTTCATTCACAATACGGCCATAATCAGGACTTTTCGAAGCTTCTTCCCCGTAAAATCGTTTGATGGCTTTAATCATTTCTTTCACAAGTTCGTCCTGAATAGAATGATGCACAAGAAGATAATCAGGAGCAATACATGTTTGACCTGTATTTATAAATTTCCCCCATACAATCCGCTCAGCAGCAACTTTTAAATTGGCCGTCTGATCAACAAGTGCTGGGCTTTTCCCTCCAAGTTCAAGAGTAATTGGAGTTAGTCTTTCCGAAGCTGCCCGCATAATTACTTTTCCAACAGCCACACTACCTGTGAAGAAAATATAATCAAAAGAAGCATGAATGAGGGCTTCTGTTTCTTCACGTTCTCCTTCGACAACTCGTATATATTCAGGAGGAAATGTTTCCATTACTATTTTCTTAACTATTTTTGCAGTATGCACAGATGTTTCGGATGGTTTTACAATTGCGCAATTTCCAGCTGCAATCGCACCTACAAGCGGTTCCATAATGAGCTGAAATGGGTAATTAAATGGACCAATTATTAATACAGACCCATAAGGTTCGCGCACGATCATGCTTTTTGCAGGTTGTAAATGTATCGGTGTTTTTACTTTTTCGGGTTCCATCCATCCACTGAGTTCCTTAATCATCATAGAAATACTCGAAAGTACAAATCCAATTTCCGTAGCATAAGATTCAAAAGAACTTTTTCTTAAATCGTTGTAGAGCGCTAATGTAATTTCTTCTTCATGTGACTCAATTGCATCTTTAAGTTTTAAGAGCATTTCTTTGCGGAATTCTTCACTTCTCGTTTCACCTGAGAAATAAAATTCTTTCTGAGTAGCAATCATTGATTCAACATCGTTTGCAGTGAAATTCAAAGCAATTCCTCCATTCTAGTATTTCTTTCAATGATAGATAGATTCTTCTGTCGATGCAATCTTAAACTCTTACTTACAGGTTCTGCACTGCCAGCAGTTGGTCGATAAGCCTTTGTATCTCAAGCCCTTCTGAAAACGGAACAAGAAATGCAGTTTCATCTTGTGAGGCCACGATACATTCTTCCACCAATGTTTTTACTGAATCGAAAGAAGTCAATATTTCAAAAGGCCTGTCTTTTTGTGCCATGCTAAGTTCGGCCCAATTGTGCAGTTTTAAAACCCCTTCCGTTCCATATACTATGTATGACAGCTCTTCTAATTGTCCTACACCCGTAAGTCCATTTAATAAAACAGGAATTTGCTTTTCCGTCTTTCCGATAGCAAGGACACTCGTTTCAGCAAGTGCACTGTCATTAGGATAAACCGTGTTGTGTTCTGTGAGTGTTACTCGTCCAAACATTCTGTACATAAGCTGTAAATAATGCGGGAAAACTTCTCGAGTAAAACCGCCTTGTTCACGTGAACCAATCCAAGGGTTTTGTTGCCACAATCTAGGCCAGTGCGGGAAATACGTATTCAACTCAACACGAACGATGTCACCAATTGCACCTTTTTCAATCATTTCCATGAAATGTCGAACGGGTGGACTATACATAAGAGGAAAATGCATTGCTGTTATCACACCACTTTCCTCTGCTGCTTTCGCCATTGTCTCGCCGTCAAATGCATCATGTGCGAGTGGTTTTTCGCAAAGTACATTTAAATTTTCAGCAATAGCACGTTTGCTTAGCGATGCATGCGAAACAGGTGGTGTACCAATATAGACCCAATTGGGCTTAAGAGACAGTACTTCGTCGTAAGAGGATGCCACAGTTAGACCGTATTTATTCGCAATTTCAGAAAGACGCTGTTTATTTTCATCAAAAACAGCAATGATTTCTACACAATCATTTTTCTGCAACTGGTTAATAATTCGTTCGCCAACTATACCCGTTCCAACGATTGCAAATGTTGTTTTTTTCATCCGAATGGCCCCTTTTATAAGTATTTAAATATTTCGACAGTTTATAAGTCTTTGGACCCTTTTCACCCGTTAAACGTTTGTCCGAAGATATCGCCGGGTAGAGAATAATCAAACAATATAAAGAATTGAGGAGGAAATACAATGACGACAACTGAAACTTGGTGGGAAACGATTTTCGAAGGAGACCTTTCGTTTGGTATTAATAAAGAACGATTTTCTGAACTCGAAGAAGAGAATTTCCTCTATTTCGATGAAACAGCAATTGAAACTGAAGAACTTCAATGACACTCATATAGTAACCAGCATACTGCAGCTGTTCCAATATTTATATGGAACAGCTGTTTTATTATTTTACTCAATGCTTCGCCATAAATAAAGTGCAGCGTAACTTAAATATGGAGACCAATCTGAGAAACGAAGAGAAATCTCATCTTTCGTAGGTTTCTTATCCATTTGCCATAAACGTTGTAATCCATTTTGCAGTCCAATATCTGCGATTGGAAAAACATTCGGTCTTCCAAGCCCTGACATTAGAAAACTTTGTGCAGTCCACGGACCAATTCCGCGGTACATAACCAAATCAGCTTTCACTTCTGCATCATCCATCTGTTTATATTTTTGCAAATTAAGCGAACCTGCTGCAATCTCTTGAGACAGTCCAATCATATATTCAGCTTTACGAGTACTAAACTGCATTTCTCGAAGTTGTGCGATTTCCAGTAAAGCAATTTTTTCAGGTGAAGGAAAACGCCACACGCCGTCAATTTCACTGCCAAACGTTTCAACAAAACGCATTGTAAGAGTATGTGCAAAAGACATATTCAATTGCTGGTGAATGATACTCCGCATGACGTTTCCATAAAGTGAAAAACTTCGAACAATCGGTGTTCCTACGTGTTCAACAAAAATTGGTGCCAGATCCGTATTCATAAAATGAGATTGTATATCCGTTAAAGAACGATCAAAATGAAATATTGATTTTACTTCCTCAACTTGAGCTTCATCCAAAGTCCCCTCAAGTAAAAAAGAAGGTCGTTCAGTTGTTCCAGTCGCTTGAAGTTTTACAACATTACCTTCTTCCATTGGAAACCTTATGGAATTTGTTGACAAATCAACAGAATTCATCGCTTCATTTGAAAGTCGGTCTAACGCTCTTGTAAAATCATAAACAAATGGAAGGGTAATTGTTGTCTCCATTAAATCAACACTCCTCGCTCATACAGTATTTATACAAATTGTACCGTACTTGGCTTCTTCGACGAAACATGTTGACTTCCTTTGCAGGCTTGCTATAATAGAACTTGTGCAGTAATTAAGTGGCATACGAAATAATTCTGGTTCCATAGCTCAGCTGGGAGAGCGCTACCTCGACAAGGTAGAGGTCGTGGGTTCGAACCCCTCTGGGACCATAGAGCTTAGGCTCTTGAGAACGCTGTAGGAACACGGTTTTCTCATAAACATCATCTCTTCGGAGGTGGTGTTTTTTATTGACTTTAATCAAGTTTGACCCCAAGTTTGAGCACAATTTATTCTTCATCATTTATTTTATTTTGCATGCATCTTGAAACACTTCAGCAACATATGAGGATTCGCATGACCAAGCCTGGCTGATGTATTGACGATATCCCCTACGCCTTACTAGCTTCCACCCTCCTAATAAGAATTCGTATATAAACTCCTATTGATTCAGTCTAATTGCTGCAATTCTCCATTTATCCTACCTACATGAATAAACTTTAGTAAAAAGATTACACTATTAGCCATTTCAAGATTCTCATTAAATAAGTTGTTATACTTAGAGAATCAGTAAGTTTAGGAGGACAGATATGAAACATATTTTAATTATAGAAGACGATGAACAAATCCAAAATTTCTTACACTCTATACTCGTAGATATGAATCAAAACTTCTATATACATATCTCACCAAGTGCTGGACAAGCCTTGAAAATTTCAAACACATACGATATCTCGCTTTTCATCATTGATATTCAATTAACAGACTATAAAGGAACAGACTTGGCCAATGAATTAAGAGATTTACAAAAATACAAATACACTCCTATGATTTTTGCTACAGCAATCGCAACAGAAGAACTGCGCGCTTATCGAGAAATAAAATGCTATGACTATTTAGTAAAGCCATTTACTAAAGAAGAAGTAAAGACGTCTGTTTTAAATGTGCTCGATTATTTACACACTATCAAGATTGATGTTCCAACCGTTCGGATAGAACAAAAAGGATTTATTTTCGAGTACCAATTACAAGATATCGTTTATATTGAATCATTCGGAAAGAAAATGGTTATTCACATGAAGAATCCGGACGGAGATTTGATACAAGAAGACATTGCCGGTTACTCTTTAAAGTCTATACTAGATCTTTTAAAGAATGGACCCTTTCAACAATGCCACAAAAGCTATATTATCAATACGGACTTTATTGAACGCATTGTCAAAGCTAAGAGTACTTTAAGTCTCAGAGGAACTTCCATCAGTCTTCCAATCGGCAACAAATATAGAGATGTCATAATGGGTACCGACTAATGGCAATGTCTCAGTTGCTTTTCCAAGTCACATTGGATGTTTTAAGCATATATGCCGTCATGGTCTATTTTGCAAAAGAAGAACTACTTTTCAATAAAAAAATGGTTGTCTGGTGCGCTTTTCTATTCTCCTTCGCCTTCTTATCTAGAGTTAGTGTTTCACCTTCGGCTGATGGTATTAAGACAACCATTGCATTTAAGAATTTCGAAATTCTTCCGGTAAATTCGCTTTTCGGTATCATCGGCTTGATATGCCTACTGCTGCTGTTAAATAGTGTAGCGTTTAAATTAGATCATCTAGAGGTCATAGTCACGACATTCTTAGCGTTTACCGTTTGGTCTGTTATCCGAATGTTTAGTATTGCAAGCGTGGATTTTATTGGCTTGGGAAATAACTCTACTAGAATTTTCACCCTCTTTATCGTTCTTATTGCATACTGGCTTGGGTCAACAAAAATAAATCAACTATTACCGAATAAATCCAGTGGCTTCACACGAATTATGGTGACAAATGTTTTTATTCTTCTTCTTTTGTTAATTATCTCTGCCAACTTTGAATCTGCGGTAATATTGGGAAATCAGGTTTTCCTTTTCCTTCTCCTTTTTTTTGTTGGTACCTTTATGAGTTGGATATTAATAGCACAACGTAAATCAGAAATAGTTGAAACCCGAATTCATGCAACAGAACAATACATCCCAATTATTGATGATTTAGTGATGGAGGTACGCGCAAGACAACACGAATTCTCCAATAAGCTGTTAGCTATCTCTAGCTTGGTTGAAACTACTGATGAGATTCAAGTGGTCCGCGAAAAAATGCAAGAATATGTTGATAGTGCTAATTTGACGAACAGTCAGTATGAGCTGTTAAATATGGATCATAAAGTAATCGCAGGTTTTCTCTACACAAAAATGAAAAGAACCGAACAATTAAAAAGAGAGTTGCGAATCGAACGGACGATTCCCGTTCATCAATTTAGATGTGAAGATGCTGATATGATTGAAGTTTTAGGCATTTTAATTGATAATGCTTTGGAGGCAAGTTCAAGAGGAGATAAAATATACCTCTCTATGGTTGAAAGAGACGGACATTTGGAATTGACCGTTAGTAATCCTTCTGATTATTTAAGCAATGAGCAGTTTATGAAAATCTTTGAAATTGGAGTTTCAACCAAATCTTTTTCTCGTCAACGAGGCTATGGTCTTTATAATGTTAAAAAAATCGCTGAACGATACAATGGCCGAATCATTGCCAGAAACGAACAAAAACAAACGAATATGATTACTTTAGGTATCCAATTTCAACGCATAAACGAGGGGTTTAAGGGAACGTAAAATGTTCGTTCCTTTAAATCCCTCGTTTGTTTCTCATGTATTGTTATACGATTTCCCGTTCACTATACTGTGTGGGAGGTGATTAATTTATGAAAAACTTATTATTGCTCGAATGGAATAAAATTAAATATCCCGTTTTAGCAGTCTTATTCTTTTGCACAGTTTTATCGATTTATTTATGCAGTACTGTCTATAAAAATTACAGCTTAGAAGAACAATTAGAAGCTTGGGAAGTCGGTACTACCGTTTTCAATATTCTTTTTCCATTAATTGCAGTTATTCCCACCGGTTGGCTTTTGTATTACGAAAAGAAAAATGATTTTTTAAGCTATACCTTACCAAGAGCTAGTAAAAAACAGTATCTATTCGCTAAATGGATAGTAATGAGTAGTAGTGCATTTACTATAGTTTTCACTATTTTTTTCGTAGGAGCATTAGTGACCTTGTTTATCAATGACCCCATTGTAGTAATGTATAAGAAAATGGATCCACTAACAGAAATCACTTTTCCGTCTGTTGAGCTTGATCATTTTTTAGGTTCTACTTTTGTACATCAACCATTATTATATGCTACCCTGCTCAGTTTTTGGAAAGGAATTCTAGCCTCCCTAATAGCGACAATGGGCTTTCTCTTGAGTTTGTTTATTCAAAACTTGTTTATCATTTTAACAGGTCCTTTTGTGTACCTAATGGTAGAAAATTATGTTTTACAAGTTCTTAATTTTAGGAGTTATCGATTTTTCCTATCATTTGATCCCACAATGGACTCGGCTACTGACATTACATCTTTTTCCTTAGTAGTGGGGCCGGTCATCGTTTTACTTTTGATGGTACTTTTCTTTCTTTATATGCGCTATGTAAAAAAAGTCACTATATACAAGGTTTAGGAGGCAAAAATGAGTATAATTATATGGTCTGATATCAGAAAATTCACATCCCACTTCTTTTTTCTAACGATAGCTGTGGTACTACTAGTTAGTTTTTCAACCCGTCAAGTCACAACGGAAAGTTATGAACACTTTTTGCTAAGAATAGTGTCCGATCAATATTATCTTTTATATTTTATGACACCATTATTCTTACTGAATATATATAAAAATCTAGACATTGGTTTACCTATTGTTATTTTTCGATTTAAAACCTTTTCCAATTATTTCTTCACAAAATCTGTCGCCATCTTGATTAATACAGCTCTTTTTGTTTTTGTACAAATCTTGGTTATTTGCTTAATAGGAATAGGATTACATTCTAATAACCATTTTTCTATATCAGATAATTCAGCGGATATTCTCTTTTTAGAGTTTGCTAAACATTTCAGCACACCGCTTACTGCAATCAGTGTTTCCATACTTTTCATGATTTTAGGATTAAGTTTTCTTGGCTTTATGATGCAGATTCTACATCACTTCTTCGGAAAAAGAATGCTCATATTCCTAATAATGGGTTCATATTTGCTTATGATTCTCGTATTTAAGTATCCTTCGCTCAGTAATTTATCATTTATCACAATTAATCGCTTCTTTATTTTCCATCATAACTTTCATGCTCCATATGCGTGGATTTGGACGATCAGTAGTATATTGGGACTTGGTATTTCAGCTGTGCTGGTTATTAAAAATTATTGGAATCACTCGGTTAGAATCAATATAAACTTTCAATTACAAGGTTTGTTTTTTTACTTTTCTCGAATGCTATGGAAACCTAAAAATATAGGAATCTCACTTCTGATCCTGCTACTCATCTACACATGGAATTCAGCAACTTACCCTACTCAAACAATAGAAGATACTTTTCTTCTGTTCTTCTACGGTCAAGAGTTAGGGCAATTTCATCTGATGACTTTTATAGAACAACTAGTATATAACGGAACTCCCTTATATCTAATCGCAGTTTTCACAGAACAGATGCAACGTTCTTCACGTTTAACGCTTTGGGTCAGAATTCAATATAAATCCAATTGGTTCAGAGCTGTTTTAGGAAATAGCCTGTTGTTCCTGACTTGCTATCTGTTACTTACCCTATTTATTATTATTTTGTTGGGAATGCTAAATAATCAAGGGTGGAATGACGTGACGCAGCTAATGAACCCTGCTTCACCTGAGAATTGGATGTTCAAGTTATTTGCATTGAAATTCTTAGAGTTCTGCGTATACTATTTTGGATTTTTATTTCTCTTTTTGAAAACCAGAAATGTAACTATAGCTTTCCTCATAGTGTTCGCGTCTCATTTACTATTATTAATTCCCCTACAATTTCTGCACTATTTCCCAATAGGGTTGGGCACATTAGCGAGAGTCAACTTAATTGTAGGGTCAAACGGTATTCCCTTCATTCATGCTATCGCGATACTAACAGGATGTACTTTAATCTTGTATTCGCTGTGCTACGCCAGCTACAAACGCTTTTTACTAAAGGAGATGTAACGATGGAAAATATAATTGAAGTACACAACGTATCGAAAGATTTTGCAGGACAAACCGTTCTGCAAAATATAAACTTTCAGGTTGGAAAAGGAAAAACAATAGGAATTGTTGGAAATAATGGGAGTGGCAAGTCAGTTTTGTTCAAACTTATTTGCGGTTTTATTAAACCTACTGAAGGTTATGTAAAAGTTCGAAATGAAGTACTTGGGAAAAAGATTGATTTCCCTGAAAATGTAGGCGTGTTTATTAATACGCCTGGTTATATTGAAATATACAGTGGATTTAAGAATTTAAAGTTTTTAGCAGCTATCAAAAATCAGATTTCTGATAAACAAATTAAGGATACGATGACACTAGTAGGATTAAATCCCGATAATAAAACAAAAGTGAAAGATTACTCCTTAGGGATGCAACAAAAACTAGGTATTGCTCAAGCAATCATGGAAAACCAGGATATCCTTATACTGGATGAACCGTTTAATGCACTAGATTTTAAAACATACAATGATATCAAAGAAATCATTAGAAATCTCCAGGTAAACGAACGCACAATCCTACTCACTAGTCATCACTATGAAGACATTGAAGAATTATGCGATGAAGTTTACCACATTACGGATGGAAAGTTACAACCTTTAACAGAGGATCTAAAATATATTTATTATAGTAAGCAGTAAATTTAAACACCTTATTAAAAACTAGGATGATCTACACTTTACTAAACAACTCTTATGAAGGGGATATTCAAAATATGTGGACTCATTTTTGCTTTATGTTAAACCCATTTGATTTTTCATATTGACTATAGTCCACTGTCTACTTTAGAGAATCAAAATCGACAAGGTAGAGGTCGTGGGTTCGAACCCCTCTGGGACCATAGAGCTTAGGCTCTTGAGAACGCTGTAGGAACACGGTTTTCTCATAAACATCATCTCTTCGGAGGTGGTGTTTTTTATTTGCTTTAATTTGCTGTTCAAGACTTTCCAGTCGATAGGAAAATACAAGGTTTTCCTAAAACTTTTTGAGCATTATTTTATGTGGAAGGGGTTTAGTCAAACCATAATGCATACTCATATCCATTAAAAAAGTACAACTTGTCATCCACTACTTTATAAAAGGAGTCATATCCTTTATCTAGTAATTGTTGCACAATTAAAGGAATTTCCTTACCTTCTTCATTCATTTTAGCGACGGACTTTATAATTCCAATCGAATCCCATATTTCAAAGATTCCGAGTTCCCATCCGAATCCCCATTTCATGGCTTTGTCCATTGAAACGATATCATCCGCAATTTCCCCGTGTAACTGTCCAGCGTATTGTAAAGTGGCTGACAAGATGTTCCAAACCAGTTGCCCTGCCCGATCATCTGAGTATATTAGAGTTTTTATTCTTGAACCAACATTTTCTTGTCGCATTGCTTGTTCAACAGAAGATGTTTGTAATTTTGTCATTGGACCATACTCAAGTGAGTTCACATTTAATTCCACAATTTCCTTGTCTACCTTCTTATAAAACCCACTGTTCTTTTTGGCGCCGAGCATCCCATTATCAATCATACTCTTTAGAAACGAAGGTAATTTGAACATCTCTTTTTCGACGCCTTCTGTTTGGCTATGCATATACTTTGCAACAAGTACTAATGTATCAATCCCAACAACATCGGCCGTTCGTAAAGTAGCCGACTTTGGACGACCAATTAATGGCCCCGTTACTGAATCAATTTCCCCTACTGAATATCCTCCTTTTTCTAACTCAATAAGTGCAATAAAAAGTCCATACGTACCTAAACGATTCGCAATGAAATTCGGAGTATCTTTAGCAATAATGACTCCTTTTTTAAGGTTTTCTTTACAAAACCGAGTCATATAGCTGAGAACTTCTTTACATGTATTTTCACATGGAGTAATTTCTAGTAATTTTAAATAGTAAGGCGGATTAAAAAAATGAGTACCTAAAAAATGCTTTTGAAAAGCCTTTGAACAATCTTGAACCATTGCATTAATACTAAGTCCGGATGTATTTGAGCTGATTATCGTATTTTCCAATCGAATCAGATCTATTTTTTTAAATAACTCTTTCTTCACTTTAAGGTCTTCTAAGACTACTTCTATAATCCAATCTACTTCTTTTAATTTCATAAAGTCATCGTCAAAATTTCCCACCTCGATAAGGCAAAGACTTTCTTCTGATAATATATTTTTCTGTTTTAGTTGATTTATAGCATTTATAGAAAATCGATTTCTTACTTCCATATGATCTATTGAAAAGCTCATTTCCCGCTCTTGTTCAGTTAACTTGTCTGGAATTCTATCTAATAACAATACCGATAAGCCTTGAGCAGCTAAATGAGCAGCAATTCCTGAACCCATAACACCCGATCCTAATACAGCTACATTCTTTATGTCATATTTCATTTAGACACTTCCTTTCCTCTCATTTCTCTGGGTATTCTAAGTAGCAGTAAAAGAAAATATGAAAAAGAACCCAACTTTTGGTAGGTTAAGCAACCAAAAATCATACCAAGGAGGGCTCCTTTTCCACTTAACTATGCGAACAATCCATGGATTTAAATAGAAGTATAAGATACGTTTTAACGTTAGGAACCTAGCATTTAATTCATTACTTTATTTTGATAAAGTTCGGAAATCTTCCGTTTCAATATCTTTCCAACTCCATTTCGCGGTAACTGATCTACAAATACGACTTCTTGAGGTGTTTTATATTTTGCTAAATGTTCTTGACTGTGAGATATCACATTCAATTCAGTAATTACAGACTCTGGCCTTTTCACAACATAAGCAACAACACGTTCACCCATTTCCTCATCGGGCACTCCGATAACTGCAACCTCTAATACATCCGGATGTGTCATAATAATTTCTTCACTATCTCTTGGGAAGATATTTAATCCCCCTCTAATAATGATGTCTTTTTTACGATCAACAATAAAAATATCACCATCCTCATCAATACGAGCTAAATCACCTGTACGTAACCAACCATCTACTATCGTTTTTGCTGTCTCTTCTTCAAGTTGATAATATCCAGGTGTCACATTTAATCCTTTAACGGCTAACTCGCCAACCTCGTTTCTCGGAAGCTCTTCGCCTTCATCATTTATGATTTTCACACGAACAATATCAATAGGTAACCCAACTGAACCAGGTTTAATAGTAGCTCCTCTCCATTGTGTAGAAACGACTGGAGAAGCTTCGGACAAACCATATCCTTGCCATACTTCTGTGCCAGTTTTCTTTGTAAATGCTTCCATCAATGCCAATGGCAATGGGGCTGAACTACTCAATACACCTTCCAAACTACTTAAATCATAAGAGTCTATATTTGGATTCATAACCATTCCATAAATCATTGCGGGAACTGCCGTAAACGTTCTTATTTTGTGTTTTTCAACCGCTTTAAAGATCTCATCTGCATTAAAGCGTTCGATAATAACTACAGAACTGCCTAGAAACAAATACGTATTCATAGCTGTAAATCCAAAACTATGTGCCAATGGTAAGGCGACAAGAGTTGGCTTTTTCCACATTTCAGCTTTCATTAAACGGGCAGCAGATTGAGCACTAATATAAAGATTTCGATGCGTTAGCATCACCCCTTTTGGTTGACCCGTAGTACCTGACGTATATAAAATCACCGCTAAATCATCTTCTGATATATTCAATTCTTCACGATTTTGACTTTTAGAGTGGTTGTATATTTTCTCTAACTCATGTATATTTACACTGCCTTCAGCAGCGTCATTTTCAATATTATCCGTTACGATTACATTTAATTTTTTACCTGTTTTCTCTGCTACTTTTACAATATTCTCCAAAAGGGCATTCGAGGTAATAATTGTATTTACATTTGAATCCTCAATAATATATTGAATTTCTTTTGCATTTAATGCATACATGACAGGAACTACAACTTTCCCAGCTTTTAAGATTGCTTGGTATGAAATAATAACTTCAGGACAATTTGCAAGATAAACAATAACTTTATCACCACTATTTTCAACTTCTGATAGAAGATAATTCGAGAAAATAGTAGATAAACGATCTACCTCTATATTTGTATACGTTCGATTACCGAAATACAAAAAGTCATACTCGTCAAATTCCTTAATATTCTCATTCATAATATTAGATAGCATCATCATAATAAATTCCTCCCCATGTATTAGAGTATTTATAGTAATTGGAATATATAAAGACTAAACATTTGTTATCTGGGTAATTGTAAAACTCTTTCCGCAATGATGTTTTTCTGAACCTGTGTCGTTCCTGCATAAATCGTCTCACCACGAGATAGAAAATCATTCCCTTGTAAAATCCCCTTGCCTAAACTGCTTTCTCCCCAGTACGGCGCATGTTCCCCAAGTATTTCCATAGCTAATTCACCCAGTTTCACATGCATAGAACTCCAAAACACTTTTTGCATCGACGCTTCTGGACCGAGTCTGTTTTCATTCATCAATTGACTCATCGTTTTCAATCCGTGGTAACGGAATATCCTAATTTCGGCATAAATCTCAGCAAGTTTTTGTCTATAGTAAGCATTATCCGCGACAAGTGAACCATCTTCTGTTCTTAACTCCTTACTTAATTTAACAATATGTTCAAACTCTTTTTGGAATTGAGCTTGTCTTCCTAAGGACATCGTTCCACGCTCAAAACTCAATGTCGTCATCGCGATTTTCCATCCATCATTTAACTCACCTACATAATGATCTTTAGGAATACGAACGCCATCAAAAAACACTTCATTGAACATGGACTGCTTATCCATTTGAACAATGGGACGAACCGTTACCCCCTCAGCATCCATAGGAATAATAAAAAATGTTATTCCTTTATGTTTTGGTACATTTTGATCTGTACGTGCTAATACAAAACACCAATCTGCAAATTGGGCACCGCTTGTCCAAACCTTTTGACCAGTAATGACCCATTCATCCCCATCAAGCCCAGCTTTTGTTTGGAGCGATGCTAGGTCAGATCCCGCATTCGGTTCAGAAAAGCCTTGACACCACATCTCCTCGCCTTTTAACAACGGTTCTAAATAGCGCTTTTTTTGCTCTTCTGTCCCATAGACTAATAATGTTGGCCCAAATAAAGCCTTCCCCAAAGCATTCACTTCTGGTGGAGCGTTCAATTTTCCCGCTTCTTCATAATAAATAATTTCATGAATACTCGTCTTTTCTTGACCACCATATTCTTTTGGCCAAGTGATTCCATTAAAACCTCCTTTATAGATTGTCTTTTCCCACCCACGATAGAATACTCTTTCCTCCTCCACATTCTGTGGTTTTTTATATAAAGGAGTTCCCCAACCCTTAGGTAAGTTTTCCTCCAACCACTCTCTAACTTCTATACGATATGCTTCCAAGTCTTTGCTTAATGAAAGATCCATAAGGTCACCCCGTCATGATTAATTTTAAGTTCACTAATTGTCGATATGATTAAGTTTTCCTTGTTAGTATTGATCAATCACTAATTTTGCAATGGTTTCCCTATTGGCATAACTATTTCCAAGTAGTGATGATGCCCGACGAATACGTTTAAAGTAAAGATGCATATCATTTTCCCATGTATACCCAATGCCTCCATGCATTTGAATCGCATCCCCAGCGATTTTAACGGAATTTGCGGATGCGTACGACTTCGCAATTGATACCGCTTCTACCGCTTCTTCATGATTAACATCTATCGTCCAGGCACTATAATCTATAGCTACTTTCATACTCTCAATTTGCATAAACATATCGGCTGCCATATGTTTTAAGGATTGAAACGATCCAATTACAACACCGAACTGTTCACGCTCTTTTAAATATTTAACCGTTGAACTCATCATTCTTTCGGATGCACCGGTTATTTCCGCGGCTAATAATAATGAACCGATTTGCTTTAATTGCCTCATCTTTTCATGACCGCTCCCCATTCCTTCCTCGATTAATATCGAGGATCGATCGAATGTATAATCATGGAGCGCAACTTCATATAAGGGATAGGTTTCGTCCATTGACTCGCTGTTTCGGATGCTCAGTTTCTCACTTTTGGCATCAATAATAATGAGGGTTTCTTCTTCTTTTGCCGTAAAGCCACTTCCTAATACCCTCACCGATGCTAGTATAATGTCTGCATCCTTAGCAAATGGAACTTCTTTTAGAATTCCATTTGCTATAAATTGGTCCCCTTCTACTTTCACAGCAGTCGCTTCCATACTGGTCCATGCGATTGTTGGAAGCACTTTACCAGAGCTAATATTTGCAACTGTTTTTTCAGCATTATCACAGGTCGACAATAGAGATGTCGCCAATATTGCCTCTATATACGGATATGTTAGTAAGAATCGGCCCGCTTCCTGGGCAATAATAACACCAGGAATCATTCCTTTCTCTTCTTCATTTTCTAAATCAAACATATTCAAGATTCCTTGTTGGGCAATTAGTTGACGTAATTCTTGACTGACTACTTGTTCATCAACATATTGACGGACATGTGGTATTGTGTTTTTTTCTTTCAACATTTCTCTAACACTGCGTTGTAACATGACCTCTTCCTCACTATAATAAAACTCCATCCAAATCACCTCGGCCTACTCATAATATTGAATCCATCCATTCTCTTCTGATAAAATCAATTCATTCTTTCTATAATAAGCGCAGTACCTATACCGCCTCCGCCACTTACAGCGATTAAACCTCTTTTTTGACCACGTCTTTCTAACTCTTCTAACACCGTAGCAACGAGCATTCCACCGGTTGCTCCGAGTGCGTGGCCCATTGAAATCGCACCACCATTTACATTTAACTGATCACGAGATACTTTTAAATCTTTCATAAACTTCAAAGGTGCCGCTGCAAATGCCTCATTATATTCAAATAAATCAATATCCTCAACACGAAGTCCTGATTTTAATAGAACCTTTTTGGCTGCTTCTTGCCCTCCTGTTAACAAAAATGGATTCGCAGAGGCGTTTGCGCTAGCAAGTATTTTGGCGCGCGGTTTAATACCAAGTAAATTCTCAGCTTTTTCATTACCAATAAGAAGTAACGATGCCCCATCTGCAAGAGAAGGCGAGTTGCCTGCATGATGCAAATAAGTCACTTTTTCAATTTGTGGAAAAGCTTCAAATATCTTTTTTTCCGCCTCACCGAGTCCAATTCTTTCAAATGAAGGATCTAGTTTTCCTAATAACGCAACCGTACTTTCTGCACGAATCAATTCGTCATGCTGTAACACAATTTCCCCCTCGTCATTTTTAACGGGAATAATTGCATTTGAAAAATAACCGTTTTCTCGCGCATAGGCAGCTCGTTCCTGTGATTGTACAGCATATTCATCAAGTTCTTCTCGACTGAATCCTTCCAAGGTCGCCATTATATCTGCGGAAATACCCATCTGCACAAAATTTGTTTTTTGACGTACATGATCATCTGCAAACCATGCACCTTCGTCTCCGAACATCGGAACACGCGATACCGATTCAACTCCACCAGCAATGACAACATCCTCCATAGCGGAGTGAACTTTCATAGCAGCCATTCCTGTCGCATCTAGACCTGATGCACAAAAACGATTAACAGTCGTTCCACTCATGGAAGTTGGCCATCCCGCATAAAGTGCCGCGATTTTAGCAATATTCGCACCTTGGTCTTTTACTTGAGTCACACAGCCAAGTACTAAATCTTCTACTACTTCTTTATCAAATGTATGCCGTTCACTAAACGCGTCTAACAAATTTGAGACGAGTATTATTGGTTGAATAGCAGTAAGCGAACCAGATTTCCTTGCTGATCCTCTCGGTGTTCGAATTGCATCATATATATAAGCATCCATTTAATGAACTCACTCCTTTTACCTACGATAGAATCCGATGAATTACACCGACATCTTTTCACTTAAGACCTGCTCACGCAAGTTGTTTTTCATCACTTTTCCTACCGGATTCCGAGGAAGTGAATCCAGAAAAATTATATACTCTGGTGTTTTATAAGTTGCGTATCCATTTTCCTTGAAGTACGAACTAATTTCTTCTAACGTAATAGGATCCTCTCGACTGTTCAAAACTATACAAGCACAAGCGCGTTCACCCACCATTTTGTCCGGGTAACCAACAACCGATATTTCAGCAATTTTAGGGTGACTTTGCATTAAATACTCAATTTCTTCAGGTGCGATGTTAATACCACCACGAATAATAATATCTTTTGAACGTCCTACAAAACGATAATACTTTGGTTCTCCGTTTACCTCAGCTATTTCAAACATGTCGCCAGTACAGAAGAATCCATCTTTATCGAAGACTTTATTGGTGATTTCTTCATTTTTCCAATAACCAGGGAAAATACTTGCTCCTTTTATGCGCATTTCACCAGGATCGCCACTCGTAGTAATCTCTTCGCCTGTATCCGCATTCACAATCCTACTTTGAAAACGATTCGCGATTCGTGTTGACCATTCATAACCTTCCACACCAAAACGCGGGAAGAAAGTTGCGCGTTGCTCAAGATTCGGAATATCTTTGGGTCCACTCATAAATGTTGCGCCTTCATTGGAACCAAAATAGTTGAAAATATCAATATTATGTTTCTCTTTCCATCCTTTAACCATCATTGGAGAGAGCGGAGTGGATCCCGAGCCGATTGCTCGTAAAGTTGAGAAATTAGCTTGTTTTAAAATCGCCTCATTATTTAACATCATATTTAATAGTGCTGGAGGAGCTAATGTATACGTTGCACGATCGATTGCGATTTGTTGTAGGAACGTTGGGAGATCAAATGGATGATGCATAATTAGTTTGCTACCAGATAGTAACCAAGGAACAAACATACCTCCAATACCCGCCATATTTACCATTGGAAATGTATTTAGCAATATATCGTCTTGAGTAAGCTCTCCAACATCTACCGAAGCATATGCAGAAATAATCCATTCATTATGACTCCTCGGAACCCCTTTTGGCTTTCCTTCTGTACCTGAAGTCCAACAAATCGTGAAAATATCATTCGCAGTTGATGCAGCAGTTGAAATTTCATGTTGGAAGCTTTCGATGTCTTGTGGCAGTAACTCTTCTTGGTCCAATGCAATAACACCTTCTGGAACATCATCCCCCCATGCAAAAATCAGTTCAACAGATGATAATTTAGATCGAACATCAACAAACCTTTGGGCTGCTTCATCCTTCATAATTCGTGTCATGGTCAACACGGCTTTAGCTTCAACGAAGTTGAGTAAGGTCTCATATTCATGCTCTCGATATTGGACAGGGAATGGCGTTGCAATAGCGCCAATACGTAAGATTGCTAAATAAGATATAACAATCTCTACCGTGTTTGGTAATTGGATTGCAATGATATCATCTTTTCGGATGCCGTTTTTCACCAAAATCCCCGCTAATTGATCAACCTCATTACTAATCTCTTGATAAGTAAATCTCTTTGGTAACCCACCACAAATTTCTGAGCGATTTAGTGGATCAATAAGGGCCTCCGTATTTGGACGTGTTTCAACATGATGGTGAAATAGATTATAAATCGTTTCTGTTCCCCACCACCCCTTCTCAACATATTCAGAAATCAATTTTTCACTTACAAGTATCATCGCAACTTCTCCTCCCTTTACATCAATAATGTAGTTTACATGTACTCTATTTCTAGTTAACCAACACTGGTTTTATGCATCCTTTCCATAAAATTTCGCCCCTGAAATCCAGGTTGCATGAAAGCCCATAGGCACAGGTTGTGGTAATGCAATACGAGCAATCGGTCCAATATCAAATTGGGTAGCGTCTAAGATGACGAGTTCTGATTTATCAGTCTTCTCATTATAAATATACGTAATAACATAACCATCATCTTCAAACTTCGAATTCTTTCTGGGTGCAAATGCCGCTTCCGTTCCGAACTGATGAGGGCCAAACATATACTTTGTTGATTTACCAGTCCATGTGTCGTATTTCACCAGACCATTGAATTTCAATGTCACAGCCGCGTCGATGTGTGCGTTGTAAGAGTAACGGCTTTTTCGGCCAAGATAATCTAAATTCATAACGGGGAATTCTGTATTCATATCACAGAGCTCTCCTTCTTTCACTTCTCCTGTTTTCATATTTAAGCGCCAATAGTGCAGTTGTGCATTCAACTGTAAATACTGCATCATGCGTTCAATCTCACTTGCACTCGCATTTTTTGGCGGCTGTGGTTCTTTCACACGGCAACCAATTAGTACAATTTCGTCGCCTTCTTCCCATGCGTTTATCGAATGGTAAATATAGCAAGGTTCTGCTTCGAACCACCGAATATCTTTGGAAGAACCATAACGTGGAATGACACCGAAACGACTTGGTACATCCCTGTGAAATTTAACTCGATAACGTCCTTTTTTCAAAGCTTCTGGGTCATTGAATAAAGGTAAATCCATTAAAATCGAATGTTTTTCCGTGATCCACATGTCATGTGGGTTACGTGGTCCTGGTAGTTCAATCGGTACACTGTGCACAGCTTTTCCATCTGCCGAAACGACACCATACATCATGTACGGGAACTTATTCCCATAGTCAAAAAAGATCAGTTCTCCCGTGTTCTCATCCACTTTCGAATGTGCAGATATGCTTGATGTTAACTGCCCGTGAAAGTCTTCTATGCCGATTGTCTCTAGCGTTTTTGCATCCACTCGGTAGGGCTCACCAGACATATACCAAAGGCTTAATAAGTTGTTATTATGATAAAGAACATCTGTATTCGAAGTGTTCTTCAATCTTTCAAAGCTCGGATTTTTGGACATATCCCCCATTAACCCAACCCACTCTGATTTCTTTGTATCATCCTCGTACTGATACCCTTTGGTTTCAACATATCGATTACGATAACTTATTTTACCGTCTTTAATGTAGATTCCGTGCAACATTCCATCCCCGTCAAACCAGTGATGTCTTTCCATCGGTTCGTACTTTTGACTTGGACCGTTACGAATGTAAGCCCCACTAAAATCTACTGGTATCTCCCCTTCAATCACTTGTAATTCCTCTACAAACAATTCTTCAACATCAGTCCGCCCATACAATGGCGCAGACAAATATGGGTTGAATTCTACTTTACTCATTTTATCATCTCCTTATTAATAACTATCCATTTATTCGTTAGTTGTAAATCGTGTTGGGCTTGCACATACTCTTGTCGTAACTTCTCGATTATCACTGCAGCCGGTTGTATAGCTTGAATTGCTCCAACTCCCTGTCCAGCTGACCATATATCACGCCACGCCTTCGATTCACCTTGTGGATTGCTGAAATCTATGGATTCTTTTGGTTTCAGATTTTCTGGTATAAGTCCTGCTTTTTTTATACTCGGAATTAGCATATTCGCATGGACCCCTGTAAATGCATTAGTGGATAAAATGTCGTCGAATTCTGCTTCCACTACCATTTCTTTATACTCTTGTTGTGCATAACTTTCTTCAGCTGGAATGAAAGATGTCCCCATATAGACTAGGTCTGCTCCCAAAGCCTGTGCCGCCAAAATACCTTTTCCACTTGAAATTCCACCTGCTAGTACGATAATGCCGTCCCAAAATTGACGGACTGCATCAACATAAGCAAACCCAGTCATCGATCCTGTATGCCCCCCAGCACCTGAACTTACAAGTATCAAGCCATCTACACCCGTTTGAGCTGCTTTCTTAGCAAATTTAACGGAGTTTACATCTGCGAATACCAGACCCCCATACTTATGAACCGCTTCCACTACACGTGCAGGACTTCCGAGTGCGGTAATAACAATCGGTGGCTTATAGTGTTTGATTAGGTCTAACTCTTGCTCAAATCGATCATAGGATTGATGTGTAATGATATTTGCTGCCCATGGTGCTGTTTTTCTATCCGAATTCTGAATAGACTTTTCCAATGAAACAGTAATTTTGTTCATCCATTCATCTAGTACTTCAATTGTTCGAGCATTCGGTAAAGGAAAAGAACTGATCACTCCATTTTTACAGCATTCAATAACAAGCTCTGGACTCGAAACTAAAAACATGGGCGCTGCAATAACAGGTAATATGGTTTGTTCAGCTATTTTCTCCAAAATATCTTCTTTCTTCAAAAAAGCCCTCCTTTTAGTGTTCAGATCTTAACTTAATACAATGCAATATTCGTGCCACTATCAAAAGCCAATGAAATCATTAAAAAAAAGCACAAAGTGATTCCTTTTTGAATCAACACTTGTTTTTTCGATTCGAAATCGAATCGAAAGCAATCGGATATTCTCTAAAGGCGTGCCCTACTCACATTTATAAACATGGCATGAATTTTGCATAATGATAGTTGAGTGCAAAATAATATTATTCTAAGGAGGAAGACAATATGCTGTTTTTTATTCGTGTAACAGTTCATCAAAAAGAATTGTCAAAAGAACAATTATGGACATTATGGGAAAAAGAAATTTCAATCGCAAAAAAAGCGATGGAGCATGGAATAATAATTAGTGCATATAAAATTGCCGGCTCGATGGAAGTAATTTTAATTTACAAAGCAGATTCACATGATGAATTGGATCGTTTATTTACAGCCCAACTTCCGCTGGCCGATTATATAACGGTTAATGAAATGACACCAATCCGACCGTATTTAGACTTTGCGGAAGATGTTATCAATCGTTGGGGGAAAAAATCCTAGAATGAGTAATTGAGGAGGAACGGATATGAATGTTGAAAAAATTACTTTTATAAGTGAAGGCGTCACTTGTAGCGGACTTTTATATATTCCGGACAGAGGCGATTCAACGAAACAATTCCCGGCAATTGTCATGGCACATGGATTTAGTCTTGTAAAAGAAGCCTATTTACCAAGATATGCTGAAAAATTTGCTGAAGCAGGTCTCGTAACTCTCATTATCGATTACCGTAACTTCGGGGAAAGCGAGGGCGATAACCGCCAACATATGGACCCACTTGAGCAAATCAAAGACTACCGCAATGCGATATCCTGGGTTTCCACGCACCCGAATGTTCTAGAAGACCAAATCGGTATTTGGGGAACTTCCTATAGTGGCGGTCACGTCCTTCAAGTTGGTGCGCTTGACCGACGTGTTAAAGCAATTGTTTCACAAGTGCCGACAATTCGAGGTTGGATTGGTTCTGAGAAGAAAATGGGAAAAGAAAATATGCAAGCATTCATCGATAAACTCATTGCGAATCGAAAAAAACGCTATACAGGAGCTCCCGTTGAATACATTAAAGTAGTTACCGATACTAGCGGCGAATACAGTGCACAAACACATCCTGAAGCATACCCGTGGTTTCTTAAGATGGCTGAAGAGGTCGCCCCTACTTGGAAAAACTACATTACACTCGATTCAATGGAACACTATTTGGAGTATTTCCCGGCGGCAAACGTCGATATTATTTCACCAACTCCACTTATGATGATTGTCGCAACTGAGGACGGCATTACACCAGCAGTTGCAGCAATCGATGTTTTCAATACAAAAGCCAAAGAGCCAAAAAAGTTGGTAAAATTAACAAAAGGTCATTTCGATGTCTACACAGGAGAAACATTTGACGCTGCACAACAAGCAGCAACCGATTGGTTCATAGAGCACTTATGTAAAGGAGTAGAGCAATGACACCTTTAGAATATATCAAACCAAATCTTGAAGAATGGCTTGGGTCGTTCTCCTTCTCCACGGACTTAAAAGTGCGAATCTGTGAAACCGACTTATTCGGGCATGTAAACAATACAAGCTATAGTCTGTATTATGAACAAGGACGTGCTGATTACTTTGAGCATTTAGGTTTTTACGATCAAAGCATTATGTTCGTTGTTGGCGATACTTATTCCAAATTCCATCTTGAAGGTTATGCTCGCGATGCCTTAACTGTTCGAGTTCGAACATCTCACTTCGGCACAAAATCACTAAAAATTGAAAGTGCCATTCAACGAAAATCGACGGGTGAACTGATCTCTTCCAGCTGGACAACAATTGTCTTAGTCGATAAGGAAACGAAAAAAACTACTGTCATTCCTAACCTTATTAAACAAACAATACAAGATTTTGAAAAATAGGTTGCATAGAAACAACCATCTCATTGCATGTGAGATGGTTGTTTCTATGCAAAACTGCTTATTTTTCAATAAGTAATTGCAATTCTGAATATTTAAGTTACTGTTAGTAGTATATATACTTGATTCTAAAAAGAATCATTCCGTGTAGAAGAACTAAAAACGAGGTGAAAAAGTGGATAACCTATACTTTCAAGCATTCCAAAATAGCTTTGATGGTATTTGCATTTTCGACAAAAACGGTATCGGACTCGCTATTAACAATGCCGCCGAACGAATCACAGGCTTTACTCGAGAAGATTTCACCGGCACAAACATCAAAGTTGCTTTAGAAAAAGGATTCATTTCAAAATCCGTTACGCAAGTTGTAATGCGAGTAAAACACCCCATCACGGAAGTCATTAGTATTCGAGGCGTGGAAACTTTAGTTACTGGGAATCCCATTTTCGACCAGGACGGACAACTTAGTCATATCGTCTTAAATGTGCGAGATATATCAGAATTAAAAAATGTCAAAATGGATTTATTATTATCCATCGCACTTAAGCAACAAAAGTCCGATAGTATCACCCCACCCAGTCAAAGTATCGTCTCTTCAGCGCCTATTGCCAGCCATATTATCGCTGCCAGCCCTAGGACCGACCACATTGTTCGATTAGCAATTAAAATAGCTACATTCGATTCTCCCATTCTCATCCTAGGAGAATCTGGCGTAGGAAAAGAAGTCATCGTGAAACTCATCCATCAGCACAGTCCAAGATCTGAAAAACCATTAGTTAAAATCAATTGTGCAGCCATTCCACATCATTTACTGGAATCTGAACTTTTCGGATATGAAAAAGGTGCATTTACAGGAGCCAACCAAGATGGCAAACGAGGGCTTTTTGAGGAAGCACATGGAGGGACCATTTTTTTAGATGAAATAGGCGACATGCCCATCGATTTACAAGTGAAGTTGCTTAGAGTCTTACAAGAATACGAGATACGTAGAGTAGGAGGTAACAAAGAAATTAAAATTGATGCACGAATCATTTCGGCAACAAATAAAGATCTAGTCAAACTTGTGAAAACAGGAGAGTTTCGAGAAGATCTTTACTATCGTTTAAATATTGTTCCAATTAATATTCCTCCATTAAGAGAAAGAATTGAAGACATTAAACCTCTAGCGCATATGATTTTAAACCGAGCAAATCAAAAATACCAATTAAATAAACATTTCCAACCTGGCGTTGTCGAGCTTTTACAAAAGTACTCTTGGCCAGGTAATATACGAGAATTGGAAAATCTTATCGAACGACTCGTCGTCACATCCGAACAAGACGAGCTTACATGGAGTGATCTTCCTTTTATATCTGAACGACCTGATTTCACAGAAAGCTTCTCCTTGAAGAAAACACTTGAAGAAGTAGAAAAGAAGATTATATTAGAAAAAACACAAATGTATAAAACAACTCGAAAAGTTGCCAAAAGTCTTGGTATCAGTCAATCTTCTGTCGTTAAAAAAATACAAAAATACCAAATCTAACAGACCTAAACAGTTGCTTTTACAATGAATGAAACGAATTTTTCATGAACGGTTACATTAAGATCGACTTTAAAAGGAGGGATCTCAATGGAGCTTGTACTCCAACAAAAACAAACACTTAGCCTTTCAATGACAACCGATTTACGACAAGCCATCGAACTATTACAATACTCCACTTACGAGTTAGAACAATATATTCGAAAACAAGAAATTGAAAATCCTTTAATAGAATTGAAGGAAAAAGAGGTAAATCGTTCATACGAGGAAAGATCACAACATCGTTCTACATCGACCGGTTACCACAGGAACACAATGGATACAATCCAGTGCACTCATAATAATATGAGGGATGAGTTATTCGAACAGACTAAACTCATTTACCCCGAAAAACAAGTGCAAAAGTTGTTGAACTATATCATTTATAATCTTGATGATAATGGATATTTAAACCTAGATCATTATGCAGAGTTTAATGAAGATGAAATCGAACAGGGAATCCATCTTCTTCAAGACATCGCTCCAATCGGTACTGGTGCTAGGAATTTAAAAGAATGCCTGCTTCTACAAATGACCTATGCTTCTAACCAAAATGAATTGGCGGAATGCTTGGTGAGAAATCATTTGGATTTGATGGCTGAACACAAGTGGGATAAAATCGCTGCACAGATGAATATCACTATGGCCCAAGTGAAAGAGATTTATGATTTCGTTCAAAAGCTTAATCCAAAACCATGCACCTTCATTTCTGATTTTTCAATACAATATATCACTCCTGATATTATCGTTGAATTTAAGGAGAATGGATTTATTTTTAAATTAAATGATGGTTATTTACCTACTATTGGTTTAAATAATGAGTATACACATTACATTAACACCAAAAATGAACTGTCAAAATATATCAATGCACAATACAAAGGATATCAATGGCTTCTAAGCAGTATCGAACAACGAAGAAATACAATCATTAAAATCGTAACGGTTTTATTGGATAAACAAATGGATTTCTTTAAAAATGGATTTTCTTCCTTAAAGCCTCTTACACTCAAAGAAGTTGCTGATGAGATTGAAATGCATGAATCTACTGTGAGTCGTGCCACGAGGAATAAAATAATCCAAACTTCTTTCGGTTCCTTCAAACTCCAGCTATTATTCACTTCAAAAATAAATACGGGTGAAGGCGAGAGTGTTTCACAAACCAAAGTGAAAGCACTTCTTCAAAATTTCATAGCACAAGAAAATAAGCACAAGCCTTATTCGGATTTAAAAATTGCTGAGTATTTCAATACCGAAAAAGGGATATTGATTTCAAGAAGGACCATTAATAAATATCGAAAAGAGCTGAATATCCCATCTTCAAGTCAACGAAAAGAAATCCACGTTTAAAAAGTCAAGAAAAACTACTCTAAATTTTAATGAAAAATACCAAGGGTTTACAACCCCCTTGGTATTTCCGTTAAAGCTGTATCCTTCACTTACGTTCTACCTGCATTCTAATTTCCGTTACATAATGATCACTGCCACTCACCGATATTTCATCTAAAAGGTACTCCTCATACGTGTAGTTCGTTAGATTTAAGTGATTTTTTACGGTAAATTCCAACATTTTCTTGAAGGTTTGATGAATCAATTCCTCACTTCCCTTATGGTATGCCACCACATACAAGCCTTGTGGGTTTACATAGCAAGCAATCTGCGGAGCTAGTTCTTCCAATCTTGTGTAGAGATACGTATAGTTTTCATAGTCCCCTTGCTCAACCTGATCTTTACTGATCACCGCTCCAATTGGGTAACCAATATCCAACCCCTCCTCTTTAATACATTCGATAAATGTAGAAACCGAATTGAGGAACCCCTTATCGGAACAATCTAAAATAGAACTGCTCAAAAACAACCGTTCTTCCGCTTGTTCTTGTAAAGTGATTGTTGAATAATCAATAACTAATGCACGTTCTGTTAGTTCAATTTTCGTCTGGATGATTTTTTGTATACTCTGCAAGTTGTTGATTTTCACATCAATTTCTTGCGTTTTATTCTTCAATAGTTCTATAAGGTCTATCGGGGTTTTGTTTTTCAGAAATAATTTAATTTCTTTTAACGGCATGTCCACTTCTTTTAATAGTTGAATGACGGAAAAGACATCGAACTGATGATAAGAGTAGTATCTGTAACCTTTCTCATTCTTAATTTCAGGAGAAAGTAAATCGATATCATCGTAGTGAAACAACGTTTGTTTTTTCACATTACATAACTTCGCAAATTCACCAACCGTGAAATATTTATGAAAATTCTCACTCACTTAAGTCACACTCCTTGACTATACGGTAACCATATACCTTAAGATATAACTATACCACTACACATATCCATTGGTGCAATTAGAAAGGACTTGATAGTCATGAGTATATCCATTCATGACGTTACAAAAGAAAATAAAGAAGATATTTTAAGTTTAAGTGTTTCCGAATCCCAAACAAACTTTATAGAAACGACAGAACAATGTTTAGATGACGCTAAGGAATACCCTGAGTTTAAACCTGTCGGACTGTATTCAAACAAAGAGCTCGTGGGCTTTGCAATGTATGGATATTTCCCTGAAGAAATGAAAAACGGTCGTGTTTGGTTAGACCGATTTCTCATTGATGCCAAGTATCAAGGGATTGGCTATGGAAAAGCTATGTTGACAGCATTAATTCAAAAATTAGTGCAAGAATTTTCATGTCAGGAGATCTATTTAAGTTTATATGAAGACAATCAATCAGCACTCCGCCTATATGAGAAATTCGGTTTTCAATTTAACGGTGAATCCGATATCAATAATGAAAAAGTTATGGTGAAAATCATTTAAAACTGAAGTAACTTATGAAAATCCCGTTGCACACGCAATTGATAATTGCATGTACAACGGGATTTTTTTTTAGGCTTCGGAATGATCTGTCAACCATTTGTCAATCAAAGGAAATGTGGTTTCAATCGCTCTTTTTCCAACAACAACTGAAACATGACCTGTATTCAACAAATGAAATGTTTGATCCTGACTTGATACTTTAGCATTTAGTGGTTCGACTTGCTTAGGAGAAGCTATGACATCATGTTTTCCTGCAATATTTAAAAGGTTTGCAGTTATTTTACTAAGCTCTACTTTCCGTCCCCTGATATATAGTTCGTCTTTGATTAATTTATTCTCCTGATAAAACTCGCCTATCCACTGTCTATAAGCTTCACCTGGAAATGGGGTGCCGTCGTTCAACCATTTCTGCATCAACTTCCAGCTTTTAACGAATTCTTCATTGTCTGCACGATCGGCTAAGCTCACATAAGGTCCATAGAAGTTTGCAATCGGATTTAAAAGTTTATTACCAAAATCAATCATATCGTGCGGAATCAGACCAAGCGTATCGACTAATTTATCCAAATTAAAGTACCGTTTGTCTAACCAATTCGTATACAAGCCCGCATCTGAAAAATCAATAGGACTCGTCATAAGAACCAGATTTCGTATGGGTAATTCAGGATGGAGTGCCGTAAATATTGAAGTCATAGTTCCACCCATACAATACCCAAGTAAACTTATTTCCTTTGCCTCTGACGTTTGCAATACCTTCTTAACGGCACGAGGAATATAATCTAAAATATAATTATCCAACTTCATATTTCGATCCTCATAACCGGCCGTACCCCAATCTAGTAAATACACATCGTGCCCCTTATTTGTTAAATGCTCGATTAAGCTATTGCCCGGAGTTAAATCCAATATATACGGTTTGTTGATGAGTGCATAAATCATTAAAATTGGAACAGCATTCGTTTTCTTCATCGAGGATTGATAGCGATATAACTTTGCTTTATTTTTTGTCCAAATGATTTCTTTAGGAGTTTGACCCACTTTGGGATCCGATTCATTTGATAAGACATCCGACACCCTTTTAACACGTTCAAAACCTGACTTCATTCCGTCCGGCATTGTTTCCATCCATTTCTCAGCATCTATACCTTTTGAATAACTCATTTTATTCCTCCTACGAACAATTATAAAGGGCTCCCTTGTCGGAAGCCCCATTTACCAATTACATGTGTAATCCACCATTTATATTAATGGATTGACCTGTAATGTAATCTGCAGTTGTTAAGAATAATACTGCTTCTGCAATTTCTTCTGTTTGCCCTAAACGTCGCATCGGAATTTTTGAAATGATGCTCTTTTTCACATCATCAGGCATTTCTTTGACCATTTCTGTTTCTATGAATCCAGGACAAATTGCATTCACGGTAATTCCATTCTTTGCTGTTTCTAATGCAAGTGATTTCGTTAAACCAACCAAGCCCGCTTTTGAAGCCGCATAATTGGATTGACCGAATCCACCCGACTGGCCAATAATTGAACTAATATTAATAACTCTCCCACTTTTTTGCTCCAACATATGATTAATAACTTCTTTAGTTGTATAGAAAACGCTGTTTAGATTTACATCAATCACTTCATTCCAATCCTCATTTGTAAGGTTTCGAAACGTGCGATCTCTTGTAATTCCAGCATTATTTACAAGAATATCGATCTTGCCAAACGTCTTTTTCACTTCTTTCATAAACTCCTTAACATCATCCGGGTTAGATACGTCGGATTTGATTGCTACAGAAATTCCGCCCTTTTCTTCAATTTCCTTAACGATTGCGTTTGCATCATCAATTCTTGTATGATAATTGATTGCGACACTTGCACCATTTTCAGCTAAAGCTTTAGCAATAGTTGCACCTATTCCACGTGATCCACCTGTTACAACTGCAACTTTTCCAGCTAGTGGTTTTTTGTTTTTAATTTCTTCTGTTGCTTCAATTAAATTAATCGTCATTGAGCTATACACTTCCAATCCATCTATTTGTTCGAAACTTCATTAGATTTAATTAATCTTTCTTTATTTTATTGTTCACTATTGACTGTTTGATTACTTAACGTTTCAAGCACTCTTAAAACACCATCTAATTTTTGTTCAAGATTAGTTACGACTGTTTTTAACTGATTGATTTCTTTAGAAGAATCAATTTTACTCAGTTCATCCTCGAATTTATCATTTAGACCATCCACTTTTTCTTCTAAATTAATAACTAGTGATGAAACCTCGGCTAGGTCATCGCGAGTTGGGATATTCACTTCCTGTAAATATGTTTCCGTTGTCTTCTTTGAAAGTTCCTTAAATTGCAGATAGAAATTTAAGGTCTCCCCCATGCCTTCAGAGAATGATTCCTTCTTCAAAGATTCTTGAATTGCCTCATTCCAATTTGACTCTGTTTGATCATACATATCTTTCCACATTTTGAATGGATCCAGTGGTATTGATTTTGACAAATAACTCATCTCCCTAATCTTATTCTGCTCAGTCAATCCAACCCTTTGTCTCCAATGAACTATTCAACAACATTCCACAGGGATTCTATAATGTGCAAGTTCAGGATTTATTGCACAAAAGAAGTTAAGCGTGCCCCGTTTCTTAACGACTCTACTAATGTATGAAAGATGGTAAGTACATATGCACAATTATTTAATAAATATTTCCCCCTTTTTTAAATCACCCTATTGATAAAACAAATATGTAGAAATAACTTTGTTGTGAAAGACACTATGCATTAAATCATTTCTATTTATTTAATAACTTCTAATCAACGCAAAAAAGCGCACACGAATGATAGCGTGTACGCTTTTCCCGATATAAATCAAACTTAAATTTCCTCTAAACGCTGTAGGGATATCCCTGCCGCTACTATCATCCCTCTTTTTTATCTTTATCTTTTTTGTCTTTATCTTTTTTATCTTCTTTTTTATCTTCTTTTTTCTTTTCTTTTTTCTTTTCTTTTTCCTTTTTCTTCTCCTCTTCTTTTTCCTTTTTATTTTTCTTCTTCTCTTCTTTTTCCTTTTTCTTTTCCTTCCCCTTATTCTTTTCTTTATTTTCAGAACTATCTTTCGCTTCTTTTTGTTCCTTTTTTATTTTCTTTGAAATTAATGATAAGTCAAACTCCTTGTTCGGCAACTCACTCATCGATTGAGATAACACTTTTTGAAATATAGTTGTTACTGTTTCACTACTAGTCCCCGTCAAGTAATGTTCCGGATCTGTTTTGTCATAACCTAACCAGACTGCACCTACTATATCTGGTGTGAATCCAACAAACCAATGATCTTTTGAACCAGCCACACCTGGAAAAGGTAGTTGTGTAGTACCTGTTTTTCCAGCTACGTTCATATCAGAAATACTTGCATTTTTACCAGAACCATTTTCTACAACACCTTTTAGCATATATGTCATCTGTTGAGATACTTCTGGTTCTATAACTCCAGTAGATTTTTCAACCCATTTTCCAACTATTTCACGTTCTGCATCCCTAATTTCCGATATAGCATGAGCTTCCATCATTATTCCATCGTTAGGAAAAGTAGAGAATGCTTGTGCCATTAATAGTGGCGATGTCCCTTTGTTTAGACCCCCTAATGCTAACGTAAGGTTATGGTCTTCTTTTTCCAAAGGAATACCAAACCGTTCTACTGTACTCATTCCCTTTTCAATCCCGATTTCATTTAATAACCATACTGCGGGCACATTATAAGAATTTAGTACTGCATCATACATTGTAACTTTCCCACGGTATTGCTTATCTATATTTTGCGGTTGATATCCACCTATATTGATTGGTTCATCGACAAGTAAATCCTCGAAGTTGTATCCATGCTCCAGTGCCGGAGTGTAAACCGATAGTGGTTTTAATGCAGATCCAGGTTGCCTTATTAACTGAGTCGCATTATTAAAACGATTGTAAGTATATTCGCCTCTTCCACCAACTAACGCACTAATTCCACCGGTTTTAGGATTAAGGAAAACGGATCCACTTTGAATAAGCTGATCTGGCACGCTCACTGGAAAATTATCCTCATCTTGAAATACTTGTTCCAAAGCGTCCTGAATAACAGGATTTAGTTCAGTATAAATATGAAGGCCTCCTGAAAGAACTTCATTCTCTGTTAATTCGTATTTTTTTACTGCTTCATTGATTAGATAATTAACGTAATATGGATAATTCCCATTGTAATTAACAACTTCTTTACTGGATAAAGCAATTTCTTGATCTCTTGTTTTTTCAAATTCCTTTTGATCAATGTAACCTTCGCTATTCATTAAAGAGAGTACAATGTTTCTTCGTTCAACTGCTTTATCCATATTTTTATAAGGTGATAAATTAGAGGGCGCTTTGACCAACCCCGTCAAAGTAGCTGATTCATTCAATGTTAATTCGCCAACATCTTTACCAAAGTAGACCTGTGCTGCTCGCTGAATTCCCCATGCGCCTTCACCAAAATAGATTTGGTTTAAATAACGTTCCATGATTTCATCTTTCGAATACGTTCTCTCAATCTTTTTTGTGAGTATTAGTTCTTTAAGTTTACGTGTATAGGTTTGTTCCTCTGTAAGAAAAACATTTTTCGAAAGTTGTTGAGTAATTGTACTACCACCAGCAACAATCTTTCCTTTAAACAGATTTTGTATGAACGCCCTTGTAATACCTATGTAGTTAATACCGCTATGTTTATAAAATTGTTGGTCCTCTGTGGAGACAAAAGCTTCAATAACTTCTTTCGGAATTTGATCCAAACTAACGCCCTCAATCTTGGAGTTAGAAACTTTACTAGCCACATCACCATTTATATCATAAATAATTGTGGGGCGTGGTTCTACAATATCTAATTTACTTACGTCGCTAAGCATTATGAAAACATTGATTACGAATAGACCACTCAATACAATTCCTATGAAGATAAATATAAACTTATTAACACTTTTTAGTGACTTAAACCATGCTTTAAACTGGCTAAACCGTGACTTTTCTTTCCCAAGTTCTATTTCACCCATATGAATACCATCCCTTACGTTGTAATACAAAAATATAATGCTAGAAGTTATTCAGTTGTCTAAATTCAATGGATTAAATTCGATACCGCACTAAAGTATTTAAAAATCCTTTTAATTGAAAAGAGTTGAATACTAGGTTAAGTATTCAACCATTTTTCTTTAACACTATATCACGATTTTAATAATTCTTTATGAGCCTCAGTAAAATCAGCCATGATTGTCTTATTTCGACCTGAATTTTTCGCTTCATATAAACTCTTATCTGCTACTTCAATTAACGTCATAATATGTTCAGCACATTCAGGATAACTTGCAACTCCAGAGGAAATCGTAATCACTTCCCCGCATGGACTAACAGTCGTTTCAAACTTCATTCGTAACCGCTCCGCTATATCAAAAGCTTGCAATATTGTCGTTTGGGGCAATAACATTATGAATTCCTCACCCCCGTAACGACAACACACATCGGTACTTCTCGATACCGCAAGCATTTCCTTGGCCACAAACTTCAATACTTCGTCCCCAACAGAATGACCATATGTATCGTTGACACGCTTGAATCGGTCGATATCAAACAGTATGATTGAAAACGGTACTTTTTGATCGATCCATTTTTTTGTTGTTTCATCCATCGAACGTCTATTTACCAATCCTGTCAAAGGATCGATAGTAGATTCATGAATAAAGTAATTCACTTTGTCTTCTAGAAAAGACAAGCTTTTAACTAGAGCTTTTTCCAATTGAATGGCCTCGTAATACCAAGCATTTACATCTACAATTTCTTCTTTTTCATTTTTTATCATACTCGACTCTGCATACTTTCCTAATTTTTCTAAAGGCTTTGCAATCTGATTTGAGATATAAATAATGATTATAAATGAAAGTAGTAAAAACGGCAGTGTATTAATAATCATTTCATTTCTCGTTTCTGTTGCTGGAAGTAAAGCCATTTCAGTTGGCCTTTGTGAGACGACTCCCCAGCTTGTAGTTGGCATATAGGCATAACCTGCCAGCAAATCCATACCCTTTGAATTAGTAAGTCTTTTATCACCGCTTTTACCACTTATGACTGCTTCTATTACAGGGTTTCCAGGAACAATAGCACTAATCCTGCTCTTTTCCGGATGATAAAGAATTTTTCCATCCTCGTTGACAACATATACATACGAACCATCTTGATAGAAATGTTTACCTAATAAATCATTTAAGATGTTTTCCTCAAGTAAATAAATCGAGCCACCCACATAACCAAGGTACTGACCTTTATCATCAAAAATAGGGTGCGAAATAAAAATGATTAATCGATTTGTTATCGAGGTGTAAGGTTTTGTAATTAACGGTTTTCTCTCTTCAAGTGCTTGAAGTCCACCCGGTGATGTTACTTGCTTTCCTAAAAGATCCAACTTTTCAGGGGAAGCTGCAATTATTTTTCCAGTTGCAGACGTTACCACTACCGAGTTAAACGTATTTGTTTCATTGAATAACCGTTTCGTTTCTTTAAGCAATAACTCTTCAGAATTATTTTGTTTCATATACTCAACTACGTCTTTTGAGCTGTATTTCAAAGTTTGAAGCGTAGTTTTAAAAAATGTATCGGTTACGTCTGCAAGCTTTTGAGCATACACTCGATTTGTTTCTAACGTATTTTCAATAAGTGTGTCCTGATTTACACGGTGTCCAGAGGTAATGCTGCTAATAAGTGTTAATGCCACTGACAGTAATGCGACTAAGAGAATTAAATGTTTTAATGAAAATTTCATAATTATGTAAAGGACCCCTTTAAATTTTTCCACACGCACTATTTCCTACTATTATACCATTAAAATGTTTCTATAAGCACACTTATTTAATAATTATAACTAGTTGAATTTCAGTTAAGTATAACCTAATTTGACTTGGGAAGGATACGTTTAGAGGAGGTGTGGTCATATGGGACAAAGAATACTTTGTGAAGTTCACAACTGTAAGTATTGGGGCGAAGGGAACAATTGTCACGCAGATGTCATTTATGTAGTCAGTCAGAAAGGCAAACACGCAGCCCACAGTGATGAAACAGATTGTAAAACATTTGTTCCTCAAGCTTAAAACTACAACAACTCAATTTAAAGCACCAAATACGTATTTGGTGCGAGCCATTTGAACCAAAAGACGGTTGACATGGAGTACAAACCCATTTCAACCGTCTTTAATTTAAATAGTACTAGTGTTTAAAACAACATCACTCTTCATTATTTTTCCGTGACGTTTCTCGTGATTTCTCCATTAAAGCTTCTCTGTACTCTTTAGGTCCCGCATATGAACGAACCGCTAATTTACTTGTTGCATTTAGTTCAAAAGGATCTATAAAATCCGAGGATACTTCTGTTTTCATTTTGTTAAATTGGGCCTTTATTTTCCGATTCTCCTGCACCGTTATCCCTCCTCAAAGTAGCATACCTACTCAATATGGTTGAAAAACAATATTTCATGCACAATTCATTGGTAAATATAGATTCAGGAAATAACTGAGAAGAACACATCTGTTTATATGTACATATTTTTGGACTTTACTTTCACTTTGCGATTTTCTTTAAGAATCAATCCGGTCATTAAAAAGAAAATGATTTCAGATGGTTACAGTTTCGCAATTCCAATCTTTACAATACCTTAACACCGAACTATTCTCCTATGTCCTATAATTACTAATGACTACACGACACAGGAGGTCATTGAGACATGCGATTCAGCGTTCGAAAAAAATTATGGTTAGGCTTTTCATCCATTTTACTCATCTTAATTACTGTAGGTGTATGCGGACTATGGGCATTAACGAAATTAAATAGCGAATATCGTTATTTAATCGATGAGAGAGTAAGCATGGTAATGCTACTAGAGCAATTATTATCAGCTCAAAATGAAGATGCAAAAAATCTTCACGGTTATATCATATACGAAGACGAAACATATTTATCACATCGTGAAGAGATACTTAATTCCTATAAATCTAAATTAAAAAATCTAGATAAACGAATACAAACCCCGGCTGCTCGTGAACTATTCTTGCAGTTAAAAGAGGCTTCTATTAGCTATCAAGGACTAAGTGAAATTGTAATAAGAGATGTCAATAATGGTGAGTTGATTACTGCGGCAAAAATTGCAATGGAGGGAGAACGTTTCGAATTTGTAATTAATGACAGAATTTCAAAATTAATTGAATATCAAGAACTGCAGCGGGAACAGACTGAGAATGAATTGCAGTTTTTATTGAAATGGATACAAGCCCTTATTATTTTATTAATTGCGGTAGCGATAGTAGTAACGGTGGTCATTGCACGCATCATTAGTCGAAGCATTGCTATACCAGTCGGCACAATGACTATGGCTCTAAAACAAATAGCTACCGGTAATTTTTCAGCGGAAAGAGTAAGCGTTCATAATAAAGACGAACTCGGGGAAATGGCGGATGCGTTCAATGAAATGGTAGATGATCTTAGGGAAATCATCATAAATGCAAGACAATCAGCTATTCAACTTGCTGTATATGCAGAAGATTTATCGGTTAGCTCTGGAGATAGCCTGAAAACATCTGCACTTGTAGCTGACATTACAGAACGAAACTTGGTTTCCAGTGAATTACAAACGACTACCGCAAACGATTCCACGCTTTCTATTGAGCAAATGGTATCACGCATCAATAAAATTACTTTGGAAAACCAAATAATGCTTTCCTCTTCAGATGAAGTAGCTCGTCTAGTGAAAGATGGTGGAATGCTCATGCAAGATTCCACAAATCAAATGGATACGATTCTTATGACCATGAGAGATTCTTCTAATACGATTCAAGACATGGCAATACATTCCGCCCAAATTCAAAATGCAACTTCACTTATAACCGCCATTGCTGAACAAACAAACTTATTGGCATTGAATGCAGCGATAGAAGCCGCAAGAGCCGGCGAACACGGTAAAGGTTTTGCTGTTGTTGCAAAAGAAGTGCGTATTCTTGCCGAACAATCTAAGAGATCTGCCGCAGAAATTGGTCATATGATGGATACGATGGTTCGAGATGTAGATAAGGCCGTTTCGAATACAGAAAACGGCACCAAACAAGTTGAAGAAGGGCTTAAAGTAACAGAAAAAACGGACCATGTATTTAATCGCATCGAATTTGCAACTGGTGATATGCGTGAAAAGATTGCTACTGTATCCGTAGCTATAGAAGAGATTCGAAAAATGACAGACAAAGTTTCTATTGAATCAATAACAATTGAAAGACTAGCAATACAAGCCACTATAGAAGCTGAGTCGTCAAGTGCCGCAACACAAGAGCAGCTTGCTTTAAATACGGAGATATCTGGAAGTGCAGAAACCCTAGCGAAACTAGCGGAATCACTGCAAAATGATATGGCCAGGTTTGAAATTTAATAAACGCAAAGCCGATTGCATATGCAATCGGCTTTATGTTTATTACCTATATTTTCTCAATAGCCAACACTTATCATTTCCAAACTGACAAGTATTTCTTTTGATATTTTATATCTTCTTCTGTAGCAATTAAATCCAGTGCGGTTTGTTTAATCGTTTCGTCTTGTAATTGGTCATATAACTTTTTCAAACCTTCAATCATATCAAATCGAATCAGCGTATAGTGTTTTTCGCCTAACCCATTTTGGAATCGATCGATTATATGATTCAAGACCATCAATTTTTGTTCTTCACCCGCCAATCCAATTTTCCATATGGACTGTAAACTATGTCGAGCCGTTACAAACTTCGGGTCTTTTGTCACTTTCCATAACATAGGAAAGTCTTCGAGCATGCGTTGTTCAGGGTCACTAATTGCCAACGCAGAAAGAAACTGTGCCGCTCTCGATCTTTGGTGGTTATCGACATCTGTTAACCACTCTATTAACATATCCCAAACGTCATATGCCCAATCGACTTCGTCAGTTGTTTCATCTAAAATACTTTTAAACGCATCTAATTGAGCCTCTTTATCATCTGATTCTAAGTTTTTAAAAAGAGATTGAATGTTACTGTCCATTTGGTTTATCCCTCATTTATAATTTTTTTAAAAAAGTATCTATAAGCATTAGCTTTATTCACGCGAAACATCGCTTATAACTATTCGCTTGTACAAGGGGGTCCAGAACATTTTATAAAAACCAGTCCAATAATCGAATAAATATAGAGAATGCTGAGGTAGAAATAGGGGGGTTCTGTTTATTGTTTGATTAATGAGTAAAACTCTTTGTTCGAAGGCTTGCAAATGATAGTTGTTGTTATAAACAAAAAAACAACATAGCACAAATTCACCAACCGCAAACTTGTATGATGAAAACCACTTAATCAATAGTCATACATTGTACATTAATAATTGCTACGACTGGTATTTTTCTAATACCTGATGTTTCCTCTAGAACAATTGCTTTTAAAAAAGTATCTATTTTCACTATTATCCCCTGATGTTCAATAATTTCACCATCAAACCAAGTTTTAATAAGTGTTTCACCTTTTCTTTTAATGGCCAATTCCAACTCTTCCTGAATTAACTGGAAATCCCATTCATTCAGTTCGGGTCGTTCTGTATACGCATCCTCATTGGTCCATTTGCGTAGCTCTAACAAGTGTTCAGGCAACATGAGTGAAGTCCACTTAATATTTCCGCGATCTCGATTCACAATCCTCACCTGTCTTCTAAATAATATTGGTTCAAAATAAAAATCATTATACTAAAATTACGGGTACACCTACTTTACAGAACGAAAAAGAACGCCTGTTCCTAACGCTGGTAATTAGTATACAAAACTTTTATTCATTTTGCAACTCTCTGTAATACTGAAAAACAAGTGAATCCATATCTGAAATCATTTGTAAGTTCCCAATTGATTCTACCCCTTCAACAATCATTGCAAGTTCTTCTTCACTAAGTCGAATCAACAATTGAACATTTTCGCTCCTTTCAAATCTCATAATATAAACCTCCATTCATGTTACTAATATTACTTACTAGTAGTACTCTACCCTTTTTCCTATAAATCTAAGCATAAATGAAATTATTAACTAGATGGGATTCTCTTACCAGTTTAGTGTATGATAAATGTATTCCATACACGAGAAAAGCAATGAGATAAAGGAGGAAATTGTTTGTTTAAAACGAAGATTAGGCACTCAAAACGCTTCCAAGTAATTATAAACACATTTTTGCATAACGGTTTTAGCCATGTTTTACATCGTTTAGGAATCACAGATCGTATTTCATCAAAAAAAGAAAACACAACTGATGTTGATATAAACATGCAGGATATTGGGGTGAAACTCCGCAGGGCACTACAAGATCTAGGACCTACCTTTATTAAGCTTGGACAAATCGCTAGTTCACGTCATGATCTTGTTCCAATAGAAATTTCTAAAGAACTTGCAAAATTGCAAGATCATGTTGCCCCCGTTTCGTTTGAACAAATACGGGAAATTATAGAGGCAGAATTAGAGGATACAATTGAAAATACCTTTCTAGATTTCATCGAAAAACCACTGGCGACAGCTTCAATCGGTCAAGTCCATATCGCTCACCTTCTAACCGGAGAAGAAGTTGCAGTGAAAATTCAACGTCCGGATATCCAACCCATTGTAAAAACAGATTTATCCATACTGCAAAACTTAGCACGATTTTTAGAAGACAATACAGCATGGGGTAAAACGTATAATCTTACCGATATTATCGATGAATTTTCGAGATCTCTTCTGGATGAGATGGATTACCGCGTAGAAGGACGGAATGGGGAGCGAATAGCAAAGCAGTTTCAAAATGAGTCTGCTATACATATTCCTACAATTTATTGGGACTATTCCTCTGAAAAAGTACTCACGATGGAAATGATTCGCGGGATTAAGATTAATGACATGGACCGATTGAACTCAGAAGGATATGACCAAAATATAATCGCGAAACGCGTTGTGGATTCTATGTTCACACAAGTTTTGAAACATGGTTTTTTCCATGGCGACCCACATCCAGGGAATATTTATATTTTGCCAGACAATGTTGTTGCGTACTTGGATTTCGGAATGGTAGGTCGTATCGACGATGAACTTAAGTACCACTTCGCTTCCCTGATCATTAATTTGCAACAAGGAAATACGGATGGTCTTTTAAAAACATTTTCAGAGATGGGGCTTTTATCTGATGAAACAGATTTACCATCCTTCAAGAGAGATTTAGATGATCTCCAAACGAAATATTACGACGCTTCCCTAAAAGATATTAGTCTAGGCGGTATTTTCATAGAACTGCTTTCTGTCGCGTACCACCATAATATTCGCATACCAACTGAAATCACAATATTGACAAAGGCTATTCTTACGCTTGAAGGTTTAATAAGCGAATTAGATCCGACTTTCAGCATCATGAAAGCTGTAGAACCATTTGGGAAAAGATTAGTTGCTGAACGTTTTCACCCCATGTATATTTTAAAAAAGTCTTGGCATGAGACTATGGATAATATCGACATCCTTTTCAAATTACCTAAAGATTTAAAAGACATCACTTCGAAAATCAAAAAAGGAAAATTGCAATTGGACATTAGTTTTAGACAAGCGGAAAAAGTTTTAAATAGAATCGATCGCATTAGTAATCGACTTTCTCTAAGCATCATCTTATTGTCATTTAGTATTTTAATGGTTGGACTTATAATCGGGTCAGCGATTGCTGGACAGACAAACCTTCTATGGAATTTTCCAATTATCGAACTTGGCTCCATCGTAGCTACCCTGATGTTTTTATTTTTAATCTTTTCGATATTCCGATCAGGACGCACTTAATAGTAAACAAATAAAAAAACGACTCGCTGGATACATGTAAAATCCAGCGAGTCGTTTCTATTTGTCCCCA